>NZ_CP120233.1:1595000-2195000 GCF_030012985.1 Microbulbifer sp. VAAF005 | reverse complement strand
CAACTGGCAGTGTTACAGGATGTGTGTGCCTGGCGCGAAAAGCAGGCCAGGGCGCTGAATATGCCGCGCAATCACCTGTTAAAAGAGAATATCTGTCTCGGACTGGCCCAACAGTTGCCTCGGCATAGAGGTGCCTTGAGCCAACTGGGTATGGAAGGGAGAGCTCTGCGTGAGCATGGCGAGGCCCTGTTAAAAATCGTTGCCCAAGCCTGCGAGAGAAGCGATCCACCTGCGCGAATGCAGCAGCCCCTCAACCGGCAGCAGGGAGAGATCCTCAAGCAACTGCGACTTGAGATGGTGTCTATTGCCGAGCGGGCCGGGTTGCCTGCCGAAATATTAATTCGCAAAAAAGAGCTGGAAGCCTTGGTCCAGGCCCGTCGACCCGAGTTAGAGGGTCGGCTCAGAGGGTGGCGGGCCGATGTGATTGGCCACCCTTTGCTCGAAGCTCTGAAACAATTGCGTAAAGAGGAATTGAAGTGAAAGTTTTATGCGATATTTATCGCAGTCCAAATAAATACGAGATGTATCTGTACGTGGATAAGCGCGAGGGCACTGCCAGGGTTCCCAAAAATCTACTGGAGCTTTTCGGCAAGCCGCAGCATGTCACTACGATGTTGGTGACGCCGGACAAAAAGCTGGCCCGTGCAGAGGCGGACAAGCTGCTCAAAGAGGTGCGCACTCGCGGCTATTACTTGCAGATGCCGCCAATAGCCGATTCCGAAATGAGTGAAATCGCGCTGAAGAACAGCAAGTTGCAACGCTGAGTCGAGCTAAATGGCACAGGAGCCTTTTTGGCGGCGGAAAACGCTGGATCAAATGAGTCGGTCCGAATGGGAGCAGCTTTGTGACGGTTGTGGTCGCTGCTGTCTGCACAGCTTGGAGGATGAGGATACGGGTGAGGTCTACCTCACTAATGTGGCCTGCCGCCTGTTGGATACCCATTCCTGCCAATGCAGCAAGTACAGCCAGCGCAAAGCCCATGTTCCCGGATGCATTCAGTTGCGTATAGAGGATATTGCCGAATTCGATTGGTTGCCGCTCACCTGCGCATACCGCAGTCTTGCGGAAGGGCGCCCTCTTGCGGACTGGCACCCATTGGTGTCGGGGGACCCGGAATCCGTGCATCGGGCGGGGATATCGGTGCGTGGGCGCGTTGTCAGTGAAGAGTCGGTTCATCCAGACGATATGGAGGATCATATTGTCTCTTGGGTTGAACAAGGTTGATCGCAAACGGGAACTGCGACCTGTGAACGCCTTTGAATATTGCGCATAATTAAGGAGCCTCTGAATAACTCCGTAATGCCTCTGCGGGTCTTGAAGGCTGCAGATGTTAGGCGCAGCTCGCCGCGAATGGCCGTAGCCCTTTGCAAGAGCTGCAACGCAGCAGATGCGGCCTTCAAGGCCCGCCCTTCGGGGCATTCGGAGCGATTCACACTCCGCGTTGCGACTTCTTGAAAGGTCTAGACATTCCTGCGAAGCCGCGCCTTGATTGTGAACCGCTCTGCATGCCAGAGGCATCA
The DNA here is from genome assembly GCF_030012985.1 of Microbulbifer sp. VAAF005. Classification (NCBI taxonomy): domain Bacteria; kingdom Pseudomonadati; phylum Pseudomonadota; class Gammaproteobacteria; order Cellvibrionales; family Microbulbiferaceae; genus Microbulbifer; species Microbulbifer sp. VAAF005. The sequence goes on along the minus strand of NZ_CP120233.1, from coordinate 2,193,480 downwards.
CAGAGTTACTCAGAGGCTCCTCAAATCATTCTTCGGATCGATTTATGGCTGGCAGTGCTTGTCTGCGAAGCGGCGTAAATATGCCGGTTCCGAGCGAGTGACGATGTAAAGGACCCTGGCATATTTGCCCGATATTAAATCGGTGTGCCAGAAAGTAGAGTGAGAGAATGACAGAAGATTTCCAATTTGCCTGGATGGTATACGCCGCTTCAACACTGGTTATGCTGTTGGCGGGCTGGTGGTTTATGCGCAATTGGCGCTGGAGTTGGGTGCGCCAGACTCTACTCTTAGTGGCTGCGGCAGTGTTGTTGGCGCCGGCAAAGACCTCTGTAGCGGAGTCAGTTGCTGTGCCGGTGTTGCCGCTATTTGTTTATCAAACGCTGTTTGAAGAAAATGGAGCGGCGCCAGAGGTCACTACCAATTTGATATTCGCTTCGGGTGGAGCCCTGGCGATCATGGTTGTTTGGGGGATTGTCAGCTTGCTGATGAGATTTCGTCGGGACAGGCGTCGTCGCTTTGATGAAGATCCCTACTTTAACGAACAATAACCCAAGACATGGCTGTCATGCCTGAGGGCAGGGTAGCCATTCACCCAGTATTTTTTGTTGCACTTTAATTCACCTGCGCAGCCATCGTCCCTCCTCGACGCCTATATCCAGGCCTTCACTCGGTTGCTCGTATCAAAGGCGCTAAAACCCTTTAGACCGACAACCCCAGTCAATGACAGCTGCTATATCTATTAAGCTGGTTCCCGCTGTGGCGCAATGCAAAACAATGTAAAAGCCGTGTCACTTTTCTGCCAGGTATCCAGTAATAACAAGAGCGGCTGTATCCTGCATGTGGGAAATACCTCGCACCTAACAGGGGAAGAGGGCAAGGGCAGTCGTGAATAGAGTGAAATATTCAGTTCAATACCCACTTGCCCGGATTGGCAGTGAGAGCCGAATGGCTGAGGAATACTGATGCTCGATCACCTGCTTATATTGACTGCAGTAATGCTGGTTTCGGGCATTTTGGGTGGGTTGGTCAATTACTATCAAATGCTGTTTACCGAAGAAGATCCAGCGGGGCTCGCACGTTGCCTGATTATGGGGCTGTGTGGCGCCTTGATGGTGCCGATATTCCTTAAATTCACCCAGAGTGACTTGTTGATAGAAATCCAGGGTGACCCCTCGCGTTTATTGATTTTTACCGGTTACTGCCTGCTCGCTGCAATTGCGTCCCGTATGTTCGTGTTTAACGCCGCACGGCGCCAGTTGCGCGACGCCAGTATTGCCCGCGCCCGAGTAGAGAATATGGAGCAGGAACTGCGCACCATGCAGTTGGAAATGATGCCCCTATTGGAGCATGAAATTGAGGGCGATCCCGAGCAGGGGCCGACCATCGATTTCAATCAGATCCGTAAATTGGATGACAATGCTCTACAGGTACTGCATTTGTTAAATACCGGGGAGTGTGTATTTCGGTCTCTTTCCGGCATGGTGCAGGACAGCGGTATGGAGACCAATTCTATAGCTCGCGCCTTGAACAGCTTGCTGGTGCTGGAGATGGTCGGGAAAATTCACAGTCACCTGGGTATCCGCTGGTATATCACCGGCAAAGGTCGCCAGGTTGTACACCGCCGCAGTACCCAGATGGCCTAGGCTGCTTCGGAAAGCCCACGCGGGCTTTCAAGACTCGCCCTGCGGGACTGGCAAATTTCCCCAGCGCAAGCTGGTCATCCAAATTGAGCGTTACCGCCTCGCCCCCAACCTGTTGTTCAATTATCATTCGCTAAAAGAGATAGTTAGCCTCGACGACAGGATTGGAGCAGTTATGAAGTTTACCGGTACCGAAAGCTATGTAGCGACCGAAGACTTGCAGATGGCGGTGAATGCGGCCGTTACCCTGCAGCGCCCACTATTGATCAAGGGTGAGCCCGGCACCGGCAAAACACTGCTCGCCGAGCAGGTAGCAGAGAGCCTTGGACTAAAGCTGATCCAGTGGCATATTAAATCCACCACCAAAGCCCAGCAGGGCCTGTACGAGTACGACGCGGTATCCCGCCTGCGGGACTCCCAACTGGGGGTGGATAAGGTTCACGATATTGGCAACTACATTAAGCGCGGTAAGCTTTGGGAGGCCTTTGCGGCGGATGAGCGTGTGGTGCTGCTGATTGATGAAATCGATAAAGCGGATATCGAATTCCCCAACGACCTGCTGGTTGAACTGGATCGCATGGAGTTCTTTGTCTATGAGACTGGCGAAACCATCAAGGCCAAGCAGCGCCCCATCGTAATTATCACTTCCAATAATGAGAAAGAGTTGCCGGACGCCTTTTTACGCCGTTGCTTTTTCCATTACATCAGCTTCCCCGATCGTGACACCATGCGCAAAATTGTCGATGTGCACTACCCAGGGATCAAAGGGCAGCTGGTGGCCGAGGCAATGGATATTTTCTTCCAGCTGCGCGAGGTTCCAGGTCTGAAGAAAAAGCCTTCGACCTCCGAACTGATCGATTGGCTCAAGCTGTTGATGGCTGATGATATTCCCGAGGAGATCTTGAAAAACAGCGATAGCAGCAATGCCATTCCGCCGCTCTATGGTGCCCTGCTGAAAAACGAGCAGGATGTCCATATGCTGGAGCGCCTGGCGTTTATGGCCCGTCGCGATAATCGCTAAACTGTGTTGGTTAATGTCACCGAGGGCTTAGGTTGTCCTCGGTGATTTCGGCCCGGTTTAACCGGGTGTTATTTTTTCCCTGTGCTGACTGCGAATTATTATGCTGATTGGCTTTTTCCAGAATTTACGCCGCTATAAATTACCGGTAACCATCACCGAACTGCTGGCCCTGCTTGAGGCATTACAGCAGCGCCTGGTGTTTGCCGACCTTGAGGAATTTTACTTCCTTGCCCGCGTTTGCCTCGTCAAGGACGAGAAGCACTTCGATAAATTTGATCGCGCTTTCGACGCCTATTTTAAGGACCTTGAGACCCTCGACGACATTGTCGAGCAATTGATTCCCGAGGACTGGCTGCGTGCAGAATTTATGAAGCAGCTGAGCGAAGAGGAAAAGGCCCAGGTGCAAAGCCTCGGTGGCTTGGAAAAACTACTGGAGGAATTTAAAAAGCGTTTAGAGGAGCAGAAGAAGCGTCACAGCGGTGGTAATCGCTGGATTGGGACTGGCGGCACCAGCCCGTTTGGCAATAGCGGTTATCATCCCGGTGGTATCCGTGTGGGCGGTAAGGGGCGCAATCGCTCGGCGTCAAAGGTATGGGAGAAGCGCCAGTTTAAAAATCTGGATGACAGCATCAGTCTGGGCACCCGTAATATCCAGGTGGCTCTGCGCAAGCTGCGCAAATTTGCCCGCACCGGTGCCGCAGAGGAACTGGATCTGGATAACACCATTTCCTCTACTGCACGCAACGCCGGGTTACTGGATATTCAAATGGTGCCGGAGCGACATAATGCGATTAAGGTGCTGATCTTCTTCGATGTAGGGGGCTCTATGGACCCCTATGTGCGCGTCTGTGAAGAACTGTTCTCCGCCTGTCGTTCCGAGTTCAAGCATCTCGAATATTTTTATTTCCACAATTTTGTTTACGAACATGTGTGGAAAGACAACCAGCGGCGCTATAGCGAAAATACCTCGCTGCTGGAAATACTGCGCACCTATGGCAAGGACTACAAAGTAATTTTTGTCGGCGATGCGTCTATGGCGCCCTACGAAATTACCAGTCGTTTCGGCAGTGTCGAACATATGAATGAAGAGCCCGGTGCGGCCTGGATGGAGCGTGTTACCGATACCTACAGTAACCTGATCTGGTTGAATCCTGTAGGAGAGGAGTACTGGCAATATACTCCCAGTATCGGTATGACCCAGAGACTGGTGGACGGGCATATGTATCCGATGACCCTGGAGGGATTGGATCGAGCCATCGCTTATTTGGTTAAAGGGCGTTAACAGGCTGATCGCTTTTTCAGGTAGCACCGTAGGTGCTGCCTGCTATTCCTTCGAGGGATTTTGTTAGTTGTTCAACTAGAGAGAGAAGCGAAAAATCGCTTCGTGGAGTCATTATCAATGAGAAGCCACTGGGTTTCTCTATCTCTTTTCCCCCAGTATTAATCCCATTTTCTACGATAGAAAACAACGGCAGATGACACTGGGGGGCGCCCCAAAGCCCTGCAATAGCGGTTAAACCCAATAGTCGCTGGCGATTTGTTTGTAATTTTCTGGATTCACTATCGGTCCCTTTCTTAATTGCGGTTGTGGGGGTGGTTGGTACTAGTAAAACGCTACTGTTGTCCGGTAGTAATGTTTCCATCAACTTGTACCACTGTTGTCGTTTTTCGTTGGCCCAGGATATCTCATCGTCGGTAATTGATAGGGCCATAGTAATTCTTGTGGCTATGTCCTCTGAAAAAACCGGCCGGTATTTTCGCAACCAGTCCCCGTGTGTATTGGCGATGGCGCGGCCCTGCAAAATTCTGAATACATCCGCCAGTTCGCCCAGTAATTCAATGTCAGACAGGTGTTTAATCTCGCAGATAGGAAATTGATTATTTAATGTGGGAATAAATTCCTGGATTGCTAATTGAATGGGCGTATCTGCCAGTTGACTGATCTCGGGGCAAGTAACCAGGCGGGTTACTTTATTTGCGGATAAGTGCCGTGACGGGATTAGAATTTTGCCGACGTCTACAAGTAATGAAGGAGTTTGACTAAACCAACCGACAGTATCAAAGCAGGGTGCTAAACCGATAACACCGTCGGTAGGAATAAGTGAGTGACTGGTTCGAATGCCGAATAAACCACAATAGCTTGCAGGTACCCTCACCGATCCGCCGGTGTCGGTGCCTAAGCCAATATCGGCTGTTCCTGAGGCCACGGCGGCGGCCGATCCCATAGAGGAACCCCCACAAAAATAGCCGGGCAGTTTAGGGTTGTCGGCAGAACCGTAGTGTAAATTACTCCCCTGCATGCTGTAGGCGAGTTCATCAAGGTGAGTAAACCCAGTAAAGGTTGAGCCGGCCTCCAGTAATTGCTGCAAGCTAAGTGCGGTTTTACTGGCAGGAGGGTGAGTATTAAACCACTCGGGGCTGCCTGCCGTATTTTTCTCCCCTTTCAATTGAAAGAGATCTTTGACCGCTAAACGCACGCCTGTTAGCGGCCCGGAATCTGATAACGTTAAAGAGCGAGGTCCGTGCTCGCAAAATACGCCTTTTATGGGTTGGCTCCCTTATTTGTCATTGCCGCTAAAATGCTTCGGCGGTACACCGTCGTGATCGGCGGTGATGCTCAGTTCCTCCTTGGTGGTTTCGCCCACCTTTACGTGAACCTCTTCTGCACCGTGCATCCAGTCCACCAGTTTCTCGCGAATAAAATACAGGATAATTCCGGCAATAATTGCGGCCAGGGCTACTCCGCCAAAGGTTGCGAGTGGACCGGATACACCAACGAGTTTACCGATCTCTGCGGCTCCTTTGTTGGCAATACCAATAAAGGCAAACCAAAGCCCCATCATCAGGGATAAATAGCGCAGCGGAGATAATTTAGTTACGACAGAGAGCCCAATTGGCGATAGGCAAAGTTCGCCAATGGTGTGGAAAATATAGGCAAATACCAACCACCAAATACTCGCCTTAATGGTCTCTGAATCGCCAATTTGCAGGGCGGCACCGCACATGGATAAGAAACCCACGCCGAGAAAAACCAGTCCCAAACTGAATTTGGCCGGTGAGCTGGGTTCCCGGTCTCCCATGCCTACCCAGATACTAGCTATAATCGGCGCGAGGATAATAATAAACAGAGGGTTTACCATCTGCAGCCAACTGGCGGGAATTTCCCACCCTAGTACATTCAGGTCGGTTCGATATTTGGCGAATAAGTTCATTGAGCCGGCAGCCTGCTCAAAGCCGGCCCAAAAAATCACGATAAACACACCCAGCACCAAAATAACTTTGATGCGGTCGCGCTCCTCTTGAGTCAGTGGGCGGCGCTTATCGACGTCCTCATCTTTCTTGTCTTTCAGTTCCAGGTGCGCAGAAGGTTCTACTCCGATTTCTCCCAGGTAGCGCTTGGCTTGGGTCATCTGCAGGATTAGGCCGGCTAACATGCCAAGGCCAGCGACGACAAAGGCCAGCTGGTAATCCACCTTTTCTCCAATCCAGCCCACCACCAGGTAACCGAGGATAGAGCCCAGGTTGATACCCATATAAAAAATGGTAAAGGCAGTGTCCCGGCGGTGATCACCCTCTTCATAGAGGTCCCCGACCATAGTAGAGATATTTGGCTTGAAGAAACCGTTGCCGATAATCAGCAAGGCCAACCCGATCCACAACATATAAATTTGGCTGCCATTTGGCAGCCAACCGTGGGGAAATCCCAGGGCGAACTGTCCCAGCATCATCAAGGTGCCGCCGAACATAATACAGCGGCGCTGGCCCCAGCGATTATCCGCCATCCAGCCGCCGATAATGGGGGTCAGGTAGACCAGCATTGCGTACCAGCCCAGGTAGCTGAGGGCTTTGGATTGCAATTCAGTATCGGTCAATTGTTCCCAGCCGAAGACTGCCGCAGTCGCTGTAGAGGTCAGGTAGAAGACAAAAATACCGCGCATGCCGTAGTAGCTGAGACGTTCCCACATCTCGGTGCCAAACAACAGGAAGAGTCCTTTGGGGTGGCCAAACAGTTGGCCTGCGCTGGTAGGGGGCTTGGGCTTGATCTCTTGCATAGTACTGCTCGCAAGGTATGACCCTGAGGAATTGCACTAGCAGTAAAGGCCGTGCCCCTCAGAAGAAGTGCTATTCGTACCAGTATAGATGAGCGCCACAATAAGGTTTGATAGCCCTGCGGTGCGCAGGGGGTATAATCCCGCGTTTGCCATTGCTGTACGAATTATGAGTCACACCGAAGCAGAAAAAGTACTGGGCGCGCTGCAGGCCCGAATCTCCGCGACCATGGGGCGTGACCGCTATGGGTTGCGCAGGACCGTCAAAAATGTACGTCGGCGCCAAAAAGAGGGCAAGCCGGTAGATCGCATATTGGCCCAATTGGAGCAGCAGCTCCAAGCGTCTGAGACCCTGGTGGAGGAGCGTCGGCGCAAGTTGCCGGAAGTGCAGTGGCCGGAGTCTTTGCCAGTGGTAGCGCGGCGGGAGGAAATCGCCGAGCAGATCGAGAAAAATCAGGTTGTAGTGATTGCCGGTGAAACCGGTTCTGGTAAAACCACTCAGTTGCCAAAAATTTGCCTGTCACTGGGCCGGGGAATTTACGGCCAGATCGGCCACACCCAGCCGCGCAGGATTGCCGCGCGCACAGTAGCGAATCGAATTGCTGAGGAGCTGGGGCAGCCCCTGGGAGAGTCCGTCGGTTACCAGGTCCGCTTTACCGACCACAGCAACGAGCATACCCACGTCAAACTGATGACAGACGGTATCCTGCTGGCTGAAATTCAGCGCGATCCCTTGTTAAATAAATACGATACGCTGATTATCGATGAAGCCCATGAGCGCAGCCTTAATATTGATTTTCTATTGGGCTATTTGAAAACCATACTGCCCAAGCGCTCTGACCTGAAACTGATAATTACCTCGGCCACCATCGACCTGGAAAAATTTTCCCGGCACTTTGACGATGCGCCGATTATCGAGGTTTCCGGTCGTACCTACCCAGTGGAAGTTCACTATCGCCCCGCAGCGGATACGGATGCAGATCTCAACGAGCAGGTGGTCACTGCTGTGGAGGAGTTGCTGCACGAGGAAAAGTCCAGCAGTCGGCGCGGTGGGGATATCCTGGTATTTATGAGCGGCGAGCGGGAAATCCGCGAGTGCGCCAAGGCTTTGCGGGATGCGCAGATAGCGCAATTGGAAGTGCTGCCCCTGTATGCACGCTTGAGCCTTGCGGAGCAAGCCAAAGTTTTCCATGGCCATAAAGGCCGTCGCATTGTACTCGCTACCAATGTGGCGGAGACCTCTATCACCGTGCCCGGTATCCGTTATGTGATCGACCCGGGTACTGCACGAGTGAGCCGCTACAGCTATCGCAGTAAAATTCAGCGGCTGCCTATAGAGCCGGTTTCCCAGGCCAGCGCCAACCAGCGTGCCGGTCGCTGTGGCCGTGTCAGCGCCGGTGTTTGTGTGCGCTTGTATGAAGAGCGGGATTTTGAGCAGCGCCCGGAATTTACCGATGCGGAAATTTTGCGTACGAATCTGGCCGCAGTCATTCTGCAAATGTTGCAGTTGCGTATCGGTGATATCCGCGAGTTTCCATTTGTCGATCCGCCGGACCCACGACTGATTAATGACGGCTATAAATTGCTGCAGGAATTACAGGCGGTAGATGAGCAGGGCCGGGTCACTAAATTGGGGCGATCCCTATCAAGGTTGCCTTTAGACCCGCGCCTGAGCCGCATGTTATTGGCGGGGGCAGAGAATGGCAGTGCGCGGGAGCTCTTGATTATTGTCGCCGCTCTCGCCGTGCAGGACCCGCGCGAGCGCCCGGCAGAAAAACGCCAGGCTGCGGATGAAAAACGTCGCCAGTGGCAGCATGAACAATCGGATTTTTTATCCTTCGTTCAGCTGTGGGATGCCTTTGAAGTCCAGCGTCAGGAACTGAGTCAAAATCAGTTGCGCAAGTGGTGCCAGAAAAACTTCCTGTCCTGGCTGCGTATGCGCGAGTGGAGAGATATCCACCACCAGCTGCGTGTGGCCTGTCGCGATCTCGAAGTTAAAGAAAACAAAGAGCCGGCGGAATACGAAGCGATACACCGAGCCATCGTAGTGGGATTGCTGGGCAATATTGGCGCGCGGGATGAAAACAAGGAGTTTAACGGCTGTCGCAACCGTCGTTTCCATATTTTCCCAGGCTCTGGTCAATTTAAAAAACCTCCCCGCTGGGTGGTGTCTGCCCAGTTACTGGAGACCAGCCGCCTGTTCGCCCATACCGTAGCCAAGGTCGAGCCCGAGTGGATATTGGCCGCCGCGCAGCACCTGGTTAAGCGCAATTATTTTGAACCCCATTTTGACGCTCGCTCCGGACAGGTGATGGCCTTTGAGAAGGTCTCCCTTTACGGTTTGGTGCTGGTGGAAAAACGCCGAATTCCCTACGGCAAATTGGACCCGCAAACTTCTCGGGAAGTGTTTATTCGCCAGGCGCTGGTGGAGCAACGCTATCGCGGTAAGGGGCGGTTTTATAAGCACTATCTCGACCTGCTGAAGTCCTTGGAAGAGCTGGAAGCCAAATCCCGTCGCCGGGATATTCTGGTGGATGATGAAGTGGTGTACCGTTTCTTTGATGAGCGTATCCCGGCGGATATCGTCAACCTGGCTGGATTTGAGCACTGGCGCAAGAAAGCGGAATCCAGCGATACACAGCTGCTGTTTATTCCCCGCGACTTATTGATGCAGCAGAGTGCCGATCATGTGGGAGAGGCCCAATTCCCTAATGAGTTGCAGGCGGGCGGTATTGTCTATCCGCTCAGCTATCACTTTGAGCCTGGCAGTGTGGATGATGGCGTCAGTATACAGGTGCCGGTTGCAGCACTGCACCAGGTGCCGGCAGCTCGCCTCTCCTGGTTGGTGCCGGGCATCTTGCGGGACAAGTGCATCGCTCTGGTAAAAGCCCTGCCCAAGCAGTGGCGTAAATATTTTGTGCCAGTGCCGGCTGCGATAGATAAGGCTTTGCCCCGACTGCGTGCAGACAATACCCCGTTGTGGCAGTCGTTGGCTCTGGAGCTGAAGCGCCAGACAGCACAGCAGCTGCCAGATGAGGTGTGGGAGTCTGCGGAACAGGCCCTGGAAGATTATTACCGTTTCAATATCCAGGTAATGGATGAAGGCGGCAAATTGCTGGATCAAGATCGGGATTTGGCCCTATTGCAGGTGCGCTACCGGGATCGGGTACAGCAGGGGCTGGCAACAGCTGGCGACAGTTTTGAGCGGGAGGGTATTTCCCGCTGGGACTTCGGTGATCTTCCAGAGACCCATACCCTCAACCAGGGTGGGCTCAAGGTGCGGGCTTACCCCGCACTGGTTGAAGGAAAAGACAGTGTCTCCCTGAAGCTACTGGATAACCCCAGCGAGGCGCGCAGGCTTACTCGTGCCGGTATTTGCCGTTTGGCTCTGCTGCACTTGCCGGAGAAGGTGAAGTATCTGCGCAAAGAGCTGTTGCGAGGCAAGGAGCTGGGGCTTTCTGCAGCAGATTTGGGGCGTCGTGAGGAGGTAGCTGACGACATATTGATGGCAGCTGTCCGCGAAGTTTTCTGGCCCAAAGAGGAGTTGCCTCGCACCGAAGCTGAATTCCTGGCCGCTTTGAAAAATGACGGTGACTTGGTGGGGGTGGCCCAGGAGATTGGTGATCTGTTGGTCAAGGCCCTGGCCCAGCTGGTGCCACTGCGCAAACAAATCAAGCAGCAGAAAAACCTGGCGGTCGCAATGGCGGTGGGGGATATCCAGCAGCAACTGGGTGGGCTCTTCTACCGAGGATGCCTGTTTGATACTCCGCTGTCATGGCTGCGCCAGTACGGCCGCTATCTGAAGGCGATCGCAATGCGCTTGGAAAAGGCTGCTCTCGACCCTAACCGTGACCGAAAACTGCAAGTTGAATACCAGAAGGCGGCGGAGCCTTACTTGGCGCAAGTGGAGAAATATTCACCCAGAGAACTCTCTGCAGAGGCAGAATTGCGTGAGTTTCGCTGGATGTTGGAGGAATTTCGTGTTTCCTTATTCGCGCAGACTCTAAAAACCCTGATGCCGGTGTCATCCAAGCGCTTAAGCAAGTCATGGGCAGAAATTGATGGGAAAGGTTTGCTTGGTTGATTTTCTCTATGGAAAAGAGATCACAAAAAAAATTTTGATCAAGTGTAAGAATTTGATGGAGAGCCCGACAGAAGTACTGAAAGCAGGCCTGGAGCCCAGAATGACCCCTTGATACCGGTTATTTTGTGGCGGGTTCTATTCAATGACTGATTTTTGTTTCGCAGCATTATACTTCTGCGGAGTGGAAAAAAGTCTCTTGTACTTTTTATTGCTAAGGACACCTAGTTAGGAGATTCACTATGAACAAGAAGCACCTTTCCCCTGTAGCCGCCGCAGTTGGCGCAGCGTTTATCGCCACTGCCGCTATGAATGTATCTGCTGCCAACAGCAATGCTAACCCCTTTGCCGCAGCAGACCTGAGCTCAGGCTACAACGTGGCGCTGGCTGATCACGATGGTGATGATAAAAAGAAAGAGGGTAAGTGCGGCGAAGGCAAGTGCGGCGAAGGTAAGAAAAAAGAAGGCAAGTGCGGCGAAGGTAAGTGCGGCGAAGGCAAGAAAAAAGAAGGTAAGTGCGGCGAAGGTAAGTGTGGCGGGTAATTTTTCGCTGTACTCAAAGAGGGTGGATACGCTTTAGCGATCCACCCTGTTTTTTATTGATCGCTGAAAAAAGTGAGACCTGAAAGTGTTGCGCGAGTTTTCCGTAGAAGGTGCTGGGTTTGGATTGCGCCGCTCAATGATGGGTGAGAACCTTGATACAGATGCCGTAGATTTTCTGGAGGTAGCGCCTGAGAATTGGATTGGTGTTGGCGGTCGCTATGGGCGCTGGTTTAGGGAATATACAGAACGTTTTCCCTTTTTACTTCACGGTTTATCTCTCTCGATTGGTGCACCAGAACCATTGGATATGGAATTGGTTGCAGCCATTAAAAAATTTATCAAGCAACACAATATTCGCGGTTACAGTGAGCACTTGAGTTATTGCTCAGATCATGGCCATCTGTACGATTTATTGCCCATTCCCTTTACGCAAGAAGCGGTGATGTATGTTGCCGAGCGAATCCGTATGGTCCAGGACGCACTGGAAGAACGGATTGCAATGGAGAATGTCTCCTACTATGCGGCGCCGGGCCAGGAGATGACTGAACTGGCTTTTTTAAATGCGGTGTTGGAAGAGGCCGATTGTGATTTGCTTCTGGATGTGAACAATATTTATGTAAACTCGATTAACCATCGCTACGATGCGCTGGACTTTCTATCTGCACTACCTACTGAAAGAATTCGCTACGTACATATTGCCGGGCACTATGATGAGGCAGAGGATTTAAAGGTGGACACCCATGGTGCACCGGTTATTGATCCTGTGTGGGAACTACTCGATCGCGCCTACGATATTCACGGTGTGATGCCGACGCTACTTGAGCGGGATTTTAATATTCCGCCAATTCCCAAATTACTTGAAGAAGTAGGACATATTAAAACCATTCAGGCCAGTCACCAGGTGGAAGAGAATTATGTCCTCAGTCGTCGATAAGCCCGAGACATTCAAAAGTGTGCAGCGGGACTTTGCTGCCCATTTGCGCGCACCGGATCAAGTTGCGCCGCCGGCAGAAATTGAGGACCGGCGTGTCGCTATTTATCGAGATTTGATTTACAACAATATTGAATCCTTTGTAGCCAGTGGATTCCCGGTATTGCGCAGTCTTTATAGCGACGAAAACTGGCATCAAATGGTGCGTGATTTTGTCCACAAACACACATCCGTTAGCCCGTATTTTTTGCAGATCAGTGAAGAGTTTCTCTCATATTTACAGAACGAACGGGGAGAACAACCACAAGATCCTCCGTTCCTGTTGGAGCTTGCCCACTACGAGTGGGTAGAGTTGGCTTTAGATGTCAGTGATGTGGAATTACCGGAAGGGCTGGCGATAGAGGGGGATGTTTTACAGCAAGTTCCTGTAGTTTCCCCTCTTGTCTGGAGCCTCAGCTACCGCTACCCAGTGCATCGGTTGGGGCCGGATTTTCAGCCCCAAGAGCCGCCGGAGTTACCGACGTTCCTTTTTGTGTACCGGGATCGTTCCGACAAAGTGAATTTTATGGAGATCAATGCCGTCACCGCCAGATTATTGCAGCTGGTCTCTGCGGGCGATTACACGGGCTTACAAATTTTGGACCAGATGGCCCAGGAATTACCCAATATTAGTCGTGACTCCCTACTTGCTTTCGGTGCTGATTTATTGGAAAAACTACTGAATAAAGGGGTTATTGCTGGTTTAAAGGCTTAGCCGGTGATTGCCTGAAACTCCTTTATCTTTGGCAAATCCCAGCTGCTATGCTGCCGAGGGTAGCTTACGAATTACTAGGGCGTTAGAATCCTTGGTCTCACTAGTTTGATAAAAGAGGAGCAGGGTTGTGCTTGGAAGCAAAACTTTATCGCCCTGGTTAATGGCAACTCTGATAGCTGTTATGCCAGTAGGGGCGCTAGCGCAACAAGATCCGTTTGGTGGTGCAGCTCAAAACCCGGCTGCGGTAGATACCAGCGGAGCAGAGGATGCCAGTGCCGATGACGGGGGCCTGTCTCTCGAGGATGAGTACGGCTTTGATCCTGCCGATGAATTTGGTGGTGCAGAGGGCGAAGATTTATCACTTCGCGACCCCTGGGAAGGTTTTAATCGGGCCATATTCTCCTTCAACGATGGCGCAGATCGCTATGTGTTGAAGCCCGCCGCTGTCAGCTATCGCCAAATTACCCCGATTTTCGTGCAGCATGGTGTCAGCAACTTTTTCGACAACCTGCGTGAAGTTACCAATACCTTTAATGACGTCTTGCAGGGTAAATGGGGACAAGCGGGTAATGACGCCGGTCGTTTCCTGGTGAACTCCACTGTGGGCATTGTTGGCGTTCTGGATGTTGCTCAACATATGGGCCTGGAACAGGGGGATGGTGAGGACTTCGGCCAGACCTTGGCTGTTTGGGGCGTGCCCTCCGGTCCCTATCTGGTTTTGCCACTGCTGGGGCCATCTACTGTTCGGGATACCCCTGCTAAGGTAGTGGATTACTACACTAACCCCTTAACTTATGTAGATCATGACGCAACCAAATATGCTTTGAAGGGGACAGATATTATTCAAAGCCGTGCTAGCCTGCTGCAAGCGGAGTCCCTCTTGCACGGTGACCGTTATGTACTCTTGCGAGATGCATATCTACAGCGTCGCGACTACTTGATTGTCGATGGTGAAATGGATGTTCAAACAGAAGAAGAGGCTGCAGAGGCAATTGATCAGGGTGAGGTGGAAGAAGCTTCCGATTACTGAGCTGTCACCTAAGGCGAATAAGCCTTAGAGCCCTTATATGGCTGGCCCCAGTAGCCTGGTGCTTACCGACGATGAGCGCTCCCGCAATTTTTTGCGAGGGGCGCTTTCGCGTTTTGGCTTCCAGGTAAGTGTTGCCAACAACGGGGAAGATGGCATCGACCAGTTCAGCCCCGGTGCTTTCCATATCGTATTGATTGATCGCTATTTGCCGGATATGAGTGGGCTGGAAGTGTTGCGGCGGATAAAGCGCATAGCTCCAGAAGTGGCTGCGGTAATTATTGCTTCAGATAGCGCTACCGATGATGTACTCCAAGCGATGCGCCTTGGAGCTAAAGACTACCTGGTTAAACCCCTGGAAGAAGCAGCGGCTATTGATCGTATGATCTGCCGTATCAGCGGTGAAGAAAACCTGGCGAAGCAGAACCGCGAATATAAAGTGACCTTGGAGCGTCGCAACAGTGAACTGCGGGATCATGTGGAGCTGCTGCGCAGGGACCAGGAAGCTGGCCGTTTATTACAACAGCATTTACTTCCCCGTACCCCCTATCACTACCCCAGCGGTGTGGAAGCATCCTACCGGCTGGTTCCCTCCCTGTACCTGAGCGGTGATTTTGTTGATTACGGCTTGTTCGGTGAGCGCTTTGTAGCCTTTTATCTGGTCGATGTGTCGGGCCATGGTGTCTCTTCTGCGCTGGTTACTGCCCTGATTAAGCACAGCATTATGCATCGCTTGCGGGAGCGCCCCTTATTTGCCCAGCTGGACTCTCTCAGTGATGACTTATTGGATGTCCTTAACCTGGTCAATGGGGAGTTGTTATCCACAAAATTGGGCAAGCACGCCAGTATGTTTGTCGGGGTTGTGGATAGTAGTGCCCGGCAATTGCACTATGCCGTCGCCGGGCAAATACCGATGCCGGCCCTGGTTAGTGAGGCGGGTGCAGACTGGTTGCCGGGAAAAGGGCGTCCCCTGGGTATTTTTGAACGGGGTGATTGGCAAGTGATGCGTGCTGAGCTGCCGCCCGCTTGGCGCCTGGTCGCTTGTTCAGACGGTGTACTTGAATTATTACAGGGCGATCTGCTCGATAAAGAGGCCCAGCTTTTGCAGGCTATTTCAGAGAGTGGGGGAGAACTCGACAGGCTTTGTCAGTCTCTAAAAATGGATACTTTTGGTGCCCTTCCGGACGATATTACGATTCTCACTTTAGGCCGCCAGTAATGCCCAAAACTTCTATCGATAGTCTTCGACTATGAAGTCGAATTTTGTGCTTTATCGCACTTGTCAGTCTGCATGGTCAGGAGTAAGCTCCGCCCACTTTATGCACAAAATTGCACTAGGCGCCAAAAACGTCAAATGCTATTGTGTTCTCTACCAGTGAACTTTTGCCATCCGCCTGCACTTCTATAAAAAGGTGTATTCGGGTGAGCCAGGGGTTGTTATGCAGTCCGGGCAAATTATGGTTGGGGCCCACCAGGGCATCTACGTCATCAAGTTAGTAGGTGATGTTCGTCTCAACCTTTGTACCTCATTTGATAGCTTTATCGACAACATGTTTGCACGGGGTGACTTTGCCGGAGTGGCATTTGATCTCGGTGGTGCAGAAGGTGTTGATAGTACGACCCTCGGCCTGATGGCGAAGATTGCTATTCGCGCTTTGGAGCGGGGCTGTGATAAGCCGCTGGTATTCTCTGCGGGTAAAGGTATCCGCCATCTATTGGACGCTATGGGCTTTGATTCGTTGGTTGAAATCAGCGATACGGTCCACGATATGAGCGTACCCACCACGCCTTTGGTATGTAATAGCCCCGACGAGTGTGCTGCGCGGGAAAAGGTGTTGGAAGCTCACCGGGTATTGATGAGCATGAACGAGCAAAACGCCGAGACTTTTCGCGACTTGGTACATACCCTAGAGCGAGAATGTTCCCCGGTTGCCAAATCTTCGGCGCATTATCACTAGCGCTTATTCTCTCCTAATCCCCAGTTCTGGAAATCTCCCTTTCTTAGCAACGCTTCATATCCCTCGCTTCGGCGCGTGCCTTGGTGAAGAGTCCGTGTGGCAGATAAATTAGTTCTGCCACCCTGCGAATCAGGTGCTCCTCGAAAGCCTCGATAACATCATCTGAAAAAGCTACCTGCCACATCTGCAAAATCAGCAGGTATTTATCTCTCTCGCTGAACTGTTCATTCACCGCCTGGGTGAACTCGAACAGGGATGTGGCTCTGTCCCGTTGGCCAATAGCTTCACTGACTATTTCTGTGGCACTAGTCTGGTCGAGAGAGTAGTGCTGGCATAAGAGCTGTGTGAGCGTTTCACGCTCACACTCATCGAGCTTTTGATCGACAGTGGCGACCTCGACTAACAGCGCAGCGCTGATCATCCGCACGTCTTTTTCATCACGTGCTTCAACATCAACACTATTTCCTATCTGCTCAAACAGTTTACGGATTTGTTGCAGCATGAATTTCCTGCTGTCCCTTTACTCGGTTCTGTAACAATAGCTCTAAACGTTCCTGATCCTTCACAAAGTTCCGGATGCCATCGGCAAGCTTTTCAGTGGCCATGGCATCGCTATTCAATTGAAAGCGGAATTCGGCTTCAGCCAGATCCTGTGTCGGCCGGGATTTGGATGCGGGTACTGGTGGCAGGCCAGCAGCGAGAGGTGCCTCACTGTCCTCCAGGGCTTGTAACAGCTGGGGGCTGATAGTCAGTCGGTCGCAACCAGCTAGGGCCTCAATCTCTCCGGTATTGCGGAAGCTGGCGCCCATCACAATGGTTTTGTAATCCCGGGACTTGTAGTACTCATAGATATTGCGCACCGAGATTACGCCCGGGTCCTCTTCCGCAGGGAATGACTCGCGGCCGCTGTTGGCGATATGCCAATCGAGGATTCGACCGACGAAGGGGGAGATCAGAGTTACCCCGGCTTCGGCACAGGCAATCGCCTGGGATTGACTGAACAACAAGGTCAGGTTGCAGTGGATTCCCTCGCGCTCCAGTACTGATGCGGCAGCAATGCCTTCCCATGTCGACGCGATCTTGATCAATACCCGCTCTTTGGCAATACCTGCGCGTTCATAGAGGGTGATCAGGTGGCGTGCGTAGTCAATAGTAGCGCGGGTATCAAAGGAGAGGCGAGCATCGACCTCGGTGGATACCACCCCGGGCACCAACTGCAAGATTTCCGTGCCGATGCTGACAGCCAGTTTGATGGCGGCCAGGCGTGCAATATTTTCCGCGTTCGAGCCACCCTGGTGGCTTTCGGCCCACTGAAGTGCCTCGGCGATATGGTTGTCGTATTGAGGGAGCTGGGCGGCCTTAAACAGTAGGGAGGGATTGGTTGTTGCATCTTGAGGACAATATCGGCGAATCGCTTCAATGTCTCCGGTATCTGCTACAACCTGGCTGCGCTGTTTGAGTTGCTCCAACTTGTTCATGGTTCCTCCCTTAATTATTCACTGGTCTACATATTGAAAGCGGTCTAAGCGGCTTGGGTGACCTGGGCCAGTGCCTGTTCAAGCACCTCGGGACCCGCCCCCGGCTTGTGGGCATTTTCGCTCAAATAGCGGCGGAAGCGCCGAGCACCAGGAAGCCCCTGGAATAACCCGAGCATATGTCGGGTGATATGATTCAAGCGCTGTCCGCGCTGCATTTCCTGCTCGATATAGGGCAGCATCTGCTCTACCACCTGGATGGCATCCGGGCCGGTCTCACCGCCAAATAATTGGCTGTCCACCTGGGCCAGGATTGTCGGGGTTTGGTAAGCCGCGCGCCCCAGCATAACACCATCCACGTGGCTTAAATGTTGCTGGCATTCCTCAATTGAATTGATTCCCCCATTAATAACAATTTGTAGCTGGGGGTAATCCTTCTTCAACTGGTAAACCATGTCGTAATTGAGCGGAGGAATTTCACGGTTTTCTTTGGGGCTTAGCCCCTTTAGCCACGCTTTGCGTGCATGGACGATAAAAGTATCCACACCGGCGTTAGCCTGGGCCTCCACGAAGCGGGTCAGGCCTGGGTAGTCTTCCATATCGTCGATGCCGATACGGTGCTTGACGGTAACCGGAATAGATACTGCTTCCCTCATGGCAGTGAGCCCTGCGGCTACCACATCCGGTTCCGCCATAAGGCAGGCGCCAAAACGCCCGGACTGAACTCGGTCACTGGGGCAACCACAGTTAAGGTTGATTTCGCTATAGCCCCATTCCTCGGCGATACGGGCGCATTCAGCCAGTTCTTGAGGGTCACTGCCCCCCAACTGCAGGGCGACAGGTTGTTCAGCTGCATCAAATTGCAAATGTCGCTGTTGGTCACCATGTAGTATTGCCCCGGTGGTCACCATTTCCGAATACAGGCGTGCATGCTTGCTCAATAGGCGCCACATATAGCGGCAATGGCGGTCGCTCCAATCGAGAAGTGGTGCAGTGCAGAAACGGTGGGTATTAAATTCGGACATAAACTGCGGAGTAAAACACTAATAAAAACAGAGTAGCCGCCATTATATGGGATGCCTATGGTGATGTGCGGCTTTATTGTGAAACTTCGGGCACCTTTCCTGGAGTGAGTGCTTGCGGAACAGCAAGGTGGAACTCGAATAATGGTTGGCGGGCTTTATAAGGGGTGCTCTTATCCTATCGGTTGCTTGTGTAACTAATAGTGTGAGAGATCTGCGGTGGATGTCAAAGCTGGAACGGGTTCATATACCAGGAGCTTCTTACTCGATCCTTGATGGCTGATATATGCAAGGTAAAGAGAGATCAGGTTTTATTCAGTTTGTACTTGCTGGTAATTTGAATTATCCACATCAGCAAAATAAATAGTGAGTGAACACAATGTTCTTCTGCCGACAGATTTCTGTGATGAAAGATAGAATTGCTCCGTCCTTAATACTGAGCCGATTATTTTGAGTGCAGTCTTTTCTTTGATGGCAGTGCACTTCTGACTTTTTGGCCAAGCTCAACAAAATTTATAAAAGGAGTTTAGTATGAAGTTTAAATTAATCAGTGTGGGAGCTGTGGTACTGGTTTTGGGTGGATGCGCTTCATTAATGAAAGAAACTGTATCTAAAAGGGCGCCTTTTGATCTGAACTGTGATGCGGGCTCAATAACGATCCAGCAACTGGGATACAGAACTTATGGGGTTTCAGGATGTGATAAGCGTGCCACTTATGTATTGCAGGGACCTTGTTCAGGTCCGGGAAGTCAGTGTTTAGCAGTAATGAATTCCAATGTGGATGAAGGTTAATAGCAAAATTCGGGGGTAGGAGGTTTTTCTTGCTCCCCATTTTCTTGCTCCCAAAGTAAATGGGAGCTATTGCGAGGAAGAAATTTTAGATATTTCTCTCGCGTTCAGAAGAGTTTTTTGCGGTTTCGGAATGTTGGGTATTGGGTGGGGTGGGTGGTTCCACACATAAAGTGGGTTCAAGTTTATTTAGTAATTTACGTGCAGTGGCACGATAGCTGGTTAGCTTACCGCCTGCCACCGCTAGAATTCTAGGCTTCTTATTATCATCACAGCAAATAATGGTTTCCCGGGAGCGCGCAAAAGGACTCTTTTCCATTTCCGGAAGTACCCGTAGTCCGGAATAACTCTCGCAAATATCTTCTCCATTGAGCTCTCGGGCTTGAGAGAAATATTTCTGTACGGTCTGCAGAAGGTAACTCTCTTCTTCTAGTGTGGGGGTGACATCCCGAGGATCGCCAAAATAGGGGCGTTCTGTAGTTCCAACCAGTGTTTTATCCTGCCAAGGCATCACGAAAATCGCACGGCCATCATCAGCCTCCACATAGTAGATTTTATCGCCAAGAGAGAGGGGCAATAAAATATGGGTACCTGCGACCAGGTCGATAGGGGGCATGTCCACTGGCGGTGAACAGCGTGCATTCGTGTTGGCTACCCAGGGGCCACTGCAATTTATGAGCGCCCGGGTGCGCAACGTGCTGAGCTTGCCATTAGCAACATAGTCAACGCGGACCCCATCCCCAGTGACTTCTGCACCTACTAGGCTACCGGGACAGATAATCTGCGCCCCATGGGCAACCGCTGAGGCAACTACGTCCCGGGTAAGGGCTGCGTCATCGGTCTGCGCATCGTTATAGCGGAAGACCTCTTTTAGGCCCTCCCTATTCAGGCCTGGAAGGCTGTCCCACTGGGATTTGGGTATTCTGCGAAAGTATGAATCGGTGTTACTCAGTCCAGACAGAAGGCTATATAGGCTCAACCCCAAGCGGACCAGCCAGGCCGGTCTCTTGCTGTGTTGGTAGATAGGGATATAAAAAGGGACCATTCTCACGAGTTCAGGCTTGTTATCCAGTAGCCACTTTCTCTCCCGCAGGCACTCGTAGACCAAACGGAACTGGCCGCTCTCCAGGTAACGCAAGCCGCCGTGAATGAGTTTGGAGGAGCGAGAGGAAGTGGCGGCGGCGATGCCCAGCTGTTCGAGTATCACCACGGAATAGTGATTTGTGGCCAGAACCTCAGCGGCTCCCGCTCCCTGTATACCTGCGCCGACTACCAGGACATCAAAATCCGTAGACATCACTCGCTTCCCGGGAGCGCATCAGCAGCGGCAAGTTGCCGGTGAGAATATGGTGAGCACCGCGCTTGCGCCAGAGTACTGCCTCTTCTGTCGAGTTGATTTCATAGACAACCCATTGCCAGGGGCCTGGGGGCAATTCGTCACATTCAACCTGGCTGTCGCGAATTAGTAGATATTCTGGCGCCAAAGTAACAATGTCGGCAGATAGGCACCGGGAGACACTATTGATCTCAAGGGCAACCCGATGCCAGCCCATATTGCGGGCGGCTCTGAGGCTGCGGCAGTCTGCGGTGAGTAGAGCGAATGACTCATTCTCGGTGCGCATCAGCTCCATTAACTTTTTAACGGCGGTGACAAATCCAGTGGCGGCGATATTGGCAGGTGAGATACCGATAAACCAATCCAGGTGGCGATGGCAGCTGGCCCAGTCCACCAGCTCGATAAAGCGATTGATCGACTGGTGGTGTAACTGTGAGTCCCTAAGGGAGTGGAAGACCTGGGACTGGTCATTGCCGGGGATGTGCAGGCTATCCTCGTGGAAGCACCAGGGGGTGCCGTCGGCGCTGAAGCGGATATCGCACTGAATAGCGCAGGCCCCCAGATTATGGGCCGCCTCGAAAGCGGCAATCGTATTCTCTGGTTGGCGGGTCTTGTCGCCGCGATGAGCAATTAACATGTGAATCTGGTCCGAAAAGCGGGTGTTATTGTCGTCTGGAATTGGGCGTAATTTGGCCTTTGCCCAGAGATGAACCGGACCCTGGCTGGAGCCGGGTCATACAGGAAAAATAGACGGTGCCACCGCTGTTGCAAGGTTCACGGGGAGGAAATATGGGACCAGAGGGCTATCAATGGAGGGCTGGGGTTTTTACATAGTGATGATGCTGAATCGATTGCATACTGCCCATATGGATAGCGCGCCACTGAGTTAGCTAGCGGTATGTCGCGTCAGGATGATCTATTACGTTGGCAGTGTTTTACTTTTCAGGCGGTGTAGGGCAAATCAGTATTGCCTCTTATTTACTAGCGGGGCTGGTGATATTGATTTAAGGGAGGCTCATTAGGTTCCGATTTGACTTGTGGATAAAACAGCCCGATATTGCGCTTACTTTAAGAAGTTCTAAAACTACCCGCTCTTTATGAAAAAAGTACTGCTTTCACTGCTACTCTTTGTCGTCCAGCCAGTAATGGCAGCTATGTCTGTGGATAAAATTGTCCTTTACCTGGAAGATACTCCCAGCGCCCGGGATGATGTTCTCGTCAGCAATCCAGATAATGAGACGCTATATATCCAAACTGAAATATTCCGTGTGGATAACCCCGGCCATGATAATGAGAGCCGAGTCAGGGTGATAAATCCCGATGAATTTAAACTTCTTGTCAGCCCCGCAAGAGCTGTCCTGGCCCCCGGAGAGAGAAAGCGCTTTCGCTTAATGGCCTTAGATAGAGATCTTGAAGAGGAAAAAGTCTACCGGGTGACTTTTAAACCTGTTGTAGGTGATATCAAGAGTGACAGAACGGCACTAAAAATCCTTGTAGCTTATCAGGCATTGGTATTTGTGCAGCCAAAAGGCGGAGCTTATAAAATTGATTTAGTGGCTGAAGGGGATAATTACCGACTCACGAATAGTGGCAATATTAATGTAGAAGTCGTGGAAGTACGTCATTGTGTGACTGAAGAGAAGTGTGAAAAACTTGAGGCCACCGGTCGGTTATACGCTGGCACCAGTATCGAAGTAACGGGTAAACTCGTTGGCGGTGAGCTGGAAGTTTTACTACGAGGGCAGCAGAGTGAGCGGGTTCGTTTTCCTCTTAGTGGCTAATTAGAATTGGTTGCTTGCCTATAGCAGGCTGGGCGGATTAAAGGATTATTTTGTATTTAGCTCACTGGCTGCTCACCGTTACTGTGAGTGCATCGGTGTAGAGAGGTTCGCCCGCGTTTTCCCAGTCTGAGGGCGCAATGGAAATATAAATTCGCGCATTATCAGAAAGGCAGTTTTCATCCGAAGTTCGGCTAAAGCTACCGGAGATATCTCCCAGGCTATCTGGGGAAATACCTGAAGTTGCAGCCAGGTTGTCTGAGAAGGCAACGCTGTAGGGGATTTGTTCACTGTTTCCCCCCAGTTCATAGGCACTGCTGCCTGATCCCCCGGTGCTGCCATTGGCGCTGGACAGGTTTACTGTGTAACCGCTAAATCCTATACCGCCAACACAAAAGTCCTCACTGCCCTCAATGGCCTGTCCAAACAGGGTGCCACTGTTGCTGAGGTCAATATCACCCAGATTGCGAATGGCGATGTTTGGCTCTACGTCCAGCACAATGTCAAACTGAACTGTTTCGGTGCCGGCAGTCCAAATAATAAAATAATTATTCAGTGTCATCTCAAAGCTGGCGGAGTAGCGGCTGGAAGAGGGTATTTGGCTGCTGTCTAGCTCGATCACTAAATAAGTATCTGCATCGTCGCTGGTGCCGGCAAAAGTAGCGGACTGAGTTCCTGGACTGAGTGTTTCCGTGGTGCCGTTATTGGCTCGAAATGAAATATCAATATCCAGCTGTTCACCACTGTCCGCAAATAGTGCGAAAGTAGATCCACTGAGCGGACTCACTTCTACATCGTAGCGCAGGGTCCAGCTTCCCAGCAGGCTTCGGCTAGTAAACTGAATTTCTTTAGGTTCTGATTCGTAATCAATAGTGTGTGAATCTTCCAAGCCACAAACTCGCAAATCGTTATTGCTGGAGCAATTTACCTGGGCTTGTACTGGTATATTAAATAGCGGAATCAACAGCGCAGAGGCCAGGCCAAGTTTGTGCAGCTTCTTAGTTATGGACACGGCTTACCTCTGCTATTTGCCCAGTCTGGCAGTTGGCCTCTGACTCTTCTATGGTTCCCAGGTTGAGCCAGCTATCGCCCGATGAAGCGGCTTCGATTGAGGCTTTACAATTTCCCCAGCGAACTTCTGTATTTAGGATGGTGTTATGTTCACCGTGGAATTCCATTTGGAAAACGCCGTATTGGTCAGTTTGCGCTGAGTGTTCGCCAATGATTATTTCTGTATTTGCCAGCCCCTGGCCAAGGCTGGTTACTCGGCCCAGCACCAGGATTTGTGGCAGTATCTGGTAACTGCTGGCGCCCACATTGCCCGGATACAGGGTAATGGTTTCGGAGGTTTCCCGGTAATCGAAAAAGCCCTCTTCGAGGGGCCGTAGGGAAAGATCGTAACTGCGATAAGCCGGTAAATTAATCACTGACGTTGTGCCGCCTTTGGCGTATCCACGGCGGCTGCCATTGACCAAAACTTCAAAATCTTTATCTTCACTGCCTTCGATATTTACGATAACCGCACTCTGGAGATTTCGCTCACCGCCCCAATTGAGGGAATTTTTTGTGGCAATCAGGTTGGTGCTGAATCCTCCGAGGTAGTTGATCGCACGGCCTTCATCATCATCGTAAAGCCCAATTGCAGTATTCAAATATCCGTGATGTCCCGCTAAATGCGTACGGGCCTCCAGGTAATTGGCTTCTGGGGATGCTTCGACAGAAAGCTGCTGCTCAAATTCAGCCGCCCATAAATCCCGGTCGTACCAGCGGCTTTGCAGTGCAAATCGCTCGCTGCTAGTGCTTTGTTCACTGTTGTCGCTATAGAGATTAGCGGTGTGTTGCCAGTGTTTGGAGCGCATTCGAAACTGGAACTCCACACTGGTGTATTGCTCGCCGTCTGCATCACTGTGGGACAGAGTGGCGTTGCTGAGCCAATGGGTGCTCTTAAAAATGGGGTGGCGGAACTCAAGGGTTTTTAACTTCTGGGCACTGCTCAGTGAATCGCCGTTGTTGATGCTGTCGGGGAGTTGGTTTTGGTCCCGCTCGCTGAATCTTAGGGATAGCTGTCCGCCCAATACTGCTGTGCGCAGACTCAGACTTGTTTGGGAATAGCTGCCCGGCAGCAATGTATATTTATCGTTATTGAACGGCGTTGTATTGGCATCCAGCTCAGTTTTTACTGCACTAAAAGTCCCGTAGGGCATTTTAAGTAATGCCTGCAATCGGTATCCGCTGCGTCCATCACCGGATGTCACCAAGCTTGGGGAGACTTCAACGCCTTCGCCAATCCAGCGACCGCCGATTTCCAACAATTGCTGCTCCTCGGTTGCGGCGCCAGAAACAAAAAGACCCAATCCGGTCGTTAAACGGCGTGCGACAGAGGCAGTAACAATTCCTTCTTCGTAGTGGTCCGGCAGAGTGTCGCCCCAAAAACTGCGGGTGGGCAAACCTGCCTGCAAGCTCCAAAACCACTCGCCTGGGGCTGGCAATAGCGAATCCTTGGCAAAGAATTCGATATGCCGGCTTAATACCCGCCCCGCTTCATCGTAGGTGCGCACCTCAATATCGTAGGCGCCGTGGGGTAGGGTAGAGGTATTTAACAGGCGGTTGCCGGCCTCCAGTAGTTCGGTGTGGATAAGTCGTTCATCCCGATATACCTCGACTCTACCGCGCACGGGCATATTAATTTCAACCGGCGCTCCCTGTTGATAACTGATATCGGTTCGGGTGCGCTGGGAAGTGCGTAGCTCTACGCCATAGATCGCTTCCTGAGGCCGGAAATAGCCAAAGCCTCCCTGGGGTTGTAAAAGGCCGGCCGAATAGGCTTGCCCCCGAAAATCCCGACTCCAATACAGATTATGGATCCGGCTGTCCTGCTCTGAGGCCACAGACCATTGTGAATGCAGTGCGCTCTCACCAAAGCTCACTATGGTGTTGCCATTTAATGCAGCGCTATAGCTGTCCGGGCCCCAATCACTTTCAACCCCACTCCAGGAACCGCTCAGGTTTTGTACGACAGAGAAGTCAGAACTCGCTTCCGGCAAATAGGGATCATTGATTGCCGCTTGTTGTGGCAACAGTTCTTTTGAGAAAAAGATCCAGCCGGTAGAGCTGCTCATCGTAAATAACGGCAAACTCCGAGGGCATTAAGTAGCCGCAGCCAATTTGCCGGTTTGAGCGGCATACATGGTGACTGTTTCTTGTTTGCGGTCGTTCGAGGATGGAGATAATTCGCTCGGTATCGCGAACCTCGGGCAATAGTTCGAGTACCTCAGACGGAGAGTTAAAGCGAACAAAGCGCGGGTCAATTGTGACTTGCGCAGCACCAATTTCCCGGCCGCCGTAGTAGAGATCCACCACGAGTTGCTGGGGTTCGGTGAGATCATCAAACCCTTCAGGAGCAGAGGTTTCCAGCAGGAAAGTCGCTGCGGTCGCTGCAAGGGCATCGGGGCAGGAGGCTTGCACCAGACACAAAGCCAGCGCAAGGCGCTCCAGATGACGTCCTGCCATATTGAGCTATGGCTGGCAGGGCCAGCCACTCTTTACTCTTACTCGGAGGCGACAGTGATCAGCAGGGTATCGGTATAGGTGGTGCCATTTAGCACAGTTGCAGTTTCCCAATCGCTGTTGGCCACAGTGATTTGGAAGCGCGCATTATCACTGGAGCCACAGGAAGCAATATTCCGGATTTGGCCTGTCAGCGCATCGCCTTCGGTAACAGTAGTAAAAGTACCGGAGGTGCTGTTATCAAAACCAACACTGTAAGGGACATTGTTGGTGCCGTCAGTGAGGGTGAACTCAGTATCATTTACTGAGTCATTACTGTCGAAAGTGATGCTATAGGTGGAGAACCCGAGGCCACCCACACAGAAATCTTCGGTGCCTACGGCATCGGTACCCAAAGTGGGATCGGTAATCGTGAGGTTGTCTACACGAGTGATCTCAATTGTGGGAGTGAAAGAGAGGGTGATATCACTGCTTGCACTATCAGTAGCGGCCATTGAAGCGGCAGAAATGCTGAAAAGGGTACCTGCTGCAATAGCAGAAAACAGTGTGCGAACTACATTTTTTTGCATGGTATGCCGTCCTGAGCGATTAATTTATCGTTTTTAGGGAGAAGCGGCTCGCGGAAACCCCTGCAAAATATGGGAAATAAGTCAGTCAAGCCATTCCTTCTTGGTGGCGGCAATAATACTTTTTTCGTGATGCATGTCACGCCTATAGGCTGTAATAATGAATTTATGGCGCGTAAATGCTCTTATTGAGGAGAAAACCCCGCCTGTGCCAAGAGGCCGGCCAGCGCTATAATCCTGCGGTTTAACCAGTCCTTCATTTATCAATCAGGTTTATCATGACCGTAAGAACCCGAATAGCACCGTCTCCAACTGGTGATCCCCACGTTGGTACTGCCTATATTGCCCTCTTTAACCAGTGTTTTGCCCGAGCGCAAGGCGGCCAGTTTGTATTGCGTATTGAAGATACCGACCAGCAGCGTAGTACTCCGGAATCGGAGAAAGCCATTCTCGACAGCCTGCGTTGGCTCGGACTGGATTGGCAGGAAGGACCGGATGTGGGCGGCCCCCACGGCCCCTATCGCCAGAGTGAGCGTGGCGATATCTACAAAACTTACTGCGAAGAGCTGGTACAAAAAGGGCATGCTTTCCACTGCTACCGAACAGCGGAAGAACTGGAGCAACTCCGTGAGGGGTTGCGTGAAGCGGGCCGCACTTCACTGAAGCCCAGTGACCTGGCTCTGCCGGAAGAGGAAGTTGAAAAGCGACGCGCTACGGGAGCACCTTATGTAGTGCGTATGAATGTGCCTGAAAGCGGTACCTGCGTAGTGGAAGATCTGCTACGCGGTACTATTGAAATCGACTGGGCCCAGGTAGACGCACAAATTCTGCTCAAGTCTGATGGTATGCCTACTTACCACTTGGCGAACGTGGTGGATGATCACCTGATGGAGATCACCCACGTACTGCGCGGTGAGGAGTGGATCAACTCCGCACCCAAGCACAAACTGCTGTACGAATACTTTGGTTGGGAAATGCCGGTGCTCTGCCACCTGCCGCTGCTGCGTAATCCGGACAAGACCAAGTTGTCCAAGCGCAAGAACCCCACCTCTATCCTGTATTATCAGCGCGCCGGCTTTATGCCCGAAGCACTGCTTAACTACCTCGGCCGTATGGGCTGGTCCATGCCAGATGAGCGCGAGAAGTTCTCCCTCGATGAGATGCTGGAGCACTTCGATATTCAGCGTGTCTCCCTGGGCGGCCCGGTATTCGATGTAGAGAAGCTGTCCTGGTTGAACGGCCTGTGGATTCGCGAACTGGAAAACGAGCAACTCGCCGATCGCCTCACCGAGTGGATGTTTAACCGGGACAACCTGCTTAAGGTTCTGCCCCAGGCGAAAGAGCGCATGGAAACCTTCGGTGACTTTGCACCGCTGGTTAGCTTCCTCGCCTCTGGCAAATTGCCCCTGACCGAAGACAGCTTCAGCGGTAACAAGCTGCCTCTGGATGACCAGAAGAAGCTGCTTCAATTTGCCCTGTGGCGCTTGGAAGCCCTGCGCGCTTGGGACAAGGACAGTATCTTCCAGGCAGTGAAAGCCCTGTCCACGGCTATGGAAATCAAGCTGAAAGACTTTAATGCCCCGCTGTTTGTCGCCATCAGCGGCACCACTGCGTCCTTCTCCGTGATGGAAGCCATGGTGCTCCTGGGCCCCGACCTCAGCCGCGCCCGCCTGCGCCAGGCGATCGACGTATTGGGCGGTGCCGGGAAGAAGGTGCTGAAGCGCTGGGAAAAAGAGTACGCTGGACTCAAGTAAGGCTGATTCGCGTTGGTGAGCCCCCGGAAGCGGCAGCCTCCGGGGGCCTGCGGTGTCAGCAGCTAACTAATTGATTAAAAAGTTATTTTTTCTGTTGACAGGCGCCTAAACCTTGCTAAAATGCGCCCCGCTTTCGACGGAAACGTCAGGCAACAAAATTTGGGGCTATAGCTCAGCTGGGAGAGCGCAACACTGGCAGTGTTGAGGTCAGCGGTTCGATCCCGCTTAGCTCCACCAAATTTCCCTTGTCTATTAAAGGGTGCGAGAAGAGATGGAAAATCTCTTATCCAGAACTCGCAAAAATAAAAAAAGGGCCTTTTAGGCCCTTTTTTTTGCCTAAAATTCCTATCACGCCTTGCCTTCCAGTCAATCGATTTTAATCATCGGTGCAATACATGTATCAGCCAACAAAACCGGAGAAAATTGCTCGAGGGATAATGCTAGGCTGTATCCCGGTAACTCTTCTGCTTTTTTCTAATGTGATTTTAATTATGGGGTTCGCCCGGGGGTAAACCCCAAAGAAGGTATGGGAGAGCTGTTTTTTCCTGACCGTGAAGCCATATTCTTTTGTACTTTGTTTGTGGTTTATATCGTGGCTGCGATTTTCGGCTACTTTAAAGGCTGGGAAGGCTATACCAAAATATATTCGTTTTTTGCTAAATGGTTAGATACCACTGGTAGGATTCAGGTAGATTCGGGAGCAAGAGTGCTTACTCCGAAAGATCGTGTACGAAAAATGCATCATAAACAAGGGCAGTAAGAGCCGCAGCCTCTGGAGCGACTTATCTCCCCTTCCATTTTGCGTATGCTAATTGGCTCCTACTATTAGGTAAATGGTACAAAAGTTAAGCTGCCGAATCTTTATGTAATATGGATCTTACAGATTTTGCTTGCTTGTGCTTCTGGTTCTATGAGAGATGCCAAGATAGTGAATGATAAAGAAGTGATTTTGGTTACCTGTTAGTTCCACTTAGATCATACTTTAAACTTGGCTTTAGCTGCTTATAAATATTGTTGAAATTCATAGTCAAACCAGCCTGATATAAACATTCTTGTAAAAATCAGGGGGAGAAGCTTCGCCATTTATTATTGGATTTAGTGACAAAGTTGACCACTTTCAAGGTGGAATCGGTAATTGATGATTTTGTTGCGAGATAATAAAAAAATAATATTGGGCCCTCCATACATAATCGGATAATGTGATACATCTTTATTGACCTGTTCACATCTCGAGTAAACTATATCGATAACAAGTAATTGATTAATTAAGTACTTTAAAGGATTAAAATATATGGCCAAGCTATTTTTGACTTCGTATTTTGCTGAGGTCGCGAGCGCGATCGCGAGTTTTGATAAGCGGCTTGAAGGTAAGAGGGTTACATTCATTCCTACTGCAAGCATTCCCGAAGAGATCACTTTTTATGTGGAAGATGCTAAGAAGGAACTGGAGCAGTTAGGTCTTATTGTAGATGAATTGGAAGTGTCTAAGGCTTCAGTGGATGAGATTAAAGATAAGCTGCAAAACAATGAGTATATCTATGTAACTGGTGGTAACACCTATTTCCTACTTCAAGAACTTAGGCGAAGTGGGGCAGACAAAATCTTGTTGGAGCAGATTAGGCTGGGTAAGCCCTATATAGGTGAGTCGGCAGGTACTGTAATCCTCTCGCCGAATATCGCGTATATTCAGGAGATGGATAACCCCGATGCAGCGAAGAATCTAGAGTCTTATGAAGGGTTAAATCTTGTGCACTTCTATCCCTTACCTCACTATGGAAACCAACCGTTTAAGGATGCTGCTGAACTTGTTATTTCCAAATATTCAGATGAGCTGGAATTAGCTCCATTCAGTAACAATCAGTTGATCGCTGTAATCGATGGGGAAGCAGAGACTTGGATCGCGGTGTCTTAGTGAGTCGATAACCGTTGTATGATAAGTCATACTATCTATATTTCATTAAAGTTGCTGCAATTATCTAGTGGCGAAGAAAAAAATAAATTCTAGAAAATCTCTCTTCTTTAGGGCTATTTTTCAAGGAGTAGCTTAAAATTGGGGTAAGCAAGAATTTATAGTTTGAGTTGATCGGAATGTTAAAGAATACTGCCGGGGAGCAAGTGATAATGTGACTTGCTCCCTGGGGATGTTAGCGCTTATTTGCTGGCAGCACTACAGTTATAGATTTTCGCTGGGATATGCGTGCCTGTTACAGCCTTACCTGCCGATACTCCGTTAGGCATATAGATATCGCCAAATTGCGCCATTGAAGAAGCCTTAACCACATGGGTTCCACCTCTTCGCACAGCCCTTTTTTGTAACCAAGGAGTACAAACATCTCCCTGGTTAACCCTGATTGTTTTGCATGTTACATCTTCTACTAGTACGCATCCTTCTATAGCCTCAGCGTTAGAAAATACTATCTTCTGTATCGCTTCTTTTTCCTGGGCACTTGTACATCCCATCAAAGTAATTGCGGACGCTAGGATGGTAAGGCCAGTTTTAATGGATAACTTTTTACACATTACATCGTTTCCATAGGCTGAAAATTAATTTACGTAGTTGAATATGATGCCGCAACCAGACCTTGCTTACTGTTTAAAAAATACTCAAATGCCATATATGACTGTATTTTTTACTAGTGAAGATGAGAAACTTACAAGAAGCTCATTAAGTGAATTCGTTATTTATCGTTTCGCAACATTCATGATTCTTGAATTTTAAAAAAGGCTAAGGAACCTCTGTTCAATGAAGCATTTTTCTAGAATTAAGCTGATTTTTTTGAAAAATTCACTTTTCTACGCAAAACGCTTAATTTTCGCGTAATAGCCTCTAATTTTTCACCTAAAATCCCCAGTTGGCGGATTTCAGGCGCACCACCCCTAGGTGGCCAAGTATTTTCTCCCTATTAGTAAGTTAGTAAAGCCTGCTAGCAAGCACAGCCGCTCAGTATTCTTTAACAGCCCCCGATAGCGGACCTTGTTATAACCAAATACCCGTTTAATGTAGCGAAAGGGGTGCTCAACCTTCGCTCTTATCTGCGCCTTGATCTTTTCCGCTTTACGGAGTGCATTACGCCCAGGAAGAGTTTTCAGCTTGCTCGGCTTCATTGCTATGTACCAATCCACCTCCCGCTCTTTCAACTCTTCACGCTTCTCCGCACCAATGTATCCGGAGTCACCCCAGACTCTTCCTTCCTCCCCGTGGAGGACCCGCTCTGTGGCTGTGACATCATGCGAATTCGCTGCTGTTGTATCTACGCTGTGTATTACTCCGAGCACATCATCAACCCCGATATGCATTTTCATTCCAAAATGCCACTGATTGCCTTAATTTGTTTGATGCATTTCTGGATCACGTTTTTTCTTTTTATTCTTGGTTGAAGTTGGCGCAGAGATAATAGTGGCATCTACAATCGTGCCTTCACGCAGTACCATGCCATTCTCAGCAAGATGCTTGTTGATTTCATCAAAAAGAGCTGCACCTAGCTGATTGAGCTCCAATAAGTGGCGAAAGTTAAGAATCGTTGTTTCATCGGGAATTGGGCCTCTCAAAGTCAATCCAGCAAAACTACGCATGGATTCAATTTCATACAGAGCATCCTCCATAGCGGGATCACTGAGATTATAAAATAGCTGCATGCAATGAATACGGAGCATGACACTCAATGGATATGGCTGTCGGCCACGTTTGCCTTGTGGATAGCAAGGAGTGATCTGAGCCTCTAGTCGTTGCCATGGGATGAGGGCTTCCATTTGAGAAAGAAACTTCTCTCGGCGAGTTATAAGGCGCTTTAGCTTATATTCTGCTTCGGCAAAGGTGACTTGGTGCATAATCTATCGTAGTCTTGACGGATAACTGAATACTACCAAACTGGCTCGGAATTATTCAGAGGTTCCCTAAATATGGCAGTCCTCTATTAGCAATTTTATTCTACTGTTTTCAGATTTCCCTGATTTCTTAATATTGGAGTGAACACTTATAAGGTCATATTTACTTGTGATTTGAGGGCGCCTGAAAGAAATATTATGAGCTATTCTCTATTAGACAAAATTTCTAACATTACGCAAGAGCTGTTGCATGCATATCGAATATTATGAGAGGGTACTTTAGATGTAGTTTCTGCTACATATGAGCTATTTGAAAACTCTCTTAGATCACCTTTTCGATAGTTATTGATCGTGTCAATATAAGGAAAAAATTAGTTCCCAGCATCTATCTTCCACTTTAGAAATCTTTCGACTGGTTAGATAGAGAAAAAGTGGATCAATCTAAAATAAAAAAAGGAGTATTTGTTGACTTTTTATTCGGCTATATGTTCCTATCTCAACGGATGGATAAATACGAAATTTAAAATTTAGTACTAAAAGGAAGTCAATGAAAAAGCACAGCATCTTATTCTCTGGACTACTTGGATTAGTAGTTTGATCCTACCCACCAACGACGGACACTCTCTTAAGCGATAAACTACGCAGCAGAGGTGCTCTATGACAAGATCAAATAAACCAACCAAAACCACTCGTAAACAGTACTCAGAGGAATATAGAAAGGATGCCCTAGCACTTGCGCTCAAAGTTGGGGTAAGCGTTGCCGCTAAACAGCTTGGGTTACATCCTTCTCAGATTTACGGATGGCGAAGCAAGGCTAAGTTACATCAGAGCCGAGGGGATGCCGAGAGAGAGCTGGCCACAGAGAATGCTCGCCTTAAGCGGCAGCTGGCTGAGCAGGCAGAGGAGCTAGCGATCTTAAAAAAGGCCGCAGCGTACTTTGCAAAGAGCCTGAAATGAGGTACGCCTTCATGCAAAAGCACAGGCATGAATTCAGCATCAAAGCGATGGCCAAGGTATTGAACGTATCTCGCAGTGGGTTTTACGACTGGGTGTCAAGATCGGCCGGCCAATCCAGGTACCAGCAGTACCGAATGCAGCTCGATAGCTTGGTACAGCAGCGCTTTATAGCCAGTAAAGAACGTAGTGGCTCTCCTCGCCTGACGAAGGAATTGGCCAGTGAGGGGAGTAAATATAATCAAAAAACAATTGCTGCCAGCATGCGTCGACAGGGCCTACGGGCTAAAGCCGCCAAGAGATATAAAGCCACAACCTATTCAAAACATGGTCTGCCAGTAGCTCCAAATCTGCTCGAGCAGAACTTCAATGCTGAAGGGCCGAATCAGAAATGGGCTGGGGATATAACCTACCTGCGAACGGAAGAAGGTTGGTTATATCTGGCTGTAGTGATAGACCTATATAGTCGGCTAGTTATTGGTTGGGCGATGTCAGAAACGATGACAGCTACATTGGTCTGTGACGCTCTTCAAATGGCTTTATGGCGACGTAAGAAACCTACGAATGTTATCGTGCATACTGACAGGGGAAGCCAGTATTGCTCTAAAGATTATCAATCTTTGATTACAGCTTATGGTCTGCGGTGCAGCATGAGCGCCAAAGGTAATTGCTATGATAACGCTTGTGCAGAAACATTCTTTCACTCACTTAAGGTAGAAGCAATCCATGGTAACCGCTTTCCCACAAGGTGCCTCATGCGAGAGACCGTATTTGAGTATATAGAGATAGACTACAATCGAAATCGCTTACACAGCGCCAATGGCTATCTCAGCCCTGAGGCGTTTGAGGAACAACTAGTCGCTTAGTGGTGTGTCCGTTGTTGATGGGTAGGATCAGTTTATCTTGGCGTTCTAACTGCTTTGGCTGAAGCTGATTCTGAGGAGAATAAAGAACCATTAGATGAGCAGTTAAATGAGTGCTTTGCTGCTACTTTATGGAATATATCTGGAAGGTCATTAAACAAAGGGGAAGTTCCGGAGAAAACTGTCAAAGTGCCAGAGGGATGGAAGGTTGTAGGTGGAGGTGTGGGTGGAGCAAGAGGTGAAGCTTTTATGATTCTCTGCCGATAATATTTATTCGTATAATCCTAAATTTAATAACGGATGAATACTTTGGCTTATTTATGCCAGCCTGCGCAAGGTATGCTGGAGATTAACCGAACTAATAATACTGGTTAAATCAAAACCTATATGTTCACTATTATACAAATAATTTCTTTTTTTAAAGTTGGATTTTGAGTAGTAGATAAATAGAAAGCTGTCAACCAGTTACTCAATAATTCTAGGTCCTATTATACTTTGTTTTGGTTTTTTCCTTAAGGCAATACTATCTAGAGAGACTCCTCTTTATTCGGCATCAATACCGAGATTTTTGTCCGAATTTTCAGCTTTCCTGAAGGTACAATAGTGGTCTAAATGAAGTCCAGAGTTATAGATTGGTAATCGATGTTTATAAGAAGCTAAATGGAAGATAAATCTCTCATCTCTACTTCTGATATTTTGAGTTTCAAATAGAGGTTGATCAGCATGTTCATAGTATCTCTTACCTACATAAAGCCCCTTGAGGAAGTGGATAAGTTTATTTCAGAGCATATTGAATTCTTGAATAAGTACTACGATCTCGGGTATTTTCAGCTTTCTGGTCGTAAGGAACCTCGCACAGGTGGGGTAATCCTAGTGACCATAGATAGTCGGTCCTCGTTAGATCAGATACTTAAACAAGATCCATTCTATCGTGAAGGATTGGCTAATTATGACATGATACAAATAATACCGACTAAGTCCTCACGAGAGTTAGAGTTTCTGATTTCGGCCTAGCCGAAAAAAAGAAAATGATAGTTTTTTGATTGCATAGGTCTCTTAGGCATAGTGGCCCATGTTGCCCATAATTGAACCGGTAGGCAAAATGAGGTAGCAGAGAATATGTAGTTGAGGGGCAGACAATGAATCAATTGAAAGTAAAACCGCTATGGGCTTGCATGGGAGTTTTATTATTTTGGGGGACTGTATTTTACTGTATGCCCTTTTTCCTTAGCCTTGGTATTAATGATCGAGCTGAGAATGATTCTACCTATGCGTTTGATTTGTCAGACATGAAGAAAGGTGAATACAGAGAGTATGGCTATTTCTCTGTTTATCGGCGAACTGACAGAGATAAATTACTCATTAATGAGTACTTAGGGTCATTACAAGATCCTAGCTCTCTGGGTAGCTCTCAGCCTGAGGGCAGTGATAACGTATGGCGCTCGGGGAGTGAAAATTTCTTTGTGTTTTACCCCTATGCCCCTAATCGTGTCTGTTCAGTAGATTTTGTAGAGCCTAATCATGAGCCTTATGGAGAGTGGATGAATGCTAGCCATATCCATAAATTTGCACATTTTGTCGATCTCTGTGAGGGCAGGATTTGGGATACGAGTGGAAGGATTCTAAAAAGGCCTTATTCTCTCCCTGAGGTGAATCTTGCCGTTCCTAAAACAAAGTGGTACACAAGTGCAGAAGTAGTTGTAGTACTTGGTAGTTAATTATTCTCTCTCACTGAGAATCTCGGTGTCTTACTAGCCTATGGCTATAAAGAATGGTTTAGCTATATTATACGATAGTATAAATTATTATGGTAAAGATTAGGCTAAATGTTTGCAGCTTCTACTTCGAGGGCTCAAATAATTTCTTCTCTAATACCTTAAGCTTCCTATCTAAATCTATCTTGGCGTAGATTTTGCTCAGAACTATTGAGTAAGCCTGCAAAGGATTGTGTACCAGAAACTTGAAGCTGGTTATTTGTTATTCAGTAGAGGATCTTAGTAATTAGACCAGGTATGGCATTAAATACTTCTTTGATGTCTTTTTGCGTCTGTTTCTCCCAGTAACTGTTTGTGCATTCACATTCGAAAAATACGTGAGTGATAGCATTGTTGTCCGCGACTAATATGTATTCTGGTGATGTCGCCTGCTTATTCATAGAGAAATTGATAATCATCATTGGTGATCATCTAGCAGGGCGTATCGTTCACTATAGGGAGCTTTGAGCTAGACTGTTGGGACGAACGTAATGGCACGTAATTAATTAAAAAATGACGAAGAAGAGACGCTGCGATAGGATTCCGCGTCCATTTTGCGGTGTATTGAGCTCGAATTAAGCTTAGCGGTTCAGAGTGGAGGCGTCGAATCTTGATAGATGCGACCCAATAAACGAAGGCATTTTGGCTTCAAGAATGCCTCGACATTATTTGAATTAATTGTCTCAGTTTTAACCCAAGATTGGGTAACGACTGGTTCACAGATTGCCAAGAAAGTAATCGCTATGCATCCATCAGTTCAACGCTCCGTCTGGCAAATTCAGCGTGACGTCATTTACGCATTGCTAGTGCGCGAGATGAAAACTCGCTTTGGCAAGTGGCGACTGGGATATGCCTGGATGCTTCTCGAACCAGTACTGCATATTATGGTCTTGGTTGCAGTCTTTAGTTTCCTGAAGGATACATTCTATCCCGGTGTTCCAACTCCGCTATTTATGCTAGGAGGAATTGCCCCATTCCTATTTTTCACTCACTGTTTTCAAAAGGGGTTGGCAGCAGTGGAATCGAATCGAGGGCTCTTTAATTATCGCCAGCTAAGGCCCTTCGATGCTGTACTTACACGGGTGCTCCTTGAATTTGCTATCTATCTAGCAACAATTATTACCTTAATAATTGTGTTTGCTTGGTTTGGCGTCACAAGCCCATTCAATAATTTTTTGCTCCTAGTGATAGTAAATATATTTTTCTTCTGCTTTTGCTTAGGCTTGAGCCTGGCTCTCTGTGTTGTTGGGGTAAAATTCCCTGAGCTTGCAAAGCTGTCACCAATGCTAATACGACCTTTGTATTTTATGTCTGGAGTATTCTTTTCTCTGGAGCAAGTTCCTCAAGAATACCATGTCTACCTAGCGTGGAATCCAATACTGCATGTGATTGAGTTGACACGTGAGGGGCTATTCAAAAACTACCATGGAATATTTGGAAGCCTGCAGTACTTAATGGGTGCTTCAATTTCGATGTTGGCTTTCGGTCTGTTGTGTTACCGGGCCAATTGGCGGGATTTGGTAAGAAGCCAATGATTAGACTAGAAAAACTAACCAAATCTTTTCGAACTCCCCATGGAAGAAAGGTTCTCTTTAGGGATGTAAGTGCAAATTTCCCTGAGGGAAAAAATATTGGCATCCTAGGGCGTAATGGAGCTGGGAAAACAACTTTACTGCGGATTATGGGTGGTATTGATTATCCAGATTATGGGCGGGTAGTCACGGATCAGAGAATTTCCTGGCCCATGGGATTATCTGGAGGATTTCAAGGAAGCATGACTGGCCGCGAAAATGTGGCCTTTATTTGCGGTATCCACGGTATCTGGGGAGCTACCCAGCGGAAGTTGATGGATAGGGTTCAGGATTTTGCCGAGATTGGCAATTACTTTGATGCACCCGTAAAGAGCTATTCATCTGGTATGCGTTCGCGTTTGGCCTTTGGTTTAAGTATCGGCGTAGATTTTGATATTTATTTAGTCGATGAAGTGATGTCTGTTGGTGATGCTCACTTTAAAAAGAAATGTGAAGAAGTTATTGCCGAAAAGCGTAAGAACTCTTCTTTTATTATCGTTGCCCATGCAATGGGGATGCTTAAGAAAAACTGTGATGTAGGAATTTACCTTGATTCAAATGGCCTCAGAATTTTTGATACCGTAGATGAGGCTATTGATCTATACAAGGGCGAAAAACCAGTGAAAAAACCGCAATCCGAAAGTGGCGCAGCTAAGCCGGCAGTGAGTGCATAAGAGTCGATTATGGAAGCCAAAGAACCAGTCATTGAAGAGCAAAAAAAAGACCTTGAGCTAGCAGGGGGAGGATCAAATAGTTTTCTATATAAAACAAAAAAACTATTTATCAAATTAACCGGCAACAATGAGAATGAAGGGAAAGGGAAACTATTCAAAAAAATCTATCATTCCAGAGGTCTCGGCCTGTTAGTCATATTTCCCCTTATTCTAATGGCAGGATATTACCTATTTTGGGTTTCTGAGCGTTATGTAAGCAATACCCAATTAATCGTAAAAGATAGTGTTTCCTCACAGGCTGCATCACCCGCATTAGGTTTTTTAATTCCAGGGATGTCAGCAGATAATCAGGATGCGTTTTTAGTGGTGAACTATATCCAGTCATTGGATATGGCCCTGTATTTGGATGAAACGTTACATTTGGCTGATTATTACAGAAGTACTAGCCACGATATCTTTTCGCGCTTGGCTTCAGATGCTACTCAGGAGGACTACCTGAAATA
Organism: Microbulbifer sp. VAAF005; assembly: GCF_030012985.1. NCBI lineage: Bacteria > Pseudomonadati > Pseudomonadota > Gammaproteobacteria > Cellvibrionales > Microbulbiferaceae > Microbulbifer > Microbulbifer sp. VAAF005. The sequence goes on along the minus strand of NZ_CP120233.1, from coordinate 2,155,106 downwards.
CTATCGTGATCATATTGGTGTTATCCATAATGAAGCTACCGGAATTATTACTATAGAAATGCAGGCATTCGACCCGGCTTTTGCTAAAAGATTGGTTGAGACAGTTATTCAAAAGTCAGAAGATTTTGTTAACGAGATCAGCAATCAGCTTGCAGATAAGCAAGTGGCTTTTGTAAAGAGTGAAGTTGATTTGGCACAAGCTAAGTTACGCAGTACTAAGCAAGAAATTCTTGACTTCCAGAATAGTCATAAAGTTGTAAGTCCCGAAGAACTTACAAAAGGTATCAGTACCATTATTCAAGGGCTAGAGGCGCGATTGGCTGAGCAACGAGCAAATCTGACTGCAGCAAAATCCTATCTAAATGCTGATTCATCACAAGTGGTCTCCATGCAGGCAGACATCGATGCGTTAGAAAACCAAATTGAGATAGAAAAGGTACGCCTAGTGGGGATAGGGGAAGAAGAAGGAGAGCAACGGCTTAATTTTCTTGGTGCTCATTTCCAGAATCTTGAACTCGATTTGCAATTTGCAACCGATGCCTATGCAGCTTCTTTAAAAGCATTAGAAACTGCTCGTATGGAAGCGTCAGGTAAACTTAAGCACTTGATGGTGGTAACCCAGCCATCGTTAGCAGAGAAAGCAGAGTATCCGCACAAGCTCTATAACCTAGCCAGCTTGGGAATTATTCTGCTAATGCTTTATGGAATAGGAAAGATGCTAGTTGTGACTATTCGGGATCATAGGATGTAGCGCCAGACAAAAGGCTGCAAGACAGAATAGTGTCGGTGAATTTTTGATGTCGCTGACAGAGTAAATATCAATTTACAAAGAACAAGCAAATGATTACTGAAAAAATAAAGCGCTTTAGTTTTGGTATAGGGTTGTTGGTTTCACTGTCCAGTATTCAGGCCGGAGCATTGGAAACTCAATTAATTGATGAGGTTGCCTCAACAGAAATGCCTGAGACAGGTATACCCGTTTTTGGGGAGTCACTGTTTCAGGGCGCGTTTAAAGATCAGCCATTTAGTGGATTTAATCCGGACTATAGAATATCGATTGGCGACCAGGTTAATCTACAGCTCTGGGGTGCCTATAGCTTTAGTGCGACGTTACCGGTAGACCCGAAAGGCAATATTTTTGTCCCCGAGGTTGGCCCAGTTCATGTTGCTGGAGTAAAGAATGGCGCATTGAATGACTTCGTTCTGCGTCATGTAAAGCGAGTATTCAAGAATAATGTGCAAGCGTATGCCAACTTGGAGGCGAGCCAGCCGGTTAAAGTCTTTGTAACAGGCTTTGTGAAGAACCCTGGTCTCTATAACGGCTTTAGCTCAGACTCGATCCTTTACTATTTAGATAGTGCTGGAGGTATCGATGAGCAAAGTGGCAGCTTTGTTGATATCAAAGTAATGCGTCAGGGAGAGGAAATACAAAAGGTAAACTTGTATAGCTTCCTTGTGGATGGAATTATGCCTGCTTTACAACTTCGCAATGGCGATGTTGTAGTCGTTGGTGCTCGTAATGGTTCGGTAACAGTTGAAGGAGCGGTGCAGCAAGCTGCACAGATGGAATTCACAGGACCCTATACCCAACTGGGTGAGATGCTTCTCGTAACAAAACCTGACCCCCAGGCGAACTTTGCACGAATTACTCAGGTAATTGATGGTCTTCAGCAAGCCGACTATATGCCACTTGCAAGTGCCATGACCACACGCCTCTATCCGGGAGCGCATATAGAATTGGTACGCGATAACGATATTGAGTCTATTTCAATCCGAGTATCCGGTGAGTTGGATGGGCCTGCAACTTATGTGCTGCCCTATGGTGCAACTCTTGACGAATTACTTAGTCAATTGAGTTTTCGCGATAATGCAGATAGAAACTCTATACAGCTGTATAGAAAGAGTGTCGCTGATCGCCAGCGGGCTGCTCTTGATCGTTCTTTAGATGCGCTTCAGATGGAAGTTCTAACTCGCCAGCCCAATACTGACCTGGAAAAGTCTGCGCAAAAAGACAACGCCATGATGATTCAGAACTTTATCGAGCAGGCGCGAAAGGCCGAACCCAGAGGCCAGGTTGTTATTGCGAACAACCCAAACGCAGCAGAAATGCTGCTTGAAGATGGTGATGAGCTGATTGTGCCTTTGAAATCATCAACTGTGTCAATCGTGGGAGAGGTAATTTTCCCAACTTCCCTGGTCTTTAGCAAGAAGCGGACTCTGGAAGACTATATAGAGTTGGCCGGCGGATTTGCCAATAATGCAAACCGCAAAGAATTGGTGATTCTACATCTCGATGGGACGATTAATCGTATAGAAGATGGTGATTTTGATAATCGTCTGGGGGATAGATTACGCCCCGGAGATGAAATTATGATTATGCCAAAAATTCATTCCAGTGAATTACAAGTAACCAAAGATGTAACAGAAATACTCTACCGTATAGCTGTTGGAACCGCAGCAGTTCTATCTTTCTAACTTGGTACTAAAAGGTTGTAAACTTTTTTAAGATTGGCTCCCATATTGCACGATATAAATCGGTATGGTTAGTTTCCTTGCAGGCTGTTATAAGCTGTAAGTCTTACACCATACCGATTTAAAGTGTTGTATGTAATTATTCACTTCGAATTTGTCATTATAAAGTTTGATAACTTTCCTGGACTCTTAAGTCTATAAATCCTGTATTTTTGCATCGACATCTTTTTGTTTGATGTGATTAATAAATGAATATTGATTCAACGTTGGGGGAAAAACTGTGAAGGGGTCTTCTGATCGGAAGGGAATTATCTTGGCTGGAGGTTCTGGTACACGCTTATATCCCTTAACAAAGGGTGTCGGGAAGCAGTTAATGGCTGTTTATGACAAACCGATGATCTACTACCCCCTAACTACCCTTATGTTGGCAGGAATCAAGGACATTCTGATTATTACAACACCAGATGAGCAATGTTTGTACCGGCGTCTGCTTGAAGATGGCGCACAGTGGGGATTAAACATTTCTTATGCGGTGCAGCCGTCTCCAGACGGCTTGGCCCAAGCATTTTTAATTGGTCGTGATCATGTAGGCGATAGTAATAGTGCACTGGTTCTGGGCGATAATATTTTTTACGCACATAACTTTAGCCGAATTCTTCAGCAGGCGGATAAAAGAGACAATGGTGCTACTGTCTTTGGTTATCGTGTTGCAGACCCTAAAGCATATGGTGTTGTGGAGTTCGATACTGAAGGAAAAGCAGTCAGCCTAGAGGAAAAGCCCGAAGCACCCAGGTCAAATTATGCTGTAACGGGATTGTACTTCTATGACAGCCAAGTCTGTGACATTGCTAAAGAAGTCAAACCTAGTAGTCGTGGAGAGCTGGAAATTACTGATATCAATAAGGTGTATTTAGAGCAGGGGCAGCTAGATGTAGAGCACCTTGGTCGAGGTAGCGCCTGGCTGGATACAGGTACCCATGACAACCTTTTGGATGCAGCGCAATTTGTTCAGACGATTGAGCGCCGACAAGGGCAGAAAATAGCTTGCCCTGAAGAGGTCGCTTATCGCAAAGGCTTTATTAGTGCTCAAGAACTGGAAGCTCAAATACAGCCACTTATGAAAAGTGGATATGGTAAGTACTTAATGCAATTGCTAATTGAAAATGGCGAAATATCATCTTTAAGTGAGCGCAGGTATGCTTCAAATCTTTAAGTAAGCGATAACATATATTGGTTATTTGAAGTTTAACCAGGGTATCGTCTAAGGATGGACGGCTCCACTTCTTACAGTTTTTAGCTTGAGCTTGATAGAGCTTGGTCTTGGCAGTTGTAGACATTTAGACCTTATGAATATTATTGAAACAGATATACCCGATGTAAAAATCATCGAACCAAAGATCTTTGGTGATGAAAGAGGATTTTTCTTTGAGTCATTTCGTGATGATGTATTTTTGGATAAATGTGCAAATAGTGTATTTGTACAAGATAATCATAGTAAATCTTCCAGGGGTATTTTACGCGGTCTGCACTATCAAACAGAGCAAACTCAAGGAAAACTTGTGCGAGTGGTACAAGGAGAGGTCTTTGATGTTGCCGTAGACCTACGCAAAAGCTCACCAACTTTCGGCAGCTGGGTCGGTGTCTATTTGTCAGCTGAGAACAAACGGCAACTATGGATACCAGAGGGATTCGCGCACGGGTTTTATGTTACAAGTGAATCGGCTGAATTTGTATATAAATGTACAGATTATTACGCTCCAAGCTATGAGCAGTCGATATTGTGGAATGATCTGGACCTAAATATAAGCTGGCCGATCGAAGATGGGCGTCCCCCCATACTCTCAAGGAAAGATGCTGAAGGTAGGCACTTTCGGGATGCCGACTACTTTGCATAACAAACGATAACAGTATATTTCTGAAGTTGTAGTTAAATCCTTATACAAGGTCTCCTCGTAATTTATAAATTAATTGCTTTGCAATGCTGCGTATATAAGCCATGTGTATCGTTACTATAGGCAATCGGTTGGCGTATCTATGAAAATTCTAGTAACTGGCAAAAACGGTCAGCTTGGACGTGAACTTCAGCGTCTATGTCCTGTGGAGTATGAGTTGATAGGCTTATCTCGTGAGGAGCTTGATATTACTGATCGGTCCACCGTTGAATCGGTAGTAGAGAAGTATCGCCCAAATTTAATTATTAATGCAGCAGCTTATACGGCTGTAGATAAAGCTGAAAAAGAGCAAGACCTAGCTTTTTCTGTTAATGCAATTGGTGCATCAAACCTAGCTGAGGTATGCAAGAGACTTAGTATTAGACTTATCCACATATCTACTGATTTCGTTTTTGATGGGAAAAAGTCATCCCCTTATTTGGTAACAAATAAGTTGAATCCATTGGGGGTATATGGCGCTAGTAAAGCGGAAGCTGAAGTTGCCGTTCAGAATGTACTACCAGAAGCGGTAATAGTACGTACTGCTTGGGTTTATTCTGCCCATGGTAATAACTTTGTTAGTACGATGCTTAGACTAATGTCTGACAGGAAGATATTAGGTGTAGTTGCAGATCAGATAGGCACACCAACATGGACTGGAACTCTTGCTAAGGTTCTATTCATATTAGCCGAGCAAAATAGTGTAAAAGGTATTTTTCATTGCACCGATCTGGGAGTGGCAAGTTGGTATGATTTTGCAGTAGCAATATTCGAAGAAAGTAAGAAATTTGGCCTTATTCCTTCCGATAAAGAGCTTTCCATTGATGCAATTAGAACTGAAGACTATCCAACACCGGCTGAAAGGCCAGCATACAGTGTCCTAGATAAGAGCCGATTGATAAATGAACTGGAAGTTGAACTGCCACATTGGCGGGAGTCTCTGAGACAAGCACTATCCCTAAAATCTCAATAGTACAAATCGATTTTAAATAAATCGTAGCTAATTTTTGGTATGAAGATGAAACACTTGCTGGTAACCGGTGGCGCAGGCTTTATAGGAGCCAATTTTGTTCACTACTGGATGAAAACCTATCCACAAGACGTAGTAGTAGTTCTGGATGCGCTCACCTATGCTGGTAATTTTGCAAATTTAGATTCAGTTAGTGATCTGCCGACCTTTAAGTTCTATCAGGGCGATATTTCAGATACACATTTAGTCGAAAATATACTTAGAGAGCATCGGATTGATACTTTGGTACATTTTGCAGCTGAGAGCCATGTAGACCGTTCGATAAGTGGGCCAGATGCCTTTATCCAGACAAATATTATCGGTACTCACAGCTTGTTAAAGGCGGTAAAAAAAGTATGGCTGGATGAAGGGCTCCATCGAGAAACTCACCGTTTTCACCATGTATCAACCGATGAAGTGTATGGCACTCTTGAAGCAGAAGATCCTGCATTTAGTGAAACGAGCCAATACGCTCCAAATAGCCCATACTCTGCCAGCAAGGCTGCCTCTGATCATCTAGTTCGAGCCTATCACCATACTTATGGACTGCAGGTAACAACCAGTAATTGCTCCAATAATTATGGTCCTTACCATTTTCCAGAGAAACTGATTCCGCTGGTGATCACAAATATTTTGCTCAATCAACCATTGCCTATATATGGAGATGGAAGACAGATTCGCGATTGGCTTTATGTCGAAGATCACGCTAGGGGCATTGAACAGGTGATACAAAAAGGGCAACTTGGAGAGTGCTATAACATCGGTGGCATTAATGAATGGGCAAACATCGATATTGTTAAACTCATCTGTGACTTGATGAATCGTGAGTTTGCTGAAAACACTTCGCTAGCCACTAAGTACCCTCAAGCGCTATCTGTTATCAAAGGTAATGCGCAAGAGTTAATTACATTCGTCCAGGATAGGGCCGGCCATGACCGCCGCTATGCCATTGATCCAAAGAAATCCAATAATGAACTTGGTTATCAACCCCTGGAGAGCTTTGAGACAGGCATTTATAAGACTTTGCAATGGTATTTGAACAATGATTGTTGGTGGAGAGCGGTAATGGATGGCAGTTACCGTAAATGGATTGCACAACAATATCGTACCGCTGAATAAGGATGGAATGAGATAATGGGAATTAAGATACTAGAGCGTTTAAAGGCGGCAACAACTAAGCCAACTAAGAATTTCCCGGAAATAGCTCAGGTTTGGGTTGATATATGTGGTGTTATTGGTGGCAAGCATTTATTGATACAAGGTTGGGCCTTTCACCCCGCCCATAGCACATTGGACTTTCGCCTTGAATATATTGATAGCGATGAAGATTTTGAAGGACCAAATATTGGTGAACTTAATTACTCAACGCTGCGCACAACTCGCTTAGATGTAAATCGACATTTTGGCTTTGAAGGTAGTGCCCGTTGGGGGTATAGCCTATTGGTAGACTGGCCTTATGATCACCCAGTGAACGAAAAATCCCTATGTTTATCTGTTTCAGCTAAAGACTCTAAAGCTAAGAGCGTTGAGTTAAATGCTTTTGTTGAATTAAGTGGTGAATCCCTATTTGGCCATTGTATGACTTGGCGTACGGATGAAAAGGCACAACTACTTGATCTGATGTTCGAAAGTATGGGTAACAGTGTATTTGTAATCCCAGGATTGCGTACACTGGATGAAAACCAACTTAAATCTAAAGTTAACTCCCACTGGGATAACATTTTAGCAGTACCGGGGCACGGTTTATTCCTATCAGGCTGGCTATTAGATGGACAAAATGACTTGGCGAGTTTGGTTTTGCGTACTACCGATGGTAGTTATAGCGAGAACTTACTCAAAGAGTCTGCTCGTTATACTCGCCAGGATGTTCTGGAAGCTTTTCCTGGAAAAGTAAGTCCAACTTATAAGGCTGGATTCTTTGCTTGGATACCTATGCCACATTTAATTGAGCAAGCTAAGTTAGAACTTCTTTTTTTCACTAAAGATGGTGCTTTAGGCACAATTCCAGTACAGCAATCCAATGTGCGGGAAGATATTATTTTGGCTAGCCAACAAGTGTTAGTGAATTTTAATGTTACCGGAAGAGATTACCAGGTAAATATGCGTCAACATATCGGCCCGGCATTATCTGCACTTTGGTCGAATCGGCGTGATCTTCTAGATGAACCTAAAGTTGAAGTATTGCAGTTTGGCACAGAGGTTCGCAATCCTAAACGTAGTGTCATTGTTCCGCTTTATGGCCGCTATGATTTTCTTTTACACCAGATTGCACAGTTTATTAATGATGAAGATTTTAATGAAACTGAATTAATCTACGTCCTGGATGATCCCAGACTCTACGATGAGTTTATCCCATTCTGTTACGACACCAGTATGTTGTTCCCTATAGGCTTCAAGGTGATCTATGGTGGCAGAAACCTGGGCTATGCTGGTGCCAATAACCTGGGCGTCAAGTATGCAACCGCAGATAAACTAGTACTGCTTAATTCAGATATTATTCCAAGTCGTAATGGTTGGCTTTCTAGAATTGAAGAAAAATCATCGGGCTTGGAAGATGTTGGCGTTGTTGCACCAAAGCTGGTATTTGATGATGGCACTATACAGCATGTGGGTATGAGTTTTTCCAAGAGTATGCAGTTTGGCAATCTATGGCTTAATGAACACCCAGGAAAAGGTAATCCTGAGTGGTTGTTAAATATAGATCCGGTCACTGAGTCCCCAGCTGTTACTGGGGCTTGCATGTTTATCACTAAATCGCTCTACCAGTCTGTCGGTGGTCTAGATGAGACTTATGTGCTCGGTGATTTTGAGGATTCAGATCTTTGTCTGAAGTTGCGTGATATGGGATATCGCCATTACGTACTTTCTGATGAGAAGCTCTATCATTTAGAGAGATTGTCTCAGAACTTATTTGAAAATCGCGATTGGAAATTCAAGATTACCCTATACAACGCTTGGCAACACACAGAGCGCTGGGGAAATCTAATTGAGCAGCTGGTGCACTAAGGACTTACCGATGACAGAACAAAGAATACTGATCGTTTCGCATGGCCACCCGGATCACAGTAAAGGTGGAGCTGAAGTTGCTGCTTACAATTTATTTAAAGAGTATGAACGGCGGGGCTTGGATACCGTATTTTTAGCTCGGACTAACCAAGCGTCTCATGGTGGGTCTGCCTTTTCTACAATTAACTCTGAGAAAGAGATCCTATTTCATACGCATATGTCTGACTTCTTCCTGTTTCAATCAGGTTGTAAAAAGCATGTATGGCAGGAATTCCGCGCATTGCTCCAACGATATCGACCAACAGTAGTTCACTTTCATCACTATATTCATATGGGACTTGAATTAGTACGTGAAGTTAGAAATACACTGCCGGATACGCGTATTGTGATGACATTGCATGAATATTTGGCAATTTGTGCAAACAATGGACAGATGGTAAAGCCGGGCAAACAGATGAAGCTCTGCTATAAATCATCACCAGCTGACTGTGGACGTTGTTTTCCTGAACGTTCTACTGCAGATTTTTTTCTGCGGGAAAAATATATCAAGTCCATCTTCAATCTAGTGGATAAATTTGTTTCCCCCAGTCACTTCCTGGTTGATCGATATAAAGATTGGGGGATTCCAGAAGAAAAGCTGATCATGATCGAAAATGGTCAACCAGAAGTAGAGCGCCCGGCTGCAAGGCCACTGGGTGAAGGCGAAAAACGGGGTCGTTTTGCATTTTTTGGCCAAATCAATCCGTTTAAAGGGGTTGATGTATTACTAGAAGCCTTTAAATTGCTGCCAGATGAAGTTCGGGAAGAAGTACACCTCGATATTCATGGCGCAAATCTAGAGGGGCAGACTGAGGAATTTCAGGAAAAAATTCATGATCTATTAGAGGAGCTGGGAGATTTAGTGACTTTGCATGGATCATATGAATCCCATGAGATTGGCAAGTTGATGGAGCAAGCGGACTGGGTAATTATTCCCTCGGTTTGGTGGGAGAATTCTCCAATGGTAATTCAGGAAGCTTTTAATCATGGTCGCCCATTGATTGGCAGTGATATTGGCGGGATGGTTGAAAAAATTACTGATGGTATAAATGGATATAATTTTCGACATGGAAATAGTAATTCTTTGAAGTCTGCTATAACTAAGGCACATGAAAGAGCAGTTGATTGGGAGTTTATTAGTAAAGGAATTACTTCTCCTTTGAGTATTAATGACTGTGCAGAGAAACATCTGGAGGCTTATTAATGACTAAGTTGTATCTCCATGCAGGTATGCCGAAAACTGGAACAAGTTATATTCAATCATGCTTCAATGTTAACAGAGAGTATATTTCTAAAGCTGGTGGTGTATTGATTCTAGCTAATCGTCTTCCTCATAATCTGGCGTGTAATTTTATAGACTCTGATAGACTTATTAGCCGAAAAGATATTTATGGACTGAAAAGAGAGGTTGATATAGACGATTTGGCGAAGCTTTTAGATAAGTCAAATGGCTTCTCAAAAACATTTATCTCTTCAGAATATTTTCATATAGCGAATAAAGAAAAGCTCGTAGATTTTCTTAAGCGATTTTATGATGAAATAGAAATCGTTTATACTGTTAGGCGCCAAGACGAATTGTTAGCATCGGGATATAATCAAGATGTAAAGGCTCTTTCTCGTACGACCAATTTAAATTGGAAAAATACAGATAAGGTTCTTGATTATTATGAAACTTGCAATGCTTGGTTAGAGCTTGGGTGTAGTATAAAAATAATTCCATACGATCAGATAAGGTATAAGGATAAGGGGTTAGAATCTGAGTTTTTACAACTTTTGGATATTGCACCTAATTGTTTGTCAGAGTTAAAGCCGATTTCAAATGGGGAGGGTGCAAATTACTCTCTCAGTGCCGAAGGAGTAAAGCTTAAATTGGCTCTAAATAGAAAAAATATGGATGACTTTAAATTAATATCTGATTTTTCCAGATCGGAATTGGCAAAATCTGATTTCCTCCTTCCGAAAATTTTTTCCGACTCTGTAAAGCTTGCATATTTTGAATCAAATAGAAAATTCATCAGTAAATTCTGTGAGGGAGAGGAAATTTTTGGCGAGGAGTATATGTGTCTATCTCAGGATGCAAAAGTCGTTGACTATTTTGATTGGGATCCCACAGAAGGGGTTAAGAATCTTCTTGATTATCTAATTTGTTCATATAGAGACTCTCAATCTTGAGGTATATTTCATGGCTCCGAATATAAAAATTCATGTATATCTCCTTTGCTATAACGAAGAAGATATAATTAGTAATGTATTAGAGTACTATAGTAATATTTGTACGAGAATATTTCTTCTTGATAATCTTTCTACAGATCGTAGCGTAGAGTTAGCAAAAAAATTTCCTAAGGTAACCGTTATTAGTTGGCAGTCTTCAACTGGTAAAATTGATGAGGCGAAATATATCCAATTAAAAACTCAGTTATATAAAAATTACAGTCGCGCAGGAGGGAGGTTCACCGATGAGGTCGCTGACTGGGTTATTAGTTGTGATATGGATGAAATATTATACCACCCCAAATTACATGATGTGTTGTCTGAATATAAGAATATGGGAGTTACTGTACCGGAAATTACCGGATTTGATATTGTAGATGAAAAACCTATAGATAAAGATCAGTCTTTATTAGGGCAGTATAAAAATGGAATTCGCTCCCCAAATTTTGACAAAAGAATTATTTTTGACTGTAACTTTGATATGGCCTATAGCTATGGCTGCCATCCAAAAGGGTTTGGGTTTGAATATATGAAGCGAACTTTAGATTACAAGTCTTCTAATAAGTATCCAATAGCTCTTCTTCACTATAAGCATATTGGGTTAAGGAATTATGAATCTGCACTTAAAAATTCTGAGCGTCTGGATGAACAAAGGCTGAAAAAAATGAGAATGGCCTTTATCAAGGGCTTGGATCTCATTATATGAATACTGTTCAATCTGGGAGTGGTTATTCTCCTTTCATTGCGAGAGCAAAATTACTTTTTGATGACGACGGAAATATAGAGTTTTCTGATTTCCCCCTCTTCTGGTGACTTGGGCATAGAGTCGCTAAACATTAGTTCTATTTTGGAGCAATCTGAAGTTGAAGTAATGGGGGATACAGCATCTGCTTTTTTAAAAATTAATCCGCTGATTTCTTTCGTACTATATAAGGTGCTCTCTCGAGCCAGGCCTGCTAATGAATTTTATAGAAAAAAATTAGTTGACTTAAAAAATGAAGTTTAGTAAATGCTCTAAGGTTCGATGTTATTATGATAGTAAGTGATTCTAAGAAATTCACCTTCATTCACAATCCAAAATGCGCTGGCACGACTGTTAGGAATTCATTGTATCAGTTTGATACTCGCGATAATTTCTTTTGGATGTTTGACGAGTTCAAAGGTAGAAAAATTGATAAAGCACATTTGCCTTTGATTCTTTTAAGAGATATTTATCCTGAAGAATTCATGAGTCTAACGGATCACTTTACTTTTGGCTTCGTTCGTAATCCATACGATAGAGTCTTATCTGCATTTAATGAAGTAAATAAGGGTATCTATGAGAGATATAATCATGGTGAGGTCAGTGATTCTGATTATAGAAGATATTTTTTAGATTATGTTTATTCAATGAATAGTAATACTCTCAATGGCTTCGATTTACGATATCGACATTGTGTTAAGCAAAAGGATATGTTTTATATTGGAGGAAAAAGGTATGTAGATTTAATATTAAAGCTGGAATCTATTAGCAAATCCTCGGCAAAATTTGACGTACTTTTTCCGGATTTATCATTAGTTAGTGTTAGATGGGGTTCACAGGAACGTGCCCATAATAGAAAGCCTGTAAGAAAGCGATCGATTGAGTTACTTGATAAAAAGGGCAGGGATATAGTTTCTTCTTTATATGCTGAGGACTTTGAATTGTTTGATTATGAAATTTAATATAGTTTTGTCCATTATATTTGTTTGAGTATGCAAGAAGAATTAATTTTTATAGGAAATCAGGTTAGCTGTAGATATGTATCGGTATCTGATGTTGGCACGCCACTAGCAATTACATTTCAGCAGCGGTTGCCAGAAAATGTAGATAAGTCAATAAATCAATTAGGCTTTGCTCAGCGTTTTCTTGAGAAGATAAAAATTAATGCGTTTCATGTTTTGATACATGAAAATCATTGGTATCAAACAGGCGAGATTTTTGAGTGTATTGAAGCCATAAAAAAAGATCCGAATACAATCTTGCTACAAGAAGAATTTTATATGGTTCATCAATGGGGGCGTATGCTTCATTATTGTTTATGAAGCAATTTAGGCTCAATTCTGTGATTGCTATTTCTCCACTTTTTTCAATAGATCGTAAGAAAGTACCTGATGAAAAAAGATGGGGGAAAGACTTAGTGGGACTGGAGTTTCTTTATGATGAAATTCCTCAATCTATTTCGATCTGCACGGATGTTTATATAATTTATGATCCATACAGTGCTGATAGATTGCATGTGGATTTATTGAATATTAGTGGCGCTACTTTATTGCGACTACCGTTTTCCGGCCATCCATCAAGTATTTATTTGTCAGAGACTGGGATGTTGAGTTATTTAGTAAAGAATATAATGAATGGACATCTCGGGCCTTCTGATGTTGGCTATTTGATAAGGCTTGCTTTCAGAAAGCGAAGGTCAGCTAGGTCATTCTATATAAATCTTTTCAGATTGGTATACGCAAAAAGAAAAATGATAATGTCTGACTATATACTTTCTCTTGGGCGCATAAATTTCCCTGGCGATCCTTTTTTTAAAAAAATACAAAAGTAGAATATTTAGATTTTTGCAACATCTTTTACTAAATTATATATTTATGTTTTCCTGGATAGATTCCCGGGGTTATGGTTTGCTATTATGAAGTGTTTGTTTTTTTTGCATATTCCAAAAACTGCTGGCACAAGTTTCCGAAAAGGTGCTAATACTTATTTTGGTGAATCGAGAGTCTGTCAGGATTATGGAAAATTTTCACCTTTGACAAGTCCTCTCATTAAAAAGTGGGGTTCTGGGGAGGTGGATGGTTGGAGTTTTTATCAGGACTTTAACAAAGAAGGCTATCAATTTTTCACTGGTCATTTTCACGCATCAAAATACATTGATATATTTGATGTTGGACAGATGATAACTTTTTTGCGTGATCCCGTTGATAGAATTGTTTCTGAGTATAATCATAAAGTTCGGCATCAAGGTTATAAAGATAGTTTTGAGAGTTTTTACCGCTCTCGTGAAAATATTAATAGACAGCTTCGTCTTATCGGTCAGAGTAATTGGTCTCAACTTGGTTTTATAGGGTTTGTTGAATCATTTGAGGATTCTCTTCTCCTGCTTAACAAAAAGTTTGGTATTAATATTCCAATTTTGCGTCAAAACATTGCTTCTAATGAGGTTGTTCATTCGAGAGGGCTCACGAATGAACAACTATCTGAATTGCGAGCCTTGAATGCAAAGGAGTATGAATTTTATAACTGTGCTCGTACACAATTTGACTGGCGGCTTCATTTAGCTCGTGACAGTGCACGCTTTACACGAGGTGCCGCTACTGCCTGGGAAAATGGGTGTCTGAGGGGGTGGGCGATATCAGAGGAAGAGACTGAAGCGGCTTTGCTTAGAGTTAAATACAACGGCGAAGTTGTGGCCGAGACTAAAGCAAGTGAATATAGCCCGATCTACAAGGCACGAGGGCTGGGCAGGAGGGGATTTGTTGGCTTCTCCTTTGATTTAACTGATATCAAGGATTTATCCTCTATAGAGGTTGTTGTGGCCAGAACGGGCCAACCCCTGCCAATTTTACCATCTCTTACAAGGCTTTCTTAGTATGTATGCCCCACGATTTTGGAACCGGGCTACCTTCCAAGGTGTTGACGGGGGTGGTTCTGTCCGGTGAAATGCATCAGGGAACATTGCTTCATCTTTACTCGGTATAATCCGCCCAAGATGTGTGATTTAGTAATGTAAGCTACTTTTTCCTGATTGCTCTGTTTCATCCTCTTGATAGTGTATGCTATGTAGTTTGATTAAAGTTGTAGTCCTTGGTTACCGGTGTAAATAGCTAAAAGCAAGACCTAAATTCTGTATTACTTTACTGTTTCGATTTGGATCAAATACAGGCGGCTCGACGTTAAGAAGCACTTTGGATGAATAAGCTTTTAAAGACTTTTTAGTATGAAAGTATTTCAAATTGGGTTTAATAAGTGCGGTACAACCAGTCTGAATCATTTTTTCTTGCGTAATGGCTATAAAGCTGTCCACTGGGATCATGGGAGCTTGGCTTTACGACTTGAGGATAACTACTTACATGGGAGACCTCTATTAAGTGGATATGAAAATTTTGATTTCTATAGTGATATGGAGTTTGTCTCAAGTCGGTGCCTATATGCTTTCGAAAAGTACTATCAGGAATTAGATCGACAGTACCCCGATTCTCTTTTTATTTTAAATACTCGTCCTGTAGAGAAATGGGTTGAGAGTCGGCTTAATCACGGTAATGGTAGTTATTTGCACAGATTTGAGAAGATCTACTCATGCGATCGCGAAACTGTTATACAGCGCTGGAAATATGAGTGGCATAGACATCATTCAAATGTGCTTCAGTATTTTTATGGCCGGAAAAATTTTCTTCTTTTTGATATCGAAAAGAATGATGGACGTAAACTAAAAGAGTTTGTTGGTTGTTCAAAGTTGCAGGCTTCTTTTTATACACATGCCCACAAAACAGCTTGCTAGTTAACCTTTTGGAAAGTTGGGCTTTCATCTTTTTGATGATTGTAGTAGAAGATCGAGAATTGTAAGTTATATATAGTTTATTGTGAGAGTGTTGAAAATAATGCTTTCACCTGGAAAGGTCTTTTGAGTAAGAATGAAGTTTGGAATAGCTGCGATTTTTAAGAACGAATATGAGTACATCCTTGAGTGGATCGTTTATCATCAGTTGATTGGTGCTGATGCTTTTTATATTGCAGATAATATCAGTGATGATGGGTCCTCCCAATTGTTGGAGGCTCTGGACAGCTTGGGAGTAGTAAATAGGATTTATTTCCCCAGAGTAGGGGATCATGGTCCACAGATGCCGGCATATAATATGATATTAAATCGCTTTGGCGATGAAGTTGATTTGCTCGGCTTTATTGATGCCGATGAATTTATTGTTACTGGTCAAGACGTTAATTTAAAAGGTTTACTATCTGACTTTAATCAGATCGAGGATGCCAGCGCACTAGCGCTAAATTGGAGGAATTTCGGTTCATCCGGACATAAGTTTAAGAGCGATGGATTAGTGATTGAGAGATTTACTCAAGCTTCAAAACCAGAGCACGAATTTAACCGACACATTAAAACAATCTTGAAGCCGTCTTTGGTTGAGAAGATGCATGTCCATGAATGTGTACTTAAAACCGGACGTTATTATTCTGCTAACTTCCAACCTACTGAATTTGAAAATGGTGGATCTAGTGAACCTAAAACGACTCAAGTCATCTATGATGGGTTAAGGATAAATCATTATGTTGTCAAGTCCAGACATGAACATGCAATAAAAAAGGAGAACAAGGGTTCTGGTGCTGGCAGTTCAACTAGGAAAAAGGGTGAAGCTTATTTTAAAGCTCATGATTTAAATGATGAGGCTGATGATGCACTTCTCTGTCATGTAGAAAGTGTGAAAAATGGTGTTGTACGTTTGAAGGAGCGTATAGCTGCTGAGACTCCATATCTGTGTTATGGGAAAATTTTTGTAGATGTAGGTCCTGACTTGATTACTGGTTGGGCGACAGCGGAATTTTCTGGAGCGATAAAAATTCGCTTGCTGATTAATGGAGAAGAGCACTTAGTTGAGTTGAATAGAGACCGCCCCGACGTTGTGCGAAAGGGACTTTCACAGAATTTAAAATGTGGGTTTGCTTTTAAGCCTAAAATGAGTTTATCCAATCGAGACGAGATTGAGGCCTATATTTATGGTACAAAAATTGCTGCCAAAGTCAACTTCAGACTGGATGCTAGCCCTTAGTCTAAGGTGTGTATCGGGTAGTTGATACTTGCCAGTTTCAGTGTAAGTTGAACTAGCTATTATTTTATTGGCGAATGCATGCGGCACTGCTAAGAGTGCTGAGTAATAACTGGATTTGTTACGGTGTTAAATATTTTAAAGTCCTTTTTCTATGTCGATTTCGCTCCCAGGCTTAAGCCTGGACTTGCGATTGGGCCCTCCGATTGCACTGAAACAGATTTTGTATGGTACGCATCTGGAGTGGACCCCCAATTCCAAGTATTGGGACGAGCTCCTGGCCCTGGCTGGTATATGGTGGAACTTGGTCTAAAGCACAATCAGTCGTCTGCAGATTCTAAACTCTATTTTGACTATGGAGATGGCTTCACCGAGCAGGATAGTATATTTCTTCCAATTAAATCGGGTCGTGTTAGTAAGCGTCTAATCTACCTTGAACAACGTCCTAATGCTTTGCGCTTTGACCCTATGGAATCTGAAGGCCTATTTACTATACAACACTTCCAGTTTGTGAAGCTTCTTCCCCAGTTTGCCTACGATCGCCTGGCGCAGCGCTTGGCCAATATGCACTATAAATTTCGCAGTCGGGGAAAGGCAAAGGTTTTACAACTCATTCGTGAAGAGGCCCGTGATTCAGGTCGCAACTGGCGGAATTTGGCTTTACAGCACTATGCAAGAACTTTTGTTAAGCGGAAGCAAACCAGTGATTATTCTGAGTGGATTAGAACTGTAGAGGCAAAAAGAGTTGCTTCTTATCCGGGCTCACTGGATTTCGATAAAGTGTCTGGTAGACCTTTAATTTCTATTATTCTTCCAACCTATAACACTGACATTGAACTGTTAAGCTCATGTATCGATTCAGTTTTGGCACAAAGTTATAGTCATTGGGAGCTGTGTATTGCTGATGATGCTTCCTGTCTGGCTCAGGTTAAATCTTGTTTGGAGAAATATGAAAAGCTAGACCAGCGTATCAAAGTAGTATTTCGAACAGAAAATGGCCATATTTCGGCTGCAAGTAATAGTGCTTTGTCGTTGGCTAATGGTGAATATGTTGCGCTATTAGATCATGATGACACCCTGGCTCCCTTTGCGCTACAACGGGTTGTTCAGTCAATCGTAGATAATCCGCAGTTACAATTATTGTATAGCGATGAAGATAAAATTGATGAACAGGGAGTGCGCTTTGATCCTCACTTTAAGCCAGGTTGGAATCCAGATCTTCTACTATCACAAAATTATATTTGCCATTTAACGGTATTGCACCGTGCGCTGGTTGAACGTATAGGAGGATTTCGTGCTGGCCTTGAGGGAAGTCAGGATCACGATTTGTTATTGCGCTGTATGCCCTATTTGAACCAAGAAAACGTGGCCCATATTCCTGAAGTCCTCTATCACTGGCGGGCTATTAGTGGCTCGACAGCACAAGAGAGTTGTGCAAAAGGTTATGCGGTTTCTGCGGGTCTTAGGGCTGTGAGTGACTACCTGGAAAGTGAGGGCCTGAAAGCCAGAGCTCTACCTGGCATAGCCCCTAATAGCTATCGGGTGCGATGGGATATTTCTGAGCCCCCCTTTGGTAAGCTTGCTCATTCCAACCCGCGATGGCTTGGATATACTGAAGCCCTGCGTGGAGGCTATCCTTGCCCGAACATGTTATCCCAATTTTGAATTACTGATTTTAGACAATCAGAGTCGTTGTGAAGGAACATTGCGCTTTCTGAATGAAATGAAGTCTACTGATTCTCGAGTCTCAGTACATCGCTGGGATCATCCCTTTAACTACTCTGCAATTAATAATTTTGGAGTCAGCCTTGCCAAGGGCGAGATCATCGGACTGATTAATAATGATATTGAGCCAATTGGCGATGAATGGCTAACGGAGATGGTCGGCCAGGTTCGGAGGCCGGAAATCGGTTGTGTAGGGGCGAAGCTCTACTACCCAAATGATACCATCCAGCACGGTGGGGTGATTTTGGGGATTGGTGGTGTTGCTGGTCACTCCCATAAGTACTTCAGCCGCCACGAATATGGATACTTTTCGCGCCTGCATCTGGTACAGAATCTTTCCGCTGTGACTGCGGCATGCTTATTGATACGCAAATCAGTATTTGAGGAAGTTGCTGGCCTGGATGCGGAGAACCTGGCTGTTGCGTTTAATGATGTTGATCTGTGTTTAAAAGTACGTGAAGCGGGTTATCGCAACTTATGGACCCCATACGCAGAGCTGTATCACCATGAGTCGGTGTCACGGGGTGCTGATAATACCCTCAGTAAACGCCGACGGGCACAACGGGAGGCGGAGCATATGCGTGCTCGTTGGGGGGATTTACTAGATACTGACCCAGCCTATAACCCGAATCTGACTCTGGCTCATGAAGATTTCTCCTTGGCTTAGTCGAGTGTGAGGTATCTCAATGTTGTTAAGGGCCTATATTATGGCGAGTTCCCGGATCGAGTTTCGTTCAAACAGTGAGTATCGTGTGCGGGGGGAAAAATCTCCAACTCAGGGCGTGATGGGGAGTGTTTACACTAGGGGAATACTCACCCAAGATTTGGCATAATTTGATTTCACCACAGGTGTGTATATAAAGACGAACAATAGTATCGGTAACCAGAGCGACCTTTCGACCTTATGACTTTCCCCCAATTATTTGTTTCCGGTATCTTCGCCCTGGTTATCGGATGTTTAATTTTTACTCACTTCCGACCGTCCCTGGTGTTCGCTGCGGCGGCTGGTGCCTGTTTTCTTACTGGTTTGGTTCCTGCGGAATCGGCGTTACAGAAAGGGGCCAACCCCGGTTTAGCCACCTTAGTTGTATTGATGCTCGTGTCGGTGGGACTGGAGA
The DNA here is from genome assembly GCF_030012985.1 of Microbulbifer sp. VAAF005. Classification (NCBI taxonomy): domain Bacteria; kingdom Pseudomonadati; phylum Pseudomonadota; class Gammaproteobacteria; order Cellvibrionales; family Microbulbiferaceae; genus Microbulbifer; species Microbulbifer sp. VAAF005. Next base: position 2,135,799 of record NZ_CP120233.1, on the reverse strand, counting down.
AGGCGCGCTGGTTGCGTTCTATCTCAGAGGGCCTGATCAAGGGGTCTTTAAAAGCCAGTTTATTGAGACTTACAACGGCTACCGCCTTAAGCTCCGCATTTCTTAACAATACGGCAGTGGTGGCGGCCCTATCTTCAAGTGTGAAAGGGCAGCGGCGCTTGCCTGCGGCCAAGTTGCTGATTCCGTTATCCTATGCGGCAATTCTCGGTGGTACTCTGACGCTTATTGGTACTTCTACGAACTTGATCGTTAACAGCTTTGTACTCGATCGCGGCCTTCCCAGTTTGGACTTTTTCGCCTTTGTGCCGGTGGGCTTGGCCGCAGCTTTAGTGGGCTTGGCGGTATTGCTTTTGTGCAACCGTCTTCTCCCTGAAGGGGGAGTAACGGAGGAGCCTGTCACTGAGTATCTGCTGGAGGCTGAAGTGGTGGCTAACTCTCCATTGGATGGGAAGAGTGTTGAGCAAAACCGTCTACGCCAACTTGAGACCTTTTACTTAATTGAAATTGTTCGCAGAAATCAGGTTATTAGCCCTGTCGGCCCCTCTGAAGTTATCCGTTGCGGGGATAAATTAATTTTTAGTGGCGATGTACGTGATCTTGGTCGCTTGCAGGATATTGAGGGGCTGCGCCTATTTGCGCTGGAAGATGAGGACCTGGACCTGAATCTTACAGAAGTAGTGATTACGCCCAGTTCCAGTATTCTTGGCCAGACCTTAAAAGGGTGTAATTTCCGTACTCGCTTCGACGCGGCAGTGGTTGCCATGCGCCGCGGCGGTGAGCGATTGTCTGGCAAGCTTGGGGAGATTGAGCTTCGCGCTGGCGATGCCCTGCTGTTGGCGGTGGGCCCGGATTTTCGTCACCATCTGAATATTGATAAGAACTTCTATGTGATCAGCGGCACAGAGGTTCGGCGCGATCTCTCTCGACGCAATAACTGGCTTTTGGGGCTGGGCTTTGCAGCCGTTGTGGCTGGTGCGGCACTGGGAGTCTTCTCGCTGCTAAAAGGGCTCATCGTTCTCCTTGGTGGAATGATTGGCCTGGGAATCATATCTACTACTGAGTTACAGCGGCGCTTCCCATTTCAGATATGGCTGATTATCACTAGTGCTTTGATTTTGGCTGAGGCTTTCGCGGGTAGTGGTTTGGCAGATTCGTTAGCGTTAGGGCTGCGTAGTTTGCTAGCTGACTGGGGGCCGTTAGCCGGCCTGGTGGGCGTCTTCTTGTTAACATTGGCGCTCACAGAATTGATGACCAACAACGCCGCCGCTGCATTGGCTTTCCCCCTCGCATGGAGTTTGGCTGAGAGCTTTGGAGTTAGCTGGATGCCCTTTGTAATGGCCGTAGCCTATGGAGCTAGTGCCAGCTTTCTCACCCCATTTGGCTATCAGACCAACCTGATTGTGCAAAACTTGGGAGGATATCATTTACGCGATTTCCTCAGAGCTGGATTACCCCTGACTATTGCTTACTCGATAACAGTTTTGATTTTGATTCCAATCGTGTTTCCGCTCGAGGGGTAGTAGTTTGGCACTTGACTCGATTCCCACAGAAAGCTGTTTAGTCATTGAAGAGGGTGCAAATCCATCAACAGACTATTTTATTCGGCCATATTTGTATGATAGGGGAATCAACTTCCGGTGTATAACTTGGTCCAGTTCCCCAATTGAACAGGATATTAATGGAAAATCCTTAATCTTTGTTCGCTACATCCCTCGGAGTTGGAAGTCATTTATTGATAAAAACAGAGGTCAGTTTCAGAGAATCTACCTCTTTATCGATGATGATTTATTTGATTGGTATGCGTTTTCCAGCATGCCACTTCGATATCAAGCAAAAATATTACGGCTTAGTTGGTCTAAGCAGAGGTGGCTGAAATCTGTCGGCGCGCAACTATTGGTATCGACCCCCTATCTTGCGGAAAAGTATCAAAGTTGGTCTCCAGAATTACTTCAACCTGCTCCCTTGAGTTGTGAGCAGGAGCAGCCTTTGACCGTGTTTTATCATGGTTCTGCGTCACACCTTGAGGATGTTCTGTGGCTGCGGTCGGTGATAGAGGAAGTCCTCAATCGCAGTCCAATTCTCAATTTTGAGATAATTGGAGATCAGCGTGTCAATCGGCTCTTTCGAGGAGTGCCACGGGTGCAGATACTGCACCCGATGAAGTGGCCTACCTACGTGTCGATGCTTCGAGGGCGAGGGCGATCAATTGGTTTGGCACCTTTGCTCGATTTGCCATTTAATCGCGCCAGGTCGCATACAAAATTTTTTGATATTACCCAGGCTGGTGCCGCAGGTATCTTTGCTCAAGGGGACATATATGGTTCCGTAGTGCGGCATGGGGAAAATGGTCTGTTGCTGCCAATGGAACCCTCAGCTTGGGTTGAGGGAATCTTGGATCTTGCCAACGATCATAGCCTTCGGGATGCACTTTCTCTTGAGGCAAGGAAATGCCTGTAATTGGACACTGTTCACTCGGGCTTCGGCGTTTATCTAACCTTGATAACTTCCTGGAAGCTGAATGTCGCTATGTAGCTCTCAAGCCCGATAGATCAATTTCCATGATGGCTGGCTGGGGGTTAAAAAAAGCGCCCTTAAAGCACAGCGCCTTGCCACTCATTTGAGTTTGCCTTATATCGCTATAGAAGATGGGTTTTTACGTTCACTCGGCCTTGGCGTAAATGGCGCTGAACCTCATAGCTTGGTTGTAGACTCGACAGGTATTTATTACGACGCCTCCCGGCCAAGTGACCTGGAAATATTAATTAGTGAGGCTGATTTTTCGCCGGAAGATCTTGCTCGTGCAGAGAAAGGCTTAAAGCTTATACGAGAGAGCCGACTGTCGAAATATAATCAATCGACTGATATCTCACTGGGAATTTTGCCTGGGCAAAAGACCATTTTAGTGGTCGATCAAACGTTTGGGGATATCTCTGTTAAAGGTGGGTTGGCTTCTGAGCAGCATTTCTCTCAAATGCTTGAGTCCGCAATTAATGAAAATCCTGATGCTGAAATTCTTGTAAAGATTCATCCCGATGTTATCGCAGGGAAAAAGCGTGGCTATCTAAAGGAACTGGCTGAACTGAGGGGTTGTAGGATTATCTCTGAGGATATCTCCCCCTGGTCAATCCTGGATCGAGTTGAAAAGGTTTATGTGGTCAGCAGCCAGCTGGGTTTTGAGGCGCTGGTCGCCGGTAAGGAGGTCCATTGCTTTGGAATGCCTTTTTATGCGGGGTGGGGTTTAACTCGAGATAGGCAAAACTGTGGTCGCCGCAGTGTGAAGCGAACGTTGCTTCAGGTTTTTTGTGCTGCGTACCTAAAATACTCCCGGTATATTAATCCGTATACTGGCAATCGATGTAACTTTGAAGACACTGTGGCATTAATTGCTGAACAACGCAGGCAATGGAGCCGCTTCGATGGAGACTGGGTCGGGGTAGGATTTTCTCACTGGAAAAGGAGTTTTATTCCAGGTTTTATCGGTGGAAAGGGAAGGATTAAATTCTCTTCTGCAAAGGTACCAGATGCAAGGGCAGGAACCAATATTCTGGTATGGGCAAGTCGGATTACAGATGGTTTGCTTGATGAGGCTAAGAAATCTGATTTAAATGTCTGGAGGGTTGAAGATGGCTTTTTGCGTTCCGTTGGTTTGGGTGCCGACCTGGTCGCTCCGAATTCACTGGTTCTAGATAGTCGTGGTATTTACTTTGACGCCAGGCAGCCCAGCGATTTGGAGATACTGTTAAATACCTGTAGTTTTCCTGGTCCTCTTCTAGATAGAGCTAGAAAGTTACGAGACAAATTGATCGATAAAGGGATTAGCAAATACAACGTTGTAGAAGATCAACCTACAGTTGATTTTGATTTTTCCTCTGGTAAAAAAATTATTTTAGTTCCCGGGCAGGTAGAAAGCGATGCCTCGATAGCTAATGGCTCCCCAGTAATAAAAAGTAACTTGGCGCTTCTTGAGCGCGTCAGGCTCAATAACCCCGATGCTCATATTATTTATAAACCTCACCCTGACGTAGTTTGTGGTGCTCGCCTAGGTGCTTTGCAGGAGAGCTCTGACTCCCTTTATGACACTTTACTTGAACAGGGTGATATAGTTTCTGCTATTAAAGTCGCTGATGAAATTCACACCATGAGCTCCCTGAGTGGTTTTGAAGCATTACTGAGAGGCAAGCAAGTGGTAACTTATGGGTTACCCTTTTATGCTGGCTGGGGGCTCACAAGGGATACGCTTGTTGAAAATAGAGAAATCCCCACGGGTGAGTTAAGAGATTTTTTATCGAGAAGGCAACGCAATTTAACTTTAAATCAGATGATTGCGGCTACTTTGCTGTTATACCCTGTCTATGTAGATCCCAAAACAGCTGAATTTATCAATGCAGAAACTACCATTGAACTACTTGGGAAGGCACGCTCTTTGGGAAATAAAAAAGGAGCAGTTTTTAAACTCTTCTCCTTGTATCGAAGAATATTTATAAGATATTGAAAGTTGTACCCGTAATTCAGTATAAGGCTATCTCTTCAATTTCTTTTGATGCATGGGTTTAAATTTTTAGACCTCAGGGAATATAGTTTCAGACTTCTACTTTGCTAACTTTTATATTTCCCCCTTCTGCGCTAAGTGTTCGGTAACTGGTTTCCAAGGTTTTGGCTGCAAGCCATTCTTACTCTATTACGCTCGATTACACTTCCGTGATTATAGTACCAATTGTACTGACACCTATTTTTTCCTGGTATAAGATGTGGGATTAAATGGAGCTGGAATTTATTCGGGTTACTACAGGGCCATCCCCATCTTATGTGTCACCAGATGTTAATTTTCTGGTGGGCGGAGTGGTCGTGCTTTTATATGAATTGACTTTATGGTTTGTACCAAATACAAATTGTGTGTTGGCATTTTTTCGCTATACAGTTTGATTTATGGGACGATCCTTGAAGTAAGAAACCATAGTTGAGCAGTTTTTGCTGCCAAATTTACAAAAGTTTCTGCCCTGTTAGTAGCGACTCTAATATCCAGGTTCTATGTTGTTAAATGGCTCGCATAGATGTAAAAAGCAGTTCAATATAATAACTGTGGAGTTTGCCTAATTTCACAGTCATTTCTTTTTTATTCATCGCCTCGTTTCAACGTATCCAGTGACCTTAGCTCAAGGAAAAGCCAATACATGTCTGTGGCAGTATTTTTACAAGGACCTCATGGCCCATTTTTTGCCCAATTGGCAAAGCGCTTGTCACAGAGCGGAGTCATTACTCATAAGATCAACTTTAATGGCGGGGATCGCTACTTCGCTTGGGCTGATTTTCAAGCGGATTTCACCGGGGGAGAAAGTGATTGGAGTGCCTTCTTCTCAGATTATCTATCTAAAAATAATGTAGATACTGTTTTTTGCTATGGGGACTGCCGCCGCCTGCATACCATTGCAAAATCCATCTGCGAGTCCAAGGGGATCGCTTTTGGTGTATTTGAAGAGGGATATTTGCGACCGGATTTTATCACTCTTGAATTTGGGGGGTTAACGCTCATTCGCGTACGGACTGGTCTCGAGAAGCAATTAATAGTTATCGAGCCAGAGAGCGAAAGCCGGTTAAACCTGTTGGGCAAACTTTTTTAGGCGAGCACGTTTTGCAATGGCCTATTATCTTGCGATGCGGGTTTCTCAATCGGAATTTCCCCACTATCGGCACCACCGAAGTCTCAGCTGGCTAGGTGAAGGTGTTTGCTGGATCAGGAGTTTCTATCGAAAAGGCCTGTATAAACTGATGGAGCGGGGACTTACGGCCCGTTTGACGGGTGAACTCAGCGGTCGGTACTTTCTTTTTCCACTTCAAACCCGCGATGATTTTCAACTGCGAAAGCACTCTGATCTGTTTTCTATCGAAAATGCGATCGAGGTGGTGGTGCAGTCGTTTGCACAAAATGCGCCACAGGGTTCGGTGATGGTAATAAAGCACCACCCTATGGATCGTGGGTTTTGTCACTATCAAAAGCTGATACGGGAGCTGGAAACTCGCTACCAGATTACCGGAAGGGTTATTTATTGCCATGACCTGCACCTGCCGACTTTGCTCGACCACACCCTAGGGGTTGTAACAATCAACAGTACAGTGGGTATATCTGCACTCTTCCACGAGGTGCCAACTCAAGTACTTGGACGATCACTGTATGACTTACCGGGGCTGACTCACCAAGGGGGACTCTCCAGCTTTTGGAGTCAACCCGACCCGGTAGACACGGAGTTCTTCCAGCGATTTCGGGCCTATCTTTATGATAAGACCCAAGTGGATGGCAGCTTCTCCCGCCATATTGCCGCTACAATCGATGGAGTTTGCAGGCGCTTGACGGAGGCCCGTGCAACGGAGCGAAGGCGGCAGCCTGAGACTGAGGTGGATATGGTCTAAGGAGCGCTGTACTCTTTTTACCTCTAGATCAATGACGCTTTTCTTTTTATCTACCCAATATTGATATCCTATCTGTCGGCGGAGATACATGCTAATCAACTTGCCTAAAAAACAGGCTGATCTGGATCGTCTAACCTGTTAGACTGCGCGGCCTTTTACCCACCGCTCCGGTCCCGCGATAGGGACTTTGGCTTCAAGTGAATTCCGAAATGACCGATACCCCTAAAGCGGCCGGCTTCGACCAGTTGGGTCTGCCGTCTGAAATTCTCAGCGCCATCGAAAAGCTCGGCTATGAGACTCCCTCCCCGATCCAGGCACAAACTATTCCGTCCCTGCTGGAGGGGCGGGATGTGCTAGGCCAGGCCCAGACCGGCACTGGCAAGACCGCAGCCTTTGCGCTGCCGCTACTCTCCCAGCTGGACCTGAAGGATCGTCGCCCTCAGGCACTGGTGCTGGCACCGACCCGCGAACTGGCTATTCAAGTGGCTGAAGCCTGCCAGTCTTACGCATCTAAGTTGAAAGGTTTCCACGTTGCGCCTATCTACGGTGGCGCTGACTACCGCGGCCAGATACAGCAGTTGAAGCGTGGCGTTCAGCTGGTGGTAGGTACTCCCGGGCGGGTGATGGACCATATGCGTCGCGGTTCGCTGGATCTGTCCAATCTGCGCACCCTGGTGCTGGATGAGGCGGATGAAATGCTGCGCATGGGCTTTATCGATGATGTGCAGTGGGTACTGGAGCAAATTCCTGAAGAGCGTCAGATTGCGCTGTTTTCCGCCACTATGCCAAAAGAGATTGCCCGCATCGCCCGCGAGCATTTGGATGAGCCGGTTGAAGTAAAAATCCGTGTTAAGACCGAGACTGCGGAAACCATTCGCCAGCGCTATTGGCCGGTTGGTGGTCTGCACAAACTGGATGCACTGACCCGTATTCTTGAAGCGGAGCCGGTGGACGCCACGATTATCTTCGTGCGCACCAAAAACAGCACCGTGGAACTGGCAGATAAGCTGGCCGCCAGAGGGTTCGCCAGTGCCGCCCTGAACGGTGATATGGCGCAGAACCTGCGTGAAGCCGTGATCGACAAGCTGAAAAATGGCAAGCTCGATATTGTTGTAGCCACCGATGTTGCGGCTCGTGGACTGGACGTAAAGCGTATCAGTCACGTGATTAACTACGATATCCCCTACGATACCGAAGCTTATATTCACCGTATCGGTCGTACCGGCCGCGCCGGTCGCGAAGGCGATGCGATCCTGTTTGTGGCGCCCCGCGAGCGCCGTATGTTGCGAGTCATCGAGAAAGCGACCAAGAAGCCGATCGAAAAACTCGATTTGCCCAGCGCAGATGCGGTTAACAGTGCCCGTATGCAGCGCTTCCGCGAGCGCATCACCGCGACCCTGGAAGGCCAAACTGATCTGGCGCCCTATCGCCAGCTGGTTGAGGAATTCCTGGCGCAGAATGAGGTTGATCCACTGGATGTTGCCGCCGCGCTGGCTGCAATGGCCCAAGGTGATCAGCCCCTGCTGATTCAAGAGAAAGAGCAGAGGCCGCGCAAAGAGCGTCGCGAGCGCGATGATGACTTTGACGGTGGCCGCCGCCGCAAGAAGGAAAGCTTCGAGAAAGATCGCAAGCTGCCGCCGCCCGATGAGGGGCTGGAGCGCTTCCGTATCGAGATCGGCCGCGAGCAGGGCGTGCGTCCCGGCAGCATTGTTGGCGCTATTGCCAATGAGGTGGATCTGGACAGCTCCTATATTGGCCGTATCGAAATCTACAACGATTTCACCACGGTAGATCTGCCTCAGGGAATGCCGAAAGAAGTGTTCCAACACCTGAAGAAGGTGCGTGTTTCCGGTAAGCCGATGAAAATCACCCGCTTCGATGAAGCGGCGGTGAAATCGAAAGGGAAGCCTAAGGGTAAGCCTAAGTTCAAGCCCAAAGGAAAGCCCAAAGCCAAGCGCGGCAATAACGACGAGTAAGTCCTACCTGCTTTAGCTGGTTCTATTCGGGAGAGCGCAGCCTTGCGCTCTCCCATTCAACTCTCCCTGTCTCTCCTCACTTCCCTATCTTGGATTAGCGTTGCGGCAGCATCCGGGTCAAAGTGTTATCGCGGGCAATAAAGTGATGCCACAGGGCCGCAGCGATATGCAGTCCAACCAATACGAGCAGGGCGGGCCACATTACATCTTTGTGTAGGAAAGCGATTTGCTTGCCCAGATCCGGATTTTTGGCGAACAGGTTGGGAACGGCAAACAGGCCAAAAAACTCGGTATCGCGCCCAAACAGTTGGCGCATCACGATGCCAGAAACCGGCATAGCCAGAATCAACAGGTAGAGCCCACCATGGGTCAGGCTGGACAGTGCCTTCTGCCACTTCTTGCCTTCAATCTCTGGGCGCTTGTGACGTGCACGCCAGTAGAGGCGAAGGGCCAGAAGCATCAGGACACCGACTCCCAGGGAGAAGTGCAGCTGCATAAACCAGCCGCGCATGGGGTCGCCGCGCTCGTAAAACTCATGCAGTTCAACCGCTCCCCACACAGAGAGCAGCAGGATTACAAAAAGCCAGTGCAGTCCTTTACTCACTGAGTTCCAACGTTCAACCGGGTTTGACATAGAGGGTCTCCTACAAAGTCCAGGCATTTGGCCGGGTATAGGCCACTGCCGTATATAAGGAGCCTCTGAATAACTCCGTAATGCCTCTGCGGGTCTTGAAGGCCGCAGGTGTTAGACGCAGCTCAGTGCGAATGGTCACAGTCCTTTGCGGACGCTGCCATGCAGCAGATGCGGCCTTCAAGACCCGCCCTTCGGGGCTTGCAGAGCGATTCACACTCTGCGTTGCGACTTCTTGCAAGGTCTGGACATTCCTGCGAAGCCGCGTCTTGAGTGTGAACCGCTCTGTAAGCCAGAGGTATCACGGAGTTGTTCAGAGGCTCCATCGTTATTTGTGTGATTTTACCGGCCTCTCCGGCCAGACCAAACCATTGATTTGTTCGATCTGAAAATATTCAGTTTGTTTAATAATTGTGCTGAGGTTGAATAAGTCATTATTTCCGCAAAGGCTTAAGCCGCCCAGTTAACTTTTGTAAGTGGTTAGGCAGGTTCTGCCACACTGGGGCTGGTTTTGGTCGCTCTCACACCTTGTAGATTGGCAAAGCTGGTATCCCGTGCGGTTTTGAGGAAGTCTGTGAGATAAGGTTGCTCGAGCATATCTTCCCGCACTGCCGCGTAGAGAGTGCTCCAAAGGCCCTCTATACCCAGCTGGAGTTGGGAAACAAACCCCTTTTGCAGGTACTCGTGCAGGGCCCAATTGGGCAGGGCGCAAACCCCTCGGCCGCTGGCTACTAACTGAACCATCATCACAGTGAGTTCTGCGGTCCGAACACCCGCTGGCTCTATTCCGGCTGGATCGAGAAAGTGCTGGAATATATCCAGCCGCTCGCGCTCAACCGGGTAGGTAATCTGGACTTCACCAGCCAATTCCTGCGGTTCTACCCAGCGCCGCTTGCTCTCCTGCGCCAGTGGGTGTTTGCGGCTTATGGCAAGGCACATTTCAAAGCTGAACAGCGGCTCGTAGTGTAAGCCTTTGAGGTCCGGGTCTGGATTAGAAGTGACAACCAGGTCCAGATCGCCGCGCACCAGTGCGGGCAGGGGATCGAAGTGGAAGCCGCTGCACAGGTCCAGTTCCACTTCGGGCCAGTCGTCCCGATAGGTATTCAGTGCGGGCATCAGCCACTGGTAACAGCTGTGGCACTCGATAGCGATATTGAGCCTGCCCGCTTGCCCAGATGCCAGCCGGGACAGGTCCCGCTGTGCTATAGCTACCTGGGGCAGTATGTCGTCTCCCAATTGCAGCAGTCTCAGACCGGCACTGGTAAATCGCAGAGGCCGGGATTTGCGTATAAACAGTTCTTGGCCGAGCCGGTCCTCCATTTCGCGAAATAAGTGCGAAAGAGCCGACTGGGTCAGGTGAAGGCGCTCCGCTGCGCGTACCAGGCTGCCTGTCTCACGCAAAACACTCAGCGCACGCAAATGGCGCAATTCAATCATCATTAAAATTATTCATGTTATTTGCAAAAAATATGAAATTGATTGAACAGCACTGTGCGCACACAATCAAGTCAGGACTCTCGCTAATGCGACCGTTACCGAGATCGCAGCTGCGGGGTATTTTTCAATGGGGCAACTTTGATCCCCTCACAGGAAAGAGCTTGGGAAGGCGGCCATGGTGCAAACACATATCCTCGGCTATCCGCGTATCGGAGCCAATCGCGAACTAAAGAAAGCGCAAGAAGCCTATTGGCGCGGTGATATGCCCCAGCAGCAGTTGCTGCAAGTGGGCACAGAGATACGCCGTGGTAACTGGCAGGCCCAAAGTGAGGCCGGTTTGAGCCGTGTAGCTGTGGGGGATTTCGCCTGGTACGACCAGGTTCTGAATCACTCCCTGATGTTTGGTGTGGTCGGTCAGCGCTTTAAAGAAGGAGCGGCAGATAACAAGCTGGACCAGTATTTCCGCTTGGCCCGTGGTCGCGCTCCATCGGGACAGCCGGTAGCGGCCAGTGCCATGACCAAGTGGTTTGATACCAACTATCACTACTTGGTCCCTGAACTCTCCAATGATCAGGCGTTCTCCCTTGATAGTGAGTGGTTACTTGACGAGGTGCGGGAAGCCCAATCCCTGGGCTACAAAGCCAAGCCGGTGATTATCGGACCACTCACTTACCTGTGGCTGGGGCGAGGTGTGGATAGCCCTCTGGATTTAGTGCCAAAACTCCTGCCTTGCTATGCCGAGTTGCTTTCTCAGCTCGCTGACCTCGGAGTTGAATGGGTGCAGTTGGATGAACCCATACTAGGCCTGGATCTGCCGGATGAATGGCGTGGGGCTTTTGATAGCACCTACCAGCAGATTGCGGCAGTAGCCCCGGGGGTGAATACACTGCTGGCTACCTATTTCTCACCTTTGCGCGAGAATTTGGAGCTGGTATTTTCCCTCCCTGTGTCCGGAGTACATATTGACTGTGTACGCGCACTTGAAGAACTTGAAGCTGCGGCCCAATTGGTAGGTAAAAATAAGGTTCTGTCTGCGGGTGTGATTAATGGGCGCAATGTGTGGCGAGCAGAGCTCAACCGCTGGCAGGGCACTTTGCAGCCTTTGGCGAAACAGTTGGAAGATCGCCTGTGGCTATCAGCCAGTTGCTCCCTGCTCCACAGCCCTGTGGATCTGGAAACAGAGATCAAGCTGCCCAGTGAGCAAAAACAGAAGCTTGCTTACAGCCGCCAGAAACTTCAGGAGTTGGCTCAATTACAGCAGCTGCTCAATGAGGACACAGAGATCCCTGTCTCAGGCGGAGAGAGTGGTGTAGCCGAGGGCTCCATTGCTGATCAATTACGGGATACCTGGCGCCAACAGTGCTTTCAGGATCGCTCTTTAGTACAGGCCAAGCGTTGGCAATTGCCACTGCTACCCACTACCACAATAGGCTCATTCCCACAGACGGATCTTTTGCGCGGTGTGCGCCGCAAGTACCGCAATAGCGAGATTTCTGAGGCGGATTATTTAGAACATCTACGCGCTGAAATTGCCGAAGCTATCCGTCGTCAGGAAATACTCGGTCTGGATGTATTGGTGCATGGTGAGGCAGAGCGCAACGATATGGTGGAATATTTCGGGGAGCAACTGGATGGTTTTGTACACACCGGTAATGGTTGGGTGCAAAGTTATGGCTCTCGCTGTGTGAAACCCCCGATTATTTTTGGTGATATCTCTCGGCCTAACGCTATGACAGTAGAGTGGAGCAGCTATGCCCAGAGCCTTACTAATAAGCCGGTAAAAGGTATGCTTACCGGCCCGGTGACAATTCTCAACTGGTCCTTCCCGAGGGAAGATATTCACCGCAGTGAGAGCTGTCTGCAAATTGCCAAGGCATTGCGGGAAGAAGTGTTGGATCTTGAGGCGGCCGGTATCGGGATCATCCAGATTGATGAACCGGCTTTGCGTGAGGGAGTTCCCCTTCGAGAGTCTGAGCACCAGGATTATTTTGCCTGGGCGGTAGGGTGTTTCCGCTACACCTGTAGCGAAGTAAAAGCGGAAACCCAGATCCACACTCATATGTGTTACAGCAATTTCAATGCAATTATGGATGCCATTGTTTCCCTTGATGCGGATGTAATTACTATTGAGTCAGCTCGCTCCGATTTGCGCCTACTCAGCGCGTTTGCCGATAAGACCGGTGGTTACCCCAATGAAATTGGACCTGGCATTTACGATATTCACTCACCCAATGTGCCGGAAAGGGGGAGCTGGTTGAGCAACTTAAGAAAATTGCACAGGTGGTGCCGGTTGAGCGACTTTGGGTAAACCCAGACTGCGGCCTTAAAACCCGTAACTGGGCTGAGGTCGGGTCATCCTTACTGAATATGGTAGAGGCTGCGCGCACTGTGCGCACAGAACTGGCCTAGCCAATTTATAAATAAAAAAACCGGCAATCATTTGGATTGCCGGTTTTTTCTTTTCTGTTTTTTTCGCTTCTGTTTTTTTCGCTTCTGTTTTTTTAACTTACTCGGACTTGGTGGCTACTGTAGTAGTATTATTTAATTCAAATGGCACTGAAGGGTGGAAAGGTTTAATACCCAAGGCAGTGTAAAGCTCATCCGGGCGATACATATTTTGTCCCTCGAGTACCAGTGCAGTGCGACGTAACGCAGTGATATCCTCAAGGGGATTTCCCTCCAGTAAAACCAGGTCTGCATTTTTACCCACCGCGATACTGCCAGTGTACTCGTCGGCCCCCATAACTTGTGCCGGTACCAGTGTAGCTGTGCGCAGCACATCAATATTCGGAATACCGGCTTTGGCATAGAGTTCGAGTTCACGTAACAGGGTAAATCCGGGGATGCCATCGGAGCCCGCGACCATAGTGACCTTGTGCTCGTGTAACTTGAGCATCATGGCCAGTAGGGCTTCCGCTGAAAGGTCGTAGTCATCCCGATGCTCCGGTTTTACATCCAGCTCGGCGCCGACAAAAGTGCGCTGGATATTGACTGGAAGGTGGTCGGTAATATCGGCAAATTCAGGATCTACCTTGCCTGGCTGGCGCAGTAACATGGAGCTGAATACGGTGGTAGTTGCGTCTACGACGGTGCCTTTTTCGGCCAGTTTATCTAGGAAAGCGGCGACTTCTTTGCTCTCCAGGTCCAGTTCATGGGCATGTTCCCCGATTTCTGTAAAGCGCAGTTTTTTACGGGTATCTAGCTTGCCCATAAAATTCAGAAACAGCATATTAATATGCTGAATTTCATCAAAGCCCGCATCTACCGCTTCTTTGGCGGTCATAAATGCAGGAATATGGCCGGATAAACGCATACCATTATCGTGGATATGTTTGGCTAAGGGTGCGATCCACTCGGGTTCCATCGAGCTGTAGGTTTTAATTTGCTGGTAGCCGCGCTCCGCATACCACTCGACAATTTCCTTGGCTTCCTCCAGGCTATCTGCGGTCTTGCCCATGCGCATGGCATTTTCACTTTCCCGGTCCATAAACCCTGCACGGAAAAGGTCGCCGCCGATAATTTGCTCGGACTCATACATCCCGGCAATGCGTGAGATGTTTTCATGCGTGTTGCCGATATCGCGCACATTGATAATACCTGCGGCCAGTGCGTCCTGAGTATTTTTTTTATAAATAAAAAAAAATACGTGCTATCCAGGAGATGGAGGTCGGCCCTCCGTTATCGCTTTGCAGGAAGTGATAACAAACCCCCTCAAGGTGATCGGAGTAAAGAGCTTTGGTTAGAAGCGCTTGAGGAAAAGGCGTACGAGATACGTCAGGTATGTTGTGTAGAGACGAATGCAAATGAACCACTGATGAGGTGTCGAAAGCGTATTACCAAGATGATGTCAAAACCCGTGCACTGGCTAAGTGCGGGGATAAGCTTGGAGGTTACCTGTTTACCGACCGAGTGGCATCCGGCATAGAGGTGGCGTGAACACACAACAGGCTTTTGGGTGGAACAGGAGAACCTGTCGTCCAGGTGTTAAGGAAGAGCGTCAAGTAGAGGCCCTGCAAGACGTTGAGTACCAAGACTGGTCACAGGGGCGGAACAACCCGTAGTAGTGGAGAAGCGGCTGTAATGGACGTGGAGCGAAGGGGTTGTCGTATTCGGCGACTAACCGTGTAATCAACCCAGATGGGGAGGAATTAACGATTAGCGCAAAGCCATTCAATATTCCCAAGCGAGCGGTTTGGGAAGCGTGGAAGCAGATCAAGGCCAATGGCGGCGGAGCGGGGATTGATGAGATAACGATAGAGCAATATGAATCGAATCTCGCCAAAAACCTGTACAAGCTATGGAATCGGATGTCATCTGGCAGCTATTTTCCATCAGCCGTCAAACGAGTGGATATTCCGAAACTCGATGGCAGCCTGCGACCACTGGGTATCCCCACAATCGAAGATCGCATTGCACAAATGGTGGCTAAGCAACTGCTGGAGCCAGAATTGGAGAAGGTATTTCACCCTGACTCCTACGGCTATCGGCCAGGCAAATCTGCTATAGACGCAGTGCGCCGAGCTCGACAACGATGCTGGGATAGAATCTGGGTAGTTGATTTAGATATCAAGGGTTTCTTTGACAATATTAATCACGAACTCCTGCTGAAGGCATTAGATAAACATAATAATCATCAGTGGGTCAGGCTCTATGTACAGCGCTGGTTAACGGCTCCAGTACAACATCGGGACGGACAGCTTGAAGAGCGAACACAAGGTACTCCACAAGGGGGTGTAATCAGCCCTCTACTGGCAAACTTGTTTTTGCACTACGCGCTGGACGCCTGGATGGTGAGAACGCACAGAGATATTCCTTTTGAGCGTTACGCGGATGATGCTGTTTACCATTGTCGTAATCCTCGAGAGGCGGATCGCTTACTGGCGGCTCTAAAAGCACGCTTGACTACCTGCGGGCTTGAGGCTCATCCAGAGAAAACGCGCAAGGTCTATTGCAAGAACAGTAATCGTAAAGACTCCCACCCAGTGATCCACTTTGACTTTCTGGGCTTTCGATTTGGTCCCAGAAAAGCAAGGAATCGCCAAGGACAGATCTTCACCGCATTTAGTCCTTCAATGAGCCCTAAGGCCTTCAAGAGGATTAAGGATAAGGTCAGGCAATGGCGAGTAATAAACTGGGTGGATCGATCACTATCTGAAATGGCAAAAGTACTTAATCCCGCAATACAGGGTTGGCTGAACTACTATGGTCACTTTGGGCGGAGATATGGTGTTTATCGACTTCAGAAGTATCTTGACCAAACGCTGATGCGTTGGGCCAGGAAGAAGTTTAAGCATCTGAAGCGAAGCTGTTTCAAAAGTTGGGCCTTTATTGGAAAAGTTCGTCAACAAATGCGCGGCTTGTTTGCACACTGGAGAATGGGAAGATTGAAAATGTGCTGAATACGAAGAGCCGTATGAATTGAGAGGTTCACGTACGGTTCTGTGAGAGGTCGAAGGGGAAGTTCCTTTGGTCTACTCGACTATTCAGCACACCATCGGTAGGGGACAGGTGGGCGTGCATATCCCAGAGGCCGGGAATCAGTGTATGGTTGCGGGCATCGATAGTAGTTGCCCCTGTGGTTTTGATCGGCGTTTTACTGATTTTAGCGATCTTCCCCTGTTTAATCAGAACATGCTGTTTTTTCACGAGTTTGCCCGACACCATATCAACCAGATTGACGTTGCTGATCAGGATGGGTTGGGTTGATGTGTGGGTATGTTTCTTGGCAATACCTTGCAGGTACTGGTCTGCGGCTGCGACTTGCCGGGTTTTCAGTTCTTCGAGGTGAGATTTATCCCAGCCTTTGCGCAGGATGGCGAACCATCCCCCTTCGTCGGAGGCAAATAAATCCCCATTGTCATCATACCAGGCGAGATCTGGGGTAAAGCCCAGGCCGCTTACGCCGTAAAGGTGGACCGTTTTCTTTTTCTCGCCTTGTTGCAGGGTCACTTTATCAAGCTTATGGAGGCGCGCTTTTCCTTGCGGCAGTAAATCAATATTTTGATCTGCATCGGTAATCAGTGCTTTTACCAATTGCGTCTGTACGGCAAGGGTACTGTTCTTGGGAATATAAAATTGGGCTTCGGAAGTTTTTGCACTGCCATGTTCATCGGAACCTTTCCAGCGAGCGAAACCATTTTCCAGGGAAAATTCTTCGCTGACTGGAGCACCAAATGGGCTGATCCCTTCAATGGATAATTGCTCGGGCATTGCCGCCTCACCGATAGTGAAGCTCTCCTTGAGGTTTAGGCGACGGTTATTCCAGCCGAGCTTTAATTCACCAGATACCTTTGTTCCATCCTGATGAATAACTTCAGAGCCAGCAATGCCCTCTTTATCGTAAAAAATATATTCGATTGATTTTGCATAAGTGCTATTGGCTGCGGCTAGAAGTGTGGCTGCGATAAGCGTTGCCAGTGTTTTTTTCTCATGAATTGTCCCTTTTCTTGTTGTAATACAGGTGATGGACTTTGGCTTCTTTTCGGTGAGGGGGCAAGCAGCTTAGGGGCGCAAGCGGCGAGAGGAAAAGCGGGAGCGGTGGGGCGTTCTTTAATGTTTTAACTTTCTGAGTAAGGTAAAGATATTGCGAGAGCGCTTACTTGTAAGCACTCTCACAATATTGCTTTAGTCTATGAACTAAGGGGTGCGAGAAAGGTTTTCGTTGCCGGTTGCGTGTACGACAATATTGTCTTCAATACGCACGCCGCCGTAGGGGCGGAAGCTGTCGACCTTATCCCAGTTAACC
The DNA here is from genome assembly GCF_030012985.1 of Microbulbifer sp. VAAF005. Lineage (NCBI taxonomy): Bacteria > Pseudomonadati > Pseudomonadota > Gammaproteobacteria > Cellvibrionales > Microbulbiferaceae > Microbulbifer > Microbulbifer sp. VAAF005. The sequence continues at coordinate 2,118,605 of NZ_CP120233.1, read as the reverse complement.
TCAGCAGCGAGGTCTGAGTCTTTCAGCTCTCCCAATAGGCTATCGATAAAGTAGAGTCCAGGTTCGATGGTAAATACCTGGTTCTCCTCGATAGTTCGGCTGGTACGCAGGAACGGGTACTCGGCCGGTGGGGGTGTCGTGCCTCCATCGGGGCCGGTCTGGTGACCGCCGACATCGTGTACCTGGAGGCCGAGGAAGTGACCCAGGCCGTGTGGCAGGAAGGGGCGAGTTAAGCCGGATTCCACGGCATTCTCGGCAGAGGTTTTGATTATGCCAAATTGGGCCAACAGCTCTCCCACGTTTAAGTGGCACTGGCGATGTAGTTCCGGGTAAGGCAGGCCAGGTTTGAGGCCGTCTACCAGCTGCAACTGCTTTTCATCCATTGCCGCTACCAGCTCTGCGAACTCATTATCGGCATAGGCGTAGGTGCGAGTGATATCAGAGCAGTAGCCATTGCAGTCAGCACCCGCATCGATCAGGAAGCTTTTCAGCTGCGGCTCAGGCAGGCGCTCAGTAGACAGGTGAGTGTAGTGCAGAATTGCGGCATGCTCATTCAGGGCAACAATGTTGCCGTAGGGCATACGGTTCTCGCCCTGGCCAGCAGCGCCCAGGTAGGCTTGGTTGATCTCAAATTCACTGGCGCCACTACGGAAAGCCTGTTCGGCGGCGCGGTGCCCATTGACCGCAATGCGGTTCGCTTCACGCAGGCAGGCGACCTCATAAGGCGTTTTATAAGCGCGGGCCCAGTGCAAGCGGTTGATCAGAAGCTCCGGATTTTCCTCCCCCAGTGGCCAGCCTTGCAGCTTGTCGCTCTCACCGATAAAAGCGGCATTCTCTGGGCTCAGGAACGCCTGGGCATCGGCCGGCTTGCTCAGTAGCTCGATATCGTAGAAATCGCTCCAGAAGGTCTGGGGTGCCGGCGGTACATAGTGCCAAAAGTCTACTGGACGGTAGAACAAAAGCTTTGGCTTTTGTCCGCGCTGATAGATAACCCAGCTGTGGGGGTTGTCGGTAATGGGAACCAGTGCCTTAAAGTGGGGATTCACCTTAAACGGGTAATAGTTATCGTCCAGGAACTGCACCCTGGGAGCGCCACTGAATACGTTGAGGGTATCAAACCCGCTCTGCTCGAGGATTTCGTCGTAGCGGCGGCACAGGGTGGCCATATGATCGGCGTAAAGGTTTTTATCCATGTTCTCCCCGGAATAGATCGCTGAATCGTAAAGTCGGCATAGTGTATAGTCTGGACTCTGGATATTTGGCCTGAAATTTGACCATGGAAAAGAAGATACTGCTGACCGACTGCCCCGATGATAAGGGGCTGATCGCAAAGATTACCAATATTTGCTACAAGCACCAGCTGAACATCATCAAGAATGATGAGTTTGTGGACCGGGTTGAGGGGCGCTTCTTTATGCGCACTGCCCTGGAGGGTATCTTTAACGATGCCACCTTCCTGGAAGATCTGGATATGACACTGCCCCAGGGCGCAGAGCGTCGCTTGGTATCCATAGAGCGGAAGAAACGCCTGGTGCTGATGGTTACCCGCGAGCCCCACTGCCTGGGTGATATCCTGATGAAGTGCTATTCCGGCGCTATGGATGTGGAGATCGCGGCTGTTATCGGCAATCACCCGGATCTGGAGGGGCTGGTACAGAAGTTTGATATTCCTTTCCACTGTATTTCTGCAGAGGGGATGGAGCGCGGAGCCCACGAGCAGCAAGTGGCCACCTTAGTGGATGAGTACAATCCAGATTATTTGGTGCTGGCCAAGTATATGCGCGTGCTAACCCCTGATTTTGTTGCTCGCTATAGTGGGCGCATTATCAACATCCACCATTCTTTCCTTCCTGCATTTATTGGGGCCAAGCCTTATCAGCAGGCCTACGAGCGTGGAGTAAAAATTATTGGAGCCACAGCGCACTTTGTTACCGATGATCTGGATGAAGGGCCGATCATTGAACAGGATGTAATACATGTGGATCATGCCTATTCTGCAGAAACCATGGCGGATGCAGGTAGGGATGTTGAAAAATTGGTTTTGACTCGAGCGCTGCAACTAGTTTTGCAGGAACGAGTGTTTATACACGGAAACAAAACAGTGGTATTTAAATAGAAACGCAGTAAACAATACTAACTTTGTGCTCGATGTAGTAAAGCAGGTTAGTGTTTAGAGAGGATTTTGAGTGAATAATAAAAATATTAGCAGTTTTCAGGCCCGTTTATTTATTGCCGCTGGCCTAGCGTTACCTATTTTTCTCAGTGCCTGTTCCAGCAACAAGCCGATTCCCGGAATGAAAGAGTCGTTTGTAACTGAGATTGCTCAAAATGGAGCCAAGCGTTTTATATTTACTCTTGAGAAGGATCGGCAGGATCTTCCTCCCCCAGTTTCAAACCAGCCTAGTTCTCAACGTCGAATGCAGCGGGATACTATCGGTTTGGGAGGCCGTTCAAGTGACCGTGTAGAGCGTTATTTAGATTGGGCTCTCGAACAAAAGATGTTGGAAACCGGTTTCTGTGAGCGTGGCTATTTTGAAATTGAGCGGGTTATTTCCGCAGATGGGGGTGAGGTGCGGGGAGAGTGCCGAGAAGGCGCTTTTTAGTGTCTTTTCTGCTTGCTAGACCTGTGCAGTAATTCAAGCCGATATAAAAAGACAGGGGCTCTTTACCAGCTATTGCAGATAATAATAATGAAGTCTGAATCAATATTGGAAATGGTGTCTACCCAGCAGATTATTGCGGTTTTTGATTTAATATCAGATATTATTTTTTGGGTAAAAGATGATTCTGGTTACGTAGTACATTGTAACCGAGAGTTTATTGAGCATGTGGGATGCAGGTCTCTTAATCAGGTTGTGGGCCGCTCTGATATGGATTTTTCCCCCTCTTATCTCGCAAAAAACTATATGCGTGATGACCAAAGAGTGATGGAGGGTGAAACGATTACAGATCGACTGGAGTTAAATATAGGGAAAAGTGGAGAGTTGGTTTGGTTTACGACATCCAAGCGCCCACTAAAGAATTCCACTGGAAAAATTATTGGTACCTATGGCGTAGCTCGCGATCTTAATGAGACGGTCAAAACGCTCTCCAGAATGGATAAGCTGAAAAAGCCTGTTGAATATATTAAAAATAATTACAGTCAGCCGATTACTGTCGAACAGCTAGCAGAGGTGGCCAGTTTGTCTGTTAGCGCCCTTGAGAGGCGATTTAAAAAGTATTTGGAGAAAACTCCAATGCAGTTTGTCAGAGAGGTTAGGTTAGAGAACTCCCGTCGTATGCTGGTGGATACTCAGCGGCCAATTTCTGAAATCGCATACCGTGTCGGATTTCCATCTCACAGTTACTTCAGTAGACATTTCAAGAGCATGTTTGGGCAGCTTCCCGCTATTTATAGAGAAGAAGTTCAGTCTCAACTTTGAATGCGATAGGCCATTCCTGAACTACTTAGAGATGGATAATCAATAGAAGTTTTTTGTTGAAATGGTTTGGTGCTGGCTTACTTCCCTTTAAAAATAGTTTATCTATTTGTTGAATATCTTGTAAATCCATAATCGAATTTTGGCCTTTCATACCTTCTAATACTTTTCCCTTAGTGTCCTCAAAAATTCCAAACGCCGATTTTGTTCTATTCCTGTCTCAGTTTCTATTACCCACTTATCCCTTTTTTTCTTAGGGTTTTAGTGCTCAACAAGTGGACTGTCATTACGGGGTTTAGGGTCCCCTGACGGTTTCTCGCCCCTCTCCAATTTGGAGGGGGGCTCTTTTAAAAAACTTATAAGAAAAGAAAGTTGGGATACTATGAAAACAGTCAAGAATAATAGACGAACCACGGTCAAAATCTGGAGTCGGGAGATTAAGCAGAAATCGCTAGTCTCCGCTATTTCATTAGCCATTAGTAGCGTGGCGATTGCTGATGATATCTCTGAGAAAGACAAACCGATGGATCATATTGAGGTAATCGGAATCCTTGAGAGTAATACCAGAAACCTGGAAATTAAGCGGGATTCTAATGCTATTGTAGACGCGATAACCGCCGAAGATGTGGGCAAGTTCCCGGATAAGAATGTTGCAGACTCTCTTCAGCGCGTGCCAGGGATCACAATTACACGCAGTGGTGGAGAGGGTAGTCGAGTCAGTATTCGTGGCACCAGTGCCGAGTGGACCTTGACCCAGTTAAATGGAAACTACATTGCAACCTCTGATGGGGAAGCGCCTTCTCGAAGCTTTAATTACACTTTGCTGCCATCCAACATGATTAGCAAAGTAGAAGTTTACAAAAGCCCGGAAGCTAGAATTGATGAAGGAGGAATTGGCGGAACGGTTATTCTACACAGTCGTAAGCCTCTGGAAATGGATTCTGGTGAGGGTGTTATAACTACTGAAACCACTTACTCAGATACTAATGAGCAGTGGGAACCTCAATATAGTGCTTTTTACTCCTGGAAAAATGAGAGTGAAACCTTTGGTATCCTGGCTGGCTATACCAAGCAGGACAGAACCGTAACCTCAATTGAAAACTACGCGAGCCATTGGCGATTCCATTCAGATACAGTTGAAGGTGCTGAGCGTCCGGCAATTGTTGACCAGGAAACTGGTGAAGTTTACAACAATGTTTGGGCGCCCAGAGCTATGGGTATTGGTAATCATGAGCAGGATAGGGCCAGGGATGGTTATCAAATTACCACTCAATGGCGGCCTACTGAGCGCTTGGAATTTTCTCTGAACTATTTCGGTTCCCAGTTGGGATACGATACCCGTAGTCAGAATCTCACCTTAGCTGAATGGAATGATAACCATAACCCCTACTTTGGCGTTGAGCTGGAAGGGGATACCGTAGTCACCTATGGCAACGGTGATAACGGCTTGCTAAATGCTGATAACTGGGGCGATGCTGATGTCAATGGTGGTGTCGAGGTAGAGCGAGGTTTAATGTCTCCGCAATTGACCGGGCAGGATAGCTACGGTGAATCAGAATCTCATACATTCGACCTCGAAATTCTGTATGAAGGTGACTCTTACACGGCAGCAGTGAATATTGGGCGCAGCTCTGCAAAAGGAGGTGTCTCCGAAAGAATCATGGCAAATATGGATGCACGTTATGGTTCCGTAAATAGTTGGCTGTGGTCTATTGCCGACGGGGAACCTAGATACGAAATCTCTACAGATCTCACCTCGGATCAGGAGGCCTATCCATACTATGACTGGTTTAGTTCTGACGCTACCCAAAATCGGGATAGGGAAGATTATTATCAGCTTGACCTGGGATTTGATACCAATTGGGGAATTGTTAACAAAATCTATGTCGGTACTAAATATCGGGATCATGAAGCCAAGTCCCTAAGAGATACTTTCTTGTGGGATGACGGTATTTCGGATAACGGTGGTTATCGTGGGTGGTTGTCGGGTACCGAATGGTTCCACAACCCGGATTTTCATCCAGACACTTCAATCTTACTTGGCGGCAGCGTAATCGATAATAGCGCAGGCGATACCGGGGCTACTAACTATCTGCCTTTTGATATAGATGCGCTTAAAGCCTACGTTAGTGATAATTTTACCCGGACTGTAGTTCCTGTCTTATCCGGTACCTATACCATCGAGGAGAAAATATTTTCACTTTACGCACAGGCAGATTTTGAATGGGAAGCCTTCCGGGGTAACTTTGGTGTCCGCTATGTTAATACCGACTTAACTACCTCGACGTACGATGACATCATTGGTCAAGAGACAGATATCACCAGTGCAAATAACCGAAGTGCTGATAGTGAAAACTTCCTGCCAAGTTTGCATATTGCCTGGGATCTAACTGATGACCTTGTAATACGATTTGCTGCAGCAAAAACCATGTCTCGAGTTAGTTATGCTGATTTGGGGCAGGCTGAGTCTTATGGCCCCCCTGTAAATATTAACTCGCCGGATTCTTGGACCGGCCGTGGGACTGGCACTTCAGCAAATACTGGGCTAGAAGCGATGCTTTCCAATCAATTCGACCTGGGAATTGAATGGTATTACTTTGATGCTTCCGCACTTGGGGCAACATTATTTAGTAAGGATATCAGCAACCTTCCTATAACCACAACTGAAGTTGTATTACGTGAGCACAATTGCTGCAATGGACCCATTGAAGTCGACATGACTACAAAAACGGGTGGTGCTGAGGCAACTTCAAGAGGCGTTGAGCTGTTTGCACAACACGCGTTCGAAAGTGGTTTTGGTGTAATGGCAAATTATACCTACACCGACACCAGTACTTCAGGGGTGTTTGTTAATGGTGAAGAAACTGAGGCAGAAATTCCTGGAACGGCTAAGCACCAGTACAATCTTTCCGGTTATTATGAAAATGATTTGTACAGTGTGCGAGCATCTTATAACTGGAAAGATGATCGAGCTGGGGGGCTTCACCAAGGGTATAATTTATACGATAAAGCTTATGGGCAGCTTGATCTTAATGCCAGCTTTACCTTCAATGAAAACCTCAATTTCACGGCATCTATCATTAATTTAACGGAGGAAAAGGCAGAGGGGTTCTGGAAGCAGGAAAACAGAATGACTTATTATAATTACTCTGGGCGCAGACTATATATTGGTGCAAACTATAAATTCTAATACCTCGTTGATCGTAGTATTGGGTGTAGAGTGTAAGCTCTACACCATTTTTTGACTATCGATATTAGATTATAGAATTTACATAGCCACATAATAAAAATGAGCATAAATATGAAAAAATAGACACGTAGAGCAATGCAGGCTGCTTGTGCCACCATTTTATTTCAGACTGGTGCATACGCAGATATTGAAGTGGTCAATTCGGATGACTGTCCCTCGGACACTACAACAGTAAGCTATTCTGAAGCGCTTAATTATCCTAATGAATTTTGTGATCTTCTCAATAATGGTGATTTGGTTGGTTTATCAGACGGGTCCTCAATAGAACATCTGGGAAATAATTGCCAATTGACGAGTAATGAAAGTCGCCAATTATCCATGACATTGTGTAAATCCGAACCTTCAGCGCCTCATGTTGTTAGTGGAAGCAGCTGTGCATCTGATGCAAGCCCGGTCACCTATCTTGAGGCTCAAATCTATAAGGATGAGCTGTGTTCCGTCCTGGGGGACTGGGAAATTGCAAATCTTGCCGATAATGCCTCCATGGATGGCAACGGGTATGGGTGTGGTTCACGTAAGAATGAAATCCGTGAGCTGGGCTCAACTCTGTGTAAATCTGATACTCCTCAGGAAAATGTGTCAGCGCCTAAAGTTGCTTACGTAGAAGTTAATAGTAATAACCTGGGCAATGCAGGCTGCTTTACAGAGATCGATGGCAGCCAGTTGTTTGATATAGCTGTGATCTTCGCGGCAAATATTAATTACGATGGTCAGAAAGCTGTACTGCATTTTAATGGCCAAGTGTCAGACTTGCTCAATAACAATTTGAGTACAGTACAAGACTTGCAAGACAAGGGTACGAAAGTGGTGCTCAGCGTTCTCGGAAATCACCAAAATGCAGGTTGGTCCTGTTTTGCCGATGAGCAGTCCGCTGATGACTTTGCTCAGCAGCTAAAAGATGCCGTGGATCAGTATGGGTTGGATGGTATTGATATTGATGATGAGTACTCACAGTGCAGCCAAACCTATTCTGACTCCTTGGTAAAAGTGACTAGTGCATTGCGAGAGAAGATGCCTAACAAAATTATTTCTAAAGCACTTTGGAGTGATACCGATGCTTTTCAGGCTGAATGGAATAGGAAGAAACTGGGCGACCAATTAACTTATGGTTGGGAGATGAGCTATTGGTTGGGCTCAAGCTGTACTTCACGAATCCAGAAATATATCAACCTGGGTGTTGATAAGTCTAAGCTAGGTGTTGGAGCCTCCACTGTGATGAATGGTGCATCTACTGCAAGTGCTTTGGCCTCCTGTAATGAAAATAATAACCTTGGTGGTGGCACTATGATATTTAATGTGACTAAAGATTCTAGCAGTTATCTTTCTACAATATGGCCAGGTACTTCAGCGGTTCCTAGTTGCCTTAAGTAGTTAAAAATTCCCCGTGGAATCTTGTGTGACTTGCTGAAGCGGGGATGTGCTAAAGCTAACTAATCAGTACAGGCAGGAATGTCTGTATTATTACTGTTTTTATGGGGATATCCTATACAGCTATGGGCGATAAGTGGTGTGGATATATTTGTTTAGCTTAATATGCTTCAGGGTGGTTTGAAGCCACCCAGAAGAAAAGCTTTATAATAGTTTTTCTAAGGGTATACCTGTTTCCTTTTCAATCACTTTATATTCCTCTTTAAGAAACTCCAGGAACTGTGTTAGCTGTAAGTGATGCTCCTCATAGTCTGTCTTGTCGCCTATGGTCTCACTTCTTAAAAGGCTTTCTTGATACAAAACGGCATCTCTAACAGCAGAAATTAGTAGTGGTGCCCAGGTATTAGGTACTTCCATTATATAGCTTCCTTAATTAAGGATTTTTCTAGTATTTTTAACTTACTCTTAAATTGATTCAGAGGCATGTCGTATGCTGGGGCTATCGTATAGTGTGTTGCCTCAAATCTGGTGTTATATTCATCTTTTACAATTACAATACCTTCTGGCAAAACTGTCCCTGTAGGAATTTTGTAGTACTCCCAGTTTTTGCCTTTTGGTAATCCTGGTTTATCAAAAGTGCTGAGTCCCCTGGGGCGATCCTTTATGCAAACCCACTCTGTCCCATCGCGGTATTCTATGGTGATATCTGCTGGTCTAGGACGTCCGTTAGACAGAATGAAACCTTTTTCTATAAAGTCGAAGACACCTTGGTCTGATTTTTTGTTCAGAGCTCTCCATAGATCTATGGGTGTTTGACCGTCAGAGTAAGAGTCTGCTTTTCCCTTCGCAATTAATATTTCTTTTAAAACTTTAATGGTCACTTTCACCTCCGATGTTGAAAGCTTGGGACGATTAGAAAGTTTGGCTAAATTTTTCCAAAACGTTCTAATACCGTTTCTTTGTTGTTAGGCGCCGCCTATGTGAGGATTTTTAACTAAGTTAACGCAGAATAATATTGTTGAAAGGTGATGGTTGCAAATACGTAGCTATACAGGAAGTGAGAGTTTGTGCCAGTTCGATAAAAGTATTGTGGGTCGAATAAAAAAGCGGGCATTAAGCCCGCTTTTAAATCCACCTGTGAGAGTGTTAGATCTTACTCAGCGTAGCTCTCAATCGGAGGGCAGGAACAAATCAGGTTGCGGTCGCCGTATACGTTGTCGATACGGTTAGCGGCGGGCCACACCTTATGCTCTTTTAACCACGCCGCCGGGCGCGCAGCGATATCGCGGGAGTAGCTGTGTGTCCACTCATCGCTCATCACGTCCTCAAGGGTGTGGGGAGCGTTGTGCAGCGGGTTGTCTTCAGGGGTGTATTTACCGCTGGTGACATCTTCCACTTCTTGGCGAATTGTTGCCATAGCCTCGATAAAGCGATCCAGTTCACCCTTGGATTCACTTTCGGTAGGCTCGATCATCAGGGTGCCGGCTACGGGGAAGGACATGGTGGGGGAGTGGAAGCCAAAGTCCATCAAACGCTTGGCGATATCCTCTTCAGTGATACCGCTGGCCTCCTTGAGGGGGCGCAGGTCAACCAGGCACTCGTGGGCAACAAAGCCATTGGTGCCGGTGTAGAGTAGAGAGTAGTGCTCACCCAGCTTCTTGGCTACGTAGTTGGCGTTCAGGATTGCCATTTCGGTAGCCTGCTTCATGCCCTGCTTACCCATCATACGGATATACATCCAGCTGATCGGCAGGATGCTGGCGGAGCCCCAAGGAGCGGCGGATATGGTGCCATTATCCAGCTTGGTTTCCGGTACTTCAGTCACCGGGTGGGCCGCCAGGTAGGGCTTCAGATGCTCGCCAACAGCGATCGGACCCATACCGGGGCCGCCGCCACCGTGAGGAATACAGAAAGTTTTGTGCAGGTTCAGGTGGGATACGTCACCACCGAACTGGCCCGGAGCGGCGACGCCGATCAGGGCGTTCATGTTGGCGCCATCAATATAAACTTGGCCGCCAGCCTGGTGAACCAGATCGCAAACTTCGCGGATACCTTCTTCGAACACCCCGTGGGTGGACGGGTAGGTGACCATCAGTGCGGCAACGCGGTCGCCGTGTTCTTCGATTTTGGCTTTCAGGTCTTCGATATCCACATTGCCTTTATCATCACAGGCAACCACAACCACTTTCATACTCACCATCATGGCGGATGCTGGGTTGGTGCCGTGGGCAGAGGCGGGAATCAGGCAGATATCGCGCTGGGTTTCGCCCTTCGCTTCGAAGTACTTCTTGATGGCAACCAAGCCTGCGTATTCGCCTTGGGAGCCGGCATTGGGTTGCAGGCTAACGGCATCGTAACCGGTACAGGCGGACAGCATCTGCTGGAGCTGGCGGAACATTTCCGCGTAGCCTTCCGCTTGATCTACGGGTGCGAAGGGGTGCAGCTTGCCGAACTCGGGCCAGGTGACCGGGATCATCTCGGCGGTGGCGTTCAGCTTCATGGTGCAGGAGCCCAGGGGAATCATGGAGTGATTCAGGGCGATATCCTTGGCTTCCAGAGACTTGAGGTAGCGCAGCATCTCGGTCTCGGAGTGGTAGGTGTTGAACACCGGATGGGTCAGGAATTCAGTATCGCGCACCAGGGAGGCGGGTACACCCAGAGAGCCCTTGCTGGCAATTTCGCTGTCCAGAGTATGCAGATCGATGCTGTGTTCGGTGCCGATAAAGGCATTGAGCAGGTCGGACACATCTTGCAGGGTGGCGGTCTCACTCAGGCTCACACCCAGGGCGTCTTCACCAATTTTACGCAGGTTGATCTCAGCGGCCAGGGCGCGCTGGTAAATTTCTTCCTGCTTGGCGCCAACGGTGACATTTAGGGTATCGAACCAGCTGTCGTGGGCCAGATTGAAGCCTTCCTGCTGCAGGGCGGAAGCGAGAATATCTGCCAGGCGCTGGATGCGGGCAGCGATGGTTTTCAGGCCTTCAGGGCCGTGGTAAATCGCATAGAAAGCGCTCATTACCGCCAACAGGACCTGGGAAGTACAGATGTTGGAGTTGGCTTTCTCGCGGCGAATATGTTGTTCGCGGGTCTGCATAGCCATGCGCAGGGCACGCTTGCCTTTGCTGTCTACGGAAACACCGATAATACGACCCGGTGCGGAGCGTTTGTAAGCTTCGCGGAAGGCGAAGAAACCGGCGTGGGGACCACCGTAGCCCATGGGGATGCCGAAGCGTTGGTTACAGCCAACAACCACGTCTGCGCCCATATCACCGGGTGCCCGGAGGGCTACCAGGCTCATCAGATCAGCGGCCACGGTTACCAGGGCGTTGGCTTCGTGTACTTTGGCAATAATATCAGTTAGGTCACGTACGCGGCCGGTGCTACCGGGGTATTGCAGCAGGGCACCGAACAGCTCGGCGGGGATATCTTTTTCCACATCGCCTACAACTACTTCGAAGCCGAAGTGCTCGGCGCGGGTCTTAACTACGGCGATGGTTTGCGGGTGGCAGTCCTGGTCTACAAAGTAGACGTTGGATTTGTTGCGTTTGACCTGGCGCTTACACATGGCCATGGCTTCAGCTGCTGCGGTACCTTCATCCAGCATGGAGGCGTTGGCCAATTCCATACCGGTGAGGTCCATAATCATCTGCTGGAAGTTCAGCAGGCCTTCCAGGCGGCCCTGGGCAATTTCCGGTTGGTAAGGGGTATAGGCGGTGTACCAACCCGGATTCTCCAGCACGTTGCGCAGGATCACATTGGGGGTAATGGTGTCGTGGTAACCCATACCAATAAAGGTACGGTAGATCTTGTTGCGCGCCGCGATATCTTTCAGCTCTGCGAGGGCCTCAACTTCATTGATCGCATCGGCCAGATCCAGCTCATCGGTCTTGCGAATGGCTTCGGGCACGGTTTTCTCGATCAGCTCTTCGAGGCTGGCAACTCCAAGGGTTTCCAGCATGGCCTCTACCTGTTTGGCATCGGGGCCAATATGGCGATGGATAAAGGCGTCGTGTTGTTCCAACTGCTGCAGCGATGGTTGGGTCATAAACTTCGTTCCTGTAGTCGCAGGGAGTCGTCGCGGTGCGCTCGCGGTTAAAAATAGCACCTGGCCTCAGTACCGCTTTTCCTGTGGAAAGCCTCGGGCCTCCGCGTTGCGGATAGGCGAGGGTAACGCTTGGGAAAATCGGTTTGCAGGCAGCCCCAGTGTCGCAATACGGAACCAAAGGGGAAGCCGGGCCATAGCGGCAGGCGCGCATCTTAGCAATCGGGGCGAGTAGGGGCAATCTGCGGGATTTGAGCGAGGAAACTGCTAAATTTGGGCCCAAAAAGTGGGTTAAATCCTGTGAATTTTGGGTTGGTGAGATTTTCTTCTACGCATGGCTGAGCAGATTTGATGGTTGGCTATTTTCCTTACAGGCCGCTAACTGTTAATGGAATGCTGTTCATCTTCCCCACAATTTCACAAAAGCTCACCATCTTAGCTGCTTCTCCAATTAACTAACACCTTATTGAGAGCGACGTATCTGCCATCAAGAATTGCGATCATGGATATAGCTTATGGAATGAGATCTGCATTAGCTGTCGTTTGACCCGGGTATAGGATCTTTCGATCCACCTAATGAGCTGATGTCTGGAGTGGGATAGCGAAGTGATTAGGATAGAAAGAAGCTTCGACGAAATAATTATTCTTGAGGGTATCAATTGCTCCCCTGCAAGTAGGCTATCCCCCCGAAGGGGGATGGGACTAGAGGCTAACCGTGCTCTATTATTTGCTTGTCTTTATCTATGATCGTAGGGTTAAATTCTGAACTCAGGAATATACTACTACCACAAAGCCCCATGGCTGCTAACAATAACCAAGTATTGTTCAGTCCTATTTCAGCTGCGCCAAAACCACAAACTAGTGAACCGATGACACCACCAAAGCGAGTCGTTAATGAAAAAATGGAGTCAACAGTTGACCTGACCTCGTCCTTGACTGCTTGATGTTGTAACTGAGCGGAGGCAGAAAGACCCAGGCCGATGCTAAAATTAAACAATAAGAATAAACTTACAAACAGTAATAGATCTCCAGATAAAGCCAGCAACATCACCAGAGATAATTTTATCAGGCTGGCTACCAAAAGTACTTTTCCCAATTGCTGATTAAAAAATTGAGCCATCCAGGTAGTGATTTTCGCTGACAAACTGCCTAGTAACATAATTAATGCCATTAATAGCCCATACAGCCAACCTACGGGCATATCGCCCGATAAGGCCTCTAAGCGAACTGGCCAATATTTTTCGACAGCACTAGCTATTGGAGTCAATAAAATAACAGCCAACAATAAGCGCCATAGTGATGGTGAATAGCAGGCTTTAATACCTAAACTGAGTTGGCTAGGGATTTGGCGGATATTTGAAAGTCGAAAATGATCAAATACACGATTTTCTCTGATTTTTATCTCGGTAAAGGCAAATAAGAGTAAGCTGCTAAACAGGGATAAAGCTAAAAGTCCCCGATATAAGTCCAGGTCATAATGCCCGAAATACTCCCCGCCTCCTACTACTAGGGCGCAGCTCATTGCACCAAGAGCCCCAATGAGTCCGGCACGAGTCGCGATATGTGAAAAACCCTCTTGCAGGCTCATTGTACCCTCGGCTTGGTTAAAGCACTCTACAAACCAGGCATTTAAAGAGCCAGAAAATAATGCCTGACTAGCTCCCCATAAAAACATTGCCAGTAAAGCTCCATAAAAGCTTTGCCAAACCAATAGCACTAGGTAACAAGCCATAGACATCGTCAGGGAAATTAGATATACCTTTTTTCTCCCGATCTGATCCGCCAAGCTACCGGTAGGTAGTTCAAAAAGCATGACTGACAACCCCATGACTGCCAGTATTATTCCCAGCTGTGGCATAGACAGGCCCATAGCTAAAAAAAAAGGTGTTAATATCGGTAAAACTAAGTAGGTGGAGAAAAATCCCCACCCCATTTGAAATCCGTATAAGCGGATTAATTCTTGTCGTTCCATAAATCCTTCCTGGGAAGTCCCTAAAAAATACCCAATTCCTCAAAAGTTCTATCGTAAATATGTAGATGTAAATTTTTTCTTGATAAAATATATTCAAGGAATGTAGGTGTATAAGGGAATAAGTCAGAATCTACCTCAATTCAACTGTAATTTTGAGCATTAACAAAGCTAAATCTTAGTTTTCAGCGGATCTTCATTTAACTATAAATTACTTCGCTATGAGTTTCAGTCTCTAGATAATTATCGTAGCTGGAGGAAAATTTAAGGTTGATTACGTTGGCCATAGTATTCAGTGTTTCATCTTCTATCATGATTCGCTCATGTTTTGCATCTATGGCAATATAATCGCAATTTAACAATAAACTTTCGAAACCATTTTTTGGTGTTGAGAAGCCCTTGTTGAACAATTCTTGAATGTCAACATAGTCATTGATCACAGCAAGGATTTGTGTTGGGGTTGCCTCATCAGAGACACTACTGCCTTCAAAGAAAACTACTGGTCCACTATAGGGCTGAAGTGATTTGACATATTCGGCATAGAAAAGAAAAGTATCAACCATTTCAGCTTCAAAACGCCCACATTTAGGTAGCCTCGGATCCTGTTTTATGGTGTCAATCAGATTTTGCTCTATAGTGATCACCACGGGATCGATTAAAAATAGCAATTCGACCCTCTCGCCCAAAGCTATCAGTTTTTGGGCGATACCAAGGGAAACCATAGCACCTTCGCAGTAGCCACCCAGCAAATAGGGCCCACTTGCCTGTTTCTTACGTATCACAGCAAAATAATAGTCAATCAAATAATTCAGTCTTATTTGCCGGCCACTGTACACCTGGATATTTTCCAGCAAGTGGACCGGTCGGTTGATGTCCAGTTTTTCCACCAGTGGAGTAAAAGTTTCAGGGCCTGCTGCTGCTGGAATTAGGAATAAACCGGTTTTGTTACTGGCTTCGTTAAAGGTCATCAATTTATTGAATTCATTATAACCAGTCAAAAAGTTAACAATTTCATCCCCGGTGCAGGATGAAAAATCAGGCATGGGTTCTGCTTTGATACTTTCAGCCAAGCCCCTGATAGTGGGTTGTTCATTGAGTAGTTTAGGTGAAACTCGGATATTGTTGCGACTACAATGATGGTAAACTTTAAGTAACAGTATTGAGTCCCCTCCCAATTCAAAGAAGCTGTCTAGTACTCCGACAGTATCTATACCCAATACCCTTTGCCAAATCAGGCACAACTCCTGCTCCAGTTCATTTTCTGGCGCAACATATTCAACCTTGCTAGTAAATTCTGGATAGGGCAGGGCCACGCGATTTAATTTTCCGTTTATTGTTAACGGCAATGTATCCAGGAAGGTAAAGGTGGAAGGCACCATATAATCAGGCAGGAACTCAGAAACAAAAGCTTTTAACTCGCTAGGATCTGCACTTTTCTTTTCACTGAGAACGACATAGGCGGCAAGGTACTTATTCTTTCCTTGTATCCTGTCAATTACCGCTACCTGCTGTACTTGAGGATGTTGGGCTAGGGCAGCTTCAATTTCACCCAGTTCAATACGATAACCTCGAATTTTTACCTGGGCATCATTTCGTCCAAGATACTCAAGTTCACCGTTAGGCAGCCAGCGGACTAAATCTCCAGTTTTATACAGCCGGTTTTTGATGTTTCCCCCTGATGCAACAAAAGGGTTCTCAATAAATCTCTCAGCCGTAAGTTCGGGCCTGTTAAGGTACCCCCTGGCCAACCCTGATCCGCCTACATATAGCTCCCCCGGAGCACCGATCGGTAAAGGTATTAATTTACTATTGAGTACATATGCCTTCATATCCCTTAATGGCCGACCGATATTGGAGCAAGCCGTATCATCGTTGGCTGTTAACTCTTTATAGGTCACGTGCACGGTCGTCTCTGTAATACCATACATATTTACCAGTTGAGTTGATTTATTACCATAGGTATCCCACCAACCTTTAAGCTGTTCAATATTTAGCTTATCCCCTCCAAAAATCACTAATCGAAGTGCTTCAAGACTTTCTCCGGTGATCCTTAATGTATCAACTAGTGCATAAAAGGCAGCTGGTGTTTGGTTTAACACTGTCACTTGCTCTTGCTGACACAAACGAACAAAGGTGGGTAGATCTTTTGTGATTTCTGTCGTTGGGATTACAAGTTTTCCACCTGTAGTCAAAGCGCCCCAAAGTTCCCAAACACTGAAATCGAAGGTATAAGCGTGGTAAAGTACCCAGGCATCGCTATCATTGAATCCGAAATCGGCCTGGGTGACCTGTAATAAACGCATCACATTTTCATGAGTTTGTAACACCCCTTTAGGTTTGCCTGTTGTGCCAGAGGTATAAATCACATAAGCCAGATCCTGAGGTTTAACAGCGCTTAAAGGCGCTCGTCTGTCGCTAGTAGCTTGAGGTCCTAAGGTGTCTGCATATACCAATTTGGGTATCAGCTCCAGTTCGCCAGAGAAAGCAGTAAAAGTGTGAGCATATTTTTTTGTCGTTATGACCAAGGAGACTTTAGTGTCTTGTAGAATATACAAGCTTCGACTCTTGGGGTAGTCTGGAGAAATAGGCACATAAGTACCGCCAGCCTTGAGAATAGCTAAAATACTAATTACCATTTCCAGGCTGCGATCAAGGAAAATGCCAATCAAAGTATCCGGTTCAAGTTGTTTTCCCTGTGCTGATAGATAATCAGCTTGTAGCTTTAGTGCCAGTTGGTTGGCTCTATTGTTTAGCTGTTGATAACTGAGGGTTTGTTGCTTAAATGATATTGCTGGTTTGTCGGCAAAGGTCTTAACTCGCTCTTCAAATAGTTGATGAAGACATAAGCTCAGAGATGAACTTTGTGTGGTTTTGACCCAGTCATTTAGTAAAATTTGCCTCTCCTGCTGACAAGCCAAATCCATATAAGCAATAGGCTGATGTACATCGAAAACCATTTGAGCCAATATTCTTTGATATAAATCAGCGAATCGCTTGATTGTCTGCTGATCAAATAAGCTGGTAGCAAAATTAAAGGCGCCGTTAAGTTCGGGTTCCGAGTCATTAATATATAAACTCAAATCAAATTTGGCTGGAGAATACTCTTGATGGTGTTGAATATCTTCCAGTGATTCTTTGTTAACAAGATCTTGTTGATTTAGGTCGTTTAAGGATTGCTGGGTGAAAGGGGGTTTTTACTTTTTTCTACATTCAGCTGGACGCTTTCCAGACTAAACAGGACTTGAAATAAAGGGTGGCGGGAGGGGTCTCGTTCCACTTTCAGCAATTTAACCAAACGCTCAAAGGGGAGCTCCTGGTAAACTTTGGCTGCCAGGACCAATTGATGAACTTTATCTATCCATTGTGCAATTGAAAAGCTCTCGTCTATTTCCCCCTCAACGCTAACAAATTAACAAAAAAACCTATAACACTTTGGGTTTGTACATGGTGACGATTTTCTGACGGCGTACCGATAACCAGGTCTTTCTGGCCGCTTAACGTCGAGAGCAATAAATAAAAACCACTGAGCATTAAACAATACAGAGTCGTCTTCCGATCACGGGCCAATAATCTTAATTGTTGTGACAGATGTGTATCTAATGAAAAATTGAATACCTGACCACGATAATCTTGCTGGGGCGGACGCGGTCTATCTGTGAATAAGTGTAACGAGCTGTATCCACCCAATTGCTCTAGCCAGTAATTCTCAAGGTTTCGTAGTTCTTCTCCCTGTAAAAATACTTTTTGCCATACGGCATAATCACTATAGCAAATGTCTATCTGAGCAAGGTCAGGTGTCTGCCCAAGACAATAGGATGAATAGGCTTGAGATAATTCGGTGAAGAAAATTTGTGCTGACCAGCCGTCAAATGCAATATGATGCCAAACAAAAAGAACAAACACTCCTTGGGGAGAATCAAATCGAATAACCCTTAACGGTGTTTTTTCGCTTAAATCAAAGTTCTGCTCTATGGCTTCTTGTATCCCATTTAACAGATCAGTATTGTTATTTTTTGATAGACAACGAATAGTTAAAGGGCTATTAAGGACTTGCTGGTAAGTATCACCATTTTCATGAAGGCGATAAACGGTGTTTAGTATTGGATGGCGCCTAACCATATACTGAATAGCATCTACTAAAGCGGGATAGTTAACATCATCAGATAGTCGAATCAGATGTGGGATATGATAGGCATTACTTCCTTGCTGCCACTGATGAATAAATAATAACCTCTCCTGGGCAAAACTAAGTTCAGATTTTTCTTCGGGTACAGAAAATATTATCCTATTGATGAAGTCACTTTTACTGTAAATGTGATTAAATTTTAACAAGCGGATTAATGATGACTTGTGTTCTTTGATTGACTCTAATAGATCGCTGTCTGACAAATCTTTTTTACTACTCAGGCGTAGCTGTTCTCCATCCAGCCAGATTGCGACTTGATTGTTTTTTATTTTGCTGATTAATTGATTCATTTTATTATCCCTATAAGACCATCTCAAATTCTTGAGTGTCATCCTGATTTGATACTGCGTCTTGCTGTAACGAAGTACTTAATTTTTCAATTGTTTGATTTGCAAATAACATTGCTAGTGGGATATCTATACCAATTATCTGGCGACTTTTGGCCCCAAGACTGATGGCTTTGATTGAATCTCCTCCGATACTGAAGTAGTTATCGCGGATACCAACCTGGTCCAATCCCAGGACCTGTTGCCAAACTTCGCACAATTGGCGTTCAAGTTGCGTACGTGGAGCCAGATAATCACTCTGGGAAACAAGCTTGGGAGTTGGCAAGGCCTTTTTATCCAGTTTGCCGCTTAAATTAAGTGGTACTTTATCAATCCAGTTAAAGCTTGCAGGAATCATATACTCGGGCAATACAGACACTAATGTTGCTTTTAATATATCAAGATCTTTGGAGTCCTCGGAATCTGGGACTAAATAGGCTGCCAAGTATTTTTGACCTTGATATTCGTGATCTGTCACTATCGCTTGCTTTACTCCATCCAGGTCATTTAAAGCCGCTTCGACTTCACCTAACTCAATACGGAAACCTCTAATTTTCACTTGCAAGTCATTGCGACCGATATAATCCAGCTCACCGCTGGGTAACCACCTGACCAGATCGCCGGTTTTGTAAAATTTGGTATAACCTCTGGCTTTATCTTCCTCACTGGCAAAGGGGTTTTCTATAAAGCGCTCTGCTGTCAGTTGAGGTTGATTCAAGTAACCCCGGGCAAGGCCGGCTCCGCTTATATGCAACTCACCAATAGCCCCTATTCCTAATAACTGACCTGATTTATCGAGGACATAGCTTTTGTTATTGGCGATGGCCTTGCCTATGGGGATCTGGTTGTCTTCTGATTGAGGTGGACAATGATATTGATGGCTACTGATAGTCGTTTCTGTAGGTCCGTAGACATTAATGAGTTTATCCCCCAAATCACTGGCTAGCTTGGTTGAGGTCACTTCGCCACCCGAGATGACTCGCTTCAAGCCATGCTTTTCCCCAAGTTCCAATGCCAGAAGGAGACTAGATGGTGCATCCAGGTGAGTAATGGACTCTTGCTCAATTAGCCGCTCCAGACGGCTAAAAGACTGGATGTCGGCATCACCGGTAATTACTAGCCGAGAACCACTAAGTAATGCTATAAATATCTGCTCTATCGATGCATCAAAAGTGTAGTTAGCCAGTAATAATAAATTTTCATCAGAAGAAACTTGATACGTTTCTAGGTTATGTTGCATCAAATTAACGCAACTGTGATGCTCAATCATCACACCTTTAGGTGTGCCAGTGGTACCGGATGTATAAATCACATAAGCCAGATCGGATATTGATGTCAGCGCAGGTAAATTATCCCCACTTATTGCTTCATTCAAAAGTAACTCTTGGGTTACACACACTATGGATTCTTGATGTTCAATACCGACGATTTTCCGGAGTTTATCTTCGTTACTCTCTCCCGTTAAGATCATCGGACATTGACTGTCAGCTAAGATATAACACAGGCGCTGTTCAGGGTAATCAGGCGAAAGCGGCAAATAAGCTCCACCGGCTTTTAGCACTGCTAAAATAGCAATGACCATATCGATACCGCGCCCAAAATATAATGAAATAAGGGTGTCTGGTACTATCGATTGCCCGTGAGCTGTTTGATACTGTTTTGATAGGATGCGGGCTAGGCGGTTTGCTCTTTCATTAAGTTGACGATAAGTAATCCGTTGCTGTTCAAAGATCAGTGAAATGTGATTTGGCGTTTGCAGGGCTTGCCGTTCAAATAATCCATGTAAGGTTTGTCCCTCAGGGAAATCAATCCTTGTATCATTCCACTTACCTAGGATTAGTTGACGTTCAATTTCACTCACTCGTTCAATCTGATCTAAACACAACTTCGGCATTGCCAACATACTTGTGAGTAGGTGTTGATACAGGTTGGCGATGCGAATGATGGTCTTTTCATCAAATAAGCTGACTGCATAATTAAAAGTTGCGGTAATTTCCTCGCTACCATCATTTAAAAATAGACTTAAATCGAAAATTGCCGGCGAATAAAGAGAAGCTTCTCCATCAAGTTTAGAGGGTAAAAACGGGAAATCGTCATTAACACTTTCTTGCTGAACAAAGCTCTGTACACCGAACATGACTTGGAAGAGTGGATGACGGGAGCTATCACGTTCAACATCAAGTGCCTCGAGCAGGCGTTCAAAAGGCAGTTCCTGGTGCACTTTAGCCTGAGTAACGGTCTGATGCACCTGAGCTATCAAATCCTTTACAGTCATTTTGGTATCGAGAACAGTTCTCAATACTAGAGTGTTAACGAAAAAACCAATCAAGTCTTGCGTTTGGGCATGGTGACGATTATCTGAGGGTGTGCCTACAAGGATATCTTCCTGCCCGGACAAGGTTGCGAGGCAAAGATAAAACCCAGTTAGTAATATGGTATATAAAGTAGTGCCTTCAGATCTTGCAAAAGCGCGTAACTGCGCTGATGTATTTCCGTCTAGGACAAAGTGATGGTGCTTACCTCTTTGATCAGCCTTTGGCGGCCGTGGATGATCTAGTGGCAGTACCAAGGATTCGTAACCGGACAACGTTCTTTGCCAGTAATTCAGCAGATTTTCTAGAGTCTCACCTTTGAGATATTCTCGTTGCCAAACAGCATAATCATGATATTGGATTTCCAGCACCGGTAGTGATGCTTGCTGCCTTTCACAAATAGCATGATAGATTTGTGAAAATTCTTTAATAAAAATTCCTGTAGACCAGCCATCAAAAGCAATATGATGCCAAAGGATCAACAAGTACCGTTGTTCGCCTAACTGGTACATATGTAAGCGGACGGCGCTCTCATGGCTTAGATCAAAGGGACGATTATTTTCCCTAATCAGGGTAGTCTTCAATTGGGATTCATCTGTAAGCTGATGCTTGTTTATTACTATCTCCCTGGGCTGGACTTCTTGTAGGGTGACACCATTTTTGTCCGTGTAGTAGATGCTGTTTAGTATAGTGTGACGTCGTACTACCTCGCTTATTGCCCGCTCAATATTATTTAGCGATGCTTGAGGCCTGAGTCTAACTAAGTAGGGAATATGATATGCACTTGCCCCGGAATCAAATTTCTCGATAAAGAATAAACGCTCCTGGGAAAAAGACAGGGGATAAGGGGCGACTTTTGCTGAAGGAATTCTTAGCAGAGGCTTCTCCTCAAGCCCTTTGGAGAGGGCAGCAATATTTTTTTCTCAAAGAGAGTTGCTAGGGATAGTTCAATACCTAATTCCCTGCGAATGGTAGCTATGAGTTGTACCGCATTGATCGAATGCCCACCGATTCGAAAAAAGTCATCCGCAATACCTACGCGATCAAGTCCCAATATCTGCTGCCAGATCAGGCAGAGATTTTGTTCAAGATTGGTGCGGGGAGGGAGGTAGTTATCATTTATAATCAATTGTGGATTTGGTAACGCGCGATAGTCCAATTTTCCATTAGGGGTTAATGGCAATTTCTCCAACAAAGTATAGCTTTCAGGTACCATGTATCCCGGTAAATTAATAGATAGCATTTGCTTTAGGGTTTCCGGTGAAATTTTCTCTCTTGCCTCTGGTACTATATAAGCAACTAATATTGTATTTTCTTCATGGTGAAAAGTGGTTACTAACGCTTGCTTTACTGCTTCGATTTCATGCAGGGCTGACTCGATTTCTCCTAATTCGATCCGGTAGCCCCGAATTTTAACTTGCTTACCAATGCGCTCAAGGTACTCCAAATTTCCGTCTGGTAACCAGCGCACTAAATCCCCAGTTTTATATAGCCGGTCATGTCCCCTTTCTCTATCTTCATCACTGGCATAAGGGTTATTAATAAAACTCTTAGCTGTCAGCTCTTCCTGATTAAGGTAGCCGCGAGCAATACCTGCACCGCCGATATATAGTTCCCCAGGAGACCCGACAGGTGCCGGTTGGCCATTTTTATCCAAAACATATAATTTTTTATTATGCAATGGGCTGCCAATAGGCAGTTTTCTCATCTTGGTATTTAAGTGACAGGCAGTAGCAAAAACAACCGTTTCAGTCGGCCCATAAACATGTGTAAACGAAATTTCAGGGTGGTCATTAACTAGCTGGTGTAAAGTTCCAGCATCGGCCTTTTCTCCGCCAAATAAAATATTATTTACCTTCAATCCATTTAATAGGCTTTCTTTGGTCAGGACACTCAGTAATGCAGTCGTGATAAAAAATGAATCAATATGATGGCTATTTAGATAATCTATTAAACTTATAGGAGACTGGATTACGTTCTGCGTAATGAGATGCATACTGCAGCCATTTAGCACACTGTAAAATAAGTCAAATACGAAACCATCAAAAGCATAGGAAGACAAACTGGCAATATTGGTCACCTTGGAGGCTTCCAAATAACGATTATTGCAAGTAAAAGCTGCTATTGCATTATGTTGCACTAAAACGCCTTTGGGCTTACCTGTTGTCCCTGACGTGTAAATCACATAGGCAAGATGATTGCTACTTGATGTTTCTGGTAAGTTATCGTGATGATATGCGGTGACTTCCTTTTTATCATCAACTACAAGGATTGATGGAGCTTGGTACTTGCCAGCCTGGGATGCGGGTAGTGCCGATAAGCTCTGCTTATCACTCATTACCAGCGAGATTTGTGCATCTTCCAGTATAAATTTAATACGTGCTTGAGGGAGGTCCGGTGCAATTGGCACATAGGCCGCTCCAGCTTTCAGTACCGCCAAAATGGCAACCACCATATCTGCGCTACGTTGAAAACATAATCCTACTAGATCGTCGGGCTCTATTGTCCTCGCTGTGCTGTCTTCATATTTATTTAAAAGTGCACGTGCGAGACGGTTGGACTTTTGATTTAGCTCCCGATAGCTTAGTCGGCATTGCTCAAAAACCAGGGCAATATGATCAGGTGTCCGGCTGACCTGCTGTTCAAATAGACCATGTATAGTGTTTCCGGCGGGGTAATTAACCTGAGTATCATTCCACTGGTACAACATTTTCTGTCGATCAACGGTACTTAGTTTTTCTATTTGTGCTATCGGAAAGTCTGGTCCAGAAAGGAGACCGGAAAGCATCCTTTGGTAAAGACTGGATATATGTGCTATAGATTCTTCATCAAAAAGACTTACCGCATAGTTAAACCCTGCGGTAATTTCATCGCCATAATCATTTAGCGATAAACTTAGATCAAATTTTGCCGGTACATATAAATTGCTTTCATCAATTAATTTTGTAGGAATAAAAGGTAGTTTTTCGGCATCACTGATTTCCTGCCTGTTATTCTGTAGACCAAACATTACCTGGAATAAAGGATGGCGAGAATTATCTCGCTCTATCTTCAGTTCTTCAACTAGACGCTCAAATGGGAACTCCTGATGCACCTTAGCCGAAGTTACGACCTGGTGCACTGTGGCTAATAGTTCTTTTATCAACATTTCGGACTTGATTACAACACGCAAAGCCAGGGGGTTAACAAAAAAACCGATCAAATTTTGAGTCTGGGCATGATGACGATTATCTGACGGTGTGCCCACCAAAATATCTTCTTGCCCAGACAGGGTTGTCAGGCATAGGTAGAATCCACTGAGAAGTACAGTATATAGAGAGATTCCTTGATCTTTTGCTAATCTTCGTAACTGTGCTGAGATTTGACTACCTAGAGTGAACCGATGGTATTTACCTCGGTGATCAGCCACTATGGGCCTGGGGTAATCAAGTGGTAAAGCCAAAGATTCATATCCGGACAAACGTTGTTGCCAATACTGTAGCTGCTTCTCTAGCTGCTCTCCTTGCAGATAGTCATGTTGCCAGGCAGCATAATCACGATATTGAATATCCAGTTCGGGTAGGAGAGCTTCTCGTTTTTGACATATAGCTTGGTAAATTTCTGAAAGCTCTTTGATGAAAATCCCGCTAGACCAGCCATCAAAGGCGATGTGGTGCCAGAGTATTAGTAGATAATCTACTTCCCCTAATTGATATATATGAAGTCGAACTGCCCCTTCCTTTTCAAGGTCAAAGGAATGCATACACTCTTTTCTAACTAAGAGCGTTAATTGTTTTTTGTCCGCAGCTTTGTGCATTTGTAAAATGACAGGAGTAGATAGTACCTCTTGCCGACTAATTCCGGTGTTATCGGTATAATAGACACTGTTAAGCACAGTATGTCTACGAATCACAGCGTTTAGCGCTTGTTCAAGCTTATCCAGCGATGTCTTTGGCTTTAGTCGGGTAAGATAAGGTATATGATAGGCACTGCTACCAGATTCAAATTGCTCAATAAATAGAAGTCTTTCCTGAGCAAAAGATAGTGGAAATGCGGTTGCATTTGAGCGCGGGATTGTCAACAGCTTTTGTTTTTCTATTCCCGAAATCAGAGTGGCTATATTTTTTCGTTCGAACAGATCTTCCAGTGAAACTTCTATAGCCAGTTCTCGACGAATAGTAGCGGTTAGCTGAACTGCATTAATTGAATGGCCACCTATACGGAAAAAGTCATCCTTAACGCCTATGTGTTCCAGTCCCAGTACACGTTGCCAGATCTGACACATCTGACTCTCTAGTTCGGTTCGGGGTGCAAGGTAGTTATCCTTAGAAATTAGTTCCGGGGTGGGTAAAGCACGATAGTCTACTTTACCGTTGGTGGTTAGCGGGATCTGATCCAGGTAAGTAAAGCTCTCCGGCAACATATACTCAGGTAAGCTAAGAGCCAATGTGTCCCGTAAGACTTCTGATGAAATATCTTGTGCTAGACAAGGTACTATATAGGCTATTAGCAGGGTACTACCCTGATGATGATAAGTTGTCACCAGTGCCTGTTTTACTGATTCTACGTTGGTGAGCGCAGTTTCAATTTCCCCTAACTCAATTCGGTAACCCCGAATTTTAACCTGCTGTCCTATACGTTCCAGATATTCCAAGTTCCCGTTGGGTAACCAGCGCACCAAATCGCCGGTTTTATATAAGCGATCATACCCCCTGCTTTTATCTTCATTATTGGCAAAAGGGTTATTGATAAAATTCTGTGCTGTCAGTGCTTTCTGGTTGAGATAGCCTCGGGCGACTCCTGCTCCACCGATATATAATTCCCCTGGAGCCCCGATGGGTACCGGACAACCTTTTTTATTAAGTACGTAAGCCTTAACATTATTGATAGGGCGACCTATACATCGATTATTATTTTGCTGATAAAAGTTCAGGCTTTGAATGGCTGTTACCGTAGCTTCAGTTGGTCCGTATTCATTAATAAGCTTGTCTTTCCAAATATTTACCAACTCTGGTGAACAAGGTTCACCGCCAAATACCACTCTTTTTATTTGCTGTTTGTCTTTGATGTCACCTAAAGTCAACAAATGAGAAGGAGATGCTACCAAGTGTGTAACCTGATGTTTGGTTAATAAGCCGATGATTTTTTCCGGTTGTTTTAATATTCCTCTTTCGGGTAATATCAATCTCCCACCATTCAACAGAGCCAAATAAAAGGGCTCAACTGATGCGTCAAAAACATAAGACAACAGCCAAAGTACACGTTCTTGATTGTCAAAATTAAATGCTTCGCTTTGTGCTTTAATTAGATTGACAACGGATTTATGCTCTACCATTACTCCTTTAGGAGTGCCGCTTGTGCCTGAGGTATAGATTAGATACGCCAGGTTGTTTCCTTGCGGACCATGACTTAGGTTTTCGATAGAATACGGCGCAGTTTCTACTTGGTTATCTACTGCAAGTAATAAAGGTGGAGTGGGGATTTCTTCGAGTAAAGAGCGGAGTTTATCAAGCTTGAAACTTTGACTTAATACCAGGGCAGATTTACTGTCTTCTAATTGAAATTTCAGACGTTTTTGAGGTGCATCACAGGCAAGGGGAAGGTAAGCTGCGCCGGCTTTTAGCACAGCTAATATCCCTATAACCATTTCCAGGCTTTGTTCAAAATATAAGGCAACGATAGTATCGGGTCTTATCGTATTTCGGTGTTTATCTTGATAGTTATGCTGTATTGCCCTTGCTATTTGATTAGCTTTTTCATTTAACTCTTGGTAAGTTAATTGTTGTTCTTCAAAACTAACCGCGATTGAATCATGATTTATTAGGGCTTGAGTTTCAAATAGATGTGATAAACTTAGCTCATTACCACTATGTGAGCTTGTCTGATTCCAATCAATTAAAACTTTTTGGCGATCTCTATCTGACAAACTATCAAAAGTATTGATAGGTCGGGAGGGCTGCTCCAGCATCTGTACTAAAATTTTTTGATAGACTCTACCGATACGAATAATGCTGTCTTCATCAAATAGACTTACGGCATAACTAAATAAACCTTTTATCTGGTTCCCACTGTCATCGAGAGTCAGGCGTAAATCCGCTTTTGCAGGCGAATATAATGGGTTTTGAGGATCTGTTTCTACTCGGGTAAACGGCAATTCATATAGGTTTGTCAAACCAAAACTTTGTACCGTAAACATTACCTGAAACAATGGATGGCGGGACAAATCCCTTTCCACTTCCAGTGTATCAATGAGAGACTCAAATGGTAGATCTTGGTGAGTTTTAGCCGCAGAGACTACCTGATGTACCTGCCTGATTAATTCATCAGCTGTTATATCTGCATTTAACTTTACACGTAGCGCCAGCGAGTTGACAAAAAAGCCAATTACGTCTTGGGTCTGGGCATGATGACGATTATCTGACGGAGTACCTATCAGGATATCTTCTTGCCCTGATAGGCTAGACAGTGTTGCAAAAAAAGCACTGAGGAGGACGGTATATAGAGTAGTTTCCCTTGTTTGGGCATAGTGCCGCAATTTCAGGGATAGTCCAGTCTCTAACGTAAAGTAGGTATTTTTTCCTCGGTAATCCATTTTTTTTGGGCGAGGGCGATCTGTTGGTAAAGCTAAAAGTTCATAACCGCATAAGGTATTATGCCAGAAAGACTTTAGCTTGGAGAGATTTTCTCCATTTAGGTAATCCCTCTGCCATTGGGCGTAATCGCTATATAGGATAGATAGGTCTGGTAAGCGTACTTCCTGACTGTTAAGTAGAGATTGGTAGGTGCTAGATAATTCCCGTAAGAAAATGTCCATTGACCAGCCATCAAACGCAATATGATGCCACATAATTAGCAAATACAGCTTTTTATTGACCTCATAATATTTCAGGCGCATTGGTGGATCTTGTGACAGATCGAAGGGGCGCACTATCTCATCTTTTACCGCCGGTAGTAAATTTTCTTCTGTGCTTAATTGGGTTGTCAAAATTTTAATAGAGTCAGATAATATCTGGCTGATATTCTGGTTGTCAGACTCCATATAGACGGAATTGAGCACAGGATGGCGTATTGCCAAATGTGTAAAAGCACTTTGTAGAATATCTAATTGGGCATCTTGGTCCAGTTGCACTAAATACGGAATGTGATATGCACAGGTTTCAGGCTGTAAGCGCTCAATAAACAATAATCGTTCTTGAGCAAAAGATAGGCGGTATTGTATAAGTTCCTTAAGCTCAGAAAATTTTTCCTGTGAATCAATTTCTCTTCTTTGCAAATAATTAACTAACTGAGACTTTTCTTCTTTCAATCGTGTTAGTAGTTCTTGTGGTATTTCATCAGTGCTACTTGCTAACTTTAGAATATCTCCACTGACCCAAACCGCTAAGCTATTTTTTTTGAGTTCTTTAAGTAAATCCAACATCAATTAAATCTCCATTACAAGCTGATTTATAGTCGTAGGATCATCAGACAGCTTGGGAATTACTACGCTTTTCTGGTTCTTTAATGCGAGTGCTAATCTGGCAATGGTGCTGTGCTCTAATAGTAGGCGCAATGGAATATCTATCCCGTTCGACTTTCGGCTGACAGCTGTGAGCCTTACTGCATTGATGGAGTTACCGCCGATACGGAAGAAGTTATCCTCTATCCCGACTTTGTCCAGATTCAATACTTCTTGCCAGATTACACATAAATGTCGTTCAAGGTCATTTCTTGGCGCAACATAATTTTGCTGGGTGACCAGTTTTGGATCGGGTAATAGTTTGGGGTCAACTTTGCCATTGATATTAAGGGGAACGGCATCTATTAAATTATATGAATCAGGTACCATATAATTGGGTAGGCTCGACTGTAGAAATGACTTTATTGCGTCGAAATCCAGTACTACATCATGTGTTGAAACCAAATAGGCTGCCAAGACTTGATTACCCTTTAACTCCCGTTTAATAACAACTGCCTGTTTTATTTCGGGGTGAGTGCACAAGATGTTTTCGATTTCGCTTGTTTCTATTCGATAACCACGGATTTTTATTTGGCTGTCGTTACGGCCAAAATACTCTAGAGAACCGTCAGGTAACCAGCGGACCAAATCACCAGTTTTATATAATCTATCGTAACCTCTATCGAGATCTTCCTGTGTTGCAAAATAGTTGGGAATAAATCGCTGTTGCGTTAAGGTTTCTCTATTTAAATATCCGCGAGCCAGGCAAGCTCCACCTATATATAATTCGCCAATAACACCAACAGGTGAATAGTGTCCATATTCATTTAATACATAAAGCCTCACATTATCGATTGGTTTTCCTATGTTTATTTGGTCAGGTTTCTCTATTTTTTGCTGTGTCACACATACCGTGGCTTCTGTCGGGCCATATTCATTAAATGTGGGCTCGGCAGGCAATACTGGTAATGGACTTAAATTGTCACCACCTGTGTGAACTAATGTTAATGTGGACTTTCTTAGCTCCTCTGCAATTTCATTGAGCATTACAGTTGGAATAAATGCCT
Organism: Microbulbifer sp. VAAF005; assembly: GCF_030012985.1. Taxonomy (NCBI): domain Bacteria; kingdom Pseudomonadati; phylum Pseudomonadota; class Gammaproteobacteria; order Cellvibrionales; family Microbulbiferaceae; genus Microbulbifer; species Microbulbifer sp. VAAF005. The sequence goes on along the minus strand of NZ_CP120233.1, from coordinate 2,089,249 downwards.
GGTTGATATTATTTTCATTGATATATGAAATTAGCTTTTCACTCTCAACCCGGCATTCATCTGAAGCAATATGGAGCTCCGAGCCAGATAAAAGTGCCGGGAATATTTCAAAAACGCTAGCATCAAAAACATAGTTAGAGAACTGCAATATCCGCTTTTCAGTATCCAATCGATGACTTTTGATCATGTATTGAGCCAGATTTACTACACTTTGATGCTCTATCATCACCCCCTTGGGTTTTCCTGTAGTGCCTGAGGTATAAATCACATATGCCAGGGCTTTGGAGTCGAGCTTGATACAGGGGGCCGTTGGCGATTGAGTGAATAGCAATTCAGGTATATCAACAGAAATAAGTAATGGAACATTTTTTAGCTCTGACAGTTTTTTATCAATCGCAGTAAAGTGATACTGTTGCGTTAGGATAATGGGAGCTTGACTGTCTTCAAGGATAAATTGAGTACGTTGCTCTGGGTATTTTGGAGAGATAGGTAAATAGGCGCCACCAGCTTTTAGAACGGCTAATATACTGATCACCATATCCAGGCTACGATCTAAATACAAAGCTACTAGGGTATCTGGCATTAACTCTTGGCCAGTTTGAGTTCGGTGTTGAGAGCGTATAACCTGGGCAAGTTGATTTGCTTTTTTATTAAGTTCCTGATAGCTAATAGTACTATTCTGATACACCAGAGCTGTATTTTGTGGGGTTTTACTCACTTGGGATTCAAATAATTCGACCAAATTACTGGTCGCTGCATATTCAGTATCGGTATTATTCCATCTGGCGAGCTGTTGCTTCAGTTGGGGATCAGCTATAACCAAATCTGATATTTTACTGGCTTTCCCGTTCAGGATTTGGGCCATTACTGACTTAAGTGAGGTCATCATATTCTGAATAAACCAAGGGGCATGTCGTTCCTGATTGAACTCCCATAGGACAGTAACTGGGTCGTCACTGCCTTCCTGTCCCATCCTCGGGATAACCACAATATTTAAATCGAACTTTGCGGATTTGCTGCCGATGGCTTCGACCAATTGCATCTCTGAGATGCCAGGCAATGTCATTTTCGGTAAGGGAGAATCATGAAAACTAAAGCAGACCTGAAATAACGGATTTAGTCCTTTGATACGTTCAGGATTTACCAAATCAACTACGGTTTCAAATGGAAGTTCCTGATTTCTTTGTATTTCTTGTGTCGTATCAAAACAGGTGTGAATAAAATCATTAATTTCTTGTTTTGAGTTTTGTTTTATTCTTGCAACATTGGTTGCGACCATCATTCCAATAGTGTTTTCTACTCCTTGGTAATTACGGTTCGCAGTACCAGTGCCGACGCAAATATCAGTATCTCCGGAATATTGAGATAATACTAAGTTGACGGCCGCCAGCATAAAGGAAAATGGCGTCACTCCCTGTTTCTGGCAATACGTTTGTATCTCATGCCAAAAACTTCGAGAGATCTTCATTTTTTTAGTGTCTCCTCCCTTTAAGTCCCCTGTGGCGGTCTGGGGCAAATTAATTTTAGTCGGGGCATCTTTTAGTTTTTTATACCAAAATAGTTTCTGTTTTTCAGCCGCTTCGCTCGTTAGCCAGTTATTTTGAAAAACAGCAAAATCTGCGTACTGCCCAACATGATTTAGAGTTATATTTTTTCTACCCTCAAGCCTTTGCTGGTAGCAGAAGAATAAATGTTCAAGAAATATATTCGAGGACCAGCCATCATGAACAAGGTGGTATTCAATGTGAATAAGAACATGTTCTTTGTCTGTTAATTTTACTAATCCCCAGCGTACCAAAGGTAATTGGGTAATATCGAATACCTGATTCAGTTCTTCTGCCAATAAATAATCAACCTGCTGCTGAGCCTGTTGATAATTCATGGAGCTAAAATCATATCTGGCTAACTTTACCTGGTAGCCTTCATGGATATATTGACAGGGCTCCTCCAAAGAATAGGAGCTTCGGTAAATCTCATGTGCATCGACTACATCCTGGATAGAGAGAGTAAGAATGTCTGGATTGATTTCACCTTTTAGGATTAATTTGCTTTTTGCATGGTATGCTCTATTTCCTGGATTGGACTTCGTTAAAAACCATATAGCTCGTTGCTGTGAGGATAAAGGTGAAACGATTCGATATTTTTCATCCCTGGCATTGATACTAAAAGTCGGTTGGCAGCGAGGTAATTCCTGCCAGATATTTTCAGGTGTACGCTCTGTATAAATTAGTTCAACTGGAATGCTTATAGATACTTCTCTGGCGAGTTTGGAGGATAATCTAATGGCTGAGATTGAGTCGCCACCAGCGGCAAAGAAGTCTTCTTTCCATGCCAAAGGTAATGCTGTATATTCATTCATTAAGGCTAGAAAAGCTGATTGTTCAGAATCAAGATTCTCGTCCACGATAGCGGACGTATTGTCTTTTGCCATTGATAATAAAGTCGACTTATCTACTTTTCCATTCTCTGTCAGTGGGAGCTCAGGCAAAATTAGATAATGCTCAGGTACCATGTGAGATGGTAGGTGTGCCTTTAGGTGTGATACGAGCTGTTGTATTTCCAACGAGACTTCTTGCTTGAGTACTGCATATGCATGCAGCGATTGTTTATGTCCAGTATCGCTTACAAGTACACATGCCAAGGCAATGCCATTTAGAGTTTTTAGGCAATTTTCAATTTCTGAAAGCTCTATTCGGTGACCTCGAATTTTTACTTGTGAGTCATTCCTTCCTATAAACTCAAATTCGTCTCCGTGGAGGCGCCGAACTAAATCTCCTGTTTGGTATATGGATTTATAATCGTCATCAATAATGTCTGGTGGCAATAAAGTGCTACTGATGAATTTTTCGGCCGTTAAGTCTGGTTTTTTCCAGTAGCCAGCGGCAATGCCGGCGCCGCCAAGATACAGCTCTCCGATATCTCCGATTGCCACCTGCTGTAAATTATTATTTAACACCCAAGCTTTAGTATTATTTAATGCCGTGCCAATATTGTTTGCCGAATCTCCATGCTTAAAAAGGTGTGCGGTAGCGCACACAGTAGTCTCTGTTGGTCCATAGGCATTGAAAATCTTGCTTTGCTTGTTGAGCTTTTGCATCATATTTAGGGATGGTGCTTCACCGGCAACAACAATGCTTTGCAAGGAGTGAAGTTTGTCTTCGGGTAATAACGCTAATAATGATGGAGGTAAAGTGGCAAACTGTATTTGATTGTCTCTGATTAGATTTGCAAGTTTATTGTGGTCTTTACGTTCTTCATCACTAGCAATATAAATCGTTTGGCCTAAAAATAGACTGGCAAATATCTCGAATACACTGGCATCAAAAACATATGATGCAAACTGTAAAGTGCGTTGAAAATTTTCTAGTGAAAATCTTTCAATTTGCGCCGAAGCGAGGTGAAGGATATTCTGATGAGTGATCATGACCCCCTTAGGGTTGCCCGTTGTTCCTGATGTGTAGAGTACGTAGGCAAGATCATTAAGAGAGTTTTGATTTACTTCATCCAGTGAAGGGCTGCTTTCTCTAGTATCTGTATTGTCAGAAAATAGTAAGATTGGCGGGTTACGATTTGAGTTTAGCCAGCTCGTCAGTTGAAATTTATGATGAGTCTGAGTTACAACCACTTTGGTTTTGGTGTCCTTGAAAATATATAAAGCTCTCTCCCGTGGATACTTTGTAGAGATTGGAACATAGGCAGCACCAGCTTTTATTACTGCCAGCATGGCTATTACCATGTCTAAGCCTCTATCTAAATACAGTGCAACTAAATTTTCTTCTGAATTTTCTTCTTTAGCTAGCGCCTGGCTGATTAGGGCTGAAAGTGATTTTGAGCGCTCATCAAGCTCTTGATAGCTAATACTAATTCCTTGATATACAAGAGCTGTTTTATTTGGATTTATATTGATTTGCTTTTCTAAGCAGCTATAGACGGATAGTGCTTTTGAGTTGAAATTCTCACTTTTGATGTTCGGTGAGTTAACGATTTCATTGATTTCCATCATCAGTTATCCATTTTTATTTTTTTGATTTGTCGTTAATGGTCAGTATTGAAAGTGATAGTTTTGAGTGTTGCCTGGTTTATACTTCTCTTTGGTGACGTTTCATATGTTGCAAATATGACAATTTTGTTATTTGTTCTTTAACTGCGTGGCGCCTTGGCTGGGTGGTTGCTTTTAGATGTTCAAGCTAATAAATCAGATCTTTTGAGAAGGCTGGATCGAGCAAGTAAATTAATATCGCATAATGAGGGCCGAGAATTTTCAGCCGTGAAAAATGACTTTTTACGGTTGGCTTATAATGAGTGGGTTGGTGGGATGTGTATTGTTTGGATTGAAATTGCTTATACACCGCCTGCCAATATTGAAATAAAGGTGGGGTAATAAATGTGGCTAAGTTATTGGAATAATGTGCATTTTTCATAGTGCCAACTTCCATGATTATCTGTCACTACAATACTGCGCAGGGACGTTATCAAAAATAATTTTGTGCATCAACAAAAAGGTGCTTGCAATATTTATATTGGATTTTCTGGCGATTATTTATTTGGTAAGGGTTTTGTTGGGGCGAGTAGGCGTTTTTGGTGTGTGGTTTTTTAAGTTCGAAAATGTGCGGGTAATTCGTTTTTTCTCGGGTTTTAAGTTTGTAGGATTGAAGTGATTATCGGTATGTTGGATGTTTTTACATTGTTTTTGGGTGAGGTTTTGGTGTTCTGATTTTTAGGACTCTTAAGTGGGTGTGGCTAAGAATTGTTTTGGTTGGTTTTACTTTTATGAACGCGCTGGTTGTGTAGCTTGGTAATGCTGATTAAGAAAATTGATCTTGTTTTGTTGGTGTTTTTCTAAATATATGAAATATTTACTTTAAATAAGGTTTGCAGTCGTTTCTGTGTGGAATAAAGTCAAGATTTTTGGGGTATGTATTTTGGGTTGTTCGGTAATGAAGTCTTGGCGCTGTATAAACGGTTTTCTATCTCGATGGCATAGGGAGTGTCAGCGATATAATATATGCTCAAATTGAGCGTAATCAGATACTCAAAGATAGAGATATAGAGCTAGTTCCAACGATATGTATAAGGATTTAAGAGAAATTGTTTGATTATATGTTGAGGGGCGTATGAGGGAGATATTCAATACCCGATATCAATATAAGTTCGTTGAATTAAGTTATTGTAAGCTTGTGTGTTTGTCGATATTTTTTAAAAAGAGAACCTTCTTATATTTCAATTTCGGAAGAAATGATTTAAGAGGTCCCCTTTTGCTAGTCGTAGTAGTAGTTAGTCTAATTTATTCATGCATCTGGGCCCCTTCCGCGCCGCATTAAAACGATCACGCAAGCGTTCAATCATTGCTGAGCGCGCAGCATCGTGGTTTATACCCATAACGACATTTACTGCCAAGCCCTCACCGGCCTCAGCAAAAGTAGTCTTTCCCACTGTTGGGTCAAAGGTAATCGGATCATAGGGAGTTGTGCTGTCGGCTAGGCCTGCATCTAGTTGATCGACGGTGATATAGCCGGGCACTAATTCCATTTCCAGGGTTTCAGGTTCCAGTAGTACCATCGCAGCGATAATATCCCAGAGGCGAATAACGGCATCCATGGCGAAGTCACCATTACCCTGGAAATCCCCACCCTCAAATTCACGAATGGAACTGAGGAGTTGGGAGGTGTAGCAGGCTTCCGGAGTTGCGCGGCGCTCTGCGAGGGCTTCGATGGTGCTGCCCTGTACTTTGGCCATATCGGTTGAGTTGGTCGGAACCAGATAGGTTTCAATACTATTTTTACTCAGGGCGTCGAAGGCCCATTGTGCGCTCAGTGGGTCGAGCAGAATATTGAATTCCTGATGGGTACTGAAGTCGCTGTCACAGCCGAAGCTGGGGTGGGAGAAAATATTGCCGCCCAGATTTCTAGATTTATCGCCAAAGCAGGCTGCTTCGTGATTCTCGGTAAACGGCTCATAATTCTCAAAGCCACCACCCATCATAATAACGCGGTCAATTTTAGCCAGCTGCTCTTCGTTGGCTTTGCCAAGTACCCGGGCCAGGGTGGTGAGTTTGCCGGTATTGAAAACTACTGGGCGTTGCTCCAGGTTATCCATCGTATCCAGGATAATGTCTTCGGCTAGCTCAAAGCTGAAGGAGACACCGTTGTTACCTTGGTAGCGGTAGTGCTCCTGTTTTGCGCGCGGGATTAAGTGGTCAGTTCCATATAAGGTAGAGCCGTTGTCACGCCAGGGGCCGGGTACATACTGGCCGTAGAGATTGATACCCATGGCGTTGCGGCGCTCCAGGTTCCAGGTACCGGTGGAGAAATCGGAGGAGTTGGGTAGTTGATAGTCTTCTCTGCCGAGAACGGCCTTATCGTCATTTACCGGAGATACTGAAGCTTTGCCGTTTGCGCCGTAGGCGACTTCTTCTGTGGCAAAATAGGCTCCGCGAATAACCTGGGTATCATTATTTCCCAGCCATTCGAGGATGTTGTAAACAGTGTTGGCCCCGTGCGCTACGGTATTGAAAGAGTCCTCAACGACAGCCAGCTCCAGGGTATAGCGTGGGTCTTTGGCGATTAGCATCAGTGCTACGGCATCGTCAAAGTTATTGAAGTCGCCAATCCAGATAATGGGTTGGGCGTTCTCGATCTTGATGGCCTGGTGTGGTTTCTTGCTGTGAGGTCCGCTATCCGCATTGCAAGAAGCCAATGTGGTTAGGCTGCCCAGTACCAGAGCTCCTACAGAGAACCAGTGTTTTAATTTCATTTATCCTTCCCTAAATATTCGAGTGGTTTTACTCGGCAATCCAATAGCTCCTCCCTGATCTACTCGATTGCCACCTTGTAGCACCGTTTGTTGTATGAGTTAACGGTATTACACAGGTGTGAGCCGGAACATGGCCGGCAGCGATACTTCCCTGTAGCGCTTTGTCTGAAAGCTGTTTAAATCAGCCTTCAATAAATGGCTTTAAATTTCGTAATAGCTGTTGCTCCAGGGGTTCACTACCGTTAATTCCCATATCTGTCAGTTTTGATTTATCCAGCTGGCAATTGTAAGGGCGTGGCACTGTAAAATTGGGTTCACTTTCAGCGCTCAGGTGTTCGGCATTTAGGTTACAAGCCTTGGCAATAATGTGTGCGAGTTCGTAGCGTGTGCAGGCCGTATCGCCACTCCACTGGTAAATGCCTTCAAAATTGATGCCTCTACGGATTTTTAGTAGGCATTGCTCCAATACTTCGGCCACTTCCTCCACACTGGTGGGAAAACGAATAGCCCAGTGATCCAGCGTGACTGGCTTTTGCTTGCGCAAAGTATCCAGTAGGGCGGTGATACCGGATTCCTCCAGATAGGCAACGGGCCCGAATAACCAGGGCAACCTCAATACCCAGTGACTTCCGTTATTCAGTACCGCCTCTTCCCCTGCCAATTTACTGCGGCCATAGAAGTTAACCGGGTTGGGATTGTCATCAGCTTTGTAGGGCGGAGTGCTGCCATCAAAAACATAGTCGGTGCTGATATACACTAATTGTGTATCATTTTCGTTACAGTATTTCGCCAGGAATTCCGTGCTGCTGACATTGAGCTGCCAGGCGGTGTCGGGGCTGTCGGCGCAGCGATCAGGCCAGCGCTCGGCGGCGCAGTGAATGACAATATCGGGATTAACCTGTTGCAGGCAGGTCTTCACTGCTTCGCTATCGGACAAGTCCAGGCGAATTAAATTATCTCCCGCGCGGGAAAAGGCGGTACCGGTAACAGAAAAAATCGGATTGCTGGAAAGCTGTTTAAATACACTGCGCCCCAATAGGCCGGAGGCGCCGGTAATCAGTATTTTCACGGGTGATTTCCTTTTGTCAGGCTGGCGGGAAACGTGTGGCCTGAGTGGGATAAAAGATGGTGCAGGATGGTTGGGTAGGCCACAACTGAAGGCCGCCTACCCGGGTGCTGCCCGGTTTGCCTATCTGAAAAGTTACAGAAGGTGATACCGGGCTGGAGCAATTTACATCTGCTCCATCACTTCAATGCCAAGCAGATCGAGGCCAGTAGCGATAGTGCTGGCCACTAGATTACATAATTGCAGGCGGCTGTGCTTCTGCTGTTCACTTACGCCTTCTTTCAATACTGGGCAGGCTTCGTAGAAGCTCATATAGGCGCTGGCCAGTTCGTACAAGTAGGTGCAGAGTACGTGCGGGAAGGTATCTTTGGCTACCTGGTCCAGTACTTCGCCAAATTGGCTTAGTTTAATTGCCAGGGCGCGTTCCTGTGGGCTTTCCAGTTGGATATCGCCCTTGAGCTCGTTCGGCTCAATACCGGCTTTGCGGAAAATACTGCGTACGCGGGTGTAAGCATACTGCAGGTAGGGGGCGGTATTGCCCTCAAAGCTCAGCATGGATTCCCAGCTGAAGATGTAATCGTTAGTGCGGGTCTTACTTAGGTCCGCATATTTCACCGCGCCGATGCCCACCTTGCGCGCGATTTCTGCACAGGTTTTTGCATCCAGCTCTGGGTTTTTCTCAGCCACCAGCTTCTCTGCACGCTCTACTGCTTCATCCAGGAGGGCTGCCAGTTTTACGGTGCCGCCGGTGCGGGTTTTAAATGGCTTACCGTCATCGCCCATCATAGTGCCAAAAGCGCAATGCTCTAGAGAAACCGACTCCGGCAGGAAGCTCGCTTTGCGTGAGGCGACAAAGGCCTGTTGTAGGTGCAGGGATTGGCGAGCATCAACAACATATAGGATACGGTCGGCACTGAGTTGGTTGGCACGGTAGCGGATAGCGGCCAGGTCGGTGGTGGCATACAGGTAGCCGCCGCCTTTCTTCTGGATAATCATCGGGCTGGGGTTGCCTTCCTTATCGGCCATCTCTTCCAGGAAAACAACGATCGCGCCCTGGTCTTCAACAGCGATTCCATTATCCAACAGCTCTTTTACCAGCACCGGCAGATCATCGTTGTACTGGCTTTCAGCGTAAACGTCTTCCTGTTTGAGGGTGACATTCAGCTTGGAGTAGATTTCTTCGCAGTGGCTGATAGAGATATCAATAAACTGCTTCCATAGTTTCAGGCACTGCTCATCTCCGCCTTGCAGTTTTACAACGTATTCACGGGCGCGATCGGCAAAGCCTTCTTCGTCATCAAAGCGAACCTTGGCTTCGCGGTAGAAGACTTCCAGATCGGCCAGTGCCACTTCTGCATCACTGTCTGCCAGCTTGTCGGAAAGGTGTGCCAGCAACATGCCGAATTGGGTGCCCCAGTCGCCCATATGATTTTGGCGAACTACTTTGTGACCTTGGAACTCCAACAGTCGTGCCAGGGCATCACCGATAATGGTGGTGCGCAGGTGGCCTACGTGCATTTCCTTGGCCAGGTTGGGGTGGGAATAGTCGATGACTACGGTCTTGGGCTCTTCAACCGAGGCGATATTCAGGCGCTTATCGCCTTGGGCGGCCAATAGTTGCTGGCTCAGCCACTGTTCACTCAGGTGGATGTTTAAGAAGCCAGGGCCAGCGATCTCGACCTTTTCGATCATACCGCCCTTATCCAGCTGCTCAAGGATCTTGCCAGCCAGTTCGCGCGGGTTGGTGCCCATACGCTTGGCAGCGCCCATAGCGCCATTGGCCTGGTAGTCGCCAAACCCGGCTTTCTTCGCAGGTGCCACAATCGGGCCGCATTCTTCGGGGATACCGGCGGCGAGCATGGCGGCCTGGAATTTGTCGGTGAGGAGCTGGCGAATATTCATAGAGTGAAGTGCTGTCTTAAATTCGTGGAAACGCCGAATTTTAATGGGCGGTGGCGGCTTTGCAACCAGCGTTGGCAAAGGAGTTGGTCCGGAGTGGCCTAAATCTCGACTTGGGTGTCCAGACGAAGAGGTTCTCGGTGGTATGATGCCGCCAAATTATGGAGGTACCGTGAGTTCTACCACACTTTATTGGCACGATTATGAAACCTGGGGTACAGACCCGGGTGCCGACAAGCCGGCGCAGTTTGCCGGTATCAGGACCGACGAAGAACTGAATATCGTCGGCGAGCCATTGATGATTTACTGTCGCCCTTCAGTGGATTGCCTGCCACAGCCGATGGCGAGCCTGGTGACTGGCATTAGCCCGCAGAAAGCCCTGGCCAATGGAGTGCCGGAAATAGAGTTTATCCAGCGCATCCTCGCCGAACTGGGTGCGCCGGGCACCTGTGGGGTGGGCTACAACAGTTTGCGTTTTGATGACGAGGTAACTCGCTACACCCTTTATCGCAATCTGCTCGATCCCTATGAGCGGGAATGGCGCTCCGGCAACAGCCGTTGGGACATTATTGACATGGTGCGCCTCACCTACGCCCTGCGCCCAGAGGGAATCCAGTGGCCCACCCGTGAGGACGGTGCGCCGTCCTTCCGCCTCGAAGAATTGACCGCTGCCAATGGGATCTCCCACGAGGGCGCCCACGATGCGCTGTCGGATGTGCACGCCACCATTGATATGGCGAGGCTGATCCGCAAACAGCACCCAAAGCTGTACGATTATGTGTTCCGCCTGCGCCGCAAGCAGGAGGCCGCCAAGATGATCGATATGCGCGAGCGCCGTCCGCTATTGCATATTTCCGGCAAGGTCTCTGCTAACCATGGTCACTTGACCTATGTGATGCCCTTGGCCAGTCACCCGGTTAACCGCAATGCGGTTATTGTTGCCAACCTGGCGATGGACCCCGAGCCATTACTGAGCCTGGATGCAGACACTCTGCGAGAGCGCCTGTACACCTCTCGCGACAAGCTGGGTGAGGGTGAGTTGCCGGTAGGGCTGAAACTGGTGCATTTGAACAAGTGCCCGGTATTGGCGCCCGCAAATATGCTGGATGACAAGCGCGCCGCAGAGCTGGGTATCGATCGCACAACCTGTGAGGCGAACTGGCAGAAGCTCAAAGATATCGATTTGACGGAAAAGCTGCACAACGTATTCCTGGATCGGGAATTCCCTGAGAGAGATGTGGAAGCGGACCTTTACGGTGGATTCCTCAATGACTCTGACCGCGATATCTGCCGTGAACTGCACCGTGGACTGGCGGCCCGAGGTCCGGAAGCTTTGGCGGGTGAAGTGCCTTTCACCGATAAGCGCCTACCCGAGCTGCTATTCCGTATGCGGGCGCGCAATTTCCCCGAGACCCTGTCTGAAGAAGAGCACCAGCGCTGGCAGATCTGGTGTTTCCAGCGCTTAACTGACGCTACTGCCGGGGCCTCAATCACCCTGGAAGATTACTTCCGCCAGCTGTCTGAGCTGCGGGTGCAGCACCCGGAGCGCATTTCCCTGATTACAGAGCTGGAGAACTGGGGCGATAGCTTACTCGCCTAATGTGTCGAATCACGTCAGCGGCCGTTCTTCCTCTGGGCTCTTTCCTGGTGCCCGAGTAGAATGCCGCTCGCGAATACCCGGCGCCCACAAGGCGCAACCACTGGAGTAACCATGGACTTTATCGGAGCCAATATACTGTCGGTCAGCCAATTTGAGCGCGCCGACATAGAGCGCGTATTTGATGTAGCTGACGCCATGACCCCCTATGCACAGCGTGAAAAGGTAACGCGTGTATTGGAAGGGGCGATTCTCGGCAATATGTTTATGGAGCCGAGCACCCGTACTCGCCTGAGTTTTGGAGCCGCCTTTAATCTGTTGGGCGGTACTGTACGTGAAACGGTAGGAATTACTGCCAGCGCTATGGCAAAGGGCGAATCCCTTTACGACACCGCCCGAGTGCTATCGGGCTATAGCGACGTGATTTGTATGCGCCACCCAAAAGAAGGGTCGGTGGCTGAGTTTGCTGAAGCGAGTCGTGTGCCGGTGGTCAACGGCGGCGACGGCGCCAATGAACACCCCACCCAGGCACTGTTGGACCTCTACACCATTCGCAAGGAACTGGCTGCGCACGGCCGCACCCTGGATGATTTTCGTATCGCCATGATCGGCGACCTCAAGCACGGCCGCACGGTGCACTCCCTGTGCAAACTGCTGTGTTTGTTTGGCAAGGTGCAGATTACCCTGGTTTCTCCACCGGAACTGGCGATGCCGGAAATGATTGTGGAGATGCTGCGCGGGGCGGGGCACGAGGTGACGGTTACCGATCAGCTGGAATCCTCTATCTCCCATGTGGATATTGTTTACTCCACCCGTATCCAGGAAGAGCGTTTTGCCTCTCAGGAAGAGGCCAACCGCTACCGTGGGCGCTTCCGCCTGAATAAGGCTATTTTTACCCGCCACGCAGAGCCTAACACGGTAATCATGCACCCCTTGCCACGGGATTCACGGGCAGAGGCGAATGAATTGGATACCGATCTGAATGAACATCCGAGCCTGGCGATTTTCCGCCAGACCGACAATGGCTTACTGGTGCGTATGGCTCTGTTTGCCATGTTGCTGGGTGTTGAGGATCAGGTAGATAAATATTCCCGCGATGTGAACTGGTATAGCCGACGCAATCGGGTATAAAGCTACTCAACTGGGCGTAAATCCCGGTGGAAATAAACAAGGCCCCGGCTAATTCTGTTAATCTGATGGAATTAGCCGAGGTTTTTTGTTTCCGGTCTAGGGTGTCGTGAATGCTAAAGTGATTTTGCTATTCCGCTGTGGCACTCAATATCCAAATATTAGCGTTGAGCCAGATGTCGCATCAGGGATGGATGCATGTCGAAGCAGAATTCGCCCGTTTTGTTCTTTCGCAGCCTGGTTTCCCTGGCGCTGCTGCTCAGCCTTTTTGTGTGCAAAAGTGCCGCCCAAGAAGGGCCCTTTCCCCATGTAGCCATACTCAAAATTGATGGCGCCATAGGTCCCGCGACGACTGATTATTTCAAGCGGGCTACGCAGGAGGCTGTGGACCAGGGCGCAGAGTTCGTGATTCTGCACCTGGATACTCCTGGGGGTTGGATGCGGCCTCACGGGATATTATCCAGCATATCCTTGCGTCTCCTATCCCTATTGCCACCTACGTTTACCCCTCCGGCGCGCGCGCCGCCAGTGCGGGGACTTATATTCTCTATGCCAGCCAGATCGCCGCTATGGCTCCTGCTACCACCTTGGGAGCGGCCACGCCAGTGCAGATTGGCGGACCTCAGGGCACTCCTATGCCGGGGGGAAAGCAGGAGGAAGAGAAAAAAGAGAACGAGGAAGATGGTGAGGATGGGGAAAAAGAAAAACCGCTTGCGGGAACAGCCATGGAGCGCAAAGTCGTTAATGACTCTGTCGCGTTTATCCGAGGGTTGGCACAGCGCCATGGGCGCAATGCAGACTGGGCGGAAAAAGCTGTACGCGAAGCAGCGACCCTGACAGCTCCGGAAGCGTTAAAAATGAATGTTATCGATATTGTTGCGGATAATGATGACGATTTATTGCGCCAGGTTGCCGGTCGAAAAGTATTGCTCGATACCGGTGATTATACGATTCCGGAAAATATTGCCGAGTTGCAAAGTGAAAGTTACGAGCCGGATTGGCGCAATGAGTTGCTGGCCCTGATTACCAATCCTCAAGTGGCCTATATTTTGTTATTGGTGGGTATTTACGGGCTTATTTTTGAGGGCTATAGCCCCGGTGCTTTTGTTCCCGGGATTGTTGGTGTTATCTGCCTGTTGCTGGCATTTTATGCCTTGCAAGTTTTACCGATTAATTACGCAGGTCTTGCATTAATTATTGTTGGCGCATTGCTGATTGTGGCAGAGGTTTTCATGCCGAGTTTCGGCGCCTTGGGGATCGGCGGAATTATTGCACTGGTGATTGGCTCTGTAATGCTCATTGATAGTGATGTGCCGGGAATGCAGGTTTCCAAACAGCTGATTGGGGCTATTGCCGGTGTAAGTGGTGTCTTTTTATTGATGCTACTAACCGCTGTTGGACGCAGTTTACGCCAGCCGAAAGTCCCGGCAGACCAGGCTTTTGTGGGACGCTCTGCGGTGGTAAGCGAAGTTAAAGACGCAGAGATCTTGGTGCATCTCGATGGAGAGATTTGGCAGGCGACCTGTAACCAGCCTCTGAAGGTGGGGCAGAAAGTTAGAGTAGTGGCCCAACACGGTATGGTTTTACGGGTAGAGGTGGAATAGGTAGGGCAATCAATTGAGCTAATGACAGCGCTCAACAGTTAAGGTGGGATTAAGGAGAGTCCAATGATGCTCAGTTATTTTTTTGGGATACTGGTAGTCGCACTCATACTGCTACTGATGTATGCCATTCGTATTTTGCGGGAGTATGAGCGCGCGGTGGTATTTTTCCTGGGGCGTTTTCAAACAGTGAAAGGGCCAGGACTGATCATTATCATTCCCATTATCCAAACTATGGAGCGTGTGGATCTGCGCACTGTGGTGATGGATGTACCCACCCAAGATGTTATCAGCAGGGATAATGTCTCAGTTAAAGTTAATGCAGTGGTTTATTACCGGGTAATTAATCCACAGTCTGCAATTATTAATGTGGAATTTTATCACGAGGCTGTAAGCCAGTTAGCCCAAACTACATTGCGTTCGGTGCTGGGTAAGCACGAGCTGGATGAGATGCTATGTGAGCGAGACAAACTTAATGTGGATATCCAAAAAATACTCGATGAGCAAACAGATGCCTGGGGTGTAAAAGTTACTAATGTAGAGATTAAACATATCGATCTTGATGAAAGTATGGTGCGGGCTATCGCACAGCAGGCAGAGGCGGAGCGCGCGCGGCGGGCTAAAGTTATACATGCAGAAGGGGAGGCGCAGGCGGCTTTAAAGCTGACTGAAGCAGCAAATCAATTATCACAAAATGCCAACGCAATTACTTTGCGCTATATGCAAACCATGATTGATATTGCCGGCGCAAATAACAGCTCTACAATTGTATTTCCGTTGCCACTGGATCTAATTGAGCCAATGCTGAAGCGGGGCTCTGCATCCAGTTAATGATGCCCTTAACAAAGATCAAAAAAGGCCGCACTAATTAGTGCGGCCTTTTTTGTAGAGTTTAGAGCAGCTTTTTCATCAGGCTGCGGGTTGAACTATCCCAGTCATCCTGAGGAATTTCACCCTTGGCAGCCTTATGAATTTTTGAACTTAGCTGCTTACCCAATTCGACGCCCCACTGATCAAAGGGGTTGATCCCCAGCAGGCAGCCGCCAACGTAGACCTTGTGCTCGTACAGTGCCAGGAGCGAGCCCAGGTGGAAAGGATCTAACTTTTCCAGGATCAGGGTGTTGCTGGAGCGATTACCAGGGATCACTTTATGTGGGGCCAGGGCGTGGGCCTCACGATGAGTGTGACCAGCTTCTTCCAGCTCCTGGCGGGCCTCATGCAGGCTTTTGCCTCGCAGTAGCGCCTGGCTCTGGCTAATACAACAGGCCTGCAGCCAGCGGTGCTGTTCAAGAAGTTCAGACGTCGGTTCCTTGACCGCGATAAAGTCTGCTGGAATAAGGTCGGTTCCCTGGTGCAATAATTGGTGGAAAGAGTGTTGGCCGTTTGTACCTTCACTGCCCCAGATAACGCTGCCGCTGGGGTAGCCCAGCGCCTGCCCGTCCTTGTCGACACTTTTACCCAGGCTCTCCATATCCAGCTGCTGTAACCAGGCAGGGAATCGGGCCAGGCGCTGCGCGTAGGGCAGCACGACGTGGCTTGTCGTATTCCAGCACTGGCGGTACCAGAACTGGGTCAACGCCATCAGTACGGGTAGATTGGATTCCAGTGGAGCAGTGGCGAAGTGCTGGTCCATTGCATTGGCGCCTTGCAGAAGCTGTTCAAAAACTTCATAGCCACAAGCGAGAACTATGGGCAGGCCGATTGCAGACCAGAGTGAGTAGCGACCACCCACCCAATCCCACATTGGGAAAATATTCTCAGGAGCAATTCCGAAATCCTGAGCAGCAGTAATATTACTGCTCACCGCAACAAAGTGTTTGGCCAACTGTGACTCATCGCAACCGGCAGACAATATCCAGCGACGTGCAGACAGCGCATTTTCACGGGTTTCCAAGGTAGAAAAGGACTTGGAAGCAATCACAAAAAGGGTTTCTTCCGCATCGATACCAGCCAGGGTATCACTGAGGTCTGCGCCATCGATATTTGATACAAAGTGCACATCGATAGAGTCTTTGTACCAAGGACTGAGGGCCTCTACCGCCATGCGCGGACCCAGGTCGGAGCCACCGATACCGATATTCACAATATGGCGGATCGGCTTATCTGAGAAGCTGCGCCAGCTATGGTTGTGCACCGATTCGGCAAACTGTTTCATTTGCTCGCGGCAATCTTTTACCGCGCGCTCTTGTTCAGTTTTCGGTTGCCCCTGAAATCGCAGTGCGGTGTGTAGGGCAGGGCGGTGTTCGGTATTGTTGACAATGGCCCCGTTCACCAGCGCAGTAATTTGGTTGTTCAGACCCTGCTCTTCTGCATATTCCAACAGCAACTTAAGGGTGTCTTCACGCAAGTGGTTTTTACTGTAATCCAGATAGATTCCGGCTGCGTCTGAGCTGAACTTATCTGTCCTTTGGGGATCCGTTGCAAACAGCTCTCTCAGGGACCACTTATGTTGATCAAAATGGGACTTCAACCGTGAGATTGCCGCTACACGGCTTAAAGCCAGGGTTTCACTAGTCATGGTATTCGGTTTGTTCTCTTCTGAGCCTTTTTATTGCCACTTGGCTAAAACGTACACAAATCAAATTTTATTTATTATTTCTGGGCGGCAATGCTAACGGCATTTTCTTTGCCGGGCCAGCGCCGCAGACATCACAGTCTATTACAGGGAGTGTTTCGAGATAAGGAACTGTGTGGGGAAAGACAAATGCCGCTCGTTAGAGCGGCATTTTGTGGTGATCCATACTAAATAAGGCTTTGTAAATCGGGTGTCTGTCAGCAGTGATTGGGTCAAACCTTCATTTAGTATGAATCACCACGCTGTCGGGCAAGAAAAAGATTTTACTTGACCACCTTCATGCAGCGCACTCTGTCGGAAGCCATCCAGCAGTCGGCATCTGCAGGACAAGCCATGGATAGAGGAATTTGTTCAGCGCCGGGTGGGCAGTAAGCTGGAGGTGCCGGAGGGCTACAGCAACCTGCAAGAACCAGTGCACTGATAATTCCAATTAAGTACTTGGCTGGAGTGAAATTCATCCCCTAACTCCTTTCCGTTGATGTTAGCCATTAGCATAGCCAATAAAACGTCACCTGTTGGTCAGCTTTGTAAAATCTGTTCTACAAAGGTACCGCCTATTTGAGTGTAATAGGCGTTGGGTTTAAATGTCTGTCAATGATCAAGTTATGAAAAGAGGTGCGCCAATTTATTTTAAAAAACTACTTAAATAAGGGGGTTTTTAAAAAATGTGGTTTGTGCCGACCATTTTTTATGGTGAATTTCGGTTATTTAATCTACGCGCTGAAACCGATCGCGCCAATTTTGAGGTGGGCCTTAAAAATTATTATTGTGGCTGATAATGTCGTTTTATGGGTTGGGGATTTTTTTGCGATGCAAAGAAAATGGTTTCACGAGTAAGGGTTTTTTCTATTAAAAATTCTTACTCGTGAAAGTAGCTTTAATGGATGGGGGAGCACCAGCAGAGGCGTTATCAATTAGTCGTCAGTGTGTCGGTTTGGGGCCATGCAAAAAATTGCCAAAGGCTATTGCGAGACTTTCCTTTCTTGCCGGGTCACGCATAGCACTCAATAGGGCGATTCGCACTTTCGGAATGAACATTAAGTCGGAAAGCAGTAAGTTAAAAGTCTGCTGGTCAGCGGCATCGGCTAGTTTGCCAACCCACTGTGCGGCCAGTTCCTGCTCTTCCAAATCTTGGATGCAGCGACTGCCTATTGCGGCCAGGACTTCTTTATTCTGGTTGCTGGCATCTTCAGCCAAAAGTGACTGTATAAATGCCTGTTGCAATCCTTTGGCTGGTGAGTGAGAGATCCCCCTGATAGCAGCAGCGACCACTGATATATCCGGTGTGCTTGCCGCCAGTTCTTGCTCTGCTCGCTCAATAATGGCTGTCGCAAGACGGTGGTCGACCGGCTGGTTTTCCAGGCAATGGCAAAGGTTAATAAAAACCGGAGCTGCGACTTTGCCAATCTGGCGCATTAACAAAGTGCTTTCTTTTTCCCAGCGCACGGCCAAGTCGGCGATCCCTTGCAGCGCGAGGTTGTCCCAGCGGTGATTTTCCGGGTCGCCAAAATAGCGCAGGACAGGCTCGTAATGTTCGCTGGGCTGGCGGCCCAGCAGAAGCGCTGTTTGGGAGTGGAATGCTGCCTGCCGCTCAGTTGACGGGGTAAACAGCAAGCCACTTTGCTGCAGTAGCTGGTCTAGCTGCGCTGCAGATTCAGAAGCGGGTCCCAGCTTGAGTTCCTGTGCCAGAGCGCGAAGCAATCCATCTCGGGCTTGAAGTTGCAGCTTGCCCTGCTCGTCCAGCGGAAATCGCAGGAACCAGACGATGGGTTCACCGCCTTCGGCTGGTTGCAGCAGCAGGCCCGTCCAGGCCTGGCGCAAGTATGGGTGTGGCCAGGGAGTCAGGCCTGCTTCGAAGGATGCCGCAGTGGATTTCGAAACCGACTGCAAGCGCCGGCCCAGATCGAACCAGCGCAATTTGAAATCAGCCTGCTCGATCAGGGCGCTTAGGGTACCGCTTTCACTCATAGGGGTTTTGTCTATTTCCTTAAGATGCCGTAGCCGCTACAGAAATGGGCTTCTGTTTAAAGTGCAGCCAGCCATAGGCGATCGCCAACAGAGGGCAGATAATATTGAATAGGGCAAAAGGTAAATACTCCCAGGTAGCAATACCCAGCGTTGCCGCCATAAAGGCACCACAAGTATTCCAGGGAATCAGCACAGAGGTGATGGTGCCGGAATCCTCGAGGGTGCGAGACAAGTTAAGCCCGTGTAGGCCCTTTTCCTTGAAGGCTTCGCGGAACATACGGCCCGGAATAATAATCGCCATGTACTGATCGCCTGCGGCCAGGTTCATTCCAAAGCAGGTGAAGACGGTGGCAGTTACCAGGCCGCCCACTGTTTTAACCAGTGACAAAACTCCCTGGACGATGACCTGTAGGAATCCGGCCCGCTCCATAGCGCCGCCGAAGGCCATGGCGGAGGTGATCAGCCATACGGTGTTGAGCATGCTGCTCATACCGCCTTTGGACAGCAATGCAGCCACGTTCTCGTTGGTGGAAGTGGACTTATAGCCGTCGAACAGACTGTACCAAGCGCCCTTCAGGGGGGCTAAAGCACCTTCACCACCACCGAGTCGACGGGCGGCTTCCGGTTCGAAAATCAGTGCGATGGCACAGCCAACCAGGGAGCCGATGATCAATGTTGGGAAAGCGGGGACTTTGCGCCAAGCCATTGCTAGCAACAAGATCAAAGGCAGCAGGCTAACCAGGGAAATTTTGAACTCACTGCTAAGCGCGGTGAGCAATGATTCGATATCAGTTGCGGAGGCAGAACTGGCTTCAGAGGTAAAACCCAGGAAAGCGAAAACCGCCAGGGCGATCGCGAAGGCCGGGATCGCTGTGGACATCATATGGCGAATATGCTGGAACAGATCATTGGATGTTACCGCTGCGGCCACGTTGGTAGTGTCAGATAGCGGAGACATCTTATCGCCGAAGTAGGCGCCAGAGATTACGGCTCCGGCAGTGACCTCAAGGGATAGGCCCAGAGCGCCGGCAATTCCCATCAGTGCCACACCTAAGGTGCCCGCTGTGGTCCAGCTGGAGCCAATACTTAGTCCTACTACGGCACAAATAATACAGCTGGCGGCGTAGAACCACTGTGGCGACAGAATCTGCACGCCGTAATAGATCATTGAAGGCACTGTGCCGGCCAGAATCCAGCTACCGATAAGTGCACCTACAGACAGTAGGATCAGAATAGCGCCAAATACCAGGCCAATGCCATGGAGCATCCCACCTTCCATGTCGTTCCAGCCGTGTCCGTTCTTCATCCCCATTAGGGCCACAACGCAGGCACAGAGCAGTAGCGCTATTTGATTGGGACCGTAGGAGGAGTCTGCACCGTAGAAATATACGGATAGTGACAACAGTGCGACGAGAATCCCGAGAGGGATCAGGGCGTCCGTTAAGCTGGGAGCGCGCGGCTCTGAGCTGGGGTTGGATTGAGACAAGGTGAACTCCTGCTTGACTGCGTGGCTAGCGCCGTATTCGTTATCGTTGTTTTGCCGTCGGCGGCGGTTAATAGCCTTATTCTCATAGCTTGGGGCGGTGAAGTCCACTTTGTATCATCGCACCATCGCTGTATTTTGGCGTTGACCTGGTCGTCGAAACCGGATTTATCACTGGGGTCAACTATCTGGTCGGGTCCAGTGCTGGCAGTTCGTCGACGCTTCCGGTATGTTCTGCGCCCAGTAGTCCCGGCTGATCCAGCCGCAAAATAAATAAGTGCGGGCCGTCTGAGGCAGGCCCGACAGGTAGTATTTCATGAGAGCAAGTGAGTTAGACCCCTCTCAATTCGAGGATATGCGCCCCTATCGCGATGATGAAGTGCGCGAGGTTATCAAAAGGCTAATTGCCGACCCGGAAATGTCCCACGCAGCTGCGCATTTCCTTGTCCCCAAACTGGCTCAGCTGGAGGGCGCCGTCGCCTGGTTGGTACGTCAGTTTCTGCGCTTTGAACTCCGCAATGTTCGCAATGTGCGGGATCTTCAAGAGATTGTCGGCAAATATATGGAGAAGGTGATCAAGCGCACCACCTCCGGCCTGAGCATTTCTGGTCTGGATACCCTGCCCAGGGATCGCGCCTGCCTGTTTGTCAGCAATCACCGCGACATCGCTATGGACCCGGCGCTGATGATTCAGGCGATGTTCCGCGAAGGGCATGAGACCTCCCGCATTGCGATTGGAGACAACCTGCTCAGCAAGCAGTTTGCCAGCGACCTGATGAAGTTGAATAAGTGCTTCACCGTGGTGCGCAGTTCTGGCAGTCGTCGGGAAAAGCTGCAGGCAGCAACCCAGTTGTCCAATTACATCTATCACTCCATCGTCAACGATAACGAGCATGTGTGGATCGCACAGCGTTCCGGGCGCGCCAAAGATGGCCTGGATCGCACCAATCCAGCACTCTGCGCCATGTTCGCCATGACTAAGGACCGGGAAACGCCCTTTGCCGATTTTTGGCGCAAGTTGCACGTTGTTCCGGTGTCTATTTCCTACGAATGGGACCCCTGTGATGCACAGAAGGCCAAGGAAATTTACGTTACCGAGCACAAGGACGAGTACAAGAAGGGTAAAAACGAGGACTTGGCCTCGATTGGTAAGGGCATTGTCGGTCACAAAGGCCGTGTACATGCCGCCTTCGGCACGCCGATTGAAGGTGATTTTAACGATGTAAACAGCCTGGCTGAAGAAATAGATCGCCAAGTTATCGGCAACTACACATTGCATCCATCCAATATGATTGCCTACGAGATGGTTTACGGTGAGGTTCCGCAATTACCGGTGGGATATCCGGCTAAAGCCTGGGACCCCGCTGCACATAAAGAAGAGCGGGAGAAGTTTGAAGCGCGCATGGCTCGGGTCGATGAGCGCTGGCGCGACAAGGCTATTCAGGCCTACGCCAACCCCGTGGTATCTCGCCTCGCCTATGAGTAAGGCCCGCTGAGTTCAGACGCTGGTGGGGAGAGGGCGCTTAGTGGATAATAGCGCCCCCTGCGCCAGCCACTTAGCGAATAGACCTCACCCCCGTGCTCAACGAAAAACACAAAAGCGCCATTCAGGGCGCCTATAGCCAATTCCTGTCCGGTCGAGGGCTGAAAGCCCGCTATGGGCAGAAGCTGATGGTAGCCGCCATTGCCCGCTCACTGGGTTCCATCACCCAGAATGCCAGTGGTGAGCGCGATAGCGACAAGACTGATGGCGAGCATATCTGTGTGGTTGAAGCGGGTACGGGTACCGGTAAAACCGTAGCTTACCTTCTCGCCTCTATTCCCCTGGCCCAGGCCCAGGACAAGACCCTGGTGATATCCACCGCCACGGTGGCCCTGCAGGAACAGATTATCCACAAGGACCTGCCAGAAGTTGCTCGTCACAGCGGGCTCAAATTTGAGTTTGCCCTGGCGAAGGGCCGTGGCCGCTATCTCTGCCTATCCAAGTTGGATCAACTCTTGTCCAGCTTTTCTGCCTCCGGCACTGGCCTTTCCCTTGGTCTCTATGAAGATGAGCTCCCGCAGGTGGAAGCGGAGAGTGTCGCTCTCTACCAGAAGATGACGGATAGCCTGACATCGGGTACCTGGGATGGCGATCGGGATAACTGGCCGGATACGATCGAGACGGATGATTGGAGTCGGGTTACCACTGACCATCGCCAGTGCAGTGGCCGCCGCTGCCCCCATGTCACCAATTGCAGCTTCTTCCGAGCGCGAGAGAGCCTGGGCAAGACCCAGGTGATCGTTGCTAACCACGACCTGTTGCTGGCGGACCTAGCCCTGGGTGGTGGTGCAATTCTTCCGCCCCCGGAAGAGACTATCTATGTACTTGATGAAGCCCACCATCTACCGGAAAAGGCTCTCAATCATTTCTCTCACCACAGTCGCGTAGGGGCTTCCACCGGTTGGTTGGATCAAACCAATAAGGCCCTGGGGCAGATGCTGGGTGAGATTGGTGACGGCGCCCAGATCGACCGCTGCGGCGAGCAGCTGCCGGCGGTTCTCACCTCTGCCAAGCAGGGGTTGGAGCAGATGTGGCCGCTGATTGAAGAGCTGTGTGAATTTGAAGATGAGCGGGGCAATACCATCCGCCATCGCTTTGAAGGTGGGGTAATCCCCGATTCCATGTCGCAGCTGGCGGAAAAGCTGCGGGAAGACTTTGATGAGTTGGAAAGCCTGCTCAGCAAGATGTTGCAGACCGCCCAACGCATGATGGAGGACGGCCACTCACCGGTACCCCTGGCAGATCTGGAGCGCTGGTACCCCCAGTTGGGCAGTTGGCATGGGCGCGCTGAGGCCAACCTTCTGTTGTGGGCGAATTACGCCCGTGCCGATGCTGATGGCGCATTGCCCCAGGCGCGTTGGGTCACCCTGGTGGATTGGGGCGGCTCCACTGATTTTGAGGTATGCAGCTCACCGATACTCGCAGGCAAAACCCTGGAGTACAGCTTGTGGCGCCGCTGCTACGGCGCGGTACTGACTTCGGCCACACTCACAGCCCTGGGGAAATTTGATCGTTTGCAAATGCGTGCCGGTACTCCGGACAATGCTAGCTATCAGGTGGTGCCGAGTCCTTTCGATTTTTCCCGTGCAACACTGCAAGTGCCCCCGGAAGCTGTAGATGCGGGCAATGCAGAGCAACACACAGACGCCATTATCGATGCGTTGCCAGACCTGCTGAAAGGGGAGGGTGGCGCTCTGGTACTGTTTTCCTCCCGTCGCCAGATGGAGACGGTTTACGAGGCGCTCCCTGGTACCTGGCGCAATCGAATTCTGATGCAGGGGCAGCAATCTCGCCAGCAGTTGCTGGATAGCCACCGTGAGATTATCGATGGCGGTGGCAGCAGTATCCTGTTCGGGCTTGCGAGTTTTGCTGAGGGGTTGGACTTGCCTGGTGACTACTGCCGCCACGTGGTTATTGCGAAACTGCCTTTTGCGGTGCCCGATGACCCAATTGAGGCAGCGTTGGCGGAGTGGATTGAAGCCAAGGGCGGCAATCCATTTATGCAAATCACAGTGCCGGATGCAGCCCTAAAATTGGTGCAGGCCTGCGGGCGCTTACTGCGGGCAGAAGGGGACAGCGGCACAGTCACCTTGCTGGATCGCCGGGTGGTTACCCGTCGCTATGGTCAGGCAATACTGAACTCACTGCCGCCCTTTAATCGAAAAATTTAGAAAATCTTTGGTCGTATTTGCGCTGTTACTCAGATTGGGCAGGTGGCTATTGCGTATTATCACGGCTGTAAATGTGAAGGTTCTATGAGTTATGCAACCTATTTATTCTGAAATCGCTGATCAGCTCCTGTTCCTTGAATCCGAACTGCGCAGCCTGCAGGTTTGGCAGGATAATGCGCCGCCCGCAGAAGCCCTGGCCAGCACTGAGCCATTCTGTGTGGATACATTGACCTTGCCCCAGTGGCTTCAATTTATTTTTTTGCCGCGTATGCAGGTCCTGATTGAAGGGGAGATGCCCCTACCGGGCCAGTGTGGTATTGCTCCGGTTGCCGAGGAGTTCTTCAAGGGGCGGGATGATGCTGCGGCACTGCTGGCTATTTTGGAAACTATCGACCAGCGCCTGCAGCAGGGCTAACCGGCTTCTGATTCCATGAGCCCAGTGCTCCCAATCACTCTGGGCGGCATGTCACATTGTTAGTGTTGAGTCCCGCGACTCGGCGGACATCGCTGTGCAGTGGCCGCGCTCATGAGCTAATATCGACCTTTTGCCTGAGGCGGGGAGCAATTTCTCCGTCAGATAAGCGAACACCGCGCGTTTGTAGCGGTCCGAATGGCATTGCTAATGGGGCTTGAGGTAATTGGTTGGTATGCAGAGATTTTCCCTTCTGTGGTTAATGTTGACGCTTTCGGTGCTCGCCGGTTGTGAGTCACTGATGTATCCGGGGCGGGACAGGGCCGCTCAACCAGCGGAAGTTGCACCACCGGTAGAATCACCAGATTCTGCAATGCAGTGCCCAGAGCCTGCGGAAGTGATTTGTGCGGAACCGGAAGTGAAGGTTGTTGAGCGGGTAATCGAACGAACTGTAGAAAAAGTAGTCGAAGTGCCCGTTGCCAAAGATAAGTTGGTTTTGGGATCGGTAGAAGAAGTGGCCATAGAGCCTCCCGGCTTGATTCTGGAATCCGTTGTCGATACAGGTTCACCAACCTCCACACTGCGGGTCAGGAAGCTGACTCCGTTCGAGCGGGATGGCAGGGACTGGGTCAGGTTCCAGATTGTTCAGTCGAGCAAAATGGACCCGGTCTCAGTAGAGCTGCCGATAAAACGCCATGTCCGAGTGGAGCGCCTGGGTTTCGATAATCAGCGCAGGCCGGTAGTGGAGCTTAACCTGACTGTTGGGCGTATTACCCACCAAGTCGAAGTTAACCTGACCGATGAGGGCGGCTCTGATTTATTGATGCTGCTGGGACGCAACTTCCTCAAAGATGCCGCTGTTGTCGATGTGAGCCGGCGCAATGTCCAGGGCCAACCCCAAATAGACGGGGTTAAATAGGCCAGTTATCCAATTGGGTCCCTAATTGGGACCTCAGAGTTACGGGGAATGGCGAATGTCGCCGCGTGTCCAAGTTTATGTAATTGCGGCGTTACTCGCATTGGTAGGAGCAGGCCTGACCGCCTATAAAAACCTTGAGTTGGGTTTTCCGCTGTTGCCGGGTGAGTACCGCACCGTGTGGACTATCGAAGCAAAAGTGGGTTTCGATGCCGATGGCGGTCCGGTAAAGGCCGCACTGACCCTCCCGCGCGAGCAGCGCAATATGGAAATACTGGGGGAGACCTTCAGTTCCTCCGGTTTTGGTTTCTATATCGCGAGAGAAGATGATGCCTATCGGGCCATTTGGTCTCGCCGGGCCGCAAGAGGCCCCCAATCTCTCTTCTATCAGCTGGATGTCTACCAGCGTCCCGGTGCCGCGCTGGCGCAGCCTCTGGATCTGAGCACTGAGATACAAAAACCCTTCCTGGGGGCCCGTGAGCAAGAAGCGGTGCGCTTGGCGATTTACTCCCTGGTTGTGCAGGCCCGTGAGCGCTCTTCCGATGTGGAATCTCTAACTACCCAGTTACTATTCGAACTGAATGACGATGAGAATCAGGATCGCAACCTGATCTTCCGCCATTACGCCGACCGCTCTTTTGTAGATGTCGCTTTGCTTGTACTGGCGACAGCCGATATCCCCGCTCACCGTATTCGCGGCC
Organism: Microbulbifer sp. VAAF005; assembly: GCF_030012985.1. Lineage (NCBI taxonomy): Bacteria > Pseudomonadati > Pseudomonadota > Gammaproteobacteria > Cellvibrionales > Microbulbiferaceae > Microbulbifer > Microbulbifer sp. VAAF005. The sequence continues at coordinate 2,063,436 of NZ_CP120233.1, read as the reverse complement.
TCTACCTGGAGGATGATCGACGTCGACTATCTCCAGAAGATCTGCTTGAGGTCTATGATGGCAAGCGTTGGATCGTGTTTGAACCCAGCAGTGGCCAGCCTGGTGTGCCGGAAAATTTCTTTATTTGGCAGCGCGGCGGCAAGAGTCTTTTAGATCTTGAGGGCGGTCGTAACTCCCAAGTGACTTTCTCTGTGATTGCCAATGATGTCCCCGCTCGCGATGTCTCTATGCGCAGCACCAAAGATGAGAAAGATGCGCTGGTGGATTTCTCGATCTACAGTTTGCCCATTGAGCAGCAGAGTATTTTCAAGCTGATCCTGCTGGTGCCTGTGGGGGCCCTGGTGGTGGTGCTGCTGCGTGTATTTGTGGGCCTGCGCACCTCCGGTACCTTTATGCCGGTACTGCTGGCAATTGCCTTTATCGAAACCCAGTTGATTACCGGTTTAGCCATTTTTACTTTGATCCTGATCCTCGGCCTTTGGGTGAGGTTCTACCTCAGTAGGCTCAATTTGCTATTGGTGTCGAGGATCGCCGCCGTCGTGGTGACGGTGGTGATAATAATGGGGGCAATCAGTGTGGTCAGCTATAAGCTGGGCATTGAGCAGGCTCTCACAGTGACATTCTTCCCGATGATTATCCTTGCCTGGACTATCGAGCGTATGTCGATTGTGTGGGAGGAGGATGGCCCCTACGAGGTTGTGGTGCAGTCCGGGGGCAGTTTGTTAGTGGCGATACTGGCTTGGTGGGTAATGACCAACCGCTATATTGAGCATTGGACGTTCAACTTCCCCGAGTTACTGTTGGTATTGCTGGCCTTTATTCTGGTGGTGGGTAACTACACCGGATATCGACTCAGTGAGTTGATGCGTTTCCGTCCGCTGGTTCGCTAGGGGGCGTTATGCTGCAGTTTTCAGTTAAGCATATCTTCAATAAAGTTCGCGGCGGAGTGGTATCTCCGCTGACCCTGCGCCGCATGGGGGTGTTAGGGATGAACGCGCGTAATATTGACTATATTGCGCGCTATAACGACCGCAAAAAATATCCCATCGTCGACGACAAGCTGAACACTAAGCGCGCGGCTAAAAAAGCGGGAATCCCTGTGCCCGAGTTAATCGAGGCATTTGAAAGCCCTGCCAGCCGCAAGCGAGTTATGGAGGTGATTGACCCCCTATGGCAGTTTGTAATCAAGCCGGCACGGGGCTCCGGTGGTAAAGGTATTCTCGTTATTGCCGGTCGCAATGGTGACAAATATAAAAAGATATCCGGTGCTGAAATTGATGCGCTGGATATCTTGCGGCACGTAAGCAATATTCACAGCGGCCTATACAGTCTCGGTGGCAAACCCGACAGGGTGATGGTGGAGGCCCTGGTGGACTTTGACCCGGTCTTCGATCGCTACTCTGTTGAGGGTGTGCCTGATGTGCGGGTTATTGTTTTTCGCGGTTATCCGGTGATGGCCATGCTGCGCTGCTCAACCCACGCCTCAGATGGTAAAGCCAATTTGCACCAGGGCGCTGTGGGTGTTGGTATCGACCTGGCCACGGGCAAAAGTTGTCATGCGGTAATGCGCGGGTTGCGAATTGACCAGCACCCGGACACTGAAGTGCCTTTCGATGCATTGCATGTGCCAGGTTGGTACGAGCTGGTCCGCTTGGCGGCAAGCTGTTACGAAATGACTGGGCTGGGTTATTTAGGCTGTGACATTGTCCTGGATCGTGAACGTGGCCCGCTCTTACTGGAGGCCAATGCGCGTCCAGGGTTGGCAATCCAAATTGCCAACGGTGTTGGCTTGCGCGAGCGCTTGGGCTTTATCGAAAAATTTGATGAAGAAATGTTCAGGAAAAATGTGGATGAACGGGTGGCATTTTCCATGCGCAAATTTGCTGTGAGCAAAGACGCAGAAGTTTAGGTTTGGGCTCCATTAGGGGGCCTGACTATAAAGCTTGCTTAGGTTTTTCTTCCTGGACGTGTTCCATCAGAGCTTGAAGTCGTTCTCCTTGCATTTTCAAGCTGTACTCAAGTTCATTCGTCTTGGTTTGTATTTGGGTTAACTCCCATTTGTTGGGTTTTTCTCCATTTTTAGTCTTATTGCTTTTTAATTGCAATTGCTCCCATTTTTCCAAGGTATGAGTGAGCTGTAGAGCTTCGCTTTTTAGGGCCTCTTCGACTCCCTTGGGCAGAGATCCGCTTTCCAGCTTCTTACGCGCCTTCTTAAACTGTAGGTCTAGCTTGGCTTTTTGAATTTTCACTGGAGAGGCTACTTTTAGGTTGCGGGTAATACCGATCAGACTAAGAGCTTTAATGACCCACTTGGTTGGATCGTAATGAAACCAGTGAATGCCATTGCGATAATCGATCTGAAAGGCGTGGTGGTAGTTGTGGTAACCCTCACCAAAAACAAAAAAATTAACAACTTTGTTATCGCAAGCGGTCACATCATCCCGGTAGGGCTGGCTACCAAATCGATGGATGATGGAATTTACCATAAAAGTAGTGTGGTGACAGAAGGCAATTCGGAGTGCTCCTGCAAGTAAGAACATACCAATAATATCGCCGGTACAAATTCCCAGCAGGGTGAGAATCCCAAGATTCATGGTGGCGGTGATTGGAATGTAGTTATTGTGTTGCCACATCACAATTTTATCCCGCTTTAGGTCTTGTACATTCTCGAAGTTTTGGTGGCTGGTTGGATATTCATGCATCATCCATTCGATATGGGAAAACCAAAATCCGCGTTTGGCTGAGTAGGGGTCGCGGTTGTTGTCATCAACAAACTGGTGGTGGTGGCGATGATGATCGCACCACTTCAAAATAGAATCTTGTAGTGCTGCGGCTCCGAATAGTGCAAATAATAATCGTAGGGCCCAGTGAGCCTCATAACTTTTGTGGGACCAAAGGCGATGATATCCGGCGGTGATAGAAAGGCTGCACATTGCACCCATTACGGCGAATGCGAGCCACTGATACCAGTGATAACCAAAAATAAAGCCATATAGGGGCACAACAATAATTGCCAACAAACCGGTTATGGCAAATAGCAACGTGGGAGGCCAGAAGCGTTTTCTTTTGACAGTAGAGTCTATCGAGGTTGTGTTCATAGTGTGGTCCTCGGGTTTATGTATGCCCGGGAGAAGCAAATCTCACCGGCCATATTCTGCGGTCCCGATTTTTCTCAGACCTGATAGCGATTTTTCCCCTAGTGTCTTTGCCGAGAATGCATTGTTTTGGTGCGGCGACCATATTTTGAGGTTCGCAATGGTTCGTAAGTTTACTGTGACACAATGGACGAAGGGTGATGCCGGTTAAAAACACCGTTTTTAAAGTTGGCATAAGGGTTGCATTAGTGATTGTGCGGGGCAAAGGACCCGCATTTCGGGAGAGTTTCTTAGGGTTATGGCAAACCATTAACACTGGGTGACTTCCCGTTTTCTCTCATCATCGCTGATTACGGCCCCGCATTGCGGGGCCTTTTTTTGCCCGCACTTTGCGCAAAGCCCATAATGCTTTAGTTTAGGGTCTCCCGAGGCGTTCCCAAATTTAGCGACCCCGGGGGAGAGGCTCTCTTTTATGGCAAGGATGCATGAGCCAGGTAATTAATGAGCTAATTTCGATAGTCGAGCCCTGTGTGTCAGAGTCACTAACCCCAAATCCATCCAGCGCAGTGTTCCAGTTGGCAACCGTCGATGAGCTCTCTTCTTTGGATGCGTCGCGCCTGCCTCGTCATACCGCTTGTTTGCAAGATTTGTTTTTGGATTCAGATTGCGGGTTGTGGGAGTGGCATCCGGATTCCGGTGCCCAGCGTGCTCAGGGTGAAATTTGGCTCCTGTTTGCAGAAACTGCAGAACTCTCTTTGACTTCCCTGTGGACGGGTGATGAATTGCGTTCGGTTCACTCTGATGAGCGGGATCGAATTATCACTGTGCGGCGCCGTCTTACTAACAAAGGTGGACACTTCGATACTACTTTTCGGGCCTACGACAGTCTCGGTCAGTTGCGCTGGTTACGATTGCGGGGACGCGCAATAAACCTCGAGGATGACAGTGGATTTGTTGTGATTGGAAGTTGCGCTGACTTCACTGAAACCTTGGCCCAGCGCTACCTATCCAACCTGCCTGGCGAGCGCCCCTTACAAACACTGTCTGGAGTTGGCGATGGTTTATGGGAGTGGGATCTACGCGCAGATGAAATGGTACTTGATGATGCCTGCTGGGGGATTCTGGGTTACGAAGTGAGCCCGATACGCAGTATCGGTATTTCAGCTGCGGAGCAGTGGAAGGCTCGAATTTTAGCGGAGGACTTCCCTCGGGTTGAGCAGTCCATGCGGGATCATGTGCGCGAGGGGTTGCCGCTCGATGTGGAATTTCGCATCTGGCGTTCGGATAACAGTGTGGTTTGGGTTCGCTGCCGCGGCAAGGCCCAATTAAATAGTCGCGGTCAGCCGGTGCGGGTGTTGGGAGTTTTACAAGATGTCAGCCGCAGCCGGGAAAGACTTTCGCAAATGGAGCGGGAGCTGGAGTTGCAGCGGGAGGAAAATGCGCATCGGGCAGATTTATTATTTAGCCTGAGTCATGAATTACGCACACCACTTAATGCAATTTTAGGTTACAGCCAAATTGTCGAGTTAGATCAGAGCCTCAACGCAGACCAGCGTCAGCGCTTATCAGAAATTCGTCGCGCGGGGCAGCATTTATTGCATTTGGTCGGCGATGTATTGGAGCTGGCCAGAATTGACAGTAGGCGTTTGGGCCCCTCGATGGAATTAATTCGTCCGGCCGATTTGGTTGCAGAATGTAAACGTTTACTCGAGCCCCTAGCTGAAACCCGTCGCGTAAGTTTGATGTTTGAACCTCTTGGCTGGGAGTCCGCTTATATTTGTGCGGACCCGGTGCGCTATAAGCAAGTCGTATTGAACCTGGCGGGCAACGCAGTGAAATACAATCGCGAAAATGGCCGTGTCATCATTAATTTTACGCCGCAGGCCGATGGTTGGTTGAGGCTGAATATTTTGGATACCGGCAAGGGGATTGCCGCAGAGAGACGCAAAGAAGTTTTTGAGCCCTTTAACCGTTTGGGGGAGGAAAAAGGGCATATCGAGGGTACGGGCGTCGGTCTTGCAATTGCCAAGCGTCTGGCTGAGGCGATGGGGGGCGGATCGATTTTGACAGTCAGGAAGGGCAGGGCTCAGTATTTTGGGTTGAATTCCCGATGGTCGATGCAGCGGAATCTTTCTTGTCATTTGGAAATGCTGTTGACGCCCCATCAACATTGCCCGATTGTAGTTTGCTGCTAGTCGATAACCGTCCTGAAAGTGTGGCCAGGGTGGAAAAACTATTGCAGGGAGCACCGCAAGTACAGCTTTCTGTGGCCGCAGATGTTGTTGAAGCCATATTTATGGCGCGTACCCAAGCGCCGGATGTACTGTTGTTTCCCAATGCCTTGCGGGGAATGTCAGTTGGGGATTTGGTAAGTATCCTCAAGCAGGGTCAAGTCACTCAAAAAACCTGTTTGGTGGTTATGGGAGGAGAGGCTTCCTCGGGGGTGACAACCGCTTTGCCAGATAACTTTGATCGAGCGCAGCTTGCGCGAGTTTTGGTGGAGTGTTTGACGGGGAAGAGGTGAACTGGACTTTTGGAATCAGCACCCCGGCATCTTATTTGCCGGAGTGCCGTTCAGGCTCTTAGCGTATGTGCCCCATATGTTTGCCCACGATTTTCACCAGGGGCTTAAATACTTTTGGAGTGGCGCAGACCAGGTGGCCGGAATCCAGGTAGTCTTCACCGCCGCGGAAGTCGCTGATCAGGCCGCCGGCCTCTTTGACTAGCAGGGAGCCCGCTGCGATATCCCAGGTGTTCAGGTACATTTCCCAGAAGCCGTCGAATCGCCCGGCAGCAACATAGGCAAGATCCAGCGCTGCAGCGCCGGGGCGGCGGATTCCCGCAGTTTGCCCAGCGATATCTTTTAGGGCGGCCAGGTAGGCGTCGATGTTATCCAGCGGCAGGCCGTTGAAGGGAATGCCGGTGCCAATCAGAGAGCCGCGCATGCCCTGGCGTGAAGAGACGCGGATACGGCGGCCATTCAGGGCAGCGCCGCGACCGCGACTTGCGGTAAATTCTTCGCGTTTGATGGGGTCCAGTACGACTGCGTGCTCAATGCGGCCGCGATAGCGACAGGCGATAGAAACAGCGAACTGTGGGACGCCGTGGATAAAATTGGTGGTGCCATCGAGGGGGTCGATAATCCACTCGTAGTCGGGCTCTGCGCCCTCTTGCAGGCCGCTCTCTTCAGCGCGGATGCTGTGCTTGGGGTAGGCCTTGCGCAGGTGATAGATAATCTCCTGTTCGCTGGCCTTATCCACTTCAGTAACGAAATCGTTGCGCGTCTTTTCTTCGAATTTCATCAGGTCGCCGCGCTCCCAGGCCCGTTCGATCAGTTCTCCTGCCTTACGCGCCGCGCGCAGGGCAATATTTAGCATGGGTTCCATAACTATTCCGCACAAAGTGGTTAAAGGGGTTAAAAAGCAGGCCGCAGGTTAACTGCGACGGACGCGATTGTAGGGATTCCGATTGGTTTTTGCTACACTCGCGCGCCCCCATGACACCGATTTATTACTTTCAGTATGGCCAAGTCACCTTTAGACACGACTCCACTTGCTGCACTCGACAATGTGCGCGTGGTTCTGGTTAACAGCGCACACCCCGGAAATATTGGTGGTGCGGCGCGCGCGCTCAAGAATATGGGCCTGAGTCAGCTGTACCTGGTAGCGCCTCGGGAATTTCCTGCAGCCAATGCTGTTTGGCGTGCAGCCGGGGCAGCTGAGCTGCTCGATAGTGCCGTTGTGGTGGATACCCTGGAAGAAGCCGTGGCTGATTGTGGCCTTGTTGTGGCCACCAGCGCTCGCGAGCGCCGAATCCCTTGGCCCCTGCTGACCCCGCGCCAGTGTGGAGAGCGTACCGTCGCCGAGGCCACGTCTCATCCGGTTGCTTTGGTGTTTGGCCGCGAGGATCGAGGACTTACCAACGAAGAGTTACAGGCCTGTAACTACCATGTGCATATTCCTGCCAACCCGGAATACAGCTCCCTGAACCTGGCGACTGCTGTTCAGGTACTTGCCTACGAAGTGCGTATGGCGGCCCTGGAAGCGGAAAAGGGTGAGCCCGTGAATTACACCGATTGGGATCGTCCACCGGCCAAGGCCAGCGATATGGAATTGTACTTCGATCACCTGCAGCAGGCGCTGGGCGAGCTGGGCTTTATTGACCCGGATAACCCCCGTCAAACAATGACCCGCCTGCGCCGACTGTATAGTCGGGTGCGCCCCGACGATATGGAGCTGGGCATCCTGCGCGGTATGTTGACCTCAATCCAGAATTACATTCATCGCTCTGGTGGTAAAGGACGACCCGACTAGTTGAGTACCCGAGTGTCCCGCTGGGTTATATACTTGACTACAGTAGTGGGTTATTCCATACTCGCGCCCCGATCGGAAAAGGGCTGTACATCAGTTGGGAGCTGATATGCGTTTGACAACCAAAGGCCGCTACGCGGTGACTGCCATGCTGGACCTGGCGTTGCACGCTGATCGCGGACCGATCAGTCTGGCAGACATATCCAAGCGCCAGGGTATATCACTGTCCTACTTGGAGCAGTTGTTCTCCCGGTTGCGGCATTCTGGGCTGGTGTCCAGTGTGCGTGGACCCGGCGGTGGCTATCGCCTGGCGCGGGATGGTGAAGAGATTTTTGTGGCGCAAATCATTGATGCAGTCAATGAGTCTGTAGACGCCACCAGCTGCGGCGGCAATGCGGATTGCGCCAATGGCGAACAGTGCCTGACCCACTACCTCTGGTCAGATTTGAGCGATCAGATTCATAGCTTCCTCAGCAGTATCAGCTTGGCCAACCTGGTTTCCCGAGCTGAGGTGCAGGAAGTTGCGCGTCGGCAAGATATGCGCGAGGCGCCGGAAGAGAGGGTCGCTGTACTCGGCGGCCTGTGATTGGGGCCCAAACGGGCCAGCAGACAGATATTAGAGATTTACTAAGCGGAAACGGTATGACTATGAAGCTTCCCATCTATCTGGACTATTCGGCTACCTGTCCGGTTGACCCACGCGTCGCCAAGAAAATGGCAGAGCAGCTGACGATGGAAGGCAATTTCGGCAATCCGGCCTCCCGCTCCCACCTGTTTGGTTGGAAAGCGGAAGAGGCAGTGGAGAATGCCCGACGCCAAGTGGCGGAGCTGATCAACGCCGATCCGCGCGAAATTGTCTGGACCAGCGGTGCCACCGAGTCCGACAACCTGGGTATCAAGGGCGCGGCCCACTTCTACCAGAGTCGCGGCCAGCACATCATTACCTCCAAAATTGAGCACAAAGCGGTTTTGGATACCTGCCGCCAGCTGGAGCGGGAAGGTTTTGAAGTGACCTACCTGAATCCCCGCGAAGACGGCATCGTCTATCCGGAGCAGGTTGAGGAAGCCATGCGCGAGGACACCACTGTGGTGAGCCTGATGCACGTTAACAACGAGATCGGGGTGATCAACGATATCGCTGCGATCGGCGAACTGTGTCGCTCGCGTAAAGTTATTTTCCATGTGGACGCGGCCCAGAGCGCGGGCAAGTTGCCGATCGACCTTCAGGAAATGAAAGTTGACCTGATGTCCTTCTCCGGCCACAAAATTTACGGCCCCAAAGGTATCGGTGCCCTTTACGTACGCCGCAAGCCCCGCGTCCGTCTGGAAGCCCAGATGCACGGTGGCGGCCACGAGCGCGGTATGCGCTCCGGTACCCTGCCGACTCACCAGATTGTCGGTATGGGCGAAGCCTTTGGTATTGCTAAAGAAGAAATGGCTCAGGAAGCCGAGCGTCTGCGCTCTCTGCGCGACCGCTTCTGGGATCAGATCAAGGATATGGAAGAGGTCCATATCAACGGTTCCGCCGAGCAACGAATTCCGGGCAACCTGAACGTGAGCTTTGCGTTTGTAGAAGGTGAGAGCCTGATCATGTCGCTGCGCGACCTGGCGATCTCCTCCGGTTCCGCCTGTACCTCTGCGAGCCTGGAGCCCAGTTACGTACTGCGAGCCCTGGGTGTTAACGACGAACTGGCGCACAGCTCACTGCGCTTCAGCTTTGGTCGCTTTACCAGCGAGAGTGATGTCGACACCGCTGCCGCAGAAGTGCGCAAGGCAGTGGAGAAACTACGTGAATTGTCACCGCTTTGGGATATGTACAAAGACGGCGTAGACCTGAACAAGATTGAATGGGCCGCTCACTAAGCGCGCGCAAGAGTTAGGAGAAAAGTCATGGCCTATAGCGATAAAGTAATTGACCACTACGAGCACCCCCGCAATGTTGGACGTATGGACGACAAGGCGGACAATGTAGGTACCGGTATGGTGGGCGCGCCCGCCTGTGGTGACGTGATGCGCCTACAGATTCAGGTAAGCGACGAGGGCGTTATCGAAGACGCCAAGTTCAAGACCTACGGCTGTGGTTCCGCCATTGCCTCCAGCTCCCTCCTGACCGAGTGGGTGAAAGGCAAGACGATCGACGAAGCGGAGCAGATCAAGAACACTGCCATTGCAGAGGAGCTGGCGCTGCCGCCGGTAAAAATCCACTGCTCGGTTCTCGCCGAAGACGCGATTAAAGCTGCGGTTCGCGATATCCGCGAAAAGCGCGGTGAGTCCGATGACGCTGTAGAAGCCAAGGAATCTGCGGCGGGTTAACTTCTCGTCCAAATGTAGCGTCCAAACATAGCGAAGGTGTTATTTTGGCTATTAGTATGACCGAGGCCGCTGAGGCCCACATTCAAAGTCAATTGGCCAAGCGAGGCAAGGGAATCGGCATTCGGGTCGGTGTCAAGACGGCCGGCTGTTCCGGTCTCGCCTATGTGCTGGAATTTGTCGATTCGTTCGAAGCCGAAGATACGGTATTTGAGCAAAACGGCGTTAAGTTGGTGGTGGACCCCAAGAGTCTGGTTTACCTCGACGGCACCCAGCTGGATTTCGTCAAGGAAGGCCTGAACGAAGGCTTCACCTTCTCGAATCCCAATGTAAAAAATGAGTGTGGCTGCGGCGAGAGTTTCCACGTCTGATTCGCTCTCGCCCCACAAGGCCGGGTGCGCTGCGCATACCGGCCTTTTTATTGGCTCCTCGGACAGTTGGGGGCCGTGCAGCAGTAAGCGGCAACTTCAGCCGCGTCCCAGGCTGTGCCCCAGTAGGTATATTCAGATGGCAACCAACCTGAACCATTTCGAAGTTTTTGGTCTGCAACCCGCGTTCGCGGTCGATCGCAGTGCCCTGGCGACCCGCTACCGGGAGTTACAGCGGGAATTCCACCCGGATAAATACGCTTCCCATTCCGAGGGCGAACAATTGTTGGCCATCAAAATGGCGGCTCAGATTAATGAGGCGCACACCGTTTTGCGCGACCCGGTACAGCGCGCCGCCTACCTACTCAAGTTGGCCGGGGTAGATGTGCCACCTGAGCAGACCACCAAAGATACTGAATTTCTGATGCAGCAGATGATGTTGCGCGAGCGCCTGGAAGAAGTGCGCGAGCAGCCCGATCCTGCGGCTGCGCTGGATGAGCTCAGTGCTGAGGCGCGGGGGCTGATCTCCAGTGAGGAACAGCGCTTTGCCGAAACTTATGACGGGGGCGATCTGGGCGCAGCAGAGGACTCGCTGCGCAAGCTTCAGTTCCTGGCCAAGCTTGAGAAACAAATTGACGAGCTGGAAGAAGACCTTTTCAACGACTAGTTGCGAGAGCACTGACTGAGAGGGCCAGACGGTACCGCGCCCCGCTTAAAGAAGAGATAACTAATGGCATTACTGCAGATTTCTGAACCGGGCCAGAGCCCAGCTCCCCACCAGCGCAAGCATGCAGTGGGTATCGATTTGGGGACCACTAACTCACTGGTAGCGACCGTGCGCAGTGGATCGGCAGAGGCCATTGCCGATGAGCAGGGTGAAGTGATCCTGCCATCAGCGGTGCACTACGGAGCCGAGGCGATTACCGTGGGTGCTGAAGCCCGCGCGTGCGCTGTAGAAGACCCCTACAACACCATGATTTCTATCAAGCGCCTGATGGGGCGAGGTGTTGCGGATATCAAAAGTTTTGGTGAGCAGCTGCCCTATCGCCTGGCCGAGAGCAGTGGCGGTATGCCTTCGATTGAAACTGCAGCCGGACCGGTAAACCCGGTGCAGGTATCGGCAGAAATCCTGAAAAAACTGGCCGCGCGCGGCCGCGAAGCGCTCTATGGCAAAGCGGGCGGTGAGCTGGATGGTGCGGTGATCACCGTGCCGGCCTACTTCGATGATGCCCAGCGCCAAGCGACCAAAGACGCCGCCCAACTGGCGGGCCTGAAAGTCCTGCGCCTGCTCAACGAGCCCACAGCAGCGGCTGTTGCCTACGGCCTGGATAAAGGCGAAGAGGGTGTGATCGCGGTCTATGATCTCGGTGGCGGCACCTTCGATATCTCTATTCTGCGCCTGTCCCGGGGTGTGTTTGAAGTCATGTCTACCGGCGGCGATACAGCCCTTGGTGGCGACGATTTCGATCGCACTATCGCTTCCTGGATCGCCGAGCAAGTGGGATTGGGTACCGATCTCGACGCCGCGACCCAGCGAGTCCTGTTAGACAGCGCCTGTGCTGCGAAAGAATCCCTGTCCAGTGTCGAGCAGGTGGAAGTGCAATACGGCGATTGGTCAGGCGTGCTCGATCGCGACACCATGGCTTCACTGCTGGACCCCCTGATCGACAAAACCCTACGCGCCTGTAAACGCGCCCTGCGCGATGCCGGTATCAGTGCCGATGAGGTGCAGGAAGTGGTTCTGGTGGGTGGCTCCACTCGTACTTTGCGCGTGCGGGAGCGGGTTGAGGGTTATTTTGGCCGTCCCCCCCATGCGGAAATTGACCCCGACCAAGTAGTAGCAATCGGCGCCGCGATTCAGGCTGATGTACTGGTGGGCAATAAGTCCAGCGAAGAACTGCTGCTGTTGGATGTTATTCCCCTTTCCCTCGGGATTGAAACCATGGGCGGCCTCGCGGAAAAACTGATTGATCGCAACACGACCATCCCCGTCTCCAAAGCCCAGGAGTTCACCACTTTTAAAGATGGCCAGACTGCCATGGCGATCCATGTCGTGCAGGGCGAGCGGGAGCTGGTGAGTGACTGTCGCTCACTGGCGCGCTTTGAATTGCGCGGCATACCGCCGATGGTGGCCGGTGCCGCCCATATCCGTGTGACTTTCCAGGTGGATGCTGACGGTCTTTTGTCGGTGACAGCCATGGAAAAAAGCAGTGGTGTCAGTGCCGATATTACGGTTAAACCGTCTTATGGGCTGGAGGACAAGGATATTGCGCGAATGCTGCAGGAATCCTACACCCACGCCGCTGAGGATATCGCCCTGCGTGCCCTGCGCGAGGCCCAGGTAGAAGCGGAGAGAACCCTGGAAAGCATGTTGGTGGCCCTGCGTGAGAACGGTGCCCAGCTGCTGGACGAAGGTGAGTTAAACGAGCTTGAGCACGCGATGGAAGCTCTGCGCCTGGCCCATAACGGCGGCGACGCAGAGGAAATTCGTCGTCGTATCGAAGCCTTGAATAAGCTGTCTGAGCCTTTTGCTGCCAAGCGTATGGATGCCTCCATTAAGCGCGCTATGCAGGGCCACAGCTTGGATGAATTTGATAAATAACCATGATCAAGCGCAGACTCTGCGCTGCCGGCGGCCGGGGAGTCGTTACTTTCTCCCCGTCGGATTGAGACCACAGAGGTTCAGTACCCCATGCCGAAGATAGTATTTTTACCCCATCCGGAAATGTGCCCTGAGGGCAAAGTGGTGGAAGCGGAGAGCGGTGTCAGCGTGATCGACGCGGCCCTGGCCAACGATATTGAAATTGAGCACGCCTGTGAAAAAGCCTGTGCTTGTACCACCTGCCACGTCATTGTGCGCGAGGGCTTCGATTCTCTTGAAGAGCCGGACGAGCTTGAAGAGGACCTGCTGGATAAAGCCTGGGGCTTGGAACCGGAGTCTCGCCTGTCCTGTCAGGCGATTGTGGAGGATGAAGACCTGGTGGTCGAGATTCCCAAGTACACCATCAACCAGGTGTCGGAAAAGCACTGACCTGCACGCTGAGGAAGCCGAATCATGAAGTGGACTGATATTCACGATATTGCCATAGAGTTGAGCGAAGCTCACGAGGATGTGGACCCACTGACGGTCAACTTTGTCGACCTGCGCAACTGGGTGATGGCGCTGCCCGGATTTGATGACGATCCCGATCGCTGCGGAGAGAAAATCCTCGAAGCGATCCAGGCTGCCTGGATCGAAGAGCAGGAGTAACCGGCCTTCGGGGGCAGTATTGGCAAGAGAGTACAAAAGTCGATCAATACCCCGTATAATCCGCCGGCCGCGAAATGCGGTGATCAAAAATTGAGTACCCCCGGTGGGTATGAAAGGAATATCAGGGAAGAGCAACTGAGTAGGTTGCTCTTTCTTTATGTAGGGGGCCTCTGAACAACTCCGCAACAATCCCGCAACACCTCTGCGAGCCGTGAAGGCCTGCCCTGCGGGGCTTACAGAGTTGTTTAGAGGTTCCTAAGTTAAGTTACAAAAAATCAATTTGGAGATAACCATGGCCCTGGAGCGTACCCTTTCTATCATCAAGCCGGACGCAGTAGCCAAGAATGTAATCGGTGAAATCGAGAGCCGTTTTGAGAAAGCTGGCCTGAGCATTGTTGCCATGAAGATGGTTCAACTGTCCCGCGAAAAAGCTGAAGGTTTCTACGCTGAGCACAAAGAGCGTCCTTTCTTCAAAGACCTGGTTGACTTCATGACTTCCGGTCCAGTTGTTGTACAGGTTCTGGAAGGCGAGAACGCTATCCTGGCAAACCGCGACCTGATGGGTGCTACCAACCCTAAAGAAGCTGCTGCTGGCACCATCCGCGCTGACTTCGCTGACAGCATCGACGCCAACGCTGTACACGGTTCCGACTCCGCAGAGTCCGCTGCTCGCGAAGTAAGCTACTTCTTCGCCGACGACGAAATCTGCGCGCGCGCTTAATCCGCGCCACAAATCGCACCGGTCTGTCCGGACCGGTGCAATTCTTCCCCGAGGTGAAATGAATGACCACAGAGAAAACCAACCTGCTCGGCCTTTCGGTAGAAAAGCTGGCCGCCTTTTTTGAATCATTGGGCGAGAAGCGCTTCCGCGCTGTTCAGGTTTTAAAGTGGATTCACCAGAATGGGGTTGATGATTTTGCTGAGATGACCAATGTCAGCAAGGCCCTGCGTCAAAAGCTGACGGAAGTGGCCGAAGTCCGTGCCCCGGAAGTATTGAATCAGTGGGATTCCGCCGATGGCACACGGAAATGGTTAATTAAAGTCTCCGGTGGCAATGCTATCGAGACTGTCTATATCCCCGATGGCGATCGCGGCACCCTGTGTGTCTCCTCCCAGGTGGGCTGTTCCCTGGATTGCAGTTTTTGTGCAACTGGCAAACAGGGCTTTAACCGCGATTTAACGGCGGCAGAAATTATCGGGCAGGTCTGGATTGCCTGTAAATCTTTCGGTCAATTAGACCCGAAAGGACCGCGTAAGGTCACCAATGTGGTGATGATGGGCATGGGTGAGCCACTGCTCAATTTCGACAATGTGGTTGATTCCATGAACCTGATGATGGAAGACAACGCCTATGGCATTTCCAAGCGCCGCGTCACCCTGTCGACCTCCGGTGTAGTGCCCGCACTGGACCGCCTCGCCGATGTGACCGATGTGAGCCTGGCGATTTCCCTGCATGCGCCCAACGATGAATTGCGCAACGAGTTGGTGCCGATCAATAAAAAATACCCTATTGCGGTGCTACTGGATTCCGCCAAGCGCTACATCGACCGCATGCCGGATACGCACCGTAAAATGACTATTGAATACACGCTGATGCGCGAGGTTAACGACCGCCCGGAGCACGCTGAGCAATTGGCAGAGCTGCTTAAAGAGATTCCGGTGAAAATTAACCTGATTCCCTTTAACCCGTTTGAGTTGTCCGACTACCAGCGAGTGAGTAATAACGCACTGCGTCGCTTCCAGCAGATTTTGCTCGACAAAGGTTATACCGTAACTGTGCGCACTACACGCGGCGATGATATTGATGCGGCCTGTGGCCAGTTGGCCGGCAGTGTTAACGACCGCACCCGCCGCTCCGAGCGCTACCGCAACGCAGAGCGCCCCGTTCGTATTGTTAACTAGTCGCTGGTAATTTTTTGTATAGGTTGCCAAATTGTTGGCAGCCTATTGGCTTCGATTTTCCCCTTCTCAAAAAAACTTTGTTCAGCCTGAAATTTCCTTTCTATTCTATTTTTCGTGTCAACGAAATTGCTTTATCAAACGTTTAACGCTCGAGGAAAATTTACCCGGGAAGGGAGTGTTAAATATATGTATATCGCTAAGTTAGAACGATCATATTTTTTTAATCTGCAGTTTGCCTGTAATAATTCAACCGTAAGTACAGTGGATATCCACTGGTGCGACACCTTCAACAGATATTGTGGCACTGAAACTATAGAGTGGCCGCGCTTGTAATTTCCACTGTTTATCAAAACAACATGCCGTTAGAGCGTACTGCCCAGTCATTTTTCGTTTGATCTGGAGTAGTTGCAGTGGGCTTGGGTTCAGGAATAACAATTTATTAAGGTGTTTTTCCATGTACATGGGAGACTGGAGCACGCGGCACTTTATTTATCACCCTGGCCAAGATTAAGAAAAATCATCGACGGGACTGTTCAATTATTATGAACGTTGAAAAAAACCAATTAACTCGATTGCCAGCGGCACTAATGAAGCTGTTGGTCATCTCTATATTTCTTTTTATGGTGGGCTGTGGCGGGGGCGGTTCCTCCAGTAGCGATGACGACTCATCTACAGAGACCACTGAAAGTGATGGTAGCTCGGAAGGTAGTTCTGATTCGGATGATGATACTAGCTCGGACTCAGAGCAGGGGATCGTGGTTTCTGAGTTGATCGCGAACGCCTACTCAGGTACCAGCATAGGGCTTTCCTGGGAAGACTCTGAAGAGACTTACTCCATTTATCGAGATGGTGAATTGGTTGCAGAAACCACTGATAACTATTTCGTGGATGAAAGTCTTTCAGTCAATACCGAATATAGCTATTGGGTTGGTGTCGGAGGCTTTGACAGTGAATCAGGTAGCGTTACTGCAAAGACGCTGGTTAATAACACTAATGATGGTTTCAGTAATGGTACGGATGCAGAGGCTATTGATAAGCGAATAGTTGATTTTGATGAATGCCAAAATGAGCGTTCAGCGATCGATGTGGACGATGACAGCCTCGATAGTTGCTTGCAAGCTGTACTGGATGAGGTAGGCATGGCAGAGCAGCTCGAAGATATGCGCGCCTTTGCTGCACGAGTTAGAAGTGAGCAAGACCCTGCGATGGTTGAGTTGGGCATGCGCCTGTTCCACAGTAAAAGTCTAAGTGCTAACGGCGATACAGCCTGCTCTTCTTGCCACCACCCGACAATAGGCTGTGCTGGTGATGACCTCTCTATGTCTGTTGGGGTTAATGCCGTTGATCCCGATTTGCTTGGCCCTGGGCGCTCCGATGGTGAAAATGAAGTGCCGTTGGTAGCACGTAATGCCCAGCCTATTTGTAATGTGGCGCTCTGGGATAACGGATTGTTTTGGGATAACCGGGTCCTGTTTACCGATGATGGTAGCCTTAAAACGGATTCCAGGGATGTAACTAATAATACCGAAGCGGCGGTTGGTACTGGCACCTTGGCACTGATGATGGCCCAAGCACACTTTCCAGTAACTGATGCCGCTGAGATGGGGGATATTTCTGAATTTGGCTATGATGAAAGTAGCGACGATGATCTCACAGATTACCGTGAAGAGTATCTCATACCAAAGCTCAATCAAGACTCCTGGGGAGCTTTATTTACTGCTGCTTATGGCGATTCTGAAATTGATTTCAGCAGGATCGCAGAGGCAATCGCTGCCTATGAAGGGGTCTATATCTTTATCGATAACCCCTTCTTTGATTATGTCGATGGTGACCTGACTGCAATTGATAACGATGCGAAGCGTGGAGCTATTACTTATTTTACGCCAGGTTCTGGTTGTACTGCTTGCCACACGGGTGCCTTCTTTACCAATCAGGGGTTGAGAGTCGTTAACTATCCACAAATTGGTATTGGTAAAGAGGATGATGGCGCGGATTGGGGCGGGGCCGTACTGGGTGGCTTCCGTGTTCCAACACTGCTCAATGCGGGAATTACTGGTCCCTGGGGCCATGCGGGGCAGTTCGGTACTTTAGAGAGAAATATCGAGCACTACGCTGGTCAAGCGGATTCGGTATCTCGGTATTTCGCCGATAGCGAAATGTGCGATCTGGATCAGTTTGCCGAGCTTGAAGATTGTGCGGAGAAAGTTGCGCCAGACGGCCTGGAACTGACGGAGGCTATTCTGGAGATAGATGGTGATGCAGCGCTCCCCATAGATGACGATGAAGTGGGGTTTATTGCAGCATTTCTTGAAGCACTTACCGATCCGGATGCAGAGAATGTGAATTCAAGCGCAACCCAGTCCCTAATCCCACCTCGTGATGGTGGTCCTGATGGGATGCAGTTGGACGCTTGGGATGAGGACGGCAATGAACTCTAAGCACTCCCTGTAATAAATTTTGGCGCCTCATTTTATAGCCGACTATCACCGAGGCGCCGTTCTCCGAAGAAATGTTTTCATATTCGAACCTTTTATTCGGGGATCGATTTTCTATCTATCCCCCTTCCCAAGTTTTTGGTTTGTACTCATAAAGCCCTATTAATTACTTCTCTACTCTGTTCTGGGTTCTTATACATTTCTTCCTTGCTTCCGTTATTCAAGCTGTCAGTCCTTACAGGCCATTTTTTGTTTATATGTAATAGTTTGAATAAGAACTGGGTTGCTTCAAATGCTTTTTGCTTTTTCATCTTTAGGTTAAAGCCAATCAAAATATTTAAGCAGGACCACCACCCGTTAATACCAAGGAATTAAATTTTTCGATTTCATTAAATTCCACTTTGGTGACTAGTTTCTTTAATTTTCACGCAATGAGAACAGGTGTAATAGATTACTGCGACTTTCTTAGCAGTTATTTCTGCGTTTGATGGTTAGAGTAGATCCAAGGAGCCCCTGAAAGCCAGTAGGGCGGGCCTTGGCTGTGTTGCAGCACTTGCAATAAGGCCATTCGTGGCGAGCTGCGCTCAAAATCTGTAGTTCCCAGGATCTGCAGAGATATTACGGAGCTGTTCAGGGGCTTCCTGGGTATTTGGCCCTTATCTATAGTAAGGCCGAAATTTCCTTCGCTTTAATTTGAGTGAGTTTTAATTCACCGTTTTATTTTTAGTTTTACAGCAAGTGTTTCCTTACCCTTTGGTGTCAGTACTGGCACTTAGATCTGTATTTGCTGTCAAGAACTCGGAACAAGAAAAGGTCATTGACGGGCAGGTCAAGAACTATGAACTCTGTTAATAATAAATTAACTCAACAGCAAACGGCGCTGATAAAGTCGTTATTTCTATCTTTAATTCTTGTGATGACCGGCTGTGGAGGCGGTGGTTCCTCCAACAGCGATAGTGATTCATCAACGGAGACTGGCGACACGGGAAGCGATGATGATTCTGGTACAGGTGATGATACTGGTACAGGCTCAGGGCAGGGAATCATCCCTGCAGAATTGATTGGCAATGCATTTTCAGGCACCAGTATCGGCCTATCCTGGGAGAGTACTGGAGATACCTATGCGGTTTATCGTGGCAGTGAAAGAATTGCGGAGACCACCGAAGGATACTATGTCGATGAAGGCCTTTCGGTAGATACTGAGTACACATACTGGGTCACTACTGGTGATATTGATAACGGCGATGAAACTTCCAGTGTTACTGCTAGAACATTAGTTAATAACTCGAATGCGGGCCTAAATAATGGCTCCGATGCCGATGGTGCAGATAACCGGGTATCTGATTTTGATGAATGTCAAAATGCACGCTCAGCGGTAGATATTGCTGCTGGCAGTCTGGACAGCTGTTTACAGGCGGTGCTGGATGACGTTGGCATGGCTGAGCAGTTGGAGGATATGCGTGCCTTTGCAGCTCGGGTTAGGAGCGAGCAGGACCCAGCTATGGTGGAGTTGGGGATGCGTTTATTTCACAACAAAAGCCTGAGCGCTGATAACGACGTTTCATGTTCCTCTTGTCATCACCCGTCAATGGGCTGTGGTGGTGATAATTTGTCGATGCCGGTTGGTGTCGACCCCATTGATGCTAATTTGTTAGGTCCGGGTCGCTCTGACGGTCAGAACGAGGTTCCACTTGTGCCGCGCAATGCCCAACCTATCTGTAATGTGGCGCTCTGGGATAGCGGCTTATTCTGGGATAATCGGGTCGCAATAAATGGTAATGGAGGACTTAGAACAGACTCCCGGGATGTTATGAATAATACTGAAGACGCGGTGGGCACCGGCACTCTGGCACTTATGATGGCCCAGGCTCATTTTCCGGTCACTGAAGCTGCGGAGATGGGAGATATAACCCAGTTTGGTTACGATGATACCAGCGATGATGGGTTTACGGATTACCGTGAGGATATTCTTGCTGAAAAATTAACCCAGGACTCTTGGGGCGCGATGTTTACCGCAGCTTTCGGTGACTCGGCAATTAATTTTAGCAGGATTGCGCAGGCTATTGCCTCCTACGAGGCGGTACAAATTTTTATCGACAACCCCTTTTTCGACTATGTCGACGGTGATCTAACAGCCCTTGATAACGATGAAAAGCGTGGGGCTATCACCTTTATGACACGCAATTCAGGGTGTACTAATTGCCACTCAGGTGCCTTTTTCTCTAATCAGGGGTTGAGAGCAGTCAGCTATCCGCAAATTGGTGTTGGCAAGGACGAGAGTGGCAACGGAGCTGATCTCGGCGGGAATGGAAGTGGTAGTTTCCGAACTCCAACCCTGCTTAACGTAGCGCTTACTGGCCCCTGGGGACATGCCGGCCAGTTCGGCAGTTTGAAGAGAAATGTGGAGCATTATACAGGTCGTGCCGATTCTGTTTCCCAGTACTTCACCAATAGTGAAATGTGTGATTTGGATCAATTTGTAGGAGTGGACGAGTGCGCGGCAAAAGTTGCGCCTAATGGCCAAGCTCTCACTGAAGCATTGCTGGCTGAAAATGGTGATGGCGCTGTTAATTTGGACGATGATGAGGTTGATTTACTTGTGGCATTCCTTGAAGCTCTAACTGACCCAGATGCGGCAAATATTGGCTCTAATGCAGTTCAATCGCTGATTCCACCTAGAGACAGTGGTCCGGATGGGATGCAGTTGGATGCAGAAGACCAGGAGGGTAACCAACTCTAAACACTGAATAGACCCCTGTGGCTGGTGTGATGGCAATGTTGGACAAAGTCGTCACTAAATGGAATTGATTGGGTTTTAGGGCTGCAACTGGTAAGGCTTTCCGGCAGTATAGGGGCTTGGGAAGCGCCAGTTGAGGCGGAAACAGTTTTCTAACAGAAAAACCGAATCACTATCAAAGGATGCTGGTGGCTGTAGACGGTTTTTCTTTGTTTTGCGGGCTTGCTTTGTCCAGGGATTGGCGGCGGCATTGACTGGTGTAGCACTGTCATCCGCATAATCTCGCTGGGCCTATAAGTGAAAAATAAAGATACAGGTGGTGTAGTGTCCGCGAAATTTAAGAGCCTGCCGCTCCTAGTGCTACTCGGTACCCTTTTGGGAGGCTGTGTAACCTCTGGAGGGGCGGAGCGCAAGGCAGTTAATCTGGATAAAGCTTTGGAAACCCATGTCCAGTTGGGGCTTCGCTACTTGAGAGATCCTGATAACAGAGAGCAGTCCCGTCGCCATTTAAACCGTGCTTTGGAATTGGGTAAAAAGAATCCATTGGCACATCATGGCCTGGCGTTGCTCTATCAAGTGGATGGTGAGTTGGATATTGCCGAGTCTCATTTCAAGAAAGCTCTACGCTATAGCGATGGGTTTTCCATGGCTCATACCAACTATGGCGTTTTTCTCTATAAGCAAGAGCGCTATAAAGAAGCCCTCAAGCAGTTTGAGCATGCCTCCACCGATCTCACTTACAACCGCCGCTCTTTTGCCTTGGTCAACTATGGTCGCACGGCTGCACGTCTTGGACTTGAAGACAAGGCGGAAGGGGCTTATGCCAGGGCGTTGGCGTTGAACCCCGATTTGCCATTGGCTCTGATTGAAATGGCCGAACTGAAATTCGATGCCGGTGATTATGCTAAATCCAAAGTTTACCTGGATCAGTTTAGTGAAAAAAACCGCCAGACTCCACAGTCACTATGGCTTGGAATTCGAATAGAAAAAGTATTTGGCAATCGTGACAAGGAGCGCAGTTACGCCCTTGCTTTGAAAAATTTGTACCCGTACTCTGCGGAGACACTGAAATATCAGGAGTTGAGTGGTAATGACGGATAGTAGTCCCGAGCACTGCGATGGTGGTGAACTCGTATCCAGTACGCAAACTTCTAAAGACTCTGCCGGCCGTCTCTTGCTGGCGGCTAGAGAAGCGGCGGGGCTCTCCCGTGCGGAGCTGTCGCAGCGCCTCTGTATTATCGACAACACTGTTGAGTGGCTGGAAAGTGACAATTACGTGCGGCAGCCGGAAGCTGTCTATGCACGAGGCTATATTCGCAATATTTGCCGTGAATTGAGTATTCCCGTTGAACCTGTTTTGGAAGCCTATGATAGAGACCGGCCACAGCCGGAACAGCGTAGCGAATCCCGGCGAATCACCAAGGCTGAAGCATTCAGGCCCGAACGCAGAAGAGGGCATGGGGCTTTGGCTCTAATACCTCTGCTGCTTGCCGCTGGTGTCTTTTGGTGGAAATACGGTACCCCGGTCAATATTCCCGGTATGCCCCTTGGCGAAGATGGTGCTGAGCAAGTAGCTGAGTCCCCGGTTGCCAATGCAGTTATAGATAATTCAGTCGCTAATGGTGAGCAAGTTGAAATCCAGCAGCAAGAGATGACGGTAGCAGCTGGAAACCTTGGCTCAGAGTCCGCAGCCAATGATTCTGTGAATATCCGACCTGAGGTTGCCAGCGTTGATTTGGTGGAAGTTCAACCCACTTCTTCTGTAGCAACAGTGACTGAGCCTGTACCCACCCAAGTAGCCCAGTTGGACCAGGCCCTGAAAGGCGCATTGCGGCTTCGCTTTGATGAAGATGCCTGGGTTGAGGTGAAAGACGCACAAGGTGTGATTTTACTGGCCGGGGTCCAAGCTGCTGGCAGTGCTAAATCGTTAGATGGAGACGCTCCATTTGAGCTGATGTTGGGAAATGCCCGTGCAACCCATGTGGTTTACCGCGATGAAACTATCGACAGCCAGCCTATTGGCGACCGCCGCACCCGCCGCTTGATTGTCGGCGATTAAGATGATCTTCCCCGTTTGGGCGCGAACCCTGTAGGTTTGCGCCCAATCTCTCTATAATCTCCCCTCGATTTTTATCAGTAATACCACCAGGTCAGCCTATGCAATTTGAATCTCCCATTGTCCGCCGCAAGTCGCGCCAGATCATGGTGGGTGATGTACCGGTCGGAGGGGATGCCCCGATCTCGGTGCAAAGTATGACCAACACCGAAACCTGCGATGTAGCAGCTACTGTTGGCCAGATCCAGCGCCTGGAACAGGCTGGAGCCGATATAGTGCGGGTTTCTGTGCCCAGCATGGATGCCGCAGAGGCGTTTGGAGAAATTAAAAAACAGGTGAATGTCCCGTTGGTCGCAGACATTCACTTCGATTACCGTATCGCCCTGCGGGTCGCAGACCTGGGGGTGGATTGCCTGCGTATTAACCCCGGCAATATTGGCCGAGAGAAGCGTATTCGGGCCGTAGTGGATAAAGCTCGCGATCTGAATATCCCGATTCGTATTGGTGTCAATGCGGGCTCCCTGGAAAAAGACCTGCAGAAAAAGTATGGCGAGCCCACGCCGGATGCTCTGGTAGAGTCGGCGCTGCGCCATGTATCGATCCTCGACAGCCTGGACTTCCAGGACTTCAAAGTCAGTGTAAAAGCATCCGATATCTTTATGGCCACGGCTGCCTATCGCAAGCTGGCCCAGCAGATTGAGCAACCGCTGCACTTGGGTATTACCGAAGCTGGTGGCTTACGTGCCGGCACAGTGAAGTCGGCGATTGGTCTCGGTGCCCTTCTGCTCGACGGTATCGGTGACACCCTGCGGGTTTCCCTGGCTGCAGACCCGGTGGAAGAGGTCAAAGTGGGCTGGGATCTGCTCAAAAGCCTGCGTCTGCGCAGTAAAGGTATTAACTTTATTGCCTGCCCCAGCTGCTCGCGCCAGAACTTCGATGTGGTGAAAACCATGAATGAGCTGGAGACGCGCCTGGAAGATGTGACCACACCGCTGGATGTGGCAGTAATTGGCTGTATCGTCAACGGCCCCGGCGAAGCGAAAGAAGCCGATGTAGGCCTGACTGGTGGTACCCCGAGCCATGCCATCTATGTGGATGGGCAGCCAGACCGCAAGTTTAAGAATGAAAATCTGGTGGATGATTTAGAGCGTTTGATTCGCGAGAAGGCGGCCGCCAAGGCCGAGCGCGAAGCGGATATCATCGCCAAGGCGTAGAGGGCAACAGCTCCCTGCGCAAG
The DNA here is from genome assembly GCF_030012985.1 of Microbulbifer sp. VAAF005. NCBI lineage: Bacteria > Pseudomonadati > Pseudomonadota > Gammaproteobacteria > Cellvibrionales > Microbulbiferaceae > Microbulbifer > Microbulbifer sp. VAAF005. The sequence continues at coordinate 2,039,736 of NZ_CP120233.1, read as the reverse complement.
CCCCAATTAATTGAGTGAAAAATTAAGGAACAGCGTTGAAACAGCTTCGCGCAATTCGCGGCATGAACGATCTGCTACCGGAACAGTCCCCGGTATGGCAGTACGTGGAAGCCACACTGAGTGAACTTACTAGTCGCTACGGCTACACCGAAATTCGCACTCCCTACCTGGAGTCGACCCAGTTATTTTGCCGTGCGGTGGGCGAGGCTACCGATATTGTCGAGAAGGAAATGTACACCTTTGATGACAAGAGCGGTGACAGCGTTACCCTGCGCCCTGAGGGCACAGCGGGCACTGTGCGTGCAGCGATCCAGAGCAACTTGCTGAACCAGCCACAGCGCCTGTGGTATTTCGGCCCTATGTTCCGCTATGAGCGCCCACAGAAGGGGCGCCTGCGTCAGTTCCACCAGTTTGGTGTCGAGGTGTTTGGCATTCAAGGGCCGGATATCGATGCAGAAATCCTGATCATGACTGCGCGACTGTGGCGTCAGCTGGGTATCAGCGAGCATGTGACCCTGCAGCTCAATTCCCTGGGTAACGCTGAGAGCCGCGCTGCTTATCGGGATGCGCTGGTCACTTATTTAAGTGAGCGTCGTGACCAGCTGGATGAGGACAGCCAGCGCCGTCTGGAGCGCAATCCGCTGCGAATTCTCGACAGCAAAAATGCGCAAACTCAGGAACTGCTGGCGGATGCGCCCTGTCTACTGGACTTCCTTGATGAGGAATCCGCCGCCCACTTTAGTCAGTTAAAGGCACTTTTGGACGGGGCAGGCGTTAAGTATGAGATCAATCCCAAGTTGGTGCGCGGTCTCGACTACTACGGAAAAACCGTATTTGAGTGGGTGACCGACAGCCTCGGTGCCCAGGGCACTGTGTGTGCCGGTGGCCGCTATGACGGCCTGGTAGAACAGATGGGTGGCAAAGCCACTCCGGGAGTGGGTTTTGGCCTGGGTGTTGAGCGTCTTGTATTGATGCTGGAAACCCTAGAAGTGTTGCCTGAGTCCCTTTCGCAACAGGTAGATGCCTACCTGGTTGCCGTTGGTGATGTACAATCAGCTGCCATGACAGCCGCCGAGCAATTGCGCGACGAGCTGCCCTGGTTGCGACTGCAGTTGCACTGTGGTGGAGGAAGCTTTAAAAGCCAGATGAAGAAAGCTGATAAGAGCGGCGCCGATTATGCGCTGATTATCGGCGAAGATGAGGCTGCAAGTGGTCAGATAACTGTGAAGTACCTTCGCGCTGACCAACCGCAGCAAACGCTGGCACCGAAAGAGCTGGCAGCACTGCTGCAAGGCTGAAAGAAACACTGAGGGAGGCGGAGGCCCCCGCCGGGAAAGTTAGTAATCTACAGGAAAGGCAAATTACCCAATGGCTGAGCATCTTACCGAACAAGAACAAATAGAAACGCTGAAGCGCTGGTGGGCGGAAAATGGCAAGGGAATTGTGACTGGCATTGTGCTGGCCCTGGCCGGTTACTTCGGTTATCAGTGGTGGCAGGGAGATCAGCGCACCAAGGCTGAAGCGGCCTCTGACTTGTACCAGACTTTCGTTGAAGCGGTCTCCGCCAACAACAATCAACCGGATAACAAGCAGCTTACCACTGCCAAGAATGTGGCCGAGCAGCTGAAAGATGATTTTGCCAAGCGTATCTACGCCAGCCAGGCTGCACTGCGTCTCGCGGCTATTTCAGCGGAGAGCAATGACCTGGAAGCTGCCGAGCAGCAGCTGCAGTGGGTACTCGACAACACCAGTGAAGCAAGCCTGGAGTTGCTCGCTAAACGCCGCCTGGCCGCTGTTTTGGCGGCCCGTGGTGAGTCCGATGAAGGCCTGAAATTGCTCGAGGGCACCATACCCCCGGCATTCGCGGCCCTTTATTCTGAGACTCGTGGTGATATCCTGAAGCAAAAGGGTGACATCGCCGGTGCGCGTGCCGCGTACGAGCAAGCACTGACAGAGCTTCTGCCAGAGCAAGCGGGCAACACCCAACTTCTGCGCCTGAAGGCTGAAAGCCTGGCGGTAACCGAGAGCAGTGACGCTCAGAACCAAACCGAGCCTGTATCTGAGGGAGACGAGTAATGGGATTTCTGAATCGCGCTGCGGGTCGCACTGCAGCGGTGGCGCTAGCGGTGGCCCTGGCTGCCTGTGCCTCTAATGACGAGAAGGAAGATGTCGACCCCGTCGAACTGGTGGATATTAACTCCACTGTTGCCCTGCAAGAGGTGTGGTCTGCCGATATTGGCGGTATTGACCAAAAGCGTTACGCGATGCTGCAGCCGAGCCTTATCGATGGTCGCCTGATAGCTGCCAGCAGCGATGGTGAAATCAGTGCTTTTGATCGCAGCTCCGGGCGCAAGCTCTGGGAGACAGATCTGGATGTAGATCTGAGCGGTGGTGTGGGCACTGGCCTGGGCATGGCGGTAGTCTCCGACTACCGCGGCCGCGCTGTGGCTCTGGATCTCGAAAACGGCGCTGAGCTATGGAATTACCAAGTCTCCGGCGAAGTAGTTGCCGCTCCAGCGATCGGTGCTGGCGTGGTTGTCCTGCAGACCGTAGATGGCAAGCTGGTTGGCCTCGACGCTACCAGCGGTGAAGAGTTGTGGAGCCACAATACCAATTTGCCAGTACTGACCCTGCGCGGTACTGCAGCACCTGTTATTAGCGGTGGTATGGTGATTGCCGGCCTGGATAACGGCAAGCTGCTGGCCCTGGACGCCCGCGATGGCATTCAGCGCTGGGAACAGCGAGTCGCTATTCCCCAGGGCTCTGCGGAGCTGGAGCGGGTAGTTGATATCGACGGTGCTCCAGTAGTGCGCGGTGATTTGGTGTTTGCCGCCAGCTACCAGGGCCGTGTTGTCGCCCTGTCCAAAGATAATGGCCGCGGCCTCTGGGCTCGCGATGCCTCTACCCACCACGAAGTGGCAGTAGGTGGTGGCCATGTCTACCTCAGTGATGCCTCCGGTAGCGTCTATGCCTACAATGTGGGCAGCGGCCAGATCGAGTGGAGTAATAACGAACTATTGCGCCGCGAATTGAGCGGACCGGCTTTCTTCCAGGACGTGGTCGTTGTGGGAGATCTGGAAGGCTACCTGCATGTGCTGGACCCTAATTCCGGACAATTTATTGGCCGCGAGCAGGTGGACGGTGATGCGATTCGCATCCCCATTCTGGTTGATGGCGATCTGATATTTGTGCTGTCGGATGACGGCAAGTTATCAGCTCTGCGCCTCGCTGATTCCTGATAATCGCAGCCAACTGACGAGAGGCGGACAGGCTGTCCGCCTTAGGGCTTAGAGCCCGCAAATGGAGCCTGCTGTGCAGGCAAGTTGAAATCGCCCGCCTCGCGCGGGCTTTTGTATTTTTTTATACGGCTAAAACCAGAATTTGTATGCTGCCAGTAATTGCCCTGGTCGGGCGCCCCAATGTGGGCAAATCCACACTTTTTAACCGGTTGACCAAGTCTCGCGACGCTTTGGTGGCCAACTACGCCGGGCTTACCCGCGATCGCAAGTACGGTGAGGCGGAGATCGACGGGCGCAAGCTGTTACTGGTCGATACCGGTGGTATTTCCGGTGGCGAAGAAGGCATCGATGCGGCTATGGCCGAACAATCTATGCAGGCCATCGAAGAAGCAGACTTCGTACTCTTTTTGGTGGACAGCCGCGCTGGCCTGACCCCAGCCGACGAGATGATTGCCGAACGCTTGCGCACCCGCTCCAAGCCCACTTTCCTGGTGGCCAACAAAGTTGATGGGGTAAACCCGGATATTGCCCTGGCACCTTTCTATGAGTTGGGTATTGGTGAGCTTTTCCCGACGACTGCTACCCACGGGCGCGGTGTTCGCTCCCTGATGCAGCGGGTTATCGAGGACCTGCCCGAGCAGGAGGTTGAAGAGGAAGCCGAAGAAGCGACCGGAATCAAGATTGCCATTGTGGGCCGCCCCAATGTGGGTAAATCCACCCTGGTTAACCGCCTCTTGGGTGAGGACCGGGTTGTTGTCTACGATCAGCCCGGCACAACCCGCGATAGCGTCTATATCAATTATGAACGCGACGAAAAGCCTTACACCCTGATCGATACTGCGGGTATTCGCCGCCGGAAAAATATCAAGGAATCGGTGGAGAAGTTCTCTATCGTCAAAACCTTGCAGGCGGTGGAAGATGCCAACGTGGTGGTGCTGGTGATCGATGCCCGCGAAGGCCTGGTGGACCAGGATATGCACCTGATGGGCAGCGTAGTACAGGCGGGACGCGCGCTGGTAGTTGCTCTGAACAAGTGGGATGGGCTGGAAGCGGATCATCGCGACTATGTGAAAGCCGAGTTGGAGCGCCGCCTGCGCTTTGTGGACTTTGCTGATGTGCACTTTATTTCTGCACTGCATGGCACCGGTGTTGGGCATCTGTACGAGTCCATTGAGGGTGCTTACCAGAGCGCTACAGACAAACTGTCCACTAATCACCTCACTCGTATTCTGGAGTGGGCGGTAAGTGAGCACCAACCACCTTTGGTGCACGGACATCGTATCAAATTGCGCTACGCTCACGCCGGTGGACAAAATCCGCCGGTTATTGTGATCCACGGTAACCAGACTGAGCAGGTACCGGCACATTATGTGCGTTACCTGGAGAAGACTTTCCGCAAGGCTCTGGATTTGCACGGTACTCCGGTAAAAATTGAGTTCCGCACCAGCGCTAACCCCTACGCGGACAAAAAGAACAAGCTGAGTGACCGCCAGAAGGCCAAGAAACGCCGCCTGATGAAGTTTGTTAAAAAGAAGAAAAAATAAGAGGCGGTAACTTAGGTTACCTGTAAGCCGGCAAGGGATACTGCCGGTTTGCGCACCACTCCAGCTTCTACAGCCTTAACCCACAGTGGAATGGCATTGTGGGATTTCTATCGTACCAGTGATCCCGTTTTTGACGGGGCCAGGGAAGAAACCACAAGGAGAATACGATGTTGAAGCTGAAGAATCCTGCATTGCTGCGCAACCAGTCCTATATCAATGGCCAGTGGATTGACGCTGATTCTGGCGATACCTTCGATGTGTTGGACCCGGCAACTGGCAAGGCGGTTGCCAGTATCGCCAACTTGGGGGCAGATGAGACTCGCCGTGCTATAGAAGCTGCTGATAAAGCCTGGCCTGCCTGGCGCGATACTCCGGTAAAAGAAAGAGCGAAAATACTCAGGCGCTGGTATGAGCTGATAATTGCTAACGCCGATGATCTAGCCATTATTTTGACCGCAGAGCAAGGCAAGCCACTGACAGAGTCCCGTACCGAAATTGTGTATGGTGCTAATTATGTCGAATGGTTTTCGGAAGAAGCCAAGCGCGTCTACGGGGATGTTATTAGCCCGCCTTCCAGTGATAAACGGCTCTTGGTTATCAAGCAGTCGATTGGTGTGACCTGTTCTGTAACGCCATGGAATTTTCCCAGCGCTATGATCGCACGCAAAATGGCTCCCGCTATTGCCGCAGGCTGTCCATTTATTGCCAAGCCCGCCTCCGAAACACCTCTATCCGCACTGGCTCTCGCAGTTCTCGCTGAGGAAGCGGGAATTCCCCCAGGTGTTTTTAATATTGTCGCAGGGGATAAGGCACCGGAGATTGGCGCAGAAATGACGGCCAATCCCTTAGTGCGGAAATTTACTTTTACCGGTTCTACCGCTGTCGGAAAATTGCTGCAAGCCCAGTGTGCAGCAACCATGAAAAAAACCTCTATGGAGTTGGGCGGTAATGCCCCATTTATTGTTTTTGATGATGCTGACATTGGCGAAGCCGTAAAGGGCGCAATTGTTTGTAAATATCGCAATGCCGGTCAAACCTGTGTATGCGCCAATCGCATTTTCGTGCAAGAAGGTGTTTATGATGAATTTGCACAGAAATTTTCCGCCGCGGTAAACCAGCTTTCCATGGGCAGTGGTTTTGATAGCGCTGTCGATATGGGCCCTATGATTACCACCAAAGCAGTGAAGAAAACGGAATCTCTGGTGGAAGATGCGCTGCAAAAAGGCGCGCAAACTCTAGTTGCTGGTGGTCCCAGTACTATGGGGGAATGCTTTTATTCTCCCGTAGTATTGGGTGGGGCCACCGATCAAATGAACCTGTTCAAAGAAGAGATCTTCGGTCCGGTAGCTCCGCTATATAAATTCTCCTCTGAAGAGGAAGTCATTAAAATGGCCAATGATACGGAATTTGGTCTGGCTTCTTATTTTTACTCCAGGGATATCGGTCGTATTTGGCGTGTTGCAGAGGGGCTTGAATACGGTTTGGTCGGTATCAATGAGGGTATTATTTCCAACGAAATGGCACCCTTTGGCGGTGTAAAAGAATCCGGACAGGGACGCGAGGGCTCAAAGTACGGTATTGAGGATTACCTGGAAATAAAATATCTGTGTGTCGGCGGTATTGATAAGTAGTTTAGGAGCCTCGGAATAACTCTGTGATGTTTCTGGCTTACAGAGCGGCTCACAATCAAGGCGCGGCTTCGCAGGAATGTCTAGACCTTTCAAGAAGTCGCAACGCGGAGTGTGAATCGCTCTGCAAGCCCCGAAGGGCGGGCCTTCAAGACCCGCAGAGGTATTACGGAGTTATTTAGAGGCTTCCTTATAAAGTGTTGGATTTTAAATGGTTGTAGAGCCTATTGCGCGGGTGCATTCCTGCTTTGGAGAAAAGTTTGGAGTGCCCCGCCAGCCACTATTGGCGGATGCCAGTCGCGCCAGTATTGCGTTGTTACCTCCCCTGGATACGCCAGATGCAGTTGCCGGTCTGGAGCAAAATAGCCATATCTGGGTAGTGTTCCAATTTCACCAAGCCGCTGGGCAGTGGTCAGCTAAAGTGCGCCCGCCCCGTTTGGGCGGCAATAAGAAACTGGGTGTCCTCGCCACTCGCTCGCCTTTTCGCCCCAATAATATCGGGCTGTCAGTAGTTCGACTTCTGGAAGTACGCACCTCTCCTAAAGTGGAGTTGATAGTTGCTGGGGCAGATTTGGTCGATGGTACGCCGGTATTGGATATTAAACCCTATGTTCCCTATGCGGATGCGTTAACGCATGCGCAAAGTGAACTTGCCGACGCAGCTCCAGTGCAAATTCCCGTTGCTATCCCCGAGCCAGTTCTGAATAAAGCCAAGGACTACCGCGATAACTGGGGTACCGATCTCCCCCGTTTAATTGAACAGGTGTTATCCCAGGATCCAAGACCGGCATACCAAAAGACAGATCCTCAGCGCATTTATGGCATGCAATTGTGTGAATTCAATTTGCGTTGGCGTTACACCGATATAGGAATAGAAGTGGTGGCACTGGAATAACCCTCGATCAGCTAGTTTCAGTATTCTGCAGTAAGTCAGGATGTGTTTCCTCCGTAACTGTCTAGGATTCGGAACGGATATGTCATTCATTTTCATGGGAAATACAATTCCCCAAGATACGGCATTCGCCTAAAAATAACGCCTAGCTATCCAAGGGCACAGCTATGCCAGTACGTGAAACCTTTAATTATCAAGGCTTAGATGCTATTCGCGTCGGCCGAGTCAATATGGGTGTTAATACAACCTTTGTTGTTTATCGCCTCAATGGAACCGTAATTGATACAGGTCCCAGCAATCAGTGGAAGTATGTCAAGCCGTTTATACAAAGCGCACCGCTAAAGCAGTTATTGCTGACTCATCACCACGAAGACCATAGTGGCAATGCCGGCGCTATCCAGAAACTTACCGGTGTACAAGCGGTTGCTCCCAATTTGACCATTGGTATATTAAAAAAAGGCTTCCGAATTCCCCCATGCAAAAGTTGTTCTGGGGAACTGCCGGAAAAGCTGAGGTGGCACCTCTTCCAGAGGAGGTCTACATTGGTGAAGAAAAAGTGGTGCCAGTATTTAGCCCCGGGCATGCAAAGGATATGACCTGCTATTTATTGCCTGAGCGTGGTTGGCTGTTTAGTGCTGATTTATTTATTGCCAACTACTTGAAGTTCCTGCGTATTGATGAAGATGTCCCTACATTGATGAAAAGTATTAAAGGGGTCCTGGATCATTCATTTGACGTTATCCTCTGTCCTCATAGAGGTGTGGTAGAGGATGGCTGGCAGCAGTTGAATAAAAAATATGAGTACCTGCTTAATCTATCCGGAGAGGCACAGAAGTTGAAACAACAGGGGCTGACCTTGGAAGAGACTACTTTGTGTTTATTGGGCAAAGAAGGGCTGTTCAGTACTTTGACGGGTTATAACTTCTGCAAGAGAAATTTGATTGCTTCATGCTTGCAGGTTAACTTGGATGAGATGCCCCGCCTCTAAATTCAGTTCAGGTTTCAGGGTAGCTTAAGCTGCCTGTCACGCCTGTTTGACTTTTAGCACAAAAAAATGTTCGTGACATTCTTGTGTTTAGTAAATTTTGTGCCAAAAAGCTATCTACACATAAAAAATTAAAAAATTTTATTAAGGTTGACGACTGTTTTAGATAGTTATTATCATGCGTGCCAATTTGAGTAGTTAGTCTCATTATGGCTTTATGGGGCTGGATAGTACGGGCGATTAACCTTGACAGGATGTTATAGATTAGGAATCCAGCTGATTGGATTACTGATATTTTTCTTCGGTAGTCAATTAGCAATGGCTGTAGATGAGTCTGCAGATGATCATCATCGTTGCATATCCCTACCCGACCGTCAGTCGTTTACCGGAATTTATGGGGTTGCTAAAAACACGTCTGAATTGTGTTTTACTCGCAGTGAAGAGTTAACTGGTACGCTTGATCAGTTTTTGTTGATTGATGTATCTGAAAATTTACCTGATCAAAATGTACCCCAAGATATCCTTTCAATTACTACTTCTAGAGTTAAGACTAAGAAATTCCTTAAATCCAAGGCCATTCTAGTTTTTTCGGAACCCCACAAGAGGCACTCCTTGGCAAAGCTATGTCAGGAGCTTGTGAGTTCAGGTTTTGAAAAGCCAAAAGTACTGATTGGCAAGAGACCCGAAGAGTTGTCTCAAGCGAAGACCACCATAGTGTCTGCGAGTGATTATTTGGTTGAGTTCAGTCACTTTGGCGCAGTTACTCTTGCAGCTACTCCCAGTATTGGTGAAGAGCTAGTAAATATGGGAATCTCAGTTGTACCTCACCAGGTAGATGAAGACCTGAATACCAGAATACGCAGTGCATTTATTAGTTATTCACTAAATGGCTACTTGCCAATATTTGTTGTTGCGGAAGATGGGCAAGAACAACGTATAGCAAAAAAGTTAAAACTAGGCTTTAAAGGTGAGGCTTTTGTTATTGCCGGTGGATTAAGTGCTTTAAAGAATGCCGTAAGGAATAGTGCATTAGGTGCAGCTAAACGAGCGGGAGTGGATGGGATGCCGGGCTGTGCAAGATAAGAAGTACCAAGTTAATTTTAGTCTGCTCGCCTGTTTACTGGGAGCGATAGTATTTGCTTGCTTTTGGGTATATAAGCAAGTTGAACCAAATGATGCAATATATAAAACTACCCAAACCATACGTTATAGTTTTGAAGTTAGTAATCGGTCGAATCGATATATAGCGAGCCCCGTTTTCAGTGCGTTTGCACCGGTAGAGCAAAATTCCTATCAAAAAACGGAATCTATTAACGCTAACTTTCCATTTGAGTTAAAAATAGACCAGTCAGGTAACCAGGCGTTGTTATTTGAATTGCCTGGTTTGCCTCCCTTTTCCAGCCAGGTTGTCAATATAACCGCTGTAGTAAAGCTGGCCGATAAACCTCAACCATCTACTTTGGAAGACCCACGCTACCTTGGCAGTGAGCCGGGAATTGAAACAAATGCACCAGAAATAGTCTCTCTAGCCTCTAAGCTCAATGGTAATCCAAAGAACATTAGTAGTTGGCTTTATCACAATATCAGAGATATCGGCTATGTTGCCGAAGACCGAGGAGCAAGCTACGCAGTAACAGCTCGGCAAGGAGACTGCACCGAATTCGCGTCGGCCTTTGTTGCGTTAACTCGATCTTCAAATATTCCAGCCCGTATGGTTGGGGGATTCACTGTTGATAGTTCAGGCCGCTTATTTGCTGAAAATTATCACAACTGGGCTGAATATAAGGCTAATGATCAGTGGGAAATTGCTGATCCGCAGAACAATATACTGAATGCCGGCTACGGCTCTTATGTTGCATTTTATAACTTCGATAAGTACTCGCGCTTGGAAAATAGTCATAGGTTCTTGACTTATGATAGACGATTAATAGTACAGATGAAGTAAAAAGGGATTTATATGGGAAGCGGATGGAGCTTCTCATATTTTGTTATTTTAAAAACAAAGTGATGTTTAATTCAGTGCGTTGCTGAATACCTGGGGGAACTGTGAAGAGTTATCTATCTGCGGTATGTATTTTAGCTACTATTTTTTTGGGAGAGTTGGCATATACAGCTGATACAAGTACTTTACAGAGTAGTGGAGATGTCAGTAGTACTGAGATTGAAACCATTACAATTAGTAGCGATTCCCAGATAACGCCTGAAGATAAATCGTTGGATGGCAGGCATATACGAATTGATGGAGCAATTTTAACCATAGATGGAGCGCATACATTTTCGAGTTTGATTTTGGAGAATAATGCAACTCTAACTCATTCGATATCACCTGTAGAGTTATTATCGCTAACAATAAATGGCGATATTGAAATCCAAAGCGGATCAAAAATTGATGTGAGCGCCCGAGGTACATTGTCGACACAGCTAAATTGTTCTGGCTGTGGTGGAGCCCACGCCAGTTACGGTGGTGGACGAGGTCAAGAGCCTTATGGTGACTATGTAAATCCTAAGAGCTTGGGAAGTGGTGGCAATCACTCTTCGGATGGAATGGGCGGAACTCGTGGTGGTGGTGCAGTACAGATTCAAGCTCAAAGTCTGCTACTTGATGGAAGTATAGATGCTAATGGTCAGTCAATAATAGGAAATAGTGATAGCGGCTATTTTGGTGGCGGATCGGGAGGAGCAGTTTTACTTAGCATTAATGTAATATCAGGGAGCGGTAGTATCAGTGCTAGTGGTGGCCAGGGCAATACAGGATATTCTGATGGAGGAAGTGGAGGGCGAGTAGCACTTCATTACCAATCTTCAAATGAATTTGATATTTCGAATCGAATATTTGCTGTTGGTGGTGATGGTAGGCTTGCGGGTGGTCCAGGAACAATTTTCTTGTCCGAAGATGGAGTAAAAAAGTTAGAGATAAAAAACCATAATGCTGAAAATGGAACCCTCGCCCCCTGGGTTGTTGAAGAAGGTGCTCCAGCATTAAGAAGCGGAGGCCCTGACCCCCATGTGAGCCTGGGTGGAGCTTACTATTTTTACGGTGGTGCGAATGTTGCAGAGTCTAAGTTTTATCAAAATATAGATTTTGACGCCGATAGTAATCTTGAACAAAAAATTGATGATGGGAAAATTAGTATAAATGCTAGTTGGATTCAATCCGCATGGGATGAGGGGAATGATGAAGGTCAGATAATCTTACGCTTTCTAAATGAGTCAGGCGGTACGATTATTGAAGAATCTAGCGGTCTGACCGACACGGCTGAAAAAACCTGGGAAGATCGGATATTTAATATAAATGTACCTAGTGGTGCGAGATCTGTAGATCTGGTAGTCCATTCATCTCGTAAGGCAGGGAGTAATAGTGACGGCTACTTTGATAACTTTGAACTTAAGCTATTGGATGGTTCAAGTATAGATGACGCTGGTAGCTTTTCTTCTGATCAAATTATTATAGATAATTTTAGTTCAGATGAGTATGTAGAGAAGTTTTTTGTATCAGGTTATTTGGATAATAATTTAGTTATAAGAAATGCATCCGTAGAGTTGGATGGCGAATGGAATACGAAAAGTTTTGACATAAGAGGTATTGGCAATTCTCGACTGGTTATACCTGAAACAACCAGGTTAACTTCAGATAATTTTATAGTAGATGGATACTTGCTTAAGCTCTCGGGGATATTGTCTAGCTCTGGGCATATTTCAGTGCAAGGTAATAGTGTTATTACCTCCTCTCTTGCTAATAGTGGATCTTCCCAGAGATTAATTGAGGCATCTACTATATATGTAGCTCCAACCGCAAAAATAGATATGAGTGGCACGGGGTTGCCTCCATTGGAAGGCGGTCACTGGAAATCTGGTGGAAGTTTTGGGGGAGCAGGAGGTAAAGATCCATTATCTGGCTCTTCGAATACTACATTTGGGAGCTTGAAATCACCAACTGACTTTGGTGTTGGAGGTTACGGGGCAGATATTTCAGAGCCAGGGAGTAGGGGGAGGCGCTGTTAAGATAATCGCAACTGATACCTTTGAACTGTATGGAGGGGTTTACGCCAACGGTACATATGAAGTAGGCGTAGGTGGAGGAAGTGGCGGAAGCATTTGGATAGAAACAAATGCGTTAATTGGAGATAGTGGAAGTGCAATTAGTGCCAACGGGGGAGAGGGAAATGAAGCTGCATCAGGATCCGGTGGTAGAATTGCAATTTATTATCAAGACATTTCTGGAATAGACACCACAAAGCAGATTGCCGCGTTTGGTGGGCTAGATACAGGAAATGCAAGTGGATTAGGTGGACCAGGTACAGTTTACCTGTCAAGCCAGTCACTTGAGAGTAGCGAAGTTGTTCAGATTATCAATCATGATACAGCTGAAGATGCTGAGCCCTATTACATATCTGGAACCTGGAATATACCGTTATATATAGAAGATACAAATGTATTAATAGAAGATGGTACTAATATAGATGTGCCTATTTCTGGCAGTAATAGTGGAAATGCAATTGTAATTCCTGAGAATAATTTCTCAGTACCTGATGGTAACCTTGCTATTGACGGAGTTGTACTACATCTAGGTGGAAGTCATACATTTTCAAATATCACAATGGAAAATGGTTCAGTTATCACTTACTCTGAAGAGTCTTTTTCCAATTTAGAGTTATTAGTAACTGATACAATAAATATTGATTCAACATCAAAGATCGATGTTTCCTACACCGGGAACCTACCAGTAGTTGATAACTGCTTAGGATGTGGCGGAGCCTATGCAAGTTATGGTGGAGGAAGAGGGCAAGATCCCTATGGGGACTTCCGTAAGCCACTATCAAATGGCAGTGGTGGCAGCCATACTCTTGAAGTGGCTAAGGGAGTTAGAGGTGGTGGCGCCGTTTCACTGAGTGCGCAGAAAATTATTTTAAATGGAAGCATCCTTGCCAATGGGGCTTCAATTACTAGCGCTGTAAATGGTGGTTACTTTGGCGGTGGTTCTGGTGGTTCTATCTTTATTAGTGCAAATGAAATTCATGGTAGCGGCACTATTAATGCTGATGGAGGTAAAGGAAATACATCTCAAGCGAATGGCGGTAGTGGTGGCCGCATAGCAATCTACTATGGGTTAGATAGCAGTTACGAGTTTATAAATAATAGCTCCGCAAAAGGCGGTGCGGGTAAGATTGGTGGTGGGCCCGGTAGTATTTTTCTTCAAAATGGTTCTTTGGCTAGGTTATATCTGAAGAATGGTAATGCAGAATACGGGAATCTGTCAGATTGGGTGATTGAAAGTGGTAGTCCCACATCAACTAGGTCATCAGATCCATCTCCTGCTGAACTGGGGGGCTCTTACTATTTATATGGTGGAAGTGATACAGCAGAATCTAAATTCCACCAGATTATAAATATCTTAGAGACTTCTGTAAGCCAGCAGGAAATATCAGGCGGTAAGGTCTCAATATCAGCCAGTTGGCTACAATCATCCTATGATGGCTCTGATGATGGGCAGCTAATTTTTGAATTTCTTGATATAGAAAACAATCTAATATCTAGTAGCGAAAGTGGATTGAGTTCACCCATAAATGGCGCTTGGGAATCAAGGCGTCACATTGCTAAAGTACCTGAAGGTGCTGTTTCCTTAAGGCTGGTGGTACATAGTGTCCGAAACTCAGGAGTAGCTGCTAATGGCCATTTTGATAATATCGAATTGTATGTTCATTTAGATGAATATGACTCAACAAATGATCCGGAATCAGTTGGTCTATTACTGATCGACAATGGATCAATGAATTATGAACAGTTCATATTGTCTGGGGTGATGGAATCTGATTTATTCTTACGGAATTCAAGTGTTGAGGTACTTGATGATGTAAGTCTAACAGGAATTTCAGTGCGCGGAAATAATAACTCTAGATTTTACCTGGGTGAAAATATTTCTTTTGGAGACAGCGACTTTATAGTTGATGGTTTCGAGTTGATTGTTAATTTTCCTATTGAGTTGAGCTCTGATTTTGCTGTTCTGAATGGTTCATCTGTATCGCATGATTATGCTCAAAATGACATACTACCCTTATCTATTTCTGCCAAAAATATCTTTGTAGCTTCAAATTCAAAAATTGATGTAAGTGATAGAGGATATCTTGCTACTTCAGGGGAGCATTGGAAGTCAGGCGGGAGCTTTGGTGGCTTAGGTGGACGAGATCCTTCGTCAGGGACGAATGATCCTATTTACGGCAATTTTAAAGAACCGAGTAATTTTGGAACTGGCGGGTATGGGGCAGATGCAACAGTTGCAGGTACTCGAGGTGGTGGAGCTGTTAGCTTAGTAGCTGAAGGTAAAATTGAAGTTTATGGTGATGTATTAGCAAATGGCGGTTATAAGGCTAATGTAGGCGGTGGAAGTGGAGGCTCTATTTGGCTTGAAGCGCTTGAACTAGTGGGTGGGACAAATACCGATATCCAAGCAAATGGAGCAAATGGGTCGAATAGCGGGTCTGGTGGAGGCGGTCGAATCGCATTGATCTATGAATCCATAACAGGATTTGATCCAAAATCAAAGTCGTATGTAAATACGCAAGCGGGTACTTCGGGTAGTGCTCTTGGTGGACCAGGAACTTTATATTTGCTTGACAAATCTGCAGAGCCCAATACTGAATATTTAGTAGTTTCAAATGCATCAGATTCTACTTCTTATGAATCTTTTTATATTGATGATGAATTAAAAACACCTCTTCTGCTGGATGATGTGCGTGTCGTAATTGAGGATGGTGTATATATTAATGCATCAATTGAAGGAACTGGCAGTGACGATGTGTATATAGTCGCAGAAGGTGATTTTACCGTTTCTGATAATAAGCTAGTGATTGATGGGTTTACTTTTGAGGTAAGCCGAGACTATATATTTGAGTCCGTTCGGCTCGTCAATTCGGCCAAATTAACTACTCCAAGGCCAAGCGAGTCATTTACATCTGGAATCACAATTACTGCAAATGAGTTCTATGTAAGCTCCTCTTCTTCAATTGATGTGACTTATAAAGGTAGATGGGGAACAGTTAAAGACGCACATTATAAGTCTGGTGGTAGTTATGGCGGATTAGGGGGCGTAGATCCTGACTCTGGAACCACCAACTCAATTTATGGGTCAATTACCGGGCCTTCTGACTTTGGAACAGGGGGATATCCAGAAGAGGGAATTAGTTGGTATACATACTCGGGCGGGGCAATAAAGCTAGTTGTTCAAGATAAGTTCTATTTATATGGAGATGTCTTGGCAAACGGCGGCTGTTCAGGCTCCAATACTGCTGGTGGTGGAAGCGGCGGATCAATTTGGGTTGATGCTGGTGAGCTGATTGGTAATAGCAATACTAAGATTGAAGCATCTGGAGCTGGTGGTAGAAATGCTGCAGGCGGGGGTGGTGGTAGAATTGCTATTTACTATGAGTCGGTTACTGGTATTAACTTGAATGATCAGGTCTCGGCTCCACCGGGGGATGGCTGCGGTAATATGACAGTCTCAGGGAATCCAGGCACTGTGTATCTGTATGATAAATCTGCAGTTGATGACAATGCAACTCTACAAATTGCTGGAAATGGAGACTCCGCCAGCGATGGGGTATATCGCATATCAGAAGATGTTAATACTCCATTGTCCCTAAACAATGTGCGTGTCTATATAGAAGATGGGGTAAAAATTAATAGCCCCATATTTGGGAATGGGCATGAAAATGTATACGTTGTAGCTGAAGGAGATTTAAATGTTGAAGATGATAATCTTGTCATCGATGGTTTTTCTCTTCAGCTAAATCAAGACCACCAATTTAATGGGGTTTTAATAAAGAATTCTGGCAGATTAACCACTGGCTGGGCTTCTGATGAAATTACTGAAGCTTTAACCGTTTCTGCAAATAACTTCTATATTGATTCTTCCTCACTTATCGATGTCAGCTATAGAGGATTTGGTCCTGTTGAAGGTAATCACTGGAAGTCTGGAGGTAGTTACGGAGGGATTGGTGGCTTAGATCCATCTTCAGGAACGACTGGTGAAACTTATGGTTCTTATGCAGCGCCATTGGATTTTGGGCGTGGAGGTCATGGTGGTGATTCAGATGGGACCTGGAGTCGTGGCGGTGGTGCTATCAAGCTTGTGGCAGAAAATCGATTTGAACTATACGGTGAGGTTCTATCGAATGGTGCATATCCCGGACAGTATATTGGTGCTGGAAGTGGTGGATCAATCTGGATTGATGCAAAGGAAATTATTGGCGGTAGTAAAACACTAATTGAAGCAATGGGTGGCCGAGGTTGGTCAGCGGCTTCTGGTGGTGGTGGTAGAATCGCCGTTTATTATGATTCTCTAAGTGGGTTTGACCCGTTTTCAAATATTTCTGCCAAAGCAGGCAGCAGTAATGGTAGTACAACCACTGCATATGGCGCACCTGGGACGGTGTATCTTTATGATGGCTCCCTACCTAATAATAACGCTACACTTCTAATATCTAACCACTCCGATGATGATATTTATTCACCCTTCCCGATTTCTGGTTATGGTGATATCCCGATTCGTATCCATAATGCAATTGGCTTCATTCCGGTTGGGAGTCACCTAGAAGGGGTAATCTCCGGGAATGGATATGCGAATGCCCTTCTGCAAGCAGGCGGTGAATTTTCTGTTGCCAATGATCTTCTTATAGTTGATGGGTTAACACTAGAGTTACCCCGTGACTACGAGTTTGACTCGGTTATCATCCAAAATAATGGCAGACTTTCTACACCTGTAGCATCTGAAGAATTTGTATCCGGTATTGTGTTAACGGCTGGAGATATTTTTGTAAGTGAAGATTCCCGTATAAGTGTTGGTGGTAAAGGGTTATTACCCACAGATGATGTAACTGCTAAATCTGGTGGAAGTTATGGTGGCCTAGGGGGGTTATTATCAGGCGGTAGTACAAACTCTGTATATGGAAGCGCAACCTCTCCACTTGATTTCGGTGTTGGTGGAAGATATCAGAATGAAGATATAGAGGGTTCAAGAGGTGGTGGTGCTTTAAAACTTGTTACAGAGAAGTTAGAGCTTGATGGTAATATATACGCCAATGGAGCAGGTAATTATAGTTATCTAGGTGGCGGGAGTGGTGGCTCTTTGTGGATAGATACTAGTGAATTACTGCTTGGCGATAATAGTGGAATATTTGCAAATGG
Organism: Microbulbifer sp. VAAF005; assembly: GCF_030012985.1. Lineage (NCBI taxonomy): Bacteria > Pseudomonadati > Pseudomonadota > Gammaproteobacteria > Cellvibrionales > Microbulbiferaceae > Microbulbifer > Microbulbifer sp. VAAF005. Next base: position 2,022,268 of record NZ_CP120233.1, on the reverse strand, counting down.
TGGTACCGGTAGATACGCAGGAGCTGGAGGTGGTGGCAGAATTGCTATTTATTATGAGTCCCTTGAAGGAGATATTGATTCCAGAGTTAGCGCCAATAGTGGTGGTGTGTATGGTTCAGGAGTCGCAGGAGAACCGGGCACTGTCCATATCGCACAAAAAACAGCAGCTCCTCGAGTTCGCTCAATAACCCCAAGTGGCTATTACGGTGAGCTTATTTCAAGTGCCACTGTCCAGTTTAGTATTGGAATTGATACTGATACGCTTGATCTCAACGATATTCAGCTTCTGGATAGTGATAACAATTCTATAGCTGCAACAGCTATTACATCTATTGACGATATTCGCTATCAAGTTGATTTTGAAAAGACCCTGGTCGAAGGAGCTTATACCCTTTCTGTTGGTCCCGATATCTTTGGTTCTAACGGTTTAGGCATGGACCAGGATCAGGATGGTGTTGAGCAAGAAGCAGAGGATGACCGTTTTACTGCTACGATTATCCTTGATGTAACCTCTCCTCGGGCCCTCGTTCTTGACCAACCTATTTCACCAGTAGTGATCAGTTCGAATAGTCGCTGGGTAACTTTATCAGGTAACAGAGAAGATAATACTGCAATCACTATTGGTGAGACTGAGATTGCTGCTAACGGGACTGGTTCTTGGAGTGGAAAATATTATGCACCAGAGGGTCAATCCACAGTTGAGGTTAGAGCTAAAGACCTGAGCGGTAATCTATCCGATCCAGTGTCACTGATTTTTAATGTAGATAGTAAGGCACCGAATATTACCGGGGTCAATCCTACAGGCAGTAATAATATAGCTCCTCCATATATAACTCTTGTTGTAACAGAGGAAGGTAGCGGGATAGACGTGGAAAATAGCCGGTTAGAGGTAAAGCGCAATGGCGTATCCCTATCTGGTTCTATTGACCTCTTTGATGGTCAGGTTCAATTTACTCCCCAAGCACCATTTATTGATGGTGATTATGAGATTACTGCTCAAGTAGCTGATAAGTTAGGTAATACTTCTTCACAGCGTACTTATACTTTTACCCTGGACTACACGCCGCCAGTGGCACCAGTATTGGATGCATATCCGCAGGTTACTACCGTTAATGCTCAAGCATTTTCCGGTACTAAAGAAGCGGATAGTGCGATATTGGTGAATGGCAACCTGACCGTTGTTAACTCATCTAGCACCAGCTGGAGTACCCAAGTTGCTCTTTTGCAAGGGGATAATGAAATTTCATTTACGGTACGCGACGCTGCAGGAAATGTTAGTGATCCATCAGTTGCACAGATTCGTTATGATAATACTCCTCCCGGGGTAGTAAGCCCGGTAATTGACCCCAACGGTAGTGGTACTGAGGTGACCCTGGATTGGAGCAACTATAACGAGTTCGATAATGGCAATGACATAGCTGAGTATCGAATCTATCAAAGTGCAGCAATCTTTACTGATATCGCCAGTAAAACCCCGGTAGCTACGGTAGCGCAGGGATCTAAGTTGTATCGGGTTGAGGGGTTGCCACGCGGAACGGCGATGCATTTTGCTGTTGTGGCTTATGATTCCCAGGGATTATTTAATCCATCGGTAAGTTCTATTGCAGTGACACCGGTAGATACCGTTGCTCCAGATGAAATTACTAATTTAGTTGTGACACCAGGTGCAGATAACCTGATGCTGAGCTGGAATTCTTCTGCTAATTCTGCCGAAGATTTGGCGGGCTACCGTGTGGCATTTACTGAGAGTGATCGAGTGGATGATATTCCACTGTCGTCTTTGGCTGATCCCCAGGCACTGGTTCAATATCAAGTTACTGGTTTAAGTGCGGCTACTTCATATCCGTTACGTGTTTACGTTTACGATAATGATGGTAACACCTCCAGCGGTATTACCGATTCCGGTACTACCCTATTGCCTAATCCGTCATCGGTCACTGTTGAGGCGAAGAGCAACCGAATTGATCTTCAGTGGTCCAGTGTTTCCCCATATTCGCTTTTAAAAAATTATGCTGTATATGTAGAAGAAAATACTTTCAGTAGTATTTCGGGTTTGCATTATCAATCACTGCGCAGTAAAGGGAGTGAATCTGATACTGAGCACAGCTGGTCTATGGCTGGTTTGGAAAATGACAAGACCTATTATGTGGCAGTGGTATCGGTGAATAATTCCAATGGCTCTGAACAACTGGTGACACCGGTTGCGGTAACCCCCGTAGCAGATACCGACGGACCAGTAATTAGTGTTGCGGAGTACCAGCAGGGTGGTCAGGTTTTGGATCTAAACGCTGCACCGGAATTATCGCAGGATGGTAATTTTAAAATCACGGCAACTGACGATTCTGGAGTTGCCCGTGTTGAGTTCTACTTGGATGGCAAGTTGGAAGGGACAGAGTACACAGCCATAACCAATGTCTTCACCCATGATATTGCGCTGCTTAATTTAGCTGATGGTGATCATGGGTTAACCGTAAAGATTTATGATATTTGGGAAAATGTAATAATTGAGCAGTATCAATTTAGTGTGGCCCTGGCTGCACCTACTGCCCCGCAAATTACTAGTCCATCTGAAGGCTGGTTAACTAACAGCGAGCAGGTAACAATTTATGGTACTGCTGAAAAACAAACCCAAGTTCAGGTTTATCTTGAGGGTGTACCTACCGGTAATTCCGATACTGTCGATAATTACGGCAACTTCCAGGTAGATGTTTCTCTGCAAGAAGGTGAAAACTCAATTACGGTAGCGGCTGAATACCCAGGTCGTGGAGGGTATGGTGCCCAAAGTGATGTGCGTAAAGTTAACCTGGATACCGACATCCCCGACGCGCCAAGTAACGTGACGGTGATAGAGCGAGAGCTGGGCCAGATCTCCCTTTCCTGGGACGCAGTAAGCAGTGATGACAGCAATAACCAAATAGCGGGCTATAACGTTTATCGTTCCAATGCTGAATTTACCTCGGTACTTGAAGCAGAACGGATTAATACACAGCTATTAGCCGAATTGAAATACAGTGACTTACCGACAGAGGATGGCGAATACTTTTATGCTATCACTGCGGTTAATGAAGCGGCTACTGAGGGCAGTCTATCCAGTTTGGTAGAAGCAAAAGCAGATAGTGAAGGCCCCCATGCGCTGCAAGTGAGCTACCAGACAAACGGCTTGGTGGATAGCGCTAGTGGTCGCCATGGGCCCGGTACGGTGGAAGTAACCGTGCAATTTGATGAGCCATTACGCAATCAACCCTATTTTGCTATGGCGCCAGATGGTGGTGTGCCTGTCGCAGTAGAACTCAGTAAAGACTACAGCGATGACACTCTATATACCGGTAGCTTTATTATCGAGCCGGGCATGATGTCAGGTACTGCTTATGCAGTAATGTCTGCCCACGATAATGTGGGTAATCGCGGGACCGTTATTGAACAGGGTACCAGCCTGTTGATTGATGCCGAGGGCCCTGAAGTTATTGCTCTTACACTAAATCCTGGAGAGCCCTTAAAAGTCCACGAGCAGGATGGTTTGCAAGTGGAAGTGATATTGCAGCTGAGTGATGAAGTTAAAGCTGGGGCAATGCCTGAGCTGCTACCACTGGTGGGCAACACCGTAGTGCCCGGATTGGAATCTGGAATTATCCTTAATCGCGACGCCCAGTCTACTCAAGGACAGCCACTGTGGGTGGGCAGCTTTACCCTGCCAGCCTCTGCCGGCCAGGACGAGGAGGGCAATCCCACTGTAGATACGCTGCGCTTTAGTTTCCTGGCAGAGGATGATCTGGAGAACCAGAGCGATAAAATTCGAGTGACAAACTACTTCCAGGTTTATCAGGGTGACTTACCACCTCTTGAAATTCCGCAGAGTTTGCAAGCTACTGCATTACCTGGCGGTGAGGTAGCGCTACAGTGGGACTCTGTTGAAGATGCTCGTTATGTTTTGTACCGCAAGGCAGAAGGAGATGCAGACTTTACGGAAGTTTTGCGTCTTTCTGAAACGAGTACTCAGGATACGCTGCCCACTGATGGTAACTACTATTACGGTATTGCCAGTGAACGTCGTAGTAACGACCAGATCGCAGTGAGTTCAATGAGCGTACCTGTCAAAGTGGGTGCCGATAGCATTCCACCGGCAGCGCCAACGGAGCTGGCACTGGAGTTAAATGGGGCAGGTATCGTTGCTACTTGGCAGGCCCCCAGTGTCGACATTGAGGGTGGCTCCGAAAATGGAGAAACACTGACTTATAACCTCTATCGATTGGCGTTGGCTGAAGGGGAAAATGCTACTCAGGAAACTCTGCAATCGGTAGGTCCCCTGCAAACGGACATCCCCGATACCATTGCCTTGGATAATATACCCAGTGAAAGTGAGCATGCCTATGTGATTACCGCCTTGGATGAGGCGGGTAATGAATCTGCTCCCAGTGTGACGGCCTATCTCAATTTTGGTCTTTTACCGGTCTCCGACTTGAGTATTCAGGTAAACGCCAATGGCAATCCCCAATTGCAGTGGAATCACACTGGTACCGCAATTTCTGGCTATCGAGTTTATGTTGGAGAAGAGGGAAGTCTGCAGGAAATCACCAGTGGATTAATTTCCCATAGTGGCAATCCTACGAGTTTTGTAGATAGTGACTTCAGTGCGGCGGAGCAGGGTGTAAATGCTGAACGACGCTACACCGTAGTGGCTGAAGATAGCCTGGGAGCTACAAGTATTGGCCACAGCTTGTTATTACCGGCACTCTCAGTGGAAGTGGTGGAATCGCAGGAAGGTGAGTCAGCCATTAAGCGCGGTGTGATGAATGAGGTGCGTTTCCGCGTACAAAATCGCGGTAGTGGCGATATTAACGGTGTCAAACTCTTTGCGACTGTTAATGATAATGGAACGGTCCGAGAGCACCAGTCTGTAGCCTTTAGTGTGGCTGCAGGTGGGCTGGTAGAAATTCCTATAATTGTCGGTGGTTACGACAAGTTGGATACTCTCAGTGATATTCAATTGCGTCTGGAACAATCCCCGCTTCCAGGAGAGACGATATTTATTAATACCGCCGATCAGGTTCTCGTTGGGGATGCGGCGTTGCGCTTGGATCTGGAAACCGACACTCTCTATCGCGGTGGTGTTGGGAAAGTCCGCTTTACTCTGGAAAACACATCGGCAGTAGAAACTGAGGTGCTGGTGGCACGCAGTAACGGCAGTGTGACTTCTGATGAAGTACGTGTACGAATTGAAGACACGGATAGCAACCTGCTTGCACTTCAATCGGTACAGCAATTCACCGGTGATGTGATTACGGTAGCCACTGGTGAAACCGTGGCACGTGTTCAACCAGGTAAGGCTTTTGTTTCTGACTGGATTGAAGTGGCTATCCCTGCAGCTGCACCGGATGATGTCATAATCGCTTTAGAAATTGACCAGTTCCGTTACCACACTGGAAAAGATACCCAGGTGGCAATTCAAGGTAATGGCACTCGCGTCCAGGCTTCACTTCAGGAAACTGCTTACTATGGTGAGTTGGATACTGTAGCTCCGCAGCAAGTTTATGGGACCGAGGAAGTTATCACTATTACCGGGCGAGCCCTCGACCGCGATAGTGACGCTGCCCTGAGTAATGTGCCTTTGTCTTTGGTTATGGAATTGCGTGGCTTTGAGCGCAGTGCTTCAGTTATTACCGATGCTACTGGTAATTTCTCTTACCAGTTTGATCCGCAAGGACAAAGCGGTAACTGGCAGGTCTCCGTTATCCATCCGGACAGTCTCTCTCGTCCTGTTCAAGGTGAGTTTGCAGTACTAACTTCTTCAGTAACGCCTGGGCAACTGAGCGTAAATATTCCACGTAACTACACCCAGGAAATGCCGATTACAGTGACGGCTGGCCACGGTACAGCGCTGAGTGATGTGCGTCTGGTATCGGTGGCTGCACCGGGTGAAGAGCAAATACAAATTCCCAGTGGCTTGCATCTGGACTTGGGGTCTGTCATTGAGCTGGCGGAGCAGGAGAAAGGAGTTATAAATCTTTCGCTCTCTGGTGATAACCTGGCCCCGGACCAGGGCTACCTATATTTTCAGGTGTTGGCATCAGTAAATGGTATTGAGCAGTCCCTGGAAAATGTATCCCTGGAATACAACTTGGCGGAGAGCCGCCCTGCTATAAATTTCGCTCCCTCTTATGTGGACAGCGGTGTTGCCTTGGGGGGAACTACGACAGAAACCATCGAGTTGAAAAACACAGGGTTCGATACGCTGCGCAATACCACCCTGAGTTTAGTAGATGGCGAAGGTAATCCGGCACCTACATGGGTAAGAGTTGAGGGTACGGCCGCACTGGGGGATTTGGAAATTGGTGAAGGCCGCGATATCAATATCGCATTCAGCCCAGATAATACTGTGCCTCAGGGAAATTATGAATATCGCCTGGTAGTTGAAGGGGATGGTGGTTATAGCTTCACCTTGCAGTTGTTTGTGGCTGTAGTGACATCGGAAATCGGCAATGCGTTCTTCCATATCAGTGATATCTACACGGCAACCCTGGATGAAAATAATACGCTCATCCCAGGTTTGACTGGTGCCAAGATCGAGCTGCAAAACGAGCAGGTACTATCTGAAACCCGCACTATCAATAGTGATGCCAACGGTGAAGCTTTCTTGCAAGACCTGCCTGCAGGTCGTTATGCCTATCGTGTCACTGCCTTTGATCATGAAAGTGTATCCGGTCGACTCTGGATTAAACCCGGGGTCACAGTTGCGGAAGATATTTTCCTGATGAATCAAATCGTTAGCGTGGAATGGCAGGTGAATGAAATTAACCTGGAAGACCGCTACGAGATTACCTTGGAAGCTACCTTTGAAACCCAGGTCCCCGTAGCCGTAGTTATGCTTGATCCCATCAGTGTGACTCTGCCGGATATGCAAAAAGGCGATGTATTTAGCGGGGAGTTGAGTCTCACTAACTACGGCCTGATTAAAGCGGAATCGATGAGTAGCAACCTACCCAGTGGTAATGATGTGGTTTCCTTCGAATTCCTCGCCGATGTACCGGAAATTCTCGAAGCAGGAGAAGTAGTTTATATCCCTTACCGGATCACCGCGCTGCGTGACTTTAATCCTTCAGAAGAGGGGGATGCCAGTGGCGCCGGTTGTGGTACTTATCAATTCCAATATCAAGTTGGGTATTCAAGCCAGTGTGCCAATGGGCAGAACGTGCCCGGCGGGACGTCCACGCACTGGAGCACTGCTTCTTACGGCTCATGCGGTGGCGGCAGTGGTGGTGGTAGTGGTAGTAGCTATTACTATGGAGGAAGCGTAGGTGGTGGTAGAGGCGGCACTAGCTATGGAGGTGGTTACTCATCAATCAGTGATGATGAAACCTTACGCTGTGCGCCAGACCCGGCTTGCGATGACTGTAATAAGGACAACGGCAGCCCGCAATAATTGCACTAAGGCTTTCCTAGTAAAAAATTAGGGAGGCCGCTGATAAAAAACAAAGAATTGAGTTTTGGCCGGTGTTTTGCACCTGCCTATTTTAAGACCAGGAAATCGTCATGCAGTTTTTTACCGGGGAACCTACCCAGGGATTAACGGAAAATTTGTGGGGAAAAAGTAAAAGCCTAGTAGGTACTATTTGCTTGGGGCTGTCATTATCTCTATGTACTTTAGTTACTGTACCTGGAGCATGGGCAAAACCTGGTATTAGTAGTGATCGTGCATCGCCGCGTGCAGTGAGCTCCGGCAATCGCGAAGACTTTGAGGATATGAGGGTAAAGGTCTTAGGGGGGATGTCCGTATGACCCGCCGCTGGACCCGTAACGGCTGGGAGTGGAACAGCAGATGGAATCCAATTCTTACCTATGATGAATATAAAGCTCAGCTTGACGGTGAGGAGCAGGAAGAGCTAGAGGAAGTAGAAAACGAAATCCGTGTAGGCGCCTTGCGCGCCCTGGGAAAAGGTCGTTTTAGAGTGGGGAGTGGCGGCGGTGGCGGGCGCTTCGGACTGGCGGGGCGCACTGGTATCGTCCCGGGGGAGAGTTGTAAGTTGCCCTATGAGTACTTTCTATTCCGAAATGGTCAATCGTATCGCCCCTATGAATTTTCTGGCTCTGTGAGTTGCCCTAAGCCAGAAGAAGATGAATATCACTCTATGTTGCGGTTAACTTTGAAGAAAAGTGACAGCAATTACACTTGGACTGATAAGCAAGGCAACCTGATTTATTATGAGCAAGGAAAACTTAAATATTACCAAGATAAAAATAAGGTACGGGTTACTCTCGATTACGTTGAGGATCGGGTTAAATATGTCAAAGATCATCATGGTAATACTGTTATTACCTACCATTGGCAAGAACTGAAAGACGAGATTGACGGGGAACTAGTCTCTACCTTCCTACTGGAAAAGTTAGAGGATTATTCTGGCCGGATAATAACTTATCACTACGGTGAAGATAGCAGTGACCCTCTAAATTATCGACAATTGATCGCTGTTACCGACATGCGAGGTTACGACTGGACAATACAGTATAGAACCTTGTCTAGCGGTGAGCGGACCTTAAATAGTATTACTGATCCTAATGGGCGCGTCACTACATACTCCACCAACTCTGACGGTGATATTAGTGGTTACGCCAATGCTGACGGAGTAGGTACCAGCTATAGCCATAGCTATAGCAGCGCAAATGAAACTTATAAACTCACCCAGCGAGATACTTCTGGTGTTGTAACTGAGACTTGGTATGACGCTTCCGGTATGCCAATTAAGGAAACTATCGGTGGAGAGCTTCAGTACGAGATTACCTATGAGTATTCGGAAGATAATACAGCGTCCGATTTTGCCGATCAGTTTCGAGTTTCCAGCAGTGGATCGGGACGGGGAACGGGAAATAGCATTGGCTATACTAGTTTTAGTTTGGAGCCAGTTAGGCTAATCAGTAGTACCACTACAGATGCCCGTGGTCTGGAAACCAAATACTATTACGATACCTTTCGTAATATCACCCGTACTGAATTTGCCGATGGCAGTTATACCACTACCGATTGGAATACCGAATTAACCTTGCCCCTCAGAGAGCGGGATGAGCGAGGAGTTATTACTGAATATGAATATGATGAGCAGGGTAATTTACTAACGCTAACCGAAGCGTTGGGAACTCCCGATCAGCGCACAACCCGCTATACCTACGATGAGTATGGCCAGATGATTACTGAGACTACAGGAGAATCTGTAGCAGGTAATACTGCCTTGGCTACTACCACTTGGGGTTATGATGGCTATGGTAATGTTATCAAGGTTACTGATCCGGAAGACTATAGCACTGAATATCGGGATTATGATATTAATGGAAATACTAAAATTATTGTGGATGATCATCAGAAACTATGGAGTCGAGAGTATGATTCAGTAGGAAACTTACTCGAAGATCTTAATCCTTACGGTCAAGGTTATCGCTACAAATATGATCCGGCAGGTGATTTAATTAAAGTTATAGATGCTAGTGGAAATAGTTTACATGTAACAAATAATGCTTCTGGTTTACCATTAGCAGTATTAAATGATATTGGTGGTAAGTTGGCTCTTGTTTATGACAAGGGAAATCGACTGATCACCATAACTGATTCACAAGGTTCATCAATGGAACTCGAATATGATGAACAAGGTAACTTTAGGGTAGCCGTTGACGGAGAGCAAAATAGAATAGAATATAGTTATCAGCAACAATTGCTAACTAAGATAAGTTACCCTACCTATACGGAAGTGTTAAGCTATGATAAGCGCAATAGAATTGTGGGTAGCAAACAGGAGGCGAATAACCTTCAATACCTTCGTACCTATGGTTATGATTCTTCGAACAACCTTAATAGTGATACCGATGCGAACAAAAATACCACAAAGTATGAATATGATAACTTGAATCGTATAATCGCTATTATTGATCCTGTTAATGGTGGTAATACAACCAAATTTATTTACGATGCTCGCAATAATTTGATACAGGTGGAAGACCCTGAAGGTCGTTTAACATTTTATGCCTATGATAAAAATAATTGGTTAAAATCGGAAGTTAAACAGGAGTTTATTGGGTCCGATAAAAAAAGAAATTACTTTTACGACGGCGAAGGAAATCTCACTACGATAATAAGTCCTCAACAAGAAAAACAGGTATTTGATTATGATGATGCAAATAGGTTGGTCCGACTTAGGTTATTCTCAAGTAGAGATAGTGAGCAGCCTGTTAAGGTCGTGGATTATTTTTATAATGATAAAGCTCAATATACTGGTTACCTTCAATATCCAGGTGGCGATACGGAAAATGTTACTCCTGATATTGTCCGTCATGGTGAAACCTATATCTATGATGATTTGAATCGGCTTGCAAAGGTCAAGGTAGACTATTATGGTGAGGGTGATCAGGCTGAATCAGTTGCATTCTCAAAAAGTTACAGCTACACCTACTATAGCAATGGTTTAAAAAAGACATATAGTAACCCGGAAGGTATTACGTATACTTATTATTACAATAATAATAATCAAATCGCAGCGGTTCATGTTCCTGGTGAAGGTCAGTTGGTTTGGGCGGACTTTCATTGGCTCGCTCCGCAGACTCTACTCTTTCCTGGTGGCAACAAAATAACCTTGACTTATGACGATTTTTTGCGCCTTAAAGAAAGTATTTTATTGGATGGCGCAGAGAACAATCAAGCGAGAGCTATTTATGAATATGATCTAGAGAGTAATCTTAGGAAGATTACTACGGAACACGGTGACTATGTTTTTGATTATGATCTGTTGTATCGCCTGACTAAAGTAGATTATCCGTTAGGTAGTTCTGCTAATAATGAAAATTTTATCTATGATGGTACAGGAAATCGTATTAATCATAAGTGGAGTGTAAGTGATAAGTTTGACAGCTTAGAATCACAAAGTAATTATAATACGCATAACCAATTGAAAGCTATAAGTGGTGATGTTAGTGCCAGCTTTAAATACAATGATAATGGTCATACAGTACAGAAAGTAAGGGGCGGCATTACTTGGGATTACTCTTATAACTATGAAGAGCGTCTTATTAATGTTGAAAAAGATGGAGTGTCAGTTGGTTCTTATCAGTATAACCCTTATGGGCAGAGAGTAAAAAAATCCACAGATAAATCAGTATATTTTCTTTGGGGAGAAGAGGGGCTTCAAGCTGAATATGATGAGAATGGCCATCTGATAAGTGAGTATATGTTTAAGCCCAATTCTATCTGGATGGCTGATCCCATTTTTATAAGAGATGGAGGTGGTGACGTATATTATTACCAAAATTCAATTTTAGGTGCTCCAAAGAGGTTGTTTGATAGTGGCGGTAAATTAGTTTGGAGTGCTGAATATGATATTTTTGGTCAAGCTTATATTGATAAGGAAAGCAAGGAAAATAATTTAAGGTTTCCTGGTCAGTATTTTGATGTTGAATCTGGATTGTTGCATAATTTTCATCGAGACTATGATCCTTCAACTGGCAGGTATCTTCAGTCTGACCCCTTAGGTTTGTCTGCAGGCATTAATACCTACATTTATGCGGAAAGCTCCCCTACATTTTGGGTTGATCCATATGGGCTTGAGACGTCAACGAACTTGTCTAGAGCTGGATTGACTAGGAGTAAAAAAACAGGGCGTCCAATCACGCCAAAAACTAGATATAATTATTCTCGGGAGAGAGTGAAGTTTTATCAGAATTATGCTACATGGAAGCCTACTCCTGGAAATAATATGATTAACAATAATAATGTCAATGGGAGTATGGCAAATTTGGCAGGGGCGTTAGACTTTTTAAATAAAGTTGGATCTGCAGTTTGTAGGGAAAGAGCTCTAATGGATTTGCAGTTAATTATTGAGGAGATAAAAGAAAGGGCTCGAAACAAGCGAGAAGGTGTTAATAGCATGTGCCATGCACCACTTAACTTTTCAGTTTCTTATAGTGTTGATAAGAAGGGCTGTATGCACTCACCTCGCTTACTAGAGCCCTCTCCCTCAATGGAACCTATCCAAGATAATATAATGTGTCCTATTGAGTATCCTTATGAAACTGGAAATTTTGTTGAGTCTGGACCGCGGCCTGCATGCAAGGTATTTAAAGGTAAAATTTGATGATTAAATCTGCTTTGTTGTTAATATTCTTTGTGATTTTTTGTTGTTTCGAAGAGGCAAGTGCTGACCTTCCTTACGCTGGTTGTACAGCGGAGAAGTTAAATGATTTAGATGAAAAAATTGGTTTCGGAGAGGAGCATCTTTTAGATGAACGTATTATATGTCTTATTGGTGATAAAGATTACCATCTCGCAGAGAGAGATGTTAATCGATATCTAGAGTTGGAAGGCGATGATGCGGATATGTACATAATTCTGGCCGAAATTTATGCTAATACAAAACGGTGTTCAAGAGTAAGTTCAGCTATTAGATCGGCAGTAGATGTTAGGCGTGATGGTATGTCGTTATATACTGATGGAGCTAAAATTTTGATGGGGTGTGGGGATAGAGAGTCTGCGATAATTTTCTTAAAGCGGGGGATTTCTATTGTTGAAAAAGATCTTGATGCAAAAAGTGGTGGGCGAGTAGTTTTCTTTCCTGCTTTAGAGAAAGCAAAAAAATTATTGAAGAGTTTGGAGTAATTACTGTTGTAGTATTTTATATGGGGTTTAGGCTGAATCCAGAAAAGCTATGCTCCACATGTTGTCGTGATTTATACGTCTTTTAATGTGTGTTGGGGTTGATGCAAGGATTTTATGGGATATTTGTACCCTCCTTTGATAGGCCGATTATGTGCTTCATTGAGCGTTCAGGATGGGTCTAGGGTTCTCTTATGGCTGTTTATATTAAAAAGTATGCAAAACTTTTTTACGATAATTAAATATTTTGCAAATCTATTTTGGTTGAAATCGAGCTGAATTTAATAATATGGCTCATGCTGGTATATGTTTCTGTGGGTTTTTTCAACTACAGGCTTAGTAGTTTTAAAGTCAAGGGTGGCGGTGAATGTAGGGTTTCCTGATGGGAAAGAAGGTAAACCCACATTGTTGTTCTCATGGGTAATTTGACGGTGTGGTTATGAGCGGCTCAAAATGTTATTAAGTTTAACTTAGGATTTATAAGTGATAGTAGGTTGCAAAATCCCAATGGGTTACATAAAGCTTATCTTGCTTGGTTTTTTTGTAATGGTGCTCGGGAGTTTTGGGTACCTTGGTGACTCTTTTAATCAAACAAGAAGCATTAACGTACTGTCACTCTGGTGCTTCTTCGGTTCTGTTGCCTATTTTTTGATGGTAAGTCCACGTAATCGTAAAGTCATCGCAAATGATGCTGGTGTTTATGTGCCTAGTATTTTCCTACCTTTTACTTCGGATGCCAGCTGTAAATGGGATGATATTCTGGATTACAGTTTTAACTATAAAGCTCATTATCCCGCTCTAGTGCTTCACTCTTCTCATGGTGATATAAAAATATATAGTTTTCTCTGCTTTAGGGATGGTGAGTTAGATATGCTTGCTTCAGATTTTTTGGAGTTAAAGGAATATATAGTAAATAAGTTGTCTGATGCTAAAGATAGTATGGATGCTAATGATGTACCTATTAAAATAAATAAAGATGCTCGCTCTTATAGTAAGGCTGATGAAAACGACTTGGGTTTTTGATTTTATAAAAACACCTTAATTTTAAGGTGATATCTGGAAATATTGAGTATGTTGCAAGGTTTGGGGAGATGGGCTGCAGTTTGGTGTTGTACTCTTACTACACCACTGGTTGCAGTAGCCCAAGAAGAGTCGCTCTGTGCAGAAGTGCGTATTGAAATATTGCAGGAGCTGACACTTGAGCGCCAGGGTTTTAAAGCCATTATGCGGATTACCAATAGCCTGGATACCTTTGCGATTGAGGATATCGCAATCACGGTTGATTTTGCCGATGATGAGGGTAATCAGGTAACTGCAACCTCCGATAGTTCTGCCATTGATGCAGAGTTTTTTATTCGTATTGACGATACCCAGAATATTGGTTCTCTGATAACGACAGAGGATGGCACAGTTACTGATGGAGAGATCAGCGCAAGCAATGTCGGGGAATTTCGTTGGTTGATTGTTCCCACCGCCAATGCTGCTGGGCAAACTGATAACGGCGAACTGTTTTTTGTCGGTGCTACCTTGTCATATTCTTACGGGGGTAAGGATGAAGTGGTGCAAGTCGCACAGGATTCTATTGTGGTAAAGCCCCAATCTTTATTGATCTTGGATTACTTCATTACTTAGCAGGTTGTTGGTGAAGGTGATCGCTAGTTAAATAAAAATAATACTGGCTGTCTAAAAAACGTACGGCTAATAAAGGATGGGTTGCTAATAGAGCTGATACTTTAGCTAGTCTGGGGAAAAGAATATGGCAGATAGGTATGGCAAAGCCTCTGAGAGAGCTTCAAAAAATATGAATAGAGGTCCATTGAGGAGAGAGAAAAATAGACAATATTGCAAGAATAAAGCGTCATCCCTACGTCTTAATGGAATTTCTATGGGGGATTGTGGGATATTTGATTGGTGTAGTGAGTGAATGAATAGGCGGATGGTGTAAGAGATAAAGTGCGAAGTAATAAAAAATATAGGACTAGGCTGATAGTTGTCTGATTTAAGTTTCTAAAAATGTGGACGAGTAATATATGCTTCCTGGGTTACCTGTAAAAAAAAGATTTAATTGGTTTGGTTGTGTCCTGACGTTAACCCTTATGGTAGCTTTTGCTGAATTTGCTTGGGGTATTGTTTCACCTTTGGCAAAGACTGTATTCTGTGATTTAGATAGTTCTGTCCCAGGGGTAATCACCTCTTCTAAAGGTTACCATCGTCGTGGTGAAACTCATTATTCTTTTGGGTATGGGTATTTTGTTGGTGGGCTGTATTATACCTCAGAGGCAAGGACCCACTCTGCTTGGCGGGAGGATGTTGATACAATCATGTCAAGGTATCCAGTTGATGGTGAGGTGTTGGTTTATTACGATAAAGAGCGACCATCTTGCTCCTCTATAGAGGTTGAGAAGCCAGGATTCTTATCATTTTTTTATCTTTTTATATGCATTGGTCTTCCACTTTTTGTTTTTTATGGTTTTTATATTGTTTGATTATTTTGGGTGGTTTTTAAGCTGGAGATGTATTGAGTCTTGAGGTGTAAAGGTCGTTGTAAGTTTCTTACGTTTTTTTGATCTTTATGCTGGTTGATTTTTAAGGTTGGGGTATGAGTTGACTATTAGGAATCTATCTTTTGTTGAAGGTGCGAAGATTTCAGTGGGTGAAAATTATATAGTTGTTGGTGCTCGATTTTTATGGAGTTGTACTCGGTGTTGGATTGAGGTTTTATTCGTTAAAAATGGAAATAAGTTACAAAATCCCAATAGGTTACATAAAGCTTATCTTGCTTGGTTCTTTTGTAATGGTGCTCGGAAGTTTTGGGTACCTTGGTGACTCTTTTAATCAAGCAAGAAGCATTAACGTACTGTCACTCTGGTGCTTCTTCGGTTCTGTTGCCTATTTTTTGATGGTAAGTCCACGTAACCGTAAAGTCATCGCAAATGATTCTGGTGTTTATGTGCCTAGTATTTTCCTACCTTTTACTTCGGATGCCAGCTGTAAATGGGATGATATTCTGGATTACAGTTTTAACTATAAAGCTCATTATCCCGCTCTAGTGCTTCACACTTCTCATGGTGATATAAAAATATATAGTTTTCTCTGCTTTAGGGATGGTGAGTTAGATATACTTGCTTCAGATTTTTTGGAGTTAAAGGAATATATAGTAAATAAGTTGTCTGATGCTAAAGATAGTATGGATGCTAATGGTGTGCCTATTAAAATACATAAAGATGCTCGCTCTTATAGTAAGGCTGATAAAAACGACTTGGGTTTTTGATTTTATAAAAACACCTTAATTTTAAGGTGATATCTGGAAATATTGAGTATGTTACAAGGTTGGGGGAGATGGGCTGCAGTTTGGTGTTGTACTCTTACTACACCACTGGTTGCAGTAGCCCAAGAAGAGTCGCTCTGTGCAGAAGTGCGTATTGAAATATTGCAGGAGCTGACACTTGAGCGTCAAGGCTTTGAAGCGATTATGCGGATTACCAATAGCCTGGATACCTTTGCGATTGAGGATATCGCAATCACGGTGGATTTTGCCGATGATGAGGGTAATCAGGTCACTGCAACCTCCGATAGTTCTGCCATTGATGCAGAGTTTTTTATTCGTATTGACGATACCCAGAATATTGGTTCTCTAGTAACGGCAGAGGATGGCACAGTTACTGATGGAGAGATCAGCGCGGGCAATGTCGGGGAATTTCGTTGGTTGATTGTTCCCACTGCCAATGCTGCTGGGCAAACTGATAACGGCGAACTATTTTTTGTCGGCGCTACTTTGTCATATTCTTACGGGGGTAAGGATGAAGTGGTGCAAGTTGCACCGGATTCTATTGTGGTAAAACCCCAACCTCTATTGACCTTGGATTACTTCCTCACTGAGCAGGTTGTAGGTGATGATGCCTTTACCACAGAAATCGAGCCCCCAGAGCCTTATACCCTTGGCGTGCGTGTCGATAATAACGGGTATGGCACTGCACGTTCAGTCAATATTGAATCTGCCCAGCCCCAAATTGTGGATAACGAACAGGGATTGGCGATCGATTTTGCGATTACTAATAGCTTTGTGGAGAACGAGCCACAAAGCCCCAGCCTGTTGATTAATTTTGGTGATATCACTCCTCAGGGAATGAAGGCTGGGCGCTGGGTGATGGAGTCCTCTCTGTCCGGTCAGTTCACTAGCTTTGAGGCCAGCTTTACCCACGATGATGAGTTGGGCGGAGAGTTGACCTCGCTGATTGATGCCACCAATGCACACTTGTTAATTAAAGATGTACAAGTGGATTTACCGGGGCGCGATAACGTTCTGGACTATCTGGCCTATACCGCTGATAGCAGTCTTGCGGTGTATGAGAGTGAAAATACCGGTGTTGATCTGGCCCTGTGTCGTAGTTGTGCGGAGGTGGATACGCTTTCCTACACTTTGGGTTCTGAAAATGATGGAACCCGCAGTTTAACTGGTACTGCCGGCGAGGGCTTTGGTTATATCCAGGTCAGTGACCCCTATGCTGGAGAGAAAGTATTACAGCGTGTTGTGGGCGAGGATGGCCGCGAATTAAAGAAAAATAATTACTGGTTATCCAAAAAGCGTGCGGCTAATAAAGTGGACTTTGATTACTTTATCAATGTCTTTGATTATGAGGGTGCAGATAGTTATACCCTACATTTTACCGATTCTGCTGCGCTGCCCCAGGCGCCGGTGATTCAAGCAATTTTAGACCGATCCGCTCACGAAGGAGGGCAGGTCGGGTTCCTGGTGCAATCCTCCGATCCCAATGGCACAGTGCCGCAACTCTCTTCCAGCAGCTTGCCCTCTGGGGCTATTTTCACCGATGGCGGCGATGGTACCGGTATATTTCGTTGGGAACCGGCAGTTGGTCAGGCGGGCAATTATGTCGTTTCCTTTGCAGCCAGTGATGGTGCTCTCTCTAGTTCTCGTGCGGTTAACCTGAAAATAAACCCCTCTTCTGATACGGATGGTGATGGCCTAGATGATGCCTGGGAAATGGAGCACTTCGGTAACCTGGATCGGGATGGTAGTGGCGATTACGATGAAGACGGCCGCAGCGATGCGGAAGAGGAGGACGTAGGCAGTGACCCCACTGTGCCAGAGGTAGCCCCAGGCGAGCCCCAGTTGGCTAGCCCGGTATTTGATGCTGAAGTACTTTCTGGTGCTGCGGAATTGTTACCGGTACTTACCCTCAGCAATGGTGAGCATGCGGCGGATTTAAGTGTTGCTTATGAGTTTGAAGTCTATGCCGATGAGGCGATGTTAACTAAAGTCGCCAGTGCTACTTTGGAAGAGAGCGTCGATACTACGGCATGGGTGGTGGGTGCCGATGACTTGGTTTCCGGCCAGGTATTTCTCGATAACAGCCTTTATTATTGGCGTGCCCGTGCAATTACCCTTGTGGATGCTGAAAGCGGAGATGTCTCGGTCGCGTCCAATTGGGAGGCGAGCCGCTTTTTTATAAATACAGCTAACGATGCTCCCACTACACCGGCAATCAATGCCCCCCAGTTGGATGGGATTGTTGCTGAAATCCGTCCTGAGTTGATTGTGGCTCACGCTTTCGATGTGGACCGGGATACTTTGACTTATGGTTTTGATCTTTTCCATGAGTCCGATCTGGATAATCCCAGTGCCCAGGTTTCCGGTCTGCTGCCCGGTGGTAATTTCCAGACTAGCTGGCAGGTACCCAACCCCTTAATTGAAGACAATGCTTATGTTTGGCGGGCTTGGGTAGAAGATGAGCACGGTTTGCGCACTGAAAGCGATTTGGGTTCCTTCCTTGTTAGTACATTAAACGATGCGCCTATAGCGCCCGCTGTAGTGTCTCCCAATGGTGCCTTATCGAGCTGGCTTGATAATAATGATGTAGAGCTACGTTTAACTAACGGGAGCGATCCAGAGGGGCAGTCGCTTACTTACTACTTTGAGTTGGACACTCTGGCGAGTTTTGACAGTGATAGCAAAGTGGTTTCAGGTCCAATTGCAGAAGGGCAGCTGGAGACATCTTGGATAGCTGAAGGTCTGCAAGAGGATATTACTTATTACTGGCGCGCTAAAGCCAGCGATGGCGAGGTAGAGACTAGTTGGGTAACTGCCAGCTTTAGTGTGGATACCGATAACACGGCACCGCCAACTCCGAGCCTGCAAAATCCTGGTTCTGCTGCGGTAGTAGAGAGCCTGCGTCCTCTGTTTGAAGTTAACCCAGTCACTGATGCCGATGGCGATAGCGTACAGTATCGCTTTGAAGTCTACTCCGATGCGGATTTGACTCTGTTAGTGGCAAGCCAGGTTCAGGCGTCTACCCAGTGGACCCCCGTGTTTGATTTCAATGACAATAGCCACTATTACTGGCGTGCTCAGGCTGAGGACAGCAAGGGTGAGGCTAGTGACTGGAGTGCGGCCAATACTTTCTTTATTAATGAGAACGGGGTTAACGATGCTCCGCAAATATCCCTGGTATTGCCGGCGAGTGATATAACCGTCAGCGAAGCTGAATTACTTATTCAGTGGCAGGACAGTGATCCCGACAGCGATGCAGATATTGCCCTTTATTACTTGTATGAAGGTGGCGGTAGAACCCTGATCGCTGAAGGTATCGGTGAGGATGAGGATGGGGACTCCGATCAGTACCGTTGGGATGTTTCTAATTTATTAGCTGGTAGTTATAGCCTGGAGCTGGAAATTACCGATGGAGAAAATACGGTAACAACCAGTGGTTGCTGCACCATTCAAGTTCCTGAGCGGGAAAGTCACATTACGGTGCAGGCACTTACAGACCTTGAAACCGATGAAGCGGGTACTAGTATCGCTGTGCTTGAGGTTAGCCTGGACCAGGCCCTGGCGGCAGATACCAGTTTGACTTTGAATCTTGGGGTCTCTGATGATTCTGAGGCGGCAATTCTTGGTAATAACTATCTCCAGTTTACCGCAGATAATTGGCAGACTCCGCAGCTGATCCAACTGGTGGGATTGGATGACTGCTCTGTGGATGGGGATATGGCTTACAGCTTGGTATTCCAACCAGTACAGAGTAATGATAATGCCTACAGCGGCCAGTTATTGGACAGTGTGAGCCTGCTCAACCTGGATAATGAAACAACTGGGCAGGTTCTGTTTATTTGTGATTATTCCCTGGAAAGCCAGGTACCGGTTAATGATGGGGCAGAACTGGAATCCAGCTATCGGGCACGTTTGGATAATCTGGGTGGAGGCTTGGAGGACGCCAGTGCAAGTCTAAGTTTGCTCGATTCTCCCGATTTAAATTACAGCGCGTCGATTGTCAGTGGTGCAACTCTAACTTTTGCCGATATCGGATCTGATGGTAGCGCATTCAGTAATGAGCTGTTAGTTATTCGCCATACCGCAGGGCAACCCTTAGATTTTTCCAAGTTTGTCTGGGATATTGTTGCCGGTGAGTCGCAAACTACCTTGGAAGGTACCGATAGTAATAACACATTACAGGGTACCGATACCGCCGATCGAATCGATGGTAAGGGGGGTAACGACACAATTTATGGTGGTGACGGTGATGATGTCATTATCGGTGGTAGTGGTGCCGATACGCTTTATGGTGAGGGTGGTAACGATATCTTCCTGGTAGAGGATAATGATGGCAGTGCGGATCGCTTTAATGGTGGTGAAGGCTTTGACCAGGTATTAGGGGGCACTGGGGATGACAGCATCCGGATTAGTGTCTTCAGTGATGAAAATACAGTTGAGCGAATTGATGGTGCCATTGGCTATAACGTAATTTATGGCACCACCTCGAATAACACCTTGGATTTTTCCAATACCGAGTTGCTGAATATCGACTTTATTGATGGTCTCGGCGGCAACGATACTATTTATGGTAGTTCCGCCAGCGATAAGATAATCGGTAATAGTGGAAGCGATAGCCTGTACGGTAATGCTGGCGATGATATTTTTTATATCAGCGGCTTGGATTCCGGTTCTGACCGTGTGAATGGTGGTACTGGCTTTGATCAGGTTATCGGTAGCGATAGCGATGACTGGTTCCGCTTTAGTGTGTTCAGTGGTGATGCGCGAGTAGAGGCGATTGATGGTGCTGAAGGTAATAACTGGATTTTAGGTACTTCATCTAACAATACTTTAGATTTCCGCGATGTGAGCTTAATCAATATTGCACGTCTGGATGCAGAGGCCGGGAACGATACGCTTTACGGTTCTAATGTAGCCGATGAAATTGTCGGTGGTCTTGGCAGTGACCGTCTTTATGGTGAAGGCGGTGACGATCGCTTTTTACTAACCAGTGGAGATACCGGGTTCGATGTTTATACCGGTGGTGATGGCAATGACTGGCTGCTGGGGACTTCCGGTGATGATGAATTCCGCTTTAGTGTATTTTCTGGTACTGCGACGGTAGAGGTGATTGATGGAGATGGTGGGAATAACCAGATTATAGGTAGTTCCTCCAACAATACTCTGAACTTTACCGATACTCAGCTGCTTTCCATCAATCTAATTAATGCTGCTGAAGGTAACGATGTCGTCTATGGTTCGGCAGCTGCGGATGTGATTGAAGGGGGAATTGGCTCTGATGTGCTGTATGGCAATAGTGGAGCCGATATCTTTGTGCTGACCGCCAGTGATACTGGCTTTGATCAATATCGAGGTGGTGAAGGAAGTGACCAGATACTAGGGACCGATGGTGATGATGAAGTTCGCTTAAGTGTCTTTAGTGGTGATGCCAGGGTAGAAGTTATTGATGGTGCAGGGGGCAACAACCGAATTGTCGGTTCAACTTCCAACAACACCTTGGATTTCTCTGAAGTACAACTCAATAATATTTCTGAAATTGATGCGGGTGCTGGTAACGATACGGTTTACGGTAGCTCCGAGGCGGATCGAATTGTCGTATCGGCTGGCTCCGATAACCTATACGGTAATGCCGGTGATGATATTTTTGTACTCAGTGGCGAAGATACCGGTTCCAACCGTATTGATGGTGGAGATGACTTTGACACTCTGTTGGCAACTTCTTCTGACGATACCATCACTTTCTCTGTATTTAGTGGGACCGCTACGGTAGAGCGGATTAATGGTGGAGCAGGCTCTAATACCATTCAGGGTACCAGCTCTAACAACACCCTGGATTTCCGCGAAACAGAGTTGATCGATATAAGTTTGATTGATGGGGCTGCAGGGAATGATGTAATTTATGGTTCCGGTGAAGCGGATATTATTGAGGGGGGTATCGGTAGCGATACACTTTATGGTGAAGCTGGAGATGATATCTTCCTGGTAACTGAAGGTGATACTGGCTCAGATTCTTATCGAGGTGGCGAAGGCCGAGATACATTAAAAGGCTCTGTATCCGACGATACATTTATTTTCAGTGTTTTCGCCGGTGATGCTTCTGTAGAAGTTATTGATGGGCAGGGCGGTATCGACACAATTGTGGGAACCAGCTCCAATAATACTTTGGATTTCTCTGAGGCGGAACTAATCGGTATTGCACAGATTGATGGCGCTGCGGGTAACGACTCCATCTATGGTACTGCCGAGGCGGATACTATTGTTGGTGGTCTGGGCAGTGATTATTTGTCCGGTGGCGATGGTGACGATACCTTTGTATTTACCAATGGAGACACGGGGTCGGATACCTATAACGGCGGTGAAGGACAAGACCGATTACTGGGCACTGATCAGGACGATGATTTCATTTTCAGTAGCTTTACTGGAGCTAATATCCTGGAAGAAATTGATGGTGCTGAAGGTGAAAACCGTATTTTAGGTACCAGTGCCAATAATAGCCTGGACTTCACTGTGACTCAGTTAAAGAGTATCACTTTGATTGATGGAGCTGCGGGGAATGACACCATAAAGGGCTCTGAAGAGTCAGACCTTATTGTTGGTGGTATTGGCAGTGACTCTCTTTATGGTAATGGTGGCGATGATATTTTCCAGGTGACCTCCGGTGATACTGGCTATGACCGTTATGAAGGGGGAGAGGGTAGTGATACTTTACAAGGGACTGATGAAGATGATGAATTTCGCTTTAGCGTCTTCTCTGGTACTGCAACTGTCGAGGTAATTGATGGAAAAGAGGGGATGAATCGTATTGTGGGTAGCACTGCCAACAATACCCTGGATTTCCGCAATACCTCTTTGATTGGTATTGCTTCTATCGAGGCGGGCAATGGCAATGACACCATCTATGGTTCAGTAGCTGCAGACACGATAGAAGGTGGTTACGGCAGTGATAACCTCTATGGTGAAGCGGGTAATGACCTCTTCTTATTAACTGCGGGTGACACGGGATATGACCGTTACTCCGGTGGTGAAGGCACCGATGAGATCCGAGGCTCCACTGGCGATGACTTAATTCGTTTATCAGCATACTCCGGTACGGCTACTGTGGAAATTATTGATGGGCTTGAGGGGGTGGATAAAATTCAGGGGACTACAGGTAACAACACTCTGGATTTCTCCTCCACAGTACTGGATTCCATCGAAGAAATCAGTGCTGAGAAAGGCAACGATACCGTTATAGGTTCCAACACTGCAGATACTATTCGTGGCGGTGAAGGTAATGACTCCCTGGAGGGAGGCCCAGGAGATGATAGCTATCTATTTGCCCGAGGTGACGGTACAGATGTAATTATCGATAACGGCAGTAGTAGCTTAGATGTAGTACTTTTTGAGGGTGCAATTGCTCCAGAGGATCTCTGGTTGGTAATTAATGGTGAGCACCTGGATATCTATCTGCTCGCTGGGACTGAAAAGATACAGGTACGTAATTGGCAGTCGAGCGAAAGTGCGATAGAAGTATTTGCTGTGGAAACTGGTGCTCAGCTGCCATTTCAAAATGTTACCGGGCTTGCAGAGTTCATGACTGGTGTTGGTACGCCTGTAAATGGTGTTATTAATCTCAATACGGATCAGCAGGCTGAATGGAGTTCAGCGTTAGCTGATGCTTGGGAGTAATTTGTAGAAGTTGATTGGCTGTGCCTTCGGGTGCAGCCAGCTTAAAAGCTGAAGATACGGAAGGAAAGTGTATGCGGTATCCCCAGAAGAATCTGTTGCGTACTTAGCTTTAAGAGGCGCTCACTACTTAATTGAGCTGATTAGGTTAATAGTTGGTGCCAGTATTATTTATAGAAATATATACAAATTCTCTACGGCAGCAGGTGAGAGTGTTGGTGCTATGAGGAAAGCTTGAAGAGAATCTATTTCTCTGCCTCAATAATAAATCGTTTGATTCTTACCCCAGCATCCTTTCGCATTTCCGGGTGGATTTTCTTATAGTATTTGTTCATTACCTGGTCGGCAAACTGCTCTCTTTCTGGGTGGCCTAGATGGCGGAACTGGGGAACCCATGATAGAAAGAAGGTAGTGAGATTTTCCCAGGTTTGAAAATTTTCCACATGATAGATTTCATCGAATCTTGGTAAGTAGAAGCCTGCTTCTTCGGCATAGTTCCGCATTTCCTCTAGCGTATAGTGATTATAAGGATCGTGAAAACTTTCAAAATAGGGTTTCCATGTAGCTGTTTCTTGTTCCTCGTATACAGTCTCCCAGAAATTTTCATGATCAACCTGAAAACCACAAACTACTTTACCGTTATCTTTTAAATATTTGTAAAAACTATTCCAGACTTGAGCTTGGTCCGCTACCCAGTGTAAACAACTAAAAGAAAAAATAATGTCGAATTTGTAGTCGAAAAGGATTTCGTCTGCGCTCATTTGCTCGAAGGATAGGTTGGGTATATTGGCGTAATTTTTATTGGCATAACAAATCATATCCTCGGTTAGATCAATACCGATAATCCTGCCATTCGTCATACGCTCAGCTAAATAGCGGGTCACCTTGCCATCGCCACAACCCACATCAAGAATAGTGGCTGCCTGGCGATAATCGCAGCGATGTATGGCTTCCATCGCGTGGCGCCACTGCATGTCAGAGGCGTTTACGTACTCTTGAGCCTGCCACTTATCATGCCTGATAGGTTCATTCATTGGTGTGACGCCCTGAGTCTCATTGTGGATGGTGAATCAGTTTAGCCCGGATACACTTATGATTTGTGTAGCAATTTCAGCCATCGACAAAAATGGCACAGGAATCTGTGCGGTTTGTAAAACCGTCATTCTGACCACCTGCGGAACGAAAGGTAAAAGTCTGGGGGAATACTGTGAAACTCAAAGGATCTTGCCACTGCCAATCGGTTAAGTTCAGTTTGAACTCCGGGCAACCTTATCCCTTCAACCGTTGTTACTGCTCAATATGCAGAAAAACTGCTGGAGGAGGGGGCTTTGCTATTAACCTGGGGGCAGATTTCCAAACCCTGAAAGTGGAGGGCGAGGATTATTTAAGTGTTTATCAGGCTGAAATTGGGATACAAAGTCGGGAAAATAGTGGGAAGAGTCCGGCACGGCGACATTTTTGTTCAAAGTGTGGCAGTGCGTTATGGCTTTGGGACCCGCGCTGGCCAGAACTGGTACACCCTTTCGCTTCTGCGATTGATTCTGAGTTGCCGGTACCGCCGGTCCGTAGCCATATGATGCTGGATTATGCTCCGGGTTGGGTGCAGCCAGATATCCGGGAAGGGGACGAAATATTTGGAAGCTACCCAGAGGAGACCCTGGCTGAATGGCACCAGCGAAATGTTCCCGATTAGGGAGGGGATAAAGAGAGGCGGGGCGAGCCTGTGGCCGCCCCGCTTCAGGTTTATAGAGTTAGTCTTCCGTTTATTCTTCCGCGAGATAGAGCACCAGGTTATCCAGGAAGTTGACCAGGTCTGCCTTTTCAGTGTCACTCAGGGCATCAAACTGTTCCTTGCTGGATTCAGCTTCACCACCGTGATAGACAATCGCCTCAGTTATAGTGGTGGCGCGTCCATCGTGTAAATAAGGTGGTGTAGAGCCAACGCCCCATAGGTTTTCTGTAAGGAATACTGAGGCTCCCACATTGCCCTCATCAATTTCCTCGGCCATGGCTGTTCCCATATCGTGACGCTTAAGGTCACCATATAGGCGGACTATAGCCCCGCCATTTTCCGATTCCTCAAATTGCCCCAGCGTTTGTCCAGAAGGAAGCTCCTGAGGATTATCCATGATCTCTGTAAGTAAGTTGAACTGCAGGGACTGAGTGGGTAGGCCGGCTATATCGCCTGCGGGATAAGTCTCATCGCGGTAGTTGGCGTGCAGAGAAGGTTCATAGAATACCGGTGATGAAACTTCCATCTCGGGAGAATGGCATGAGGCGCAGCCAATAGAGCTAAACAGTTCTTCGCCATTTTCGATACTGGTGATTTCTTCATCACTTAGGGGCAGGCCGTAAGTTTCCTGCTCTTCTTCTGTTAGTGAATCAATCACGCTGTTAAGCTCGATTTTTGTCACCGGACGGGGTTGTGCTGCGTTGTAGATAGTTAACGCGGTGATGTCACCAACACTGAGCTCGTTAGTGATCGAATCAAAGTCACTATCTGCATCACCGACCAATTCAGTCGCCTGCATACCAAGCTCCTGATGTGCTGCTCCCCGAACGAATGCACGAACAAATCCCGTCAGGCCTTTCCACTCAAAAGGCCTGACTACCAGATCAGTATCGAGACCCTCAACGTTATCGTAATTAACCTCATCACAGGATACGGAGATCTCACCAAAGCTAACGCCTTTTGCAGTGAGTGTGACAGTGGTATCTGTACCGGAGGCGCAGCTCTCACTGATAGCTTCATCCCGTTGGGTATGCAGTTCGGCAGTCATTTCTTCTGCTACCAATTGTACAGCCCCCATACCGAACAGATGGGGTGACTGACGTTCGATAAAGCCTTTTTGTTGGCGCTCGGGGTCCATCCGAATCACATTGTCATTAACGCCGCCACCGCCATCGGCTACGGGTACGTTGTGACAACTGATACAGGAATCACCATTGGGGCCTGTCGTTCGATGGGGTAGGACGTTAGCCCATGCATTTGGCCCTTTCAGGTCGGGTCGAGGAAAACTGGTGAATCGTTTGCCGTTGCCCACATTTACGCCGACCCCGTCGAGAGCGTTGTAATTCATCTCGAATAATTCATCGCCCTCCTCAAAAGCATGAACATAGGCTTCCAAGGTATCCATGGATTCGAGATCAGATTGCTCTAAATGCCCACCCAGGTGAATTTCAATTGCCCCAGCATGCAATATCTGTACGGTATCGAAGACTTCACTAAAATCGAAGGGAGTGGTCCTTTGCTGTCTTTGGTTTTTTCTTGCGTGCTTGGGAACTCGGTTTTTATCGTGCTTGGAACCAAAGTCGGCAAGCGCTGGAGTGGCATTAAATGTTAAAGCCGATATTGCCATAGCGAGAGGCAATAGGTGTTTTTTAAGTATCATCAGCTATATCTCCGGGTACTGATATTGAGCGGACGTAAGGTGAGTTCTTCTACGAAAATGCACTCGATGCGGAGACACTCGACCACTTTTCTTTTAAGCACGATTCCCCAAAAAACTTATTATCAGTTGTGCTACGAGGAAAAATTGATAGAGATTTTGGTAATAACATTTTTATCTCGCAAAGTGCATCCAGTGAAGGTTTAACAGCATCCTTGCAAGCTTCTTATAGGTAGAACTGTGCCTGTTCTGCCACTTATGGCAGGCGTCAAGACCACGGGAGATACAGTATTGCGATAGCAGATTTTAAAGCTCAGATTAACTGACCTAAAGATCTAAAATGCGATCCCGATTGTGTCGATTTTGCCCATAACCTACCGCGCTAGTACGCGGCTATGTTTTTGTTTTTCGGCTTTTTTAGTTGCCGTTTGTGATAAATAAGTTCCTTTGAAAGGGTAGGTATTTGCATATTTGCCTTTCGGTGACAGGCTTTCCTACTTCACGGAAAGTCCCTATTCCTGGTGGTTGTGACATTAGATTTAGGAAAAAGTGCTGGTTATTAACGTTACTGAAGGCAATGGATATTTTGAAAAACTTATAATTATTTTCGATTGAGAGTGAATTCCCCAATTGTGAATTCGTATTGTCTTCAGGTGACACATGGTTTGGAGGCTAATAACTTATCTGTTTGTGGAATTTAATATCACCTTTGTAGATAGGGTTTATGGAAACACTTCTTACCTTCGGTGCGTGCCAGTTCGTTATACCAGATCAAATTTCAGCATGCGCTTGTGAGCGTAGATACAGAGATGAAGGGTATTTGATCGCTCTCTTACTTACAGAAAGGTGCTTTGGGGGGGCGACTAATGTGAACCGTATAACTGTCAAAAAAGTTTAGCTTTATTGAAAACATTATTGGCGTATTTTCCTTTCTAGTAGAGGGATAGAGTGATCGGTCTAAAACAATGGTGTTTCCGTTCGAGTGCTCAATGTATTTAGGCTTAAAGTAAAATTGGCGCACTATTCTTTTGAATGGCGCGATAAAGATCTTTGTCGCCATATATTTCAATATAGAAACAATGAGATAGTTCTATCATTGCGCCTGTAGGCGAGGAAGCCCCCAACTTACTATCAACTACAAAGCTGCTGAGAGATATTTTTAACGAGTGGTTCGTTTTTTCTCATTGTGGCGTACAAGGAACATGGATAGTGATATGGATTGTCACGACAATGTCACAAAAAATCGAATAAATTTGCCCGTATGGCTTCGTTTAACTGTGGCTGGTACTTTTGAATGAGGTAGGTTAATTCGAAGCTGATAAAAATATTAGTGTATTCGAATTGTATAAATTCCTAAGAGTTTTTAGGGGGTAGGGTGAGGAAAGTATTGATTTTGGGAGGTGATGGATTTTGTGGTTGGCCTACATCTCTCCACCTTTCAGAGGTGGGTTATGAAGTTATTATTGTTGATAACTTATCACGGCGAAAAATTGATATTGAGCTTGAAGTTGATTCATTGACACCAATCAGGCACCTGTCTGAGCGGCTTCGTGTATGGCGTGAAGTTTCCGGTATGTCCATCAGGCATATTTATATTAACCTCGGACAGGATTTTGAGCGATTGGTCACTCTCTTAAAAGAGGAAAAACCAGACGCGATTGTACATTTTGCTGAACAGCGTGCCGCACCCTATTCGATGAAATCTGTCCGGCATAGACGTTATACACTTGATAATAACTTGAATGCTACCAATGATGTCCTGGCGGCTATAGTAGAAAGCGGATTGGATATACATTTGATTCACTTGGGTACTATGGGTGTATACGGGTATGGAACAGCTGGTCTCACTATTCCCGAAGGATATTTAAAAATCCAGGTAGAGACTGAAGGGTATTTGAATGAACAGGAGATTCTTTACCCTAGTAATCCAGGTTCTATCTATCATATGACAAAGGCTCAGGATCAATTGTTATTTTCCTTCTATAACAAGAACGATCAGGTACGTGTCACTGATTTACACCAAGGGATCGTTTGGGGTACCCAGACCCGACAAACACAGAGGGATGAATCTCTGATTAATCGATTTGATTATGATGGTGATTATGGAACAGTCCTCAATCGATTCCTGATGCAAGCGGCGATTAATTACCCACTTACCGTTCATGGCACTGGCGGCCAGAAGCGGGCATTTATTCATATTCAGGATACCTGTCAATGTATTCAGTTAGCTATTGAAAATCCTCCAGAGATAGGCGATAGAGTCAAAATTCTGAATCAAATGACAGAGACGCATCGTATCAGGGATCTAGCAAATTTAATCTCCAACAAGACAGGGGTGGGAATTGCCTACTTGGACAACCCCAGAAAAGAGTCAGCAGAAAATGATTTGTTGGTAAATAATGATCAGCTTATCGAGATGGGGCTCAAGCCTATAACTCTGAATGATAATCTTCTCACTGAAGTTGAGGGTATTGCCAAAAAATATTCACATCGATGTGACCAAGCTAAAATCCCTTGTGTGTCGAAGTGGTGATTTTTTTATACTTCAATGGTCCTGGTTTTATATGAAATCAAGGCTGCCTGTGGAAGGTGAGGTTTAATGTCTATAGCTGAAGAGTGCAAAATATGAAGATTTTGATTGCTACGGATACATATCCGGAGCAACTAAATGGTGTTTCCAGAGTACTGGAAAAAACTGAGAAAGAACTCATAGCAAGGGGGCACCAAGTAAAAATTGTTTCTGCTACTGATTTTACTAATTTCCCCTGGCCGGGCTATAAAGAAGTGAAAATTGCAGTATTTCCTGGTGTGAAAGCTGCCCGAATTATTGAGGATTTTTCACCGGACGCTATTCACATTATGAGTGAAGGTCCTGTGGGGTGGGCTGTTCGTGGCTACTGCAAGCGGAATAATTTGCGTTTTACGACATCTTGGCTGTCCCGTCTCTCTGAATATGTATCGATTCGCTATAAAGTTCCACTGAAGTGGTTACACGGTCTCCTTCGTCGCTTTCATAATTCCGCAGCACAAACAATGGTGACTACAGATGGTATGGCAGCGGAAGCTCGAACCTTGGGGATTGCCCGTGTCACCCGCTGGCGAAGAGGCGTAGAGTTAGAAAAATTCCACCCGGTTGAGACAAAACTTTTTGAGGGCCTAACTCGACCTATCATGCTCAATGTAGGGCGTGTTGCAGTGGAAAAATCGCTGGATAAGTTTTTATCTCTTGAGTTACCGGGAACAAAAGTTATCGTGGGGGATGGTCCTCAACTCAATGAATTAAAGAGGAAGTTTCCACAGGCGGTATATCTGGGAATTAAAGAGGGTAAGGACTTAACTGAATGCTACAGCGCTGCAGATGTTTTTGTATTTCCTTCGGTAACTGACACTTTTGGTCTGGTTAATCTTGAGTCTTTAGCCTGTGGTTTGCCCGTTGCCGCCTACCCTGTGACAGGTCCGAAAGATATCATTGGTGATGCCCCCGTTGGAGCGTTGGATAGCAATCTGCAAGTGGCCATAGAAAAGGCACTATTATTGGACCGATCGGACTGTGTTACTCATGCCAGGACCTATTCCTGGGATGTGGCCACTGAGGATTTTATTTCAAGCCTGGTTCCGGTAAGTGCAGTAGAGGCTTTGCCTGTTGATGGCTAGATAAAAGCGTTGCTCGTAAAGTTCGCAAGGCTTACTTGCGAGCTGACTTGAGCAACTCAACCCAGCAGTACTTGTTAACAAAGGCATAGTGTCCCAGCTGGTGCCAGCTTTGAGTTGAGCTATTTGGCATTATACTTGAGAGATATTCTGGCATTTTAATATCAATTATATCGTCGGCATCACCATAAAATATTTTGGTGGAAGTGGTGATTTCACGAGGATCAAACCCCCAATCCCAAAGCGCCATTATCATTTCAAAAAAACCCTCCCCATGCTGCGTTGCTCCAGCAGAGAATGATTCTTCAAACATTTTCTTAAGAGCCGGGTCTCGAATAAACAGTGCGGCATCAGAGGCGTCTTTCTTTGCAAAGAGCTGAATATAATCTTGTATATTGCTATTGGCTTGGTATGCACTTAATCGGCACAGACAACGAGTAAGAAATTGCCAACGATGAATCTTTGCGATAAGTCTGATATCCGGGTTTTTTAGCAGGTCAGTCATTCCTGGGTAGTCCAGTGGCGCAACAGGGGCTGCAAGGGCAATTTTAGAGACTCTGTGGGGAAGTTTGTTAGCGATAGAAAGTGCATGAGGGGCACCACCTGAATGGCCGACTACCGAAAATGTCTCGATATTTAGACGATTAACCAGTTCTTCGATATCGGCCCCCCAATCAACCATTCGCCGGCCTCTATGGGGAGATGATCCCCCCACACCAGGTTGATCTACAGAGATGACTCTTACGCCAAGAGATGCGGTAAGGTCCTTATCAGGATTGCGAATTAGTCGCGAATCTGAGAAGCCATGATTGAAAAGCACAGGCCAGCCATTTGGATCACCATAGTCATCATAAGTAAGGATACGGCCGTCACTTATCTGCAAGGCAGGCATTCTGGGCGCTTCTTTAGGTTAGGTATGATCGGAGTATAGTGAGACTTCGTTTTGTGATGGGTGAGGCCAATGTTGTAACTTGTATCTGACCCAAAGGGGGAGTACCAGTTGATTAGGCGAGAAGGAGAATCACATTGAAAATAAAGACCACGCTGATCAACATCTGCTGTTTTACGTTACTGTTGGTTGCGGGTCTCCCTGTAGCACAGGAGACGGCATCTGGTGATCACGTCAAGGTGCGTTGGCTGGCACCTGATACATTTCGCCAAGGAATGAGAGAGACGGTTGGGTTCTACTTTGAGGTAGATCCTGGATGGCATGTGTATTGGCGTAATGCTGGAGATTCAGGGGCGGCTCCCCGGTTTGATATGGAGGCTCAGGGCGCTTTATTAGGGCCGATCGAATGGCCATTCCCAACGCGCCTCCGGGTAGAGCATCTTACTAACCTAGGGTACTCCGGGAATGTTGCCTACCTGTTCCAGCTCCTCCCAGATAAGCGCACGCAAGAGGTGACCCTGCATGCGGACCTGGAGTGGTTGGTTTGTAAAGTGGATTGCATACCGGGCTTTGCCACTATGAGCCTTGTACGGCCGGTTGCAGAGCAGGCGGCTTGGCCAGCTACAGATCTGGCGTTAAGGAATTACTTTGCCAACAGGCTTCCAGGGGGAGAAAGTGAGAGCCCGTGGCAACCAGTATCCATTTCAGCACGAGGTAGTGAGCATATTACTTTGCAGCTCAGTGGGAATCGTAGCGATGAGATACCTAGTATTTTCCCCGTAAATGGTGACTTGTACTCTGCGTCTGAGCCAGAAGTTCAGCGCGAAGATGAAACTCTCCTCTACAAGTTCAAGCGTCTGCCAGGTTCCGAGATTATTGAAAGTAGCGATTTTGTGATTACAGACTCGAGCCGGGCCTGGAAAGTTTCTGCCCCCTCTTATCCCAAGTGGAAATTGAGAAGAGCGCGACCTCTATATGGCTTTTACTTCTGTCAGCATTTATTGCCGGTCTCCTATTGAATCTGATGCCCTGTGTTTTCCCGGTGCTGTCCATAAAGCTATTTGGACTGATTAACGGTGGTAATCGCCGAGCCGAACGTTTGCGTGAATCTTTCCTATATAGTGCCGGCATTATGGTGACTTTTCTTGCTTTGGGGCTTGCTTTATTGGCGCTACGCTGGGGAGGGTTGGCCGTTGGCTGGGGTTTTCAACTTCAGTCACCGGTTGTGGTAATTGGGTTAATTATGCTCTTCTGGCTGATGGCCCTATCCTTTAGCGGCTTTTTTGAGTTTGGGCACCGATTAATGGGGCTTGCTAGCTCCAGTAGCCGTGACTCCTTTTCCACCGGTGTTTTAGCTGTCTTTGTTGCCGCCCCCTGTACCGGTCCATTTATGGGAGCAGCTCTGGGAGCAGCGGTGGTGATTCCTCCACTTCAGGCTCTACTCATCTTCTTATGCCTTGGTTTAGGGCTCGCTGCGCCATTTATTTTGATGTGTGCAAGTCCTGTAATACTGAGGCATCTGCCAGCTCCAGGTCCATGGATGGAGAAGTTGCGTCAGTTTCTGGCATTTCCGCTTTACGCAACGGTGATATGGCTACTATGGATTTTAGGGCGCCTAGCTGGGGACTCTGGTTGGTTGGCCGGTTTAAGCCTGTTGCTCGTTGTTACTCTTGCAATCTGGCTAGTAAAAAATTTTTCCAAAAAGGGGGAGCAGCGGGTCTGATTTGTGTCGCTGCTATTTTGCTAATATCTCTACCGGCAATCCGTATGGAGGGTGGTGAGCAACCTGCAGAAATGGCGTATGACTGGCATCGTTATGACAAGGCACTTTTGACGGAAGCCTTGGATAATGGGCGCCCTGTATTTATTGACTATACCGCAGCCTGGTGTATTACCTGCCAGGTAAATAAAAAGCTGGTGCTTGATACCCCAAGTGTACAAGCATTATTTAAAAAGAATAACGTGCTTCTTATTCGGGCCGACTGGACGCGTTATAACCCTGAAATTACCCAAGCTCTGCAGGATTTAGGGCGGAACTCTGTACCTGTATATGCATGGTATCCTGCAGGAGAGAAAAAACCAGAGTTACTTCCACCACTGCTGCAAGAGTCTTTAATTGCAGCACTGTTTAGTAAGCACTTAACTGTTAATAGTGAGGATGGTTAATTATGAAATTATTTTTCAACGTGAATAATTCGATACTTAAAGGAATTTTGCTTTTATTCCTGATGTTACCGAGTGTTGTATTGGCAGCAGCCGTTCCTGGACAAAAAGCGCCAGAATTCTCAGTAGTGGATGCTGCTGGAAAAACTCACAATCTCTCCGATTACACAGGCCAATGGTTGGTTATTGAATGGTTTAATAAAGATTGCCCCTATGTCAGGAAACACTATGGCAGTGGTAATATGCAGTCCCTACAAAAAAGGTATACAGCACAGAAAGTAAATTGGCTCACGGTAATTTCTTCCGCTAAAGGAAAGCAGGGCTATTTGGAGCCAGAGCAGGCTATGGCAGTTGCACAGAGTCATAACCTCGGCGCAAGCGTACCCTTCTTACTGGATACCTCTGGAGTTATGGGGCGTGCTTATGGAGCTAAAACTACCCCACATATGTTTATCATTAATCCTCAGGGGGAAGTCGTATATGCTGGAGCCATTGATGATAATGACTCAGCCAATCCTGCGGTTCTAGGCAGTTCACACAATTATGTTTCTGCTGCACTGGATGCTTCACTGAAGGGACTGGCTGTGCCCAAGTCTTCGTCGCGGGCTTATGGGTGTAGTGTGAAGTACTAAAGGAGTTTATTTGGGGTGAAAAAAGCTCGTTATAGCTTCCTGGTTCAGGCGTTGATATTTATCATCTTGGCGGTACTAATGGTTACTGCCGTGGGTTATTTCCACCAAAGAGATATCCCTGAGAACCAGGCCCCTCAGTTAGAGGGGCAATCGCTGCAGGGAAATCTTATTGACCTAAAGCAAATGTACTCTAAAGGTCCAGTATTAATTTATTTTTGGGCAACCTGGTGCCCCTATTGCCGGATAGTTTCCCCCGCTGTGACTGACCTGTCTCGGGATTACCAGGTTGTTGGTGTTGCGATGCAGTCTGGAACAGAAGAGGTGGTTACTGAATATATGCGGAATCACAAACTTGCTTTTCCTTCTCTAAATGATCCATATGGTGTTTTAAGCGCCCAATGGGGCATTAAAGTGACGCCAACCTTGCTGATTGTCGACACTGACGGGCGCGTTGCCTGGGTCACCACTGGCGCCACATCCAAGTTGGGTTTGCAGTTGCGTTTAAAGATGACAAAGTAGCTTGTCACCATTAAGGTCACTGTGTCGTATTTAAGCTTATATCAAACTCTCTTTCCCTGAGCCTGCGATGGTTGGCGTTAAAATTTCCTAATTGCCAGGGAGGACTGCCCTTATAGATATGCTTCTATAATTCCTTAAAGGTCTGTCTCTTGCGCTGGAGAGTGGCGTGTCGGTTATTGATTCTTTTGACTATCAAGATCTGGATGCGCAAAGGGTCGGCCGTTTCGATTTTGGTATCAATACAACCTTTATTGTATATCGGTTGGGTGACACTATTATCGATGCCGGCCCCAGTAACCAGTGGAAATACGTCAAGTGGTTTGTAAAAAATAAACCTTTTCGGCAATTAGTCCTCACCCATCACCACGAAGATCATAGTGGTAACGCCGGCGCAATTTATAAGCTTACTGGTATACAGCCAAGAGCTCCTAAGGCGACAGTAGAGATATTAAAGAGAGGTTTTCGGATACCGCCAATACAGATGCTGATTTGGGGGAGGGCCGGGCGTGCGGAAGCTGCGCCACTACCGGAAGATTTAAGGTTCTCCGGCGAAAAGGTAGTTGTTATCCCCGCACCAGGGCATGCCAAAGACATGACCTGTTATCTGGTTCAGGATCGAGGGTGGATATTCACTGCTGATCTGTATGTAGCTAGTAAGTTAAAGCTATTGCGTAAAGATGAAAGTATTCCAACTTTAATGCACAGTATCAAAAAAGTGCTCACCTATGATTTTGATATTATATTTTGTCCTCATAGAGGGATTGTAGAAAAAGGAAAAATCCGCTTACAAGCCAAGTATGATTATTTGTTAAATCTTGCAACTGAAGCACGGGAATTGGACCGGCAAGGATTGCCTCTTGGTGAGATTACCCACCGGCTATTGGGAAGGGAAAACTTGATGAGTGTCGTGTCCGGTTACAACTTCAGTAAGAGAAACTTAATAGCTTCCTGTATGCGGGTTGATCCTACAGAAGTGTCTGATTATTGATCTTTCACTAAGAATAAGAAAAGTATTAAATCACGTCCGTATGTAATTTATAAGTGAGTACCGATTTTATATAAATTGGTACTTTTAATTAAGTTGTCGCTATTCCTGAATGCCCTCAATTTACAATCAGTCTTTCGACTCTCTCATGTTAGTATTCGCAACATGTATTAAGGGATATTAGATGAGCTCAAAGATGAAGAAGATTGGCCTTTTGGGTGGAATGAGTTGGGAGAGTACAGCAATTTATTATCGCCTGATTAATGAAGGAATTGCTCAAAGGTTAGGAGGGCTGCACTCGGCCGAAATTCTACTTTATAGCGTCGATTTTGAAAAAATTGCACGGTTACAAATGGAGGGTGATTGGGCTCAGGCAAGTAAGCTATTGGTTGAGGCGGCAATATGCCTGGAAAAAGCTGGTGCTGAGGGCATTTTATTGTGCACTAATACTATGCATAAAGTAGCTGGAGATATTATCGAGACTCTTGATGTACCTTTTTTACATATTGGTGATGCTACAGCTGAAGTACTTAAGAACAGAGGGATAAAGACCGTCGGCTTGTTGGCGACAGCTTTTACTATGGAGCAAGATTTCTATCGTGGCTATATGCAGGAAAAGTATGGGATTGAGGTTTTGATTCCGGAGCCCAGCGATAGAGAGATAGTCCACCAGGTTATTTACGAAGAGCTCTGTAAGGGGAGAGTCCTTAATAGTTCAAAAATGGAATTTATTCGTATTGTGGATTTGCTATCCAAACAAGGTGCCGAAGGTGTGATCCTAGGTTGTACAGAGATTTGCATGTTGCTTTCGCAAGAGGATACCTCTACTCACCTGATGAACTCCACAGAGATTCACGCTCAAGCCGCAATAAAGTTCGCACTTGATTGTTGAATAGTGTTGCTAGGTTTACTTAGAGATATCTTTGTCAACCAAAAGTTAGACTGATGCTCCACTGTGACATCCATTAAAGCAACTCTACTTGCTTCGAAGTGTATCAGTGGGTGGTTTTTTTATAACACAAATACACTCTTGTTAGGCTTGCTTGTCCCATATTTATTAGTTTTTTAGTATTAATCTCTTTTGTTAAGTGGGTTTTCTGTGGATGTTTGTCTGTGAGTTAGAGCTGACAAGATAAAATATCTTCACAGTATTTGTTTGTGGAAATGATAATTATCATGTTTATTACCGCAAGCTAAGGTTGTTTTTTCACCTCAAATCATCAAATAAGTTTCATTTGTCCTCTGTAGAAGTTATTATTTGGGATATACCCTGCTTGTGTATGTGCGCTCTATTTTGCTTCCTCTTGTAATAAAATTTAATTTAATCATCTAGTTAGATTTATTTTATTTTTGGCAGTTTTGTCAGTATCTACATTTTTAGTCGTTCTTAATTTTTAAATTGCCTTTTTTGCTCTTGCAAATTGTAGTTTTTCTGGCATTTTCTCTGGTTGTCACACTTCTTGCAGTGAATGTATTGATGGTAACCTCCCTCTGCATAAGCGAGCTTTCAAGTGCGTAAAAAATTTTTATTGATCTCCTGGAGCACTACCTCAATTAGCCAATTTATTTTTGCTTTAACGCACAAGTTGGTTTAAGTGAAAGCTGGTTGATTTGGCTCGGAAGAAAATAAGAGATAACTAAAACAGGGTATTTCTCCTATGAATGAAAAAAGAAGCGCTGGCTTACAGCCTGTGGCGCTCCCTCTCTGCTTGCAGCTTCGATTGCTGCATTAAGCAGTCCCACTTTTGCTGAAGATGCACTCCTTGAGGAAGTGATAACAATCGGTACCCGTGTTGAAGGGCGTTCCGCTACAGATTCCTCCGCTCCCATCGATATCGTGACCGGAGAAGAATTTGTAAACCAGGGTGATGGAGATCTCAGTAATCTGCTTAGAAACGTTGTTCCATCCTATAACGTTAATGCAAAGCCAATTTCTGATGCTGCCTCAATCGTTCGCCCTGCAAACCTGCGTGGACTGCCACCCGATAGCACACTGGTTCTGGTAAATGGTAAGCGTCGCCATCGCGCTGCCGTCATTTCCTTCCTCGGAAGTGGTGTTTCAGATGGTGCTCAGGGGCCAGATATCTCCGCAATTCCGGCGATTGCTCTGAAACAGGTTGAAGTCCTGCGTGACGGTGCCGCAGCCCAATATGGCTCCGATGCGATTGCCGGCGTTATCAACTTTCAGTTAAAGGATGCAGCTGAGGGCGGCACGGTTGAAGCCAAGTATGCAACTACCGCTGAAGGTGATGGTGATCAGAGTACGATAGCGGCGAATTTCGGTCTGCCTCTGACGGATTCTGGTTTTGTGAATGTCAGCCTCGAGTATCGTGAGCAGGATTCTACCAGCCGCAGTGTGCAGCGGGATGATGCAGCCCAGTTGATCGCCGATGGCAATACCTATGTTGCCAATCCTGCGCAGATCTGGGGCCAGCCAGAAGTTAATGACGACACCAAGTTCTTTGTTAACAGTGCCATAGAGATAAATGATACTGCTGAGCTGTATGCCTTTGGTAACTATGCCAGCCGCGAAACAGATGGGGGCTTTTACTTCCGGAACCCGGAAACTCGTCCCGGCGTTTATGCGCTTGATGATGAGCCCTTAATTGGTGATCTGGATGCTAGCAATGGTATCTATGATTGTATTGGCATGACCCACGAGGAAGCACAGTCTAGTGATGAGTGCTTCTCATACACCGAAATGTTCCCTGGCGGATTTACTCCGCGCTTTGGCGGTGAGCTAGAGGACTACTCAGCGGTATTTGGTGTTCGTGGTGAATTTGCAAATGGCATTGGCTACGACGTAAGTGCCAGTACCGGTCACAACGAAGTAGACTTCCTAATCTACAACACCGTTAACGCTACGCTCGGGCCTGACAGCCCGACCAGATTTAGCCCTGGCGGTTATGTACAGGAAGAAACCAATTTCAATATAGATTTGACTAAGAGCATTGAACTTGCCGGAATGCCACTGTTCATGGCCACGGGCTTTGAATGGCGTGAGGAAGAGTTTGAAGTTAAACAGGGTGATACAGCCTCCTGGCAAGTCGGCGATCTGGCAGAGCAGGGTTTCTTGATTGGTTCGAATGGGTTCTCTGGTTTTGGTCCAGAGGTTGTAGGTACTTTTGACCGGGATAATATTGCGCTTTACACCGACTTCGAACTCGAAGTCGTCGAAGCTCTTCGGTTAGGTGCGGCACTGCGTTGGGAAGATTTCTCTGATTTCGGCGACACTTCCAATTTCAAATTGTCAGCCCACTATACAATCAACGATGTGATTGCCCTGCGCTCTACGCTGAGCACCGGTTTCCGTGCCCCGACACCGGGCCAATCCAACATTACCAATGTCACTACCGCCTATACCAATGGTGCATTGGCTAATCGGGGAACCATTCCTCCAACTAACCCCATTGCCGTATTGAAAGGCGGTGAGCAGCTGCAGCCAGAGGAGTCTCAGAGCTTTACTTTCGGTACAATTATTGCCGCAGGTGATTGGGATATTACCCTGGATTACTTCCTCATTGAGGTAACAGATCGAATCACTCAATCTGCTAACCAGGAACTGACTGATGAAGAGCGCGATCAGTTGGTTCAGGATGGCATCAGTGGTGCTGATTCCCTTGAATATTTCCGTTTCTACACCAATGACTTCGATACCCAAACCCAGGGTATCGACTTGGTGGCGACTTACCCACTCGGTGATGCAACAGATTTCAACCTGGCTTTCAACTGGACGGAAACGGAAGTTACCGATTTCAGTACGGATACCATGGATGAAATGCGTATCAGGCAGCTGGAGGATGGCTTACCAGAGGTGCGCGGTAATGCATCTGTCACCCATAGTGGTGACAGCTGGCGGGGCCTAGTGCGACTTAACTACTACGGTAGCTACTGGGAAGCACATTTGGACGATTACAGCTTGCCCATTGATGCCGGTGATGAGTGGACTGTGGATATTGAGGCTGCTTATGACTTCAATGATTCCATGACCTTGATCGCAGGTGCGGAAAACGTATTCAACAACTATCCAGATAAAAACCCCTGGTCCGGTGTTGCTGGAGCGGAATATCCGGAAACGGCACCTATGGGATTCAATGGAGCTCTGTACTACGTAAGAGCGCAGTATGAATTCTAAGTAATCCCAGCTGTAGCTGGAATTTTGTAGCTGGCTAACCTGGTGTTTCTTGATACCGGGTTAGCCGACTGCAGAATTATGTGACGATTAGATCCCGCTGTAAGTAGCGGGGTTTTTACATATCCCACAGTGAATTTGTGGCCATAGATAAGGTAATTCTTTCCTTATCTTGTATTTGTTTCAGGTCTTCAAACACTTCTTTCACCTCCATCGACTCAATTGCCCCATACACCGCCTGATAGAGTTCTGAGAAATAGCGATCTACCTCTCGTCCCATATTATTAATTTCACGAATTGTCGGTGGATCACTCAGATTGAGGCGGCGAATAAAGTCATTGGCACTTTCTTCATGGGTGTATTGCAGCCATGTCTTCATCACCTTATTTTGTGCTACATCATTGTAGTTCTGCAGGTTTTTCGCCATTCTCTGCTCATGCTCAAGCATGTGTTTTAATAGCAATTGGGTTCGGTAGTCCTCTGATTTATCCAGTAAGGTCTCGTAAACAGCTGCCATTTCCAGGTGAAATCTCTCAGCATCCTTGATGACTTCAAATGCTTGTTTGAAAGTCTTCATAGTAAGTACCCTCTGATACCAGGCTATTGCCTGGGCTTTAAAATATTTTTACATCAGCACTCGCTCTCTACTTTATATAGCATTTATCCAGTTAATAAGGACCTGTGGAAATATTCCGAAAAAAACCAGTACGGCGGCGAGAATTGCGATTAAAAACTGCCCTGAAGTGGTGATTTGTAACGCTTCGCTGTTACTGCTAGTGTCAATGGCATCTCTTTGTACCATCGTAAGTAGAAGACGAAGGTAATAGAAGAGGCCCAATGCACTACCAATAACCACCCCAGCGAGAAGAGCCCACATTTTTCCTTCAACACCTGCGGTAAAGACGTAAAACTTCCCAATAAATCCAATAGTTAAGGGAATTCCAGCCAGAGATAACAGCATTAGCGCAAGACAGCTCGCCAGCCATGGACTACGCCAGAGTAATCCCCGGTAAAAGTCCCTGTGATAAGGATCATCTGCACTGTTGGTCACGTCACTGACATTTGTTCCATTGGTTAGTTGTGCGGCCTCCACTGAATCAGCTATCAGGCCAACGATTGCAAAGGCTCCGAGTGTAGTAATGACATAGGCGACCATGTAATAAATAACCGCCTCTGTACCAAACGCGCTATTGCCGATGATAAACGCCACAATTAAATAGCCTATATGGCCGATTGAGGAGTA
This sequence comes from Microbulbifer sp. VAAF005, assembly GCF_030012985.1. NCBI lineage: Bacteria > Pseudomonadati > Pseudomonadota > Gammaproteobacteria > Cellvibrionales > Microbulbiferaceae > Microbulbifer > Microbulbifer sp. VAAF005. The sequence goes on along the minus strand of NZ_CP120233.1, from coordinate 1,981,089 downwards.
GGCCAGCAGCCTTTTGATATTGTTTTGCATCAGGGCCAATAAATTTCCTATCAGCATGCTAGCTATGGCGGCGATTGTCAGTAAGTCAATAAGAATAGGGCTCTGGTAGAGATTTAAGGTATTAAAGAATCGTAACAGAAAGGCAATTACGGCTGTTTTTCCCACTGTGGCGATCAACGCCGTCGTAGGCGTAGGTGCGCCCTGGAATACATCGGGTGTCCAGATATGAAATGGAACCAGTGATAACTTGAAAGCAACAGAAATGACCAGCAGAGTGGCGCCGGTTGCAAAAAGAGCAGAAGTCTGTGAAAGATCCTGTATCCGTGTAGCGATACTGCCAAAGTCCAGTGCCCCAGACGCCGCATAAATTAATGCGATACCGAATAGCCCGAGAGCGGTAGAAAGTGCTGAAAGGATTAAGTATTTAAAGGCAGATTCCAGGGAATTTACTTGATCTTTGCTTGAGGATAAATTGCCAGTAACCGCAAATCCCAACAGTGGATAAAGTGCGAGGCTAATTAATTCTATACCGAGGAAAAAGGTGGCAAAGTGGCTGGCAAATACCAGGGTGCTTGCTCCCAAAATGGCAAGTAAAAGTAGTATATAAAACTCTTCTGGATAGCTATCCGGATTTCTATTCAGGTCACACCGAAGTTTTAAGTAGTTGTATCCCATAACGCTGACGGCTATGGTGGTAACTAATATCAGCAGACAGAAGAACAATGAGTTGTAGTCAATCGAGAGTAGGGCAGTCACTTGAATAGACCCGTTATTGCCCGATAGGCTGGCTCCAACCCAGAAACAGGCAATGATAGCGGCTACCAAGGTGATAAGAGTTGTAACCAGAGCGCCCGCATGATTCCTCCAGAATGATACTTGGAGCAGCAAAATTACAATACCGGCACTAATCAGTAAAAGCGGTAGGATAGAAAATAGTTCTTGGGCACTCATAGAGATGTACCTGTTTTAGCGCTTTTAGCAGTAGGAGAGGATAAGCTTGCTGAAGTTTCCGGCCCTGTCTTTTCTATGACGACTTCTTCATTTTCGGGGGGCTGAAATTTTTGCATTGATTTAGCTATCGTAGGTTCGGCGATATCAAAGATAGGCTGGGGGCGGAGCCCGAAGATCACGAGAAGCACCGCCAGTGAAAGAAGCGCAGAGATCTCTCTGAGGCTTAGATCACTGACAGTTTTCCCCTCTGTAGCTGGTTTTAATTTGTCATTAAATTTGCCAAAGAAGACACGTTGCATCATTAATAGTGCATAGAGCGCTGCTCCAATAAGCCCAATTGCTGCAATAACCGTTAACCAGTGATTAGCTTTAAAGCTACCAACAAGTACCAGGAATTCAGCAACAAAATTACCCAGCCCAGGCAGTCCCAGTGAGGCGATGGCAAAGAAGAGTGCAACGGCGGATAGCTTTGGCAGAAGAGGCCAGACACCGCCGAGCTGACTCATATCCCGAGTATGGAGACGATGCTGTAGTGCGCCTACTAATGCGAAGAGTGCAGCGGTACTCAAGCCGTGGGCGATCATTTGCATCACTGCGCCTTGCAGGGCGATAGTATTCAGTGCGTAGAGTCCCAATAGAACAAATCCCATGTGGCTCACACTTGAATAGGCCACAAGCCTTTTCATATCCTTCTGAGCGAATGCCAGCGATGCGCCGTAGACCACACTGATGGCTCCAATGGTCATTGCAACCGGTGCAAAAGCTTGTGAACTCTCCGGGAATAAGGGCAGTGTAAAACGTAGTAAACCATAGGCTCCTGTCTTCAACAGAATCGCCGCCAGTAGAATACTGCCGGCAGTAGGAGCCTGGGTATGAGCGTCAGGTAGCCAGGTATGGAAGGGCAGCGCTGGCAACTTGACGATAAAGGCAATAAAAAATCCGAGCATTAACCAATAAGCTGCTGTTGCAGACAGTTGAGCACCCAACAAATCCATATAGTTAAAGGTCAGTTGCCCGCTATTCCGATAGTGGATAAATGCCAAGGCAACGATGGCAATCAGCATTAACAAGCTGCTTGCCTGGGTGAAAATAAAGAACTTTATCGCAGCGTAGACTCTGCCCTCATAGCCCCAAACTGCAATCAACAGCAGCATGGGAATCAGCATGACTTCCCAGAAGAAAAAGAATAAAAACAGGTCGATAGCGGTGAACACACCGACAATACCGGCCAGTGTCCACAGGTAGTTAAAATAAAAGAAGCCGCGCCGGAAGGTGATATCATTCCAGGTCATTACTAGCCCAAAGATCCCCATCCCCATTGTGAGCATTAGCATAAGAAAGCTGAGCCCATCAATTGCCAGATGGAAGCTGATCCCGAACCTGGGTATCCAGGATATCAAAAGGTTATCCCACCATTGACTGTCACCTGTAACAGCTGTGGACTCTGCCTGGGGGAAATAGCTGATCAAGAGTAGGGATGCGATAATCAGGGAAACCAGGCTGATTAAGCGTCCACCCTCATAGAGATGTTTCTCTGCCAGCCAGGCTAATATTCCCCCAACAAATAAAATTATAATTATTGCCAGTAATGTCATAGAGCCACCAACAGGGCTAGGAATAAAATTGATCCGGCTACAAAGGTGGCCAGGTACCAACGTATTTGGCCATTTTGTGAAGAGCTGAGGGCGTTATTTAGATGTGCACTCAGCGAAGCGGTACCCTTGTAGATGCTGTCGATAATATCTTTGTGGTTAAGGGCGGTGATAAATTTAAAAGGTCTTACAAAAACCCGGTCATAGACCCAGTCAAAACCCCATCCCTTAAACCAAAACTGAATTAGTGGAGAGCGCTGCTCCCCAACCTTCTTCTCGAACAGGAACATTTTCCAGGCGATAAACAGGCCGATCAGCGGCATGGCAATGGCAATGGCTTCAATGACCCAGGAGTGGTGTTCATCGGTTGGGGTGCCAAAGACTCCCTGGAGAGGTGGAGCGAGAATTCCACCAAATAGGGCAAGTACAGCGAGGAGGCCCAAGGGAAGCATCATCACCGTGTTATTGGCGTCTTTACAGTGTGAGGAGGCGCTGCCCTCACTGCCCAGAAATGCAAGAAACAGAACCCGGAAGCTATAAATCCCTGTGACCAGCGCACCTAATAGACCGGCAAGCCAAAGCAGGTTTACTCCTTGATGATATTCATAAGCACTGAGCAAAATATGATCTTTGCTGTAGAAACCGGATGTAAATGGGAGTGCTGCCAGGCAGGCGCAACCGATGGTAAAGCAGATAAAGGTAAAGGGGATTTTGCGATAGAGGCCGCCCATGGCAAAGATATTCTGCTCGTGATGTACGCTCAGGATTACTGACCCTGCGGAGAGGAAGAGCAGAGCCTTGAAGAAGGCGTGGGTCATCAAATGGAAGATGGCTCCTGACCAGGCACCCACACCCAGGGCCAGGAACATATATCCAATCTGGGAGATGGTTGAATAGGCCAGGACCCGTTTGATATCACTTTGTGCGATAGCACTGAATCCGGAGATTAATAGAGTCAGAGCGCCGACAATGGCTACAGCTGTCATGGCGGTTCCAGACAGCTGATAAAGCGGGTGCATACGGGCGATCAAGTAGACCCCGGCCGTCACCATGGTGGCAGCGTGGATAAGGGCGCTGACGGGAGTGGGGCCTGCCATCGCATCGGGAAGCCAGGTCTGGAGTGGAATCTGTGCTGACTTACCCACAGCGCCACCCAGTAACAGCAGCATAGCGATAGTGATAATTTGAGTATTGACCCCGGGATTCCCTGCCGCTGTGATGAGCTCCGGTATATTTAGTGTTGAGAACTCAAAGAACAGCAGGAACAAGCCGATCGCCATGGCGGTATCGCCGACGCGGGTGACGATAAATGCCTTCTGTGCCGCCGCGCCGTTTGCAGGGTCCTTATACCAAAATCCAATGAGCAAGTAGGAACAAAGACCAACGCCTTCCCATCCCAGATAGAGAAGTACCAGGTTGTCCGCCATTACAAGAATTAACATGGCAGAGACAAATAGATTCAAGTAGGAAAAGTAGCGGCGGAAATCCGGATCTTCACGCATATATCCGGCTGAGTATAAGTGGATAAGGAAGCCTACTCCGGTAATGATCATCAGCATTACCAGGGTTAGCCAGTCCACATGAAAGGTGAAGCCGAGCTGGAGGTCTGATACCCGCATCCACCGCCAAACTGACAGTGTAACGACCGATTCCGGGTTGCCCAGAAAGGTGGAGAGTGCGAGGTTAAAAACCAGAATCGCTGCGATTCCCACACTGCCCACACCAATCAGGCTCACTAACTTTTGTGAGGGTTCCTTTTGTGTAAACAGTGGAATACTGATGAGGGTCAGGAAACCAAGAAAGGGAAGCAATGGTATCCAGGCTAGTGATCCGTTCATATTAACCCCTCAATCCATTGAGCTGGTCAATATCGACCGTGTGTTTGCGATAATAAAATTGCAAGACCAGCGCCAGTGCAATGGCTACTTCGGCAGCGGCCAGGGTGACAACAAAAACAAACATCACCTGCCCATCAGCATTGCCCCAATGAGCGCCGGCGACAACAAACATTAATGCTGCGGCATTGGTGCAAATTTCAATACACATCAGCATAAAAATAATATTTCTTCGGATGAGTAATCCGGCTAACCCCAAGCAAAACAGAATGGAGGCCAACAGCACGCCAGCCTCCAAACCAGGTGCAGATTCGATAGGCATAGCTTCACTCCGGTTTAACTATTTTTCTGTGTCGGGCGAGGTGAAAAGCTCCAACAAGCCCTGCCAAAAGCAGCATTGAAGCGAGTTCGACAGCGAGAACGTAATGGCTAAAAAGTGCGATACCGACCTGTTTGGGCCCAATATAGTGATAGGTTTGCTCTGAAGGAATTTGCCCGCTACTAACCAGCAGAAGTAACTGGATTAACAAAATTGCTGATAGAAGGGCTGGGCCAATCCAGGTGTGGGGTTGCAACCAGGCTTGCTCCTGTGCAACTGAAGCATCTCCCTGATTGAGCATCATGATGACAAAAATTATCAATACCATGATGGCGCCGGCATAAATAATAACTTCCAAAGCTGCTGCCAGGGGAGCGCCGTATTGGTAGAAAATAACGGCAACCGATAAAAGTGAAGTGACAAGATAAAGTAGCGCGTGGACCGCGTTCTTATGAAAAATAACCATGGCGGTTGAGACAATGGCAACCGCAGCGGTTAAGTAGAAAATGTAATTCACTGGGACAACCTCTTTTTAGTTATTAGCCCTTTTGAAATCAGAGATTTAGGCTTTTTACATTAATGGGCTCGGCCTCATTTTGAGCTTCGCCCTTGTCCTTGCCTGAGATGGCCTTTCCTGCAATTTGATAAAAGCTGTAGTCGTGATACTTACCGGGGCCACTGATTAGTAGGTCTTCCTTTTCGTACACCATGTTTTGCCGATCGTACTCGCACATTTCAAAGTCAGGTGTTAGCTGAATGGCATAAGTTGGGCAAGCATCTTCACAAAGCCCACACATAATGCAGCGGGAAAAATTGATACGAAAATATTCGGGACGCCAGCGGCCGTCAGGATCTTCTGTTTTTTGCAGTGAAATACAATCAGGAGGGCAGGCAACGGCGCAGAGATTACAGGCAACGCAGCGCTCGTCACCGTTGGGATCTCGGGTGAGCACGATCCTGCCGCGATATCTGGGAGCCAGGTAGGGCTTTTGGTCAGGGTATTGTACGGTAACGTTCTTCCGGAACAGGTGTTTAAATACCAACCACATGCTGCGAATCTGGCTTGAAATCATTTCTTTGGCCTCGCACGCTTATTTTAATTTTCTAGGCAGTCCACAAAAGTACCGCTGCGGTAGCCAGTAGATTGATCAGGGCCAGAGGTAGCATGACCTTCCAGCCGAATTTCATTAATTGGTCATAGCGGGGGCGTGGAATCGCCGCCCTTAAAAGAATAAACACACCAACCAGAATGGCAGTCTTCAGGCAAAACCAGATAAATGGGGGCAGTAGGGGGCCATGCCATCCACCGAGAAACAGGGTGGTGATTAGCGCTGAAATTAGAATCACTGCCAGGTATTCACCCACAAAGAACATGCCGAACTTCATACCGGAGTATTCGGTATGGAATCCCGCTGTCAGTTCGTGCTCAGCTTCCGGAAGATCAAATGGAGTTCTGCGGCTCTCGGCAATACCGGCAATAAAGAAAACAATAAACCCCAGGAATTGAGGGATGATAAACCAACCATCTGCCTGGGCATTAACAATCTCGCGCAGATTGAAACTGCCAGAAAGCATAACAACACCCATCAGGCTCAAACCCATAAATACTTCATAGGACACGGTTTGAGCGGCAGCCCTTAGCCCACCGAGCAGAGCATATTTATTATTTGATGCATATCCCCCAAGGATTACGCTGTAGACCGCAATAGAACTCATTGCCAGCACAAACAGTAAACCGATATTCAGGTCTGTGACCCCAATATTGGGCGATATGGGCACTACGGCAAAGGCAATCAACATGGTTGCCATAACTACAGTGGGTGCCAGTACAAATACGGGAATATCTGCAAATTTCGGAGTGAAGTCTTCCTTGAAGAACAGCTTGATCATATCTGCAATAACTTGCAGGGTGCCAAATTTTCCGACCCGGTTAGGGCCCGGGCGATCTTGCCAAAAGCCCAATAGGCGGCGCTCGCCCCAAGTTAAAATGGCTGCTAGCAGCACGGTAACTATCAATACGCCGAAAATATTGAGCAATATGATCCAGATATTTGTGCTCATAATTAGTCCTCTTGCCCGATTGCGGAGCTTTCTTCCACTGGCAACAGATTGGCGCCACCCGGTAATACGGGGGCAAGAGTTTCCAGCCCTGGAAGACCATAGGGCACACCCAGGCTGCCCGAAGGTTGGCTATCGGAGATAACCACACTGCCCCGGAAAACACCGCTATTGGTGTCTAATGCCACTGTGTCTCCCTGGTTTAGGTTGGCACTTTCGGCATCACCGCGATTTAATGTAAAGAATGGCTTATCGATTACTGTAGCGATGGCCATTGCGCGGTTACTGAGCTCTTCCGAACCAAACATTCGGTAAATCGGCAGTGTCGTTAGACTGTGGTTATCGCTATCTCTATCGCCATCGGAGGCTGTGGGCAAGGACCAATCCGAAAGTACTTGCTCTTGTCTCTGGATGTATTTGCCCGAGGCACCACCACGGCGTTCGCCACCCACTTCCTGCTGAAACTTGAAAATTGATTGGTTGGAGTTCCATCCGGGAGACCAGATATTGGCTTGCAGCGGTGACCGGTTTGGGTTGTGCACACCTTCCATGCTAAAGCTCATAGGAGCATCGGGGTCTTGGTGTGGAGGCTCCTCTGAGACATGTTCCTCTGCGTGAATAGCCGTGCGCCCACTGTAGCGAGCGGTCTGTCGAGCAACCTTGAGCCCGTCAATTCGGAAGTTTTCATCCGGCCCTAAATCTTTGATGACCTTGAGTGAAGAAACACTTTCTGCTAGGGAATCGGTGATATCTGGGCAGTGATTCCAATTGATAATAGTGTCGATACTCTCGGAGTGTTCTGTGGAAAAACCAGCGGCATCTACCAGCCAGCGCCAGCTCTCCTGGATATACCCAGTGCCTTCATAGACCGCATAAAATCGCTGTGCCAAACCAGTATTGTTAACAAATGTCCCTTGGGATTCGGCCGTTGCGGATACAGGAAAGATTAAGTCGGCATGTTTGGCGGTTTCATTGAGCAGGGTGTCCAGCAGAATGATATGGTCGACGCTGGCAAACAGACTGTTTAACTCTTCACTCGCGACTCTTAAGGAGAGGTCATTCTCCAGAATCACTAGGGTTTTATCGATATCGGTTTTGTCATTCTTGAGTTCAGTGATCAGATGCTCAAGGGAACCGGTTTCGGGCTCAAACAGCTGAATAACTCCCAAGCTATTAGCCTCTTCACAACACAAGTATAGAGAAGTGGGTTTGCCGTTTTTTTCCGCCAGTGCACAGGCGATTTTGGCTGCGCTGTGGGTAAGGTGGATATTCTTGCTACTGGTTCCAGAGATAATCACTGGGTTCTTGGCCGCAGTTAATATTGCTGAGATTCTTTCAGCTTCCTCCAGATTCTCTGCACTAAGTGAAGTTTTGTTGCTTTTTACCTCCAGAATATTATTGGCAATTGCCTGGCCGATTTGGGCAGCCTGTTCCGGCAGGGTATAGATCGCTTTACAGGTAATATCTGAGATCTGATTGAGTTCGGTGCCGATAAAAATAATCGGGCTGGGATCACCCTCCAATTGCCGAACGGAAGCATCCTGCCACAAGGGTATTCTTAGTGATTCAGCTTGTTCTTTTTGGCGGCTCCGTGCTGCTTGGCGAACTGCCAGGGCAACCCTGGGGGCTGTGTTGTAGATATCTTCCCCAAGTATCAATACAACATCTGAATTTTCTATCTCAGGGATGGTCGGGCTGTGGATATTGGCATCGCTCTGAATTCTGTCTACAAGGTGTAGTAGCTGCATATCCCGCTGGTTGAGGCCAGAGAAGAAGTTATCCCGCCCTACAAATTTTAATAGGGCGAAGTTATTTTCCAATGATGCCCTGGGTGAACCAATGCCGATCAAGCGGTGCTCATCTCTCTGTGCTGATGCGAGTTTTTCTGAAAGTGAGAATACTGCATCCTTGGGGGAAACCTCTTTGTGCAGACGTTCATCAGTTTCTGCTGTAGAGCTGATCACATCATCTTTGCGCGCAGAAAGTACCTGGGTTATCCGGCTCTTACTGTTGACATATTCGTATCCAAAACGCCCCCGGTCACAGAGAAAATAACCGTTGATATCGTGGTGATATAAGTTGACCACACGGCGCAACATCGGGTCTTGGTTGTTGCCGGATTCCCTCGCTCCAGGCGCGGTGTTACAACCCACGGCACAGTGTTCACAGACTGAGGCAGCTGTTTGCAAATCCCATTTTCGGACAAAGTGCTGGCTGAAAGTCTTATCGGTAAATACTCCGGTGGGGCACACTTCGACAAGGTTCCCACTAAAACCATTTTCCAGCATGCCCTCGGTATTGCGGCCAAAAAAGACCTGGTGATTGCGACCCAGTGCTTGTAAATCCTCGCCACCGGCATAGTCGTGATAGAACCTGACACATCGATAGCAGGTAATACAGCGATTCATTTCGTGATTGATAAAGGGGCCGAGATACTGGTTTCGGTGGGTGCGCTTGGTACCCTGATAGCGGCGCATGGTATGACCGGACATTTCAGTCATATCCTGTAAGTGGCACTCGCCGCCCTCCTCACAAACCGGGCAATCGTGAGGGTGGTTGGTCATCAGGTCTTCTATCACAGAACCGCGAAAATCTTTCGCAGCTTCCGAACTGACACTGTAAATACCGCCGTCTTTTATCGGCGTCATACAGCTCATAATCAAACGGCCCCGTTGATCTTCGCTGTCCTTATGCTCGATAACTGCACACTGGCGGCAGGCGCCAACAGAACCCATGGCGGGGTGCCAGCAAAAATAGGGGACATTCAAACCCAGGGACAGGCAGGCAGTGAGCAGGTTTTGATCTCCATCAACCTGGTATTTATTACCGTCTATTGTGATGGTTGGCATTTGAAATCCATTTTCTTTTTATTAATGCTTTCAGGGGCAGGGTTGTTGTACTAATTTAGTCGCGCTAATTTATTGGTAGGGGCAACAACCGCCTTCAATATGGTCGATAAAATCCTGTTCAAAGAGTTTTAACGCGCTTTGTATCGGCTCGGCGGCACCGGGAGCCAGGGCGCAAAAGGTATTGCCGGGGCCGATACGCTCGCACTGTTCCCTGAGGAGTTCCAAGTCTTCTTTAGTCCCCTGGCCAGACTCTATTCTCTCCAGAATTTTGACGGCCCAGGGCAAGCCGTCCCGACAGGGGGTACACCAGCCACAAGATTCCCGCGCGAAGAACTGGGTCAGGTTCAGTACCAGGCCTACGGGGCAGGTTTTATCGTCGAGCACGGTAATCGTGCCGGTCCCCATACGGCTGCCGGCCTTGCCGATAACGTCGTAATCCATGGGAAGGTCGAGGTGGTCTGGGCCGAGGAAATCGGTTGACCCTCCGCCGGGAAGAATGCCCTTCAGTTGCAGGCCATCTTTCATGCCACCGGCATGTTGTTCAATAATTTCGCGAATGGGCGTCCCCATTGGGAGTTCCCAAGCCCCTGGATTATTAACCTTTCCGCTAACACCAAATATTTTGCTTCCCGCATCGTCACCCCGGCTAAGGTTTTTGTACCACTCCACGCCGTGGCTAATTAAATGGGGGAGGTTGCACAAGGTCTCTACATTGTTAACGACAGTGGGTTTGCCCCAAAGCCCGCTGACCTGTGGAAAGGGGGCTTGGCACGGGGAATGGCCCGCTTGCCTTCAAGGGCGTTTAGCAGTGCGGTTTCTTCACCACAGATATAGTTACCGGCGCTGCGGTGCAGGCAGATCTCCAGATTAAAGCCACTGTCGAAAATGTTTTCGCCAATCATGCCCTGCTGCTTGGCTTCATCGATTGCCTGTTCGAGACGGTTTGCAGCCAGGTGGTATTCACCACGAATAAAAATATAGGCGTGAGAGGCGCCAATGGCATAGGCGGCTATAGCCATTCCCTCAAGGAGGAGGTGAGGGTCTCGCTCCATTAGCAATCGGTCTTTGAAGGCGCCGGGTTCCATTTCATCAGCGTTACAGACAACGTACTTTTGTTTGGGCGAATCTTCACCCCTAGGTACAAAACTCCACTTCAGCCCAGTGTTAAACCCCGCTCCACCGCGTCCACGCAGGCCTGCATCTTTTACTTCGTTGATAATATCGTCCGGTACCATGGTGATGGCTTTGCGCCAGCCCTGGTAGCCGTCGTTTTCCACATATTGCTCAATAGTGGCGGCAATATTTTCACTGGAAATATTCTTAGTCAGTGGATTTGTCAGCATGGTATTTTTCTTCTTATCGATTAATTCATCAATACCTTTTTCATCCAAATGGCGATGCATCTCCTCGCCGAGCATAAGGACCGGGGCTTTGTCACAATCTCCCAGGCAAGGCGTTTCCAGCAGGGTGAAAATCCCATCTTCGGAGGTCTCTCCAGGCTGGATATTTAAGCGCTCAGATATTTTTTTCTGCAAATTATCGCAACCCATAATCCAGCAGCTGGAGCTTTTGCAAAGGTAGATCACTTCCTTGCCTACTGGTTGGCGGAAAATCAACTGGAAGTAGGTGGCGACACTCTCAAGTTCTGCAACGGGAATATCCAGATAATTGGAAATTGCCTGGAGGCTCTCATCGGAAATCCAGCCGCGATGTTTCTGTACAATCCGCAACGCCTCGAGCCCCACTGAAGTTTTTTCGTGGTAGTGGGTGGCTTCCTGATCAATTTCCTCTTTTTCTTGTACTGTTAAGGTCGCCTGGTTGTCTGCTGAATTGCTATTGCCTTGCTCCATTACTTCAATCAATTCCGGTTCTAATAAGCTGGACATAGTCGCCCCCGAGATAGAACTTGCGGAGGTTTCGTTGAGGCGCTGCCGCCATCTGTGTGTGCGATGGCTGAAACGCTGGGTGTATTTCCGTGCACTTTTCTACTCCGCTGCTGTACGGCCCTGTGCCTGCCGTAGTTTTTTATTGTTATCTGTCCACATCCGCCATGACGAAGTCGATGCTGGCAATAATGGCAATAAGGTCAGCAATCAACAGTCCGTTGGACATTAACGGAATCATTTGCAGGTGTGGGAATGAAGGGGTGCGAATTCGGGTCCTGTATGAGGTGGTCCCCCCATCACTAACGATTTGGTAGCTGTTGATACCTTTGGTGGCTTCAATGGGATAACACACTTCGCCGGCTGGCATTACCGGTCCCCAGCTGTTATTCACAAAGTGCTGAATTAAAGTCTCGATATCCTCCATGGTGCGCCCCTTTCGCGGAGGGGTGGTCAAAGGGTGGTCCGACTTATAAGGGCCTGCCGGCATATTTTCCAGGCACTGGCGGATAATCCGCAGGCTCTGCCATATCTCGTCCACCCGGACCCGGCAGCGGTCGAAACAGTCCCCACCATCGTAGCTGGGAATCTCGAACTCGAACTGATCATAGCCGCTGTAAGGGCGCTTTTTGCGCAGATCCCAATCCAGGCCCGTGGCGCGAAGCCCTGGCCCGGTAACCCCCCACTCAAACGCCTCCGCCGTATCGTAGACACCAATGCCACGGGTGCGGCGTTGCAGGAGTTTGTTTTTAATTACCATGCCGTCGTAATCGGCTAAGCGTGCGGGCATATAGTCAAGAAATTCCCGCACCATTTTGTCCCAACCTTGGGGTAAGTCCTGCGCTACACCGCCGATACGGAACCATGCCGGGTGCATCCTGCCGCCGGTAATGGCCTCGACAATGCCAAACAGTTTTTCCCTATCGATAAACATATAGAACACGGGAGACATCTGCCCCACGTCCTGGGCAAAGGTGCCAAAAAATACCAGGTGGCTGGATATGCGGAAGAACTCGCACATCATCACCCGTATCATCTGTGCGCGTTCAGGGACCTTAATGCCGGCGAGTTGCTCCAGTGCCATTACATAGGGCAGGTTGTTCATGACACCGCCGAGGTAATCGATACGGTCGGTGTAGGGCACATAGGTATGCCAGGCCTGGCGCTCGGCCATCTTCTCTGCACCGCGATGGTGGTAACCGATATCTGGCACTGCATCGATAATCTGTTCACCATCCAGCTGAAGGGCTACACGGAATACCCCGTGCACACTGGGGTGATTCGGGCCGAGGTTGAGGAACATAAACTCTGAGTCTTCATTACTCCTGGCCATGCCCCAGTCTTCCGGCCGGAACAGCAGGGCGTCTTGTTCCTTGCGCTCCTTCTCTTCTGATAGGCTAAATGGGTCGACTTCGGTAGCCCGGGCGTGGTGATCCTTGCGCAGTGGATGCCCCTTCCAGGTCAGCGGCATCATGATTCTCTGTAAATGGGGATGACCGGGAAAGTCGATACCGAATAGATCCCACACTTCCCGTTCATACCAGTTGGCATTCTCCCAAACGGTAGTAATAGTCGGTGCACTAAGATCACTCTCGGGAAGAGCCACCTTGATACGGATAAATAAATTGCGGGTAAATGAAAGTAGTTGATATACCAGGGTGAAATCGCTGGAAGGCTGTTTTTCGGTTCCCTCCCCACGGTTGACCCGCAGCCGTTCGTCGATAGCACTCAGGTCATACAGCATTTCAAATGGATGGGCGATATCCCGCTTGAGAAAGAGCAAAAGAGGGATCAAGGCATGTTTCTCGATCCACAGTGTGGGAATATCATCACAGTGTGGCTGCCACCAGAACGAGTGAAGCTTATATCCGGTGTCGAGGTCCCGAATAAATGCCTCTGCTGCTTTCCTGTAGGGAGTTGCTGTGTGGACAGTTTTCGCAATTACGCCAGTCATTGGCTATTCCGTTGTTTTTTTCTTATTCCATGAAGCCTAAACACTGTCGGGCGCACGTAGCATGTCAGCTTTCATACGTTCCTCCCTATGGAGATCACGCTGACTGGGCTTTGGAACCTTGTGAGTTCCTTGATCATCCACAACCCAGCTGAAGGCTCGTCTCTCCGCAGCCACCGACTTTTGCAGTAAGGTCAATCCCTGCAGTAGGGCCTCTGGGCGTGGTGGACAGCCGGGCACATAAACATCGACCGGGAGAAACTTATCGACCCCCTGAACCACACTGTAGATATCGTACATACCGCCGGAATTTGCACAGGAGCCCATGGAGATGACCCAACGGGGCTCGATCATTTGCTCGTAGAGTCGCTGTACCACTGGTGCCATTTTCAGGAAAACCGTCCCTGAAATTACAATCAAATCCGCTTGTCGAGGGGTTGCACGGATGACCTCAGCGCCAAAGCGGGAGATATCGTGGCGGCTGGTGAAGGCGGTGGCCATTTCTACATAGCAACAGGACAACCCGAAGTTAAATGGCCACAGGGAATTTGAACGGCCCCAGGAAACCAGCTCTTCGAGTTTGGTAAGGAGAATATTTTTTTCTAAATCTTGAGTGCTTATTTCTTCAGAAGGATTGCCGTGTTCGGTAGCAATCAGGTCGTCGGCCTTGCTCAGCTTCCAGCGCATTATGAATTCTCATTGTTGTTATCGGGGTTTTTGGCGTTTCTCCAAACTCTTCTGGTATCCGCCCCAGTCAAGTGCACCCAGGCGCCACAGATAAATAAGCCCCACCAGCAGTATCACGATAAATACGGTGGCCTCGATAAATCCGAGCAGGCCAGTTTCATAAAATGCGATGGACCAGCTAAACAGGTAAATCGCCTCCAGGTCGAAGACGATAAACAGGATGGCAACAAGGTAATAGGCGACAGAGAGGCGCAGGCGCGCATTGCCCTGGGAAACAATACCCGACTCATAGGGCTCATCGGTAGCTGGGTCCCTGCGTTTTTGACCGAGAAAATAGGAAAGGCTGAGCATTAAGGTAATTAGGGCAAATACGGCCAGACAATAGACAATCAATGGCCAAATCTGAGGAGTGAACTGATCCGGGTAATTCAACTTCGCTCTCCCATGTTTCTGCGGGCGAAGCCCGTATCAATCACTGGTCTTGCAGTAAAAGGGCAAATCAAGAATTCTGATTTTGAGGGTGCTCTCACGCAAGAAGAGATAATTTGAAAAACGATTATTGCTTTTCTGAGAAATTTTTTAGTTGTCGGTAATCCTATTCGCTTGTCTGATTTATAAATCGTTGCGGGAGATAGCGCCAGTGGTGCGAAGGAACGTTTAATTCTTATGTATATACTTTTTATTCGGTAGGGTTATGTAATGTCTTGCGACAGCTCAATAAATGAAAATGTGCGCCAGCTTCCAGAAGGTGAAGGAGGGGCCTATTGTTCTTAAACTATTCCTCTGATCAAAAGCAGATTGAAGTTTTTAGGGTTACGCAGTACTGGACTTAGGGTGTGGTGTCATTGGCTTGTCTGGCACCTAATAATGCCATCATAGCGCACTCCACTTGCGGTTCTGTATGGGACTTTCCATTTCTCATGAGAGAGGTAGTTTGGTCAAGCAAGTACATTTATCCAATTCTTCTCGGTATTTCTAACAAGGTACACATCGCTTGCGTTACATTGAAGTTTGTACCTACGGAACCCTTCTTCTATTACGGAATAATCTCGCCCCTTGAGCTGAACTTCAGAGTCCCCCCAGCGGCCATCTGAGCTTTCAAAGCTAACATCTGGGTTGTGGATTTTTATAAAGCCAAGGAGGAACATAATCCCGGAAACCAAAATTAAGATGAAAATTGTTCGTATGATAGTGGTAGTCATCGCTTGTTTCCGACTATCTTTCAGTTTTTGGTTTGGTGCAGGATCTTAATTCGTATCACTCTACAAATGATCGATCGGAAATTGGTGTGCCCAATTCAAAAGTTAAGGTGAGTTTTAATTTCCATTATCACTAAAATGCCTCTCCTTCTATAAGCCACCCATGTTCGTGGAGTTGTTTCCAAGTTGTGCGTTTTGTATTGATTTTTCTGACTGCTTTTATGCCTTTTCTAGATTTTCATTAAATCTATATTTAATATATTTTAAGTAAAAATTTAGAAGGTGTATCTTTATCCTATTTTGGTTGTCGTGATTGCTATTTAACTTCTGTAGCCTTTTTTGAATGCTCATACTTGATTCAAATCTGTATAAGTCTGAAAATCTCCAGGTAAAATCAAATGGTGTCTTTGGTGTCGAGAGTCTTTACTTGTTAAATGCCACACTATAACGTGGTGTAGAGCTGGTTGGAATAAATATGATAATTGTTTATTTCTGATACCGCTTTTCTCAAAAAATTCATCGACTTTTTCGTTAAAAAACAGTGCGTATCTGTTTTTCTCGGAGTTATCTATTTTGAAATCATATTCAATATCGAAGTGCTCAGCCAACACATCTTCGATGTAATCAAGCTGGTCTCAGCTACAAAGCTCTATGCATATGCCAAATTCGGGATCACTGCTAACATCAAGCTTTTTCGTAAATATCAGTCTATTTTTCATGGAAACTTAATTTTTAGTATATGGGCGACTGAAACAGGGCGAAACGATGTGTAGGCCGCAGGGCTCGGCACCCATCGCCGGTCTTACGGACCGTTTATTTTTATAGAGGTTACCGAAATCGGACATGTCTGGATACCCTGCTTTCAAGTAGACGAACCAATACCGGGTCCATGCGAGCGTAATTGTCAGGGATGTCTAGACAGATCAATTTCTTGCCTTTTAGGAGGTCTTTGAATTTCTTTGAAACTTTATTCCGGTGGGACTTTTCCATAACAAAGACAATGTCAGCCCATTCGATTAGGTCGCCACTCACCACTGTTTCAGCATCACTATTTGTGCCTGCACCGATGGCATTGATGCCTTGATAGGCTGAGAAAACCTCTTCACCTGTCGGGCTTCTAAGTCTGTTTTCACTACATACGAACAGTAAATTCATAATATTCTCTAGGATACATAATGCTTAGCGTAGGGGGCTCTATCAGGGCCACTACTTGTTAGGAACTTTGCACGCTCTCAAGTTTTAAATATCCTTCGCATGCAACTTCAACCACTCTACTTTCATCACCAGATAAGTAAGTTTCAGCTGTATAAAATCCGGCTTTACCAGCAGCCGAATTTGAAGGATGTAAAATACGAAAAAAACCACTAGGTACAGAACACCCTCTGGGAAAAGAATAAATATTGCTTATGTTGCCTGAAGGCCCTGCTGCTAATCGATGATCAGTGCCTTTAGGAAGTTCGATACAAGTGGTCACATGAAGTAGGTAATATACGCATTCACCTTGAAGATAAATCGGGAGAAATTCAACTCCCGGAATACAATTGATCTTCTCTTTTACTAGCTCAGACACAGCGTAAGCGCCTGGGTTAAATAAGACACTTGTCGACCCTGATTTCGAATAAATGCGAAGCTCGGGAACATCCCAGTCTGACAGAAGTGATCCTGGCATGCCAATGCGAGGATCGTGCCATAGATGCTCATCATCATCAAACCAAGCGCATGTAAAATTACCATCCTCTTTTGATACAGGTGACAATTTGTAGATCATTCTAATTCCTGTCTAAATCTCGCAGCATAGCGACTGCGGAAAACGCCCACAAGATAAGCCGCCCCGGGCGGGGCCGAAGGGTGGTAGCCTTGCTGACTATGATTGTACGATTGTTCTTGTTTGATTATGACACTAAAAATCACCATTCGTTAATGGGGAAATTGAAGCCCACATTTAGCGGTAATCGAAAGCCCTGATTATCACATACTGTTTGATTATCGGTCCATTTAGGCCACATAAATAGGGATGTGTCAGAGACGCAATAAGCATAGCTACATAGTTAGATTTGGTTTTGAGGCAGAAAAACAAGACAAGAAGCAAGTGAAGAAGGGATCGAGGAACCTTTGGCGTTGCAAAAGTTTGTCATACACAAGATTTTTATTGCCCATCATTGTTCATATATAGAAATATTCAAATCATTGGCCTTCATAGCTATCTACTTTAGTAATTAAGAAGTCCCAAAATGCTTTGATGCGCGCTGTGTTTCTTAAATCCTTGTTAGCCAGAATCCACAAAGATGAGTTGTACTTAGTTTCCAGTCTATAGAGTTCAACTAGATCGTATGAATCATCAGTTGGTAACAAAGCTATCCCTTGATCATTGAGAGCCGCGTTCAGAGCCGTAGTTATAGAATTACAGTATATAGATTTGGCGTTGTTCTTAATTTGTTTCTGATACCAGTGCACTGCAGGGTTATCTAAGTGCACGTAGTCAATAGCTGTTAGGTGTTCAATTTCGGACAACTTGAAAGGAGCGTTATACCCTCTAGCCTTCAAAAAGACTTCAGAGGCATAGATGCTTAAGTTTACATCTCTCATTTTACGTGCAATAAGGTTTTCCGGTGCTGTATGACTTGCCCTAATGGCAATGTCCGCATCGCGATGCTCGATATCCAGAGCCTGCTCACTTTCAAGGATCTCAAACTCAACGTCGGGGAATGGCCTCCGGAATTCACTAACCCACTGGGGCAAAGTGGTCGTTGCCATTGTTGAGGGTGCGGTAACACGAATTAAACCTTGAACTTTTTCATGTTGCAGAGAACTTTGAATGAGGATGCCATCGGCCAATGACTCCATTCGCTTGGCACTATCCAAAATAGTTCGCCCCGCCTCAGTCAGTTGGTAGCCGCGACGACTAACAATAAATAGCTGCGTTGAAAGCTCGCTTTCAAGCTGCTGGATCCGCCTCCAAACAGTGGTTGAATTAACATTCAACTGGCTAGAAGCCGCCTTTAAGGTTCCTTTCTCTGCAAGCGCGATAACGACCTTCAAATCGTTCCAATCCATGACATTACCCTGACGTTGCATTCATGCAATATAAGTTTGCCTTTTTGTCTATATAACTGCAATAAGAGAACACCTAGTCTGTGCTCGTCATTAACGAAATAGGGTTCCCTTCATGAGAAAACAGGTAGTCATCTTTTACGTGGCCTCATCTATGTTCGCGGTGCTGATGATGATATCAGGCATGGCCAAACTAACAGGACAGGAAGCCATTGTTCAGGCAACGGTTGATTTAGGCTACCCGCTTTATTTGTTGAAAATCTTAGGAACCGCCTATTTGATTGGCGCGATTGCAATTCTTCAATCAAAGTTTGAAACACTTAAACAGTGGGGATATGCAGGTTTCTCCATCGCTTTGACCGGAGCTGCGGGATCGCACTTATTGGCAGGGCAAGCGCTCAGCACTGCTTTACCAGCTACTGTCCTATTGGCCGTTTTAGCGATTGTGGTAACTCTGAATGCAAAACTGACTCGCCTTAACCTTTCTTTAGGAGGAGACCTCAACAATGTCTCTCAATCTCAAAGAGACATTTCAGAAGCTAATTAGATGTGACGTTTCTGATGTTTGAGATAGAAAGACTGTGATGCGGTGCACTGATTGATCCGGTTTAATTAACAACCAAGAGGAGTGCTTTTCCATGAGTGATAATCATGCTGCGTTACTGTGGAAAACGATCTCATCTGACTTGATTCAGAATAACGCTAAAGAAGGCGCAGGCGATTCAGGCTGAGCAAGTTGAATTGCTTGACCAACACCACTCATTGAAAACCAAGGATGGTAAACCTTCTATTACGCGCTATGGTTATTTACCCGGACGAATAAAGCTGGGTTAGGCGGTATTAGTGTTAATATCCTGAAATTTCAAGATCACTTTGGTTGAGGCGACATTTTGGCTACCTCTGTGATCAACGGGACCCATTGTTGTATCTCATTATGCCTTTAAAGCCCACTGAGGGAGCCCCACAACTTGTCCCAGCGTTCTAGTTTTTCTTCGGCACTTAACAGCCTTGGCTGCACTTGAACAGGTTTGCCAATTTCATTCGTGTCGTTCAATATGTTGAGATTTACCGCTCCGCGAAGCTGACTATTTATATCGCAGCCTACGGCTAACAATTGATTACAACTTTTACAATGATAGAAATTAGCGAGCTGATCCCCATTTTGTCTAGTTGAAATTCCATCGCCAATGAAAGTTACTAACATATTTGGATCACTAATAATACGTGATGGGTTGGCTTGGCAATAATTGCAATCGCATACGCGTGGAGTTAAACCTTCGAGTGGTCCAGTAAACTGAACCTCAACTCGCCAACGGTTACATTTACACGATCCCTTAAAGAACATAAGAATTTGTGCCAATTACAGTTGAGCACGGCGTTCGCATTGTCGGCGAGGG
Source organism: Microbulbifer sp. VAAF005 (assembly GCF_030012985.1). NCBI lineage: Bacteria > Pseudomonadati > Pseudomonadota > Gammaproteobacteria > Cellvibrionales > Microbulbiferaceae > Microbulbifer > Microbulbifer sp. VAAF005. The sequence goes on along the minus strand of NZ_CP120233.1, from coordinate 1,961,317 downwards.
AGGTCCCCCTCTTTGCCATCACGGGCGCCAGTCAAGATAGTTAATGTGGTGGGTTTCATAGAGTCGGCTTTACATATTGTTGTTGTGGGACGTCCGTTTTATAGTTTAGAGTGAAAAGAATAAATATTTTACATTTTGACTTACAGCTAACTGTAAGTATGAGATAATAACAGCAATAATAGACTTATTTCCCATCCCATATGTAGTTTGGATTTATCTTAATGAAAAAAGTATTAAGTGTATTGCTTCCGGCAGCAGTGCTTACCGGTATTGTTGGGCCCAAAATAGTAGGCACTCAGCTCGAGTCATCTATTGATGAAATAGTCGCTACCGCGAATGAAAATTTGGCATATACGGTTGAAGTAAAAAACATGGATACATCCTGGTTTTCAACCCAGGCCACCTTTTTGGTGAGCATGGATGTCAGTGCTTTCTCGGATGTATCAGGTGCCCCTGAAATTGAACCTTTTTCTGTAGAAATAGATTTTAGTGCTTCCCACGGCCCCTTCCGTTTCGGCGAGCATGCTGGTTTTGGTTGGCTCGGCTGGACGTTAGAAGTTGCCGGTGATCAATTACGTGAACACTTGGTTTGGGCTGAGGAAGCTCCTTTTTACCAGATTCACGGCAATATGAATGCCTTAGGTGGTTATTACTATAACGATAGAATTACGCCATTTACTACTGATGTTGAGGATCAAAAAGCACAGTTAACTTTTAGTGGTTTTCAGGGTAATGGGCAATATCAGGGTAAGCAAATAACTTATCTGGGGAGTGCCGAAAGCGTTACCTTTACTTCCGAGCTAAGGGACGTCAAGGTTGAAAGATTGACTATGGATATGACCATGCCTTCCTCCCTTGAAGCAATCATTGAAAGTGCTTTTTATGACTCTGATACAACAATTAACTTTGGCGCCATCAAGTTAAATGATAAAGAGCAAAACGAAAATATTGACATTGCTGATCTATACATAAAGGCCAGTACTGAGCTCAACCCAGAAAATCAGCTGGGGAATATGCAAGTTGCCTATGGAACTAAAAAGGTCGATATAGCTGAATTCCACGGTGAAGATCTGGCCCTTGAGCTTGAAGTCACCAATATCAGCCAGGAATTTTTGAAGTCTTATCAGGACTTTGCCGTCTCACTCAATAAACTGCCTACGGAAGAAGCAACGGCTAAGACAATGGAGTTTATGAGTGATAACTTGTTGTCTTTAGTGGCTGGCGAGCCTCAGCTGAACATTACCAGCTTACGTGGTACTTTCCCACAAGGCAGCTTTAACAGTAACCTTCATACTAGCTTAGTCGGCATCAGTGCGTTACCAGAGCAACCGCTAGATCCTGCCTTCTGGTTGTCACATGCCTTAATTGACGGCAATCTAAGCGGAGATAAAGCCGTGATTGAATTTATGGCCGTACAAGTGATGAAAGCTCAGTTGAAAAATAATCCTCAGACTCAAGGCATGAGTGAAGAGCAACTGGAGCAAATAGCTGCTCAACAAGTACCGGCCATATTAGAGTCCCTTGAACAACAAGGTTTATTAGTGTCTACCAATGACGGCTACATTTCAAATGTCAGCCTGAAAGACAGCGAGCTTAAGGTGAATGAAAAACCTATGCCACTGCCGCTTTAGCAGATATTAGCCGTTTGTGACAGAAGTGGCTTATCTTAAGCCACTTCATTCTTTCCTCTCTCATACTGACTGTTTATTCCCCTTTTATACGCGCCACCAGAACCATCAAATAATAAGAAGTGCTTAAAGTGCCTCTAAGATAGCATTTGCTTTCAGATTGAAAGTATCCTTGGATCATCTCTTACATCTAATGTTTCAAGCAGAGGCACCAGTTCCACTAGCGTCCAGCTGGCCTGATTTGTTAGGCATTCCCTCAACAAAGGTTGCCTTAACCCTTTTGGAGAGCAGCATATATGGGACCCATATGATTCCACCTATCAGAACCCTAAAAAATTCGTTCGCTATTTCTGGATCAAAAATCGGCTCATTAGGCATGACAAACTGTATTAGCCATGCGTCTAAAGGTATAATAATCAATGAAATAACTACTATTAAGATATAAATTGATGGAAAAAGATAGTGCTTGCTGAAAAATAGAAATGCTAAATATATTAGAGCTACGAACATTGCTACATTGTATGCAATCTCACCAATTAAAATTGGCGCCCACAGTGGATTGTAGGCTTCTGAGTCCACGGTTGTTAAAGCTTCCCATGTACCATCAACGAATATTGGTTGAAATATAGGGAAGGTAGTTGTAAATAGCCTGATTGGGCCTAGTACGACACCAATTCCGACTAATATAAGCCAACCGGATAGCCCTTTAGGGTCTTCCTTGCTACTCATGATATCTCCTTAATGACTACAACAGGGAGGTTGGTGTGGAGTGTGGGTCTTCCCGAGAAGAGCCAAAAGCTCGTAGTAACCTGCTTATACTTATTCTGTTTTTTATGCTTCACTTTTCTCTGATAATTTTTTAATCGTGTTACCATAATAAATTAAGAATACACCTAAACATAGCAATGAAACAATAATAATATTGTCAAATATTGACTTAATGAATAATAAAGCATGGGGATCAACATGCCGTCCTAGGAGTGTGCCCAAACTAGCGTATATAAAATATAACAACTTGTGCGGCCACACTTCAGCTCTATCGTTTGATTCCGTTTTGTATCCAAGAAAGGGGATGCTAATTATAAGTGGAATAAATAATACAGTATCGTAATAGCCTACATGCATGGACAAAATACTGAAATTAATAGAAAAGCCCCTAATATTCTAAGGTTTAAATATTCTTTTAGCATATTGATATGATTCGCTTAACACTTAAGGCTCCGTTCTATGGTGATCGCTATGCAAGATTCAATATTCGCATGAATAATCTAATGCCGGGCTTCTGTGAAAATGTAAACCTGTCGGAGTTTGCCCGCAGGTCCATACCTGCACAGCGCACTGCGACGTTCGAAGAAATCGGGCAGACCTGTGTCTTTCTCGCCTCTCATGAAGCCCGATACATTAATGGGCAAAGTATCTTGTCTGATGGGGCCATGAATCGGGCGGTTCGTTATTAAGTGTGCTTTACCTCAGGGGAGAGTATAAGCTTCTGTCAACTGTAATGCATAGTGACGCGTACACGGGGCGAGCGTTAGCGAGGCCCTGGCCTGCTTTCTGGCCGTTCACGGTGTGCCTGGTTATATCACGCTCGGGAGTGTTGTATAAAGGGAGCCGCGGGCAGCGTAAGAGCAACCTGACAAATAATCTTAAGAGCTTATAGAAATTTCTCCGCGAAACTTGTGACAAATGCCCGGACGGAATCTGAGCCAATGCCATGGATATATGGGGTGAAAGTATGGTTTGAAAATTTGACCGGCAACAATAGTTACTTGTTATGCATTGCAATGCTACAAGCCAGAATAACTTTGGTAAACCTCATGGTCTTTGTAGCCTCCTTGCTCGTTTAAGTTGATATATATTTGAATGGTGCAGTCATAGAGTAGCCAAAGAAATATAGATTCAAATTTACAGTCAGCCTCATTTTCTCGTACGATGGCTTGATACCTAAAAGAATGCTTGTCATAAGAGTGCGCAATGTTGGTTGAAGTTAAGTATTCTTCAATTACTTGCTGACTGTCGCCTTGCGAAAGATTTTCAGAAATACTCTTCTGTATTTTTTCGACAGTATTGAGGCTATTACCCCAAGCAGGATTACCAATTATTGCTAGTACTAATATGATAGCTACCTTCACTGCTCTTCCTTGAACGCCGAATGCCATTTTTACCCGACAGGCAAAGCACAGCTTTGACTGCTGGAACGTGTGAAATGCCTTGTTATACCTTTTCTAGTTTTAGGTAATGCCGACGAAACCAAAATTTAGGCTCTCTCTGAAAAATGGCCTCCCAAGAGAAAGACCTGAAGCCAAGTTCGCAAATACGTAGCCGCCAACGCTCATTACTATCAAAGATGCCGAACTCCAAGAGGTCTTCACCTTCGACTGTGAGATCTTCAATAAATCCGAATCTATCTGGTGTTGAAACGCGATCTATGATGCTGCCATTTTTACCAAGCAGGCTATACCAATAACTTACACCATCGTAATAATCATAACTAGAAATCAGCAGAGTAAGATCACCACATGAATATTCATGGCGCAGCTCATCTCCCGGTAACACTAATTTACGTGTACCATCGGAAACCACTATAGAGTATTCTCCATCGGGTTGTCCTTTCCCATTTGCAGGGCTGTAACTGTAAGATTTCTTCAAGACCCTACCTAGTATAACGCCCATAGCTGTGGGCAGTTTGTAGTGAGGAACGATTGGATAACTGGTCCGCCAGTCTGCGCATGGTACGCCCAGCGTGGGCGTGAGCTAATGGGGTGAAAGTCCCCTGTAGGAAGATCACCATTTAATGGATTCCATTAAATGCCAACTACCAGAGAATGGCAACTGCAACATCGTGAGGTTTGTGGGACGAAGCCGCAAGCAAAACAGAGCTTCATTACGGATGGGTAACCATCCCTTGTGGACCTGTAGGATGGGTGGTGTGGGGGCCGGCAGCTAGAAACTACCGGCGGCACGAACTTTGTCCAGCTTTTTTTAATACTATACGTGTAAATTCTTGGCGTCCCGTCGGGAAAATATGATCGGACCACATAATCAGATCCTAAACCGGCTTCTACGATCTCTTGATAAAGCTCTACATCTTCCTTCTTTTCCATATCAAGAGTTTGATCATACAGTGGGCCAGAGTGAGCCATGCCAAATTGATATAATCCGTTTTTATCTTTTGTAAGATAAACTAAATGTTCTTTGTCGATACTATAGTTAAAACTACAATAAGTACGATTTTGTGATACCTCCACAATCTCATTTTTTTTAATATTCCCTTTAAATGGCTCAATTATGAGATACTTATAGATTCTTACACCGCCCTCATCTTGAGCTGATCGTGCTGTAGTTTCTGCTTGTATTAAGTACCCTCGAAAAGCAATATCACTCGACGCCAAATTCGATTCATAGACTGACATACCCTCATACTCCTTCAGCATGAAGGGAGAAACTTTCATACACCCAAAAACATTTTCTGATATAGCCCACAACAATAGTAAGAGTAATGGAATGTATTTCATTATTTCACTTATCGTCTCAATAATGGGCCGGAGCACTTAGTTTGGAGGTCCAGCCCCGAAGGGGTAGCATTGATTGACTTGGTACGCCCAGCATGGGCGTGAACTAATGGAGTGAAAGTCCCCTGTAGGAAGATCACCATTTAATGGATTCCATTAAATGCTAACTAACAGCGAATGGCAACTGCAATACTGAGAGGTCTTGTGGGGAGGAAGCCGATAGCAAAACTACGAACTGACGAATAGAAACATCCTATAAGGCTTAGCCTGGAGGTGAGGTGGCTAAGGACACCTAAGCCATATGATCTAACGGGTAGAGTAAATGATATAGTTGTGTATAAACCGTTCACGTCCTTAACTGTGGAGATCTGCTTAACCTGCTGTAGTTAACCTTCAGTGTGCTCGATTGATATCGTTGCGTGATCGCTGGGTAGATGTTCATTACCGATAGCGAGCCGCACATTGCGGACTCGCACGATGGGTGGTGTGGGGACCGGTAGATAGTAACTACCGGCTACCCGATTTATAGATCGTTAAAGGCGGAACAGAGTATTTACATAGATGTCAGTTCACGTTTATCCAACGCGATTCGTCCCGATAAAACAACCATCTTGATATTTTTAAGGTCACGAATATCACTCCAAGGCTGACCATCGACAAGTAGTAGGTCAGCAGATTTACCAACTTCAATGGTCCCCATTTGATCAATTAACCCCAAAGCTTCGGCCCCATTTCTAGTGGCGGCTAAAAGTGCTTTTACATCGGGTAATCCAGCTTCAACCATGCGTGACAATTCATTGTGGTAGCTGTCACCAACAATCATTTTGCCTTGTGTATCAGTGCCAACACCAAATTGAACACCAGCCTCGTGTAAGGCCGGTATATTCAGGTGTCCCTTGGGTTCTCGACCTAAAGTTGGTACATAAACTATTTTGTGCTTGACAATTAATTGCATTGATTCTGGGCTAATGAGATTGCCATGTCGCACACCATGTTCAATGGTAGTTATACCAGCTTTAATAGCTTCATTAGTTTCTTGTGGAGAGCCTGTGTGTACCGCAACCCAAAGCCCATGCTTGCGGGCTTCCGTCGTAATAGTCTGCAAGGTTTCCTTTGAGATGCGTGGTAACGTGATTTCGCCCTGTTCATTTGTATGGCCCTGATAGACGGCTTTAATACCGTCAATGCCTTGCTCAACCAGAGCAGCGATTTTCTCCTTTACATATTTTGGATCATCGGATTGCACGACCATTTGCTCGATCATCCGATTTGGTATTCTTTGAACCGGATGTCCACCAGGAGCAGTAAATATAGGCCCTGCAATAAACATATGTGGTCCAGCGACCTCCTGGTCGTCAAGTGATTTTTTTAGCTTATAAATTCCCGAGCTGGGATCGCCGACGGAACGATAACTTGTAATACCTGATTCGACCAGCTTCCGCCTAACATCTGGTTGCAATCGGATCGAATTCCAAATCATTACAGGTAAGCTGCTCTCGCTAGAATCAGCTTTACCACTGAAAAAATGACCGTGAAGCTCTATGAGGCCAGGTACAATTGATTTACCTGCTGCATCAACTTGAATAGCATCTATTGGTACTTCACAAGTATCTCCCAGACAAGAAATTTTACCATCCTCTACAAGGATTCCAGGGTTCTCAATGGGCAACGTACCTGTACCATCAAATAAGCTACCATTGCTAATCCACATGCTTCTACTTGGTTGCTCCCAAACATATAGATTATGGTTGTAGGCGACTATAAATGCGATCCCACCAAGGACACCAAAGCTGGCAAAATATTTTAGGAATTTTATCAATTAGAATCTCCCTTATTTTTATAAAGCTCGGCCTGTATTTTATACACACCTTTTAAGTATTACTCAATGTCCCTACACTGCAGCACTAGCTTAATGTAGCCCTAAAATTCGCATAGACTATATCCAACAGTACCGTTTGCAGACCTGAGGGCCATAAAACCTATAACAAATAGTGAATTCGCTCTGATTTAGTATTCTTATAGTACAAATAAGACCCTCTATCTTACATCAAAATTGGATCTTAAGTGATTTAGGTAATATCTCGTCTACTAGTTCAGAGCATAACTCGGGGCCGATATGAACAAAAATACTTGTGTATAAAACTAAGTGCCTGGCTCACCGAGCAAATTCTGATGCCGGCTTTGTACATATTTTGACATAAAAGGTGACAATTCGAATTTGTATGGTGTAGCCCCTTGGCACGCCCTGCATGGGCGCGAACTAAAATGTTGTTGAATCACCAGTCTCTAGCCAGATGACCGTCTAAAGGCTGGATAGCTTGGTTAGTAGGGTTTGCGCCTGAACTAGAAACTCTCTATCGCGTGTAGAGCCATTGCGTAGGATCAGCGGGCCTTTCCTCACTAGTGAAATATTCATTTCACTGCGAATATTGCGCACTCCTTCGATGGTTTACTTCAGCGCTGGCGACAGCGCTTTTCGCTTCTTCATCGATTTTGTTGGCACTGGGCACTGGGCACTGGGCTCTGGGTACTGCTGCAGCATGATGGTTTGGCCCTCGGCATCGGCCAGAGCATTTACGTGTGGCCGTAATCTCATTCTATTTTTTTCTACCTTTTGCTGTACAAGGATAAGCCGAGCTTCAGATGCAAAAGCACTCACTATATGTTTGGAAATTGTTTTTTAGCTTGATCGAAGCTGTACCTTAACATCTTCTCATCAGTCGCAATCAAGTTGCCCAACTCTTGCTGAATACCATGAACCTATTACAGAAAACAGCACTTTAATTGTTTGGGGTCTAAGCTTGGAATAACCCGACTAAATGTGTTTTTTAGGGTGTTCCGTTATTTGGAGATGTGAATTTTTTAGATGATCTTTGTTAGATTCTGCGAAATCAACAAAACCTCTACAGCTTTCCGCACCACAAAACATGATAACTAAAACATCGGGTAGGGGGTGTGGCTTTTGCCGATCAACCCGTGGATATTCTATATCCTCAAAGTTATGTAAAAGATAACGCTATCCAATTAGTATGAAAACACGCCACTCATCAAAAGGATGGCTGTTCTAATTTATGTGGGACAGCCCTGCTATAGCAGTCCCCATGCGCCAATACCAACGCAACAACAGGTTTTGCAATATTTAGCAATCCTTTGTAATGCTTTGAAATATTATTAGCATCAAACTTCCGATACCCTTTCAGGAAATAAATATCATCGAGATAGCGGGTATCCATGGTAGTTTCAGTTGACGGCGTTAAAATAAATGAGAATCAGATAGATGGCTTGGCTCAAAAAGCCTTTGAATTTGCTAAATCAGATTCAAAAATGAAAGGTGAGGTAGACAAAGAAAAACTTACGTATAATAAAATTAGAACGGTGTTGAAAAATTGGGTTGTTTCAAGGCCTCATGAATTCAAATTCACCGGCGGGCTTAAATTAGGCTCAATCTGGCCGACCCTGGGTTTTAAAAGTAAAGAACCTAAAGCTTGGTGGAAAGGCTTTAAGTCGGAAGATGATTTTAAAAAACAGCTTTGTTATGAGTCGAATAGCCGAGTGCTAAAAAATCGTAACAAAGAATTAGAGCTCGCAAATAAAATACTCGAGCATACATCAACAGCTAAGGTGCTTAATGAGTTGCGCCGGGCGTTAGGCAGTATCTTTTGGGATAGGGATGGCAGGGCTGGTATACTAAGCCACTATTTTTCGACCTATACTCCCCTTAACTTATTCCCAAACTGGACGGGTAGCTATAACGAAGCTAATTCATATCCAGACTATAAGGAATATAGAGAAGATGAAGGCGTTTTAAGCCTTAAATTAGGCCAATCCATTTGGAAATATCCGACACGCAGTAAAGATCGACTCAGTTTGATGTTTGATAAACGTAATTTTACGGTTTCAGAGAATATTGCTATCTTACATGATATCAAAGAACTTTTTAGTCCCAGAGGAAATAGCCGCCTTTTTCCCACTTGGCATAGCCAAATCGTTCCTCATCCATACCAAGGTAAACAAAGTCCCGATAAGCCACGTCGTTGGGAGTGTACGAAAAAAGGACTCCATCGAGTCGATGTTTTAAAGAAAAATGGCATACCGAAAGAAAAAGACGATGTTAACACTGAAATAAAATGGGATCAGGGCAGATTGGGGGCGGGCACTAGAAATGAAAAATCACCTGATACCATTACTGCCCGGAATCATTTTATGCCCATTGAGACCGGTCGCTCGCATACTGCTGCGAGGTTATTCGAGATGGTGTGCCTATTAAAACCCAGCAAAAATGCGTCCAAATCCGAATGGGTGCTGTTCGAGCAAAGGATGCGAGCAATGGCTTTTGGAATTTTTGGTTACTGGAATGGAAGTAATGGCTATCCAAAAATGTTAACGCCAGTACACACCTATCACGAAGTCATGGACCCCGCCGAAGATTATCTTTCAGGTATCTATGATAACCCTTTCACTTATAAGGATATAGAAGGCTATTTAGACAAGGGTTGTGAAAGTGATTCTGCAAATGCAGTGAGTTCAGATCCAGTAAATGAGTGGGAAACATTTATTGAGCACTTAAAAAAATATAAAAATACAAGAAGTTTTCCCAATCCTGAGAACGAGAATGCTGCTTATGCCGTTAAAGCATTTCTAGGGCAATTAGACTTTGGGGAGCCAGCCTGGAAGAAGAGCACCAGTGATAAAATCCGAGAACTGAACGGTGATGTACGGTGGACATCTAACCAGGGCTGGTACAGGGAATCCAAGAGTTCTGGAAAGGGCAGTATTTTAAAAGAGCTTAATTACGGCCATATCGCCTCGGATTGTTTGGAAAGTACGCGTTTGCGTATTACTGCTGACCATGTTAGATACGATGGCTATTATGAATTTATGTATATCTTGCCTAAGCATGGTGATGAAAACAAATTACTTGGTGCTAATGGCTTTCCTTTACCTACAGGATCATACATGTTTACGATTGGTGAAGATGGCAGGCTTCGTTATTTCCCTACTGACGATGGGTATGCGGAAGGAGGGCATAAGCTAAAACATTTTGCCCAGTATTTACCACATGCAGCACTGGCCAAGCGTGAATCGGTTTATGCGGCAGGTAACTTTGGCGTTGAAGAAGGAGAGCTAAAGTGGGTTTCTTCAACCAGCGGTCATTATCGAGTAAACGATAAAATGTGCTGTCATAATTTTTTTGCTACTATTTCTGCGCTAAGGTATGAATACGAGGAAAAATTATTCTTATCTTACAGTGATGCAAAGAGGAAGTTCGCGGATTTGAAAAAGGGGAAGTCTATTCTTCATGATACTCGCCCTAAGCAAACTCAGCTAACAAAAATTATACTTAAAGCTCTGGAAGAGATAAAATTGACTGTACCTCGTAGAAGGTAAAATGAAGGATATTGTTGTCCAAGATCGTAGATTGCCAACATAAGTGGCACACGTCTGCCCGCTAGAAATTCTAGTGGGCTCAAGTAATTTAGAATCTTTCATGGATGAGTGTTTATACGGCTTTTGAGTATTTTGTCAAATTTTATACCTTCCGGGAAGAAACTTCTCAGTAGATCATTCGTATTTTCGTTCAATCCAAGATCTCAAAAGGGATAAGGCCTTCTAAAATATATTTCGCACCCAAGTTTCTGCGCAATCGATTGATGATCAGCAAACTCCCCTCCGTTATCGAAGGTTATCGTTTTATATATTGCCTGATACGGCTTCAGCATCTGCTTGATCGTCCGACTTATTGTGCTCTTACTATTGTTGGGCACCCTGCGAGTGAGCAACAACTTAGAGACTCGCTCAACTAAAGTCACAAGTGAACTATCTTGGCTGTAAACCGTATCGCTCTACCAGTGGCCGAGCTCGGTGTTTCCATTAATAATCGTAGGTCGTTCTTCAATATCAATACGCTCCGGAATGAGCTTTGCTCCCGCACGCTTTCGGTAAACTTTGCCTTTTCGTGGAAGCTGCAAGCTCCAACCAAGCTGAGCTATCCAGCGACGCTAGTAGAACAACTGATCGTTTTCTCACATTTCTCAAGTTTCTCCGGGCTAGCAACGTGTCCGGGGCTAACGTTTTTTAGCTGACGGTTGATTTGTACCTTCATGACGAAGTCAAACTTGATGTACTTACGAGCCCCATATCGCCGCTGTAATGCCTGGAGATGAGCGCTCTCAGCATAGTATGGATAAAGCGATTGAGCTGTAGTGCAATGGCTCGAGCCGAATAGCTCTGTCCATTGAGGACTTCGATCTGGTATCGTTCTTTCGAGGTCAGCTGGTTGGTATGGGTTCCCATTAGGTTCCTGGCTTGTTTGTGTGGAGGCTAACTAGCCTACAGCCAGTTGGTCTCCTTCGCTATCGCCATGTGTGTCGATTATTGTGGGAATCTAGGATCTTTTTTAAATCATCCAACGATTTGAATTGTTTAATCTCGTCCACTGAGGATTTTTCAATATATATTTATTTAGTGCTAATACTCATGTTTAAACTCTATTCGTATCGGAAGGTCGGTCATTGCGTAGTGACTAAACTGCTGACCTAGCCCTGTTAGCTCGCTAAAGCCCTCTTCATCGAATACTGAAACTGGCCGCCAGCAGCTTGAAGCGCCCTGTGCGAAGTTTTCACTATTTTTCCTCCGCCGGGAAGCTTTTTCTCTTCATCGCTATGTTCGATTACTTCATCATCCATGTTCAGAATCTCATGTGTCCTAACGCTGCGATGGCCGGCAGCCGGAGTGCAGCGTAGGCTGACCTTTGCCGATAGGCTTGAAGGTGATGGTCTCGGTATACCCGGCATGGGCATGGACTAATGGGGTGAAAGTTCCTTATAGTAAGGTCACGATTTAATGGGTCCCATTAAATGCTAACTACTAACGAATGGTAACAACTGTAATATTGTAAGGTCTTGTGGGGGAGTAAGCTGCTAGCAAAACTACGAGCTGATGACCGGAAACATCTTATAAGGCTAGCCTGGAGGTAAGGTGGCCAAGAGCACTGGAGCGGTGTTATCTTAGGGGGGAGAGTCAATGATGCAGTTGTGTAGTGAAAGCTCAAGTTCTTATCTGGAGAGATCTGTTTAACTTGCTGCTATGAAGCTGTCGGTGTAGTGGCTGAGTCCTAAGTAGGCGCAATCCGCTAGCCACCATCGTGGGGCAGACAAAAATGGTGGGACACGGCAGTGCCTCGGTCAGTAATGGCCAAGGTAATTAAACATAAGTCAACCGATGGCATAGTAGCCAAATACCAAGGTTAATAATTTGGACACGGTGGAGGCCTGAACCTTAATTCATGAGTTAAAAGACTGGGTAGCCTACTGATATATTTCCAGGCGAATAAAGTTAAGGTGGTTCTTTGCTATGTCACTCAGCTCAAATGAAGAGCTACTTGATCCTATCGTTGGGTAGAGATTCATTATGGATAGGAAACAGCCCATTGCGGATCCACTCGATGGGTGGTGTGGAGGCCGGTAGCTAGAAACTACCGGCTACCCGATTTAGGTTTTACTGCATTTTTCTTTAAGCAAATCTAAAGAAATACCACCCAGCCCCCTGATTCTTTCCCCACTATATGCGGTTGAATATCTCATACTTGCAGGATTGCCTTGCATGAATACTACCGCTTTCTTTGGAGTAAAATCATCTGACATTTTGTCATGAGTATTTTCTTCATACACTTCACCGACTCCATAATATAAGTCAACTCCATCTTCTTGCTTCAAGATATCTTCAACCACACTTTTATAATTACCATCTTCACCAGGCTCATATCTCACAGTAAGGATTACAGTAGCCTTTTCGATCATCTCATCCACAGATAATTCATGGAAATTTGGAGTATTAGGATATTTATTGTTTTCTATGGAAGAAGCTTCTGTAATAGTCATCTCGGAATCGAAGTTTTGAATAACTAATGGTGGTATTACGTAAAACATCCAAGCTGTATATAAAGATAAAGCTGCTACAGCAAAACCTGAACCAAAAATAACTCCTGATAAAAATTTCTTTAGCATTTATTTCTCCTAAGATACATAATATCCGCTACATTGGTGAGTAACTTGTTGCGAGTCCAGCGGCGTATTACTGCCGCTTGGTAAGCCCAGCATGAACGTGAACTAATGGGGTGATAGTCCCATGTAGGAGGATTACCTGGGAACCTCCCATTACGGACCCACACGATGGGTGGTGTGGGGGCCGGTAGCTAAGAACTACCAGTTACCCGGTTTATGTGTTTTCATGTCTTCCTATATTTCTAGCAGTTTGACAAGCTAACACTAATATTAATGGAAGCAATGTAAAGTCTATGATTAAAGCAACCCACCAATAATATGACAAGTTCAATGTTGGATGTAAATATACCCCACCCAAACAAATTATACCGCCTATATATGGGAGAAATGATGTACTACCTTCCTTTATTAAAGCATTGAGCCCTGATCCCCAGTTCAACAGACCAATGACACTACCAATGATAATCAAGCCTAATGCAAAGGTTTTCATTTTTTCTCGCCACTACACATAATGCCCAAAGCAGCGGTGCACGTTAGCACGTCCAGCCCGTAGGGCGTACAGCTTTTATTTGTTAGGTGCTTGATTGTGGGATTTCATTTTGCCACAAGTAGCACTCTAAATTTGTTTTACGTTTAAAGCGCTCAAGTATATTTGCATTAATATGCCAGCGCCTACAGATTACCAATAACTTAATTATGGCCTCATCTGAAGGTGAGTGGTTAAAGCTGATAGTTAGCTCCATTCCATGACCTCGCACCTGTTTGTAATCAGGAAGCTGATAGATACAGGAAAAGAAAATATTTTCATCCTCTTGGTCGTAGAAAGTTGGCCCATCAATCGTAATATCCATGCGTACCCCTCACGCTCGTAGCAAGAGCAAAATTGAAGCGCAGCGCCAGTTTCGTCGGCGTGCCCACGCTTGGTACGCCCTGATGGGCGTGGACCAATGGGTCCCATTAAATGATAATTACTAGCGAATGACAACTGCAACACCACCTGGTCTTGTGGGGAAGAAACCGCTAGCAAAACTACGCGCTGGCAAATAGAAATATCCTATAAGGCTTAGGCTGGAGACGATGTGGCTAAGGATACCGATAACGGGCAGAGTCAATGATGCAGTTGTGTAGTGAAAGCTTACGTTCTTATCTGGAGAGATCTGTTTAGCTTGCTGCTTTCAAGTTGTCGGCGTAGCTGCTGATTCAGAAGTAGCTCACAGCGATGACACCCAACTCAAATGAAGAGCTGCTCGACACTATCGTTGGGTAGGGATTCATGATGGATAGAGAACTGACTATTGCGGACCTGTACGATGGGTGGTGTGGGGGCCGGTAGCTAGAAACTACCGACTACCCGATTTATATGCCTGTATACTTGAGTGTTTTCCAAATTTCTTCAATTTCTAGCAAATCGTTAGGGTTGTCATAATATATCGCCATGTGTATTTCTTGATTGTCAGTTAAGGCGAAAATATATACAGCGTTTTGTTCTTTTCCATCTGTAACTTCTTGTAAGTGATATTTGATCTTGTGAACGCCATCTTCTTGAATTTCTAGAAAGTCAGTTTTATCTGGTGACGCAGTTTTGATTACGTTGCTAATCCTTTCTTCTATTCCAGCACCATTTGCATCATAAGAGCCTAACCAGATAGTAAACTCCGGGCGCCAAATTACGAGGCTTCCCTTATCGAGGCGTTTTAGCATATGGCCTGAAATATTAAAGCTCCAGTTTTTTGAAATCTTAATAGGGCCTCTATCGACAGGAGGAAGAAAGACCACCTCCGGCTCATTAACTGTGGATGTTACGACTTGCAATCGTCCGTCTTTATTTCGTTCTATCTCGGTTCCGGGAGGGTAGGTAAGAAATCCGATAATTTCTGGGTCATAATTTGCGACTGTATTAATACTTAAAAGAGAAGTGTTATTAGAATTATCCATATACTCTTGTGTTTCGCCGCCACCATAGAATATCCAGCCACTATCATCTTCACGATCAGGCTGCTGTCTCACCATATAATCAACATTCTTTCCTTCTACGGTTATCATATCTGTAGCAAAAGCGAATCCAATGTCTGGAACCAGTCGTTCTATTTGGTCAGGTTTTAATTTGTAACTTTTTTCCATATGAATTTCACTTCCGTACGAATCATGAAAGGATAAAAACGCGATTATTAAGCTTATCCTTTATTAGTTTAACGATAATGGTTTAAGTGCATAATGCCAGATTCAGCGGTCTATTCAAAGGAAGCTTGTGCAGGTTCGGCGGCACCACCTCCCAGTCTTTGGCTGTCCTAGATCTTCTGCTGGGTAGATATTCATTACGGATTGGAAGCTGCTCATTGCAGACTCGCATGATGGGTAGTGTGGGGGCTAGTAGTTAGAAACTACCGGCTACCCGATTCATGTGGCAGCTATGGATTTACACACTGTATACTCCACAATCTACCTGAATTCACTTTGGGTTGCCTGCCACTAGATACCATAACGATCTCTACAACTTCACTGGGTATATATGTATATCCAGATTTACAGAGCTCTTGGGATCGCCTATGCAGATAATATACATACAATTCTTCTTTAGTATTTTCGTACCCCCACACTTCAATATCGTAGCGACCACTGCCTAAGTTTTTCTCTTTGTAGCCAGGAGTATCATCCCCGTAGTTATCCTTCGCGATGGGGATATATGGGATGTTATTCGTACAAGATATATAAAGAATAGTACTCAACAGTACCGATAATTTCTTCAATATATATACTTCCACATAACGATTTTACCAGTAGTTGCTGGAGCGTAGCGTGATTGTCCAGCCCCAAAGGGGCGGTGCTGCCTACACTTGGTATTCCCAGCATCGGCGTGAACTAATGGAATGAAAGTCCCCTGTAGGAGGATCACCATTTAATGCTAACTACCAGCGAATGGCAACTGTAATATCGTGAGGTTTTGTGGAGAGGAAACCGCTGGTAAGACCACGAACTGATAAACAGAAATATCCTATAAGGCTGAGCTCGTAGGCGAGGTGGGGAAGATCACCGAAGCCAGATGATCTAACGGGCAGAGTCAATGATGTAGTTGTGTAGTGAAAGTTCACGCTCTTATCTGCGGAGATCAGTTTAGCTTGTTTCTGTGAAGTTGTCGGCGTGGCCGCTGACTTGGAAGTAGCGCACCGCAGTGATACTCTACTCAAATGAAGAGCTGCTCGACACTATCGCTGGATAGAAATTCATTGCGGATCGGGAACCGCCCATTGTGAACTCGCACGATGGGTAGTGTGGGGGCCGGTAGTTAGAAACTATCGGTTACCCAATTTAGGTGGCGAAACTAAATACTAAGCGCTACCTTTTCTTGATGGCGATAGATTGAATTTGTTTTAAATCAACAGATTGCTTCTCAGATTTCTGAAAAGTATACAGAAGTTTTTCATAAAACAGTAAATCTTCTTGAAGATCCATTCTTTCATCATCATCTGTATCTTCAGATTCAATATCTAGCTTCAAAAGACCAATATAACCTTCCAAAGCTGAACGGATATATGATATTTCCTTATAAGATAATTCTCTTAACTCACTCATACCTTTCTCATCTGTGTTCCAATTTCACTCAGTTTATCAGTGAATTCTGATAATTTCATGCTGTATGCAGGCTGGAAAGCATAGTGAAAATGTCCATATGCGTCAGGCTCAACATCCTTGGCGATAAGAATTCCCTCTGGTATAACGACATTCTTTGGCACATAATACCAGCAATCATTTTTTCCCATTTTTAGTTTTGGGCTCATAGCATCAAATAAAGAGACGCCGCCTGATTTTTCTAATACATAAAGCTCATCGTTTTCTTTGAAGGTGATTATTTCATTCCTCTTCGAGGTTTCAATCCCCGTTCTTTTATTAACACTCTTCATTGGGCGGCTATCTTCATGATGTCTTAATCTGGTTATTCTTGTAGTATCATTTTTTCCCATTCGATAAATCATTTGTTTATCAAGTTGCTTTAGATAAATAACCGGCTTAGCTATCCTATTTTGCTCCCTAAATTTAGAAATAGCTTCATGTTTGGTTAGTGTAGTTTCCAATATCATTATTTCTTCCTTGTAATATTGTTGATGGCGCGATCGCCTAACGAGCCGGCGGTAAAACCGTCAGGTTGCACGCTTTGGTAGCCCCTGCATGGGCGCGGACTAATGGAGCGAAAGTCCCCTTTAGGGAAATCGCCTTTTAATGGATTCTATTAAATGCTAACTACTGGCGAATGGCAACGAACAACTATCCTGGACACCCACCAAAGGAACAACTATCCTGGACACCCACCAAATAGAAAGTATAAACCGCCAGCCCTATTGACAAAAGATTAAAATCCCACAAAATGCTGTATGTTTATACATATAAGCATGCGTGCAGCCGATGACTCTACCGCGAAGCACCCAGATATCTCTTGATGCAACACCGTACTATCACTGTGTCTCCCGCTGTGTACGGCGTGCATTTCTCTGTGGCAGAGATACTGAATCCGGAAAAGATTACGAGCATCGGCGCGAATGGATTGAAAGCCGTATGCATAAGTTAGCCGAGGTGTTTGCGTTAGATATTGCAGCCTATGCAGTAATGAGTAACCACTACCATATAGTGCTCTATATCGACACAAAATCGGCTAACAAGTGGTCTCTTGCAGAGGTAATTACTCGCTGGAAAAAACTCTTCAAAGCCTCTAGCTTGGCCCAGCGCTATCTTCAGGGCGATACTCTCGATCACGCTGAAGAAGACAGGCTAAAAGAGGTCGTTTCCCTATGGCGGGAGCGTCTAATGGATATCAGCTGGTTTATGCGCTGTTTAAATGAATCCATCGCCCGCCAGGCCAATGCTGAAGACAACTGTACAGGCCGCTTTTGGGAGGGCCGGTTCAAGTCTCAGGCTTTACTGGATGAAAGAGCACTCGCCGCCTGTATGGCCTATGTAGACCTTAACCCCATCCGTGCCAATATTGCCCAGACACCTGAAGAGTCTGATTACACTTCGATTCAACGGCGTATTCGTGCGGCAGTCTCAGGTAAGCAGCCCAAAAATCTAAGTCCGTTTGTCGGCGGTGAGCGTTTGAATATGCCGAAAGGGCTTCCTTTCCAGCTGGATCACTATTTGGAGCTAGTGGACTGGAGCGGCCGGCATTTAGACCCAAGAAAACGGGGTTGTATTGCCAAAAACATACCTCCTATTCTGGAGCGACTCGGCATTTCACCCAAGCACTGGCTCTATCTCAGCCGGAACTTTGAAAGTCGCTTTAAAGGCTTGGTGGGATCGGTAGAGGTTGTACAAAAAGTTTGTGCTCAACTCGATAAACGCTGGGTACACGGTATAAGCGACTGTCGGCGCCTCCTCTCAGCTACGCCCTGCTAATCTGCCCCGGCCTCAAGTACTCAACAGCACGATTACCGCGCTTTTATCGAAAAACAGCGATCCCAATAGCCTGAAGACCAATTCCAAGTATTTAATCTCCTTTACCTGTAAACCAAAAAGAAAGAGCCGCCAGAGAGGGAGCTAGCTCTATTGCCGGCACCACTCTCTAGTCATTGGCTGTCCTAGATTGCTGTCGGTCCTAGATTGCTGTCCTAGATTGCTGTCCGCTGTCCTAGATTGCTCCGGGGAGCCGCCCATTGTGGGCCCGTACGATGGGTGGTGTGGGGCCCGGTAGCTAGAAACTACCGGCCACCTGATTTAGGCTTTTTCTGCGCGCCAGTATTGAAAAGCAAGCCATGTCGGAATGAGGGAACCAATCAAAGTTATGTAGAGCCCAGATACTCCATAGATTGAGTAGGTAAGCAATGCCAAAAAGAAAGCTAACTTATGCGATTTTTTGAACTTAATATTGGACAATAATAGAGCGGAGATAATTATAGAGAGAGCAAAGCCAATAATGAGGTGAAGTCCGATTTCAATGTTTTCACTAAGCAGTACTTCAAACGTAATACTTTGTCCATAGTAAAATAGAATTGAACCGATGGAGGCGATGAAAGCTGCCAGCATCATGGTTAAATTTGCAAGTTTTTTTCTCATAATAATTTATGTATAAAGCCACAATAATAGGAGAATTTTACTGCACTCTATTAATTGCTTTATTATGTATTGTATTTATATACTCTAAAATTTCATTATGCTCTGATTCATTTTTAAAGCTACTTTTTGGGATTATTTGAGCTAAGAGGGTATCAAGGAACAAATAAATGCTGCCATTGTGAGAAACTATTTCTTGTACGGCCTTCCATTTGTAAAAGAAGTGACCTAACTCACAAGTATCTTTGATTCCATCATTGCTGAATTCTAGAACTCTCTTGCCAACAACAAGGCCATCATCCCTTGGAATAGATCCCAGTTCAATTCTCTTCATGTTACGCATGAAGAGATAAGTAAAAATTAAAAACGGGATTGTGGCAAAGATAGCCGACGGCCAGTGAAGTTGACTCAACTTTATATCGTAGTAATTTAACAGAAATAAAAAGCCAAAGGCGATACAGATCCAAATAATTAAGTTAACCCCAGTATTTTTACTATTCGAAGATTTTGGGGAGACAATCCTGGAACAAGCAAACCGACTATAAGTTAAAAAATCTTCCTTCGTTATATTAACATCTATATTCAATTCTACTCATCCTTAATTTGCATAACGCTTTGCCCATAGATCGGAGGTCGATTGTGTGGCAACTTGGTACGCCCAGCATGGGCGTAGACTAATGGGGTGAAAGTCCCCTGCAGGAAGATCACCATTTAATGGGTTCCATTAAATGCTAACTACTAGCGAATGGCAACTACAACACCGTGAGGTCTTGTGGGGAGGAGGCCGCTAGCAAAATTACGAGCTGACGAATAGAAGTATTTTTTAAGACTTAGCCTGGGGGCGAGGTGGCCAAGGACACCCAGCCGAGTGATATAGTGGATAGAGTCAATGATGCAGTTGTGTGGTGAAAGTTCATGTTTTTATCTGGGGATATCTGTTTAGCTTGCTGCTGTGAAGCTGTCAGCGTGGCCACTGACTCGGAAGTTGCGCACCGCCATGATACTTTATTCAAATGAGGAGCTACTCGACATTATCGTTGGGTAGAGATTTATTACGGAAAGGGAGCCGCCCAATAACGACTCGCGCGATGGGTGGTATCGGGGGCGGTAGCTAGAAACTATCGGCTATCCGATTTAGTGCATTTATTCCTCATCTGACATGTCGTAACACGATATAGCAAAATCTATATCAAGTTTTGCTATTGACGACAACTCCTCCCTGCTAAAGCCAAAATTGCATTGATCTTTATAGAAGTAACCTGCATAAATTCTTGTCTCTTCAGCACCACATTCATATAGCTGTTTAAGGTTTACTTCGAGGGCTCGAATTATCCACATCAACCTATCTTCATATGGTATTTCGGCGGGAACTTCTAGCTGAGCAGTACCATAGGGTACAGGCTTACCTCGATAGCGCCCCCTCGGAGAAATCTCACCAAGCTCTAATTTGTCTTGAAGTCTAAGCCCTGTGACATTCTCTGCTTCCCTTGGAGAAAACTTCTCTCCTCGAAGTAGAACACTCAATCTAAGTTCTGAGATCATTAATTCAAAACTCCTATCAAAAAAGACCGCAAATGGGTAGGCAAATAACCAGAGTCCACTGCCATGACACTATCGCTGGGTAGAGATTCATTTCGGATAGGGAACCGGCCATTACTGGCCTGAACGATGGGTGGTCTAAGGGCCGGTAGCTAGAAACTACCGGTTACCCAATTTACATTTATTTACTTGAAAAATAGGTCTTAAGTCTTGCCTCTCTAAACGCCTTTAGAATTTCTTGAGATTTCTCAAGTGGCACAAGGATTAATGGCAAAGAATCAGAATCTTCATCAACAGCAAGAAGCTTAAAGCCTGCTTCGTTTGCGCATTTAAACAAAGAGGGCCATTCACCATCCTGTAGGAAAGTTGCAATGCCATACTTACTTGATCTATAGGAATCCATGATCTCATTGTATGAGTCTGCTGTCTGTAGTTTTTCCTTTGAAAGGATGTTTAATTGTAACAATGCATCATTTGGTTCATGATCGCCATCTACGTATATAAGAAATTTATTCTTCAGTAAAATTTCTACTACAACGACGGAATCAGACATCTCATCTACTGATTCAATATCTCTTTCTCTGAGTTCGAACTCATATTTTTTCAAGAATGATTCAGGTGAATTTAAATACAGATTTATATCGGTACTTACCTTCTCACTAGAGTTAGAAATTAATGATGCCAAGCTACTTAATGGATGTGTTGGGTTACCAGCCTTCTTCATGCTGGCATAGAGAGCATAAGAAGCTAAGCATATGCCAATGATTAAGAGTAGTTTCAAGGTTGTACCTCATTGTATATGTAACGCCTCAATCAGCCGAGGCTTTTGCGGTCGGCTGATTGGTACACCCAGCATGGGCGTGAACTAATGGGTGAAAGTCCCCTGTAGGAGGATCACCATTTAATGGGTTCCATTAAATGCTAACTATTAGCGAATGGCAACTGCAACACTGGGGGGCTTGTGGGGAGGAAGCGGCTAGTAAAGCTATGAGCTGACGGACCGAAACATCCTATAAGGCTCAGTCTGGAGGCGAGGTGGCCAGGGGCACCGAAGCCGGGTGATCTAACGGGTAGGGTCAATGATGCAGCTGTGTAGTGAAAGTCCACGTTCTTATCTGGGGAGATCCGTTTAGCTTGCTGCTGTGAAGCTATCACCGTGGCCGTTGACTCATAAGTAGGCCCAAACCGCTAGCCACCATCGTGGGGATAGGCAAAAGTGGTGGGACATAGCAGCGCTGCAGTCGGTAATGGCCAAGGTGATTAAACAGAAGTCAGCCAACAGCATAGTAGCCAAATTCCAGGATTTAAAAGACAGGGCTAGCCAACCGATATGTTTCCAGTCGGTTAAAGTTGGGGGCGCGCATTGCCGTGACAATCAACCCAAGACTTGCTCGACAACTTCGTTGGGTAGAGACTCATTACGGATAGGGAACCGGCCGTTGCGGACTCGAATGATGGGTGGTGTGGGGGCCGGTAGCTAGAAACTACCGGCTATCCGATTTAGCGCTGGGGTGGGCCCTGCGGTTTTGATTTAATCGGCAAAGAATGCAATTTTTGGGCGATCTTTCTTTTTGCTTCTTCTTCCGATTTAGCCTCTTTATCACTTTTTGTCGTTTGTTGGTTCATCATCATCCTCAATCTCTTCAGTTAGTGTCTCTGGTGATCCGACAACCGATGGTTCATCATTTATGTATGTTGGGTTATCTTGAAGAATCTTCTTAGCTCTCTTTCTAAGCTCTTCAGGAGTTAATGGTTTTTTTCTTTCGTTCTTGCTCATGAGATGGCCTTCACAAGATAGTGCTTGTGATTCTTTTCACTAGCAGCTTTGCTGTATGTATATCCGAATGACGAATAGTATTCGATCAATTTTTCATCAATTGGGTCAATTATGCGTAATTCATCAGCTCCAATAACATTTGCATACAACTCGGCAACTGAGATGGTTATAGGAACAATCCGCCCTCTAAGAGGACTTGAAGACGGCCTAGATTCGATAAATTCTAGGCGAAGTCGTGTGCCTGCGTAGCTAGGTCTACCTAAGCTTAGGCCTGCAAGGGTATTTCCATACCAGGTGGCCAGTTCAAATCGCTTGGGATTTCTATATGAATAATCCTGATAGCCACTATCCCAAGGCCAATCAACTCGCCTATTGGGGTCTTCATCCCATAGCTTTGCCTGCATTAGGGCTTTTTGACAAATGTTACTGAGACGAATGTTGTTTCTATCGGTATAGGGAAGCTCTTTCAATATGGCGTCTCTAGCCATTTCTCTAAATGATTCATATCGCCTTTCGGCATCCTGATGTGTTGCTAACATGTTTCTTCCTTGTGATATTCGCTAGCGGCCCTTCAATTGTCGGAGGATATTGACACCTATTGTGCAGTTTTTTTGCAAAAAAGGTGACAGCGGACGGAGGTCAAATTACAGGTCCTTGGTACGCCCAGTATGGGAGTGGGCTAAAAGTCCCCTTTAGGAAGGTCACCATTTAATGGTTTCCATTAAATGCTAACTACTAGCGAATGGCAACTGCAATACTGTGAGATCTTGTGGGTAGGAATCAGCTAGTAAAGCTATGAGCTGACGGACAGATACATCCTATAGGGCTTAGCCTGAAGGCGAGGTGGCCAGGGGAGCCAAAGCCGGGTGATCTAATCGGTAGAGTCAATGATGCAGTTGTGTAGTGAAAATTCACGTTCTTATCTGGGGAGATTTGTTTAGCTTTCCACTGTCAAGCTGTCAGCGTGGCCGCTGATTCATATGTAGGCCCAACCCGCTAGCCCCACCATCGCGGAGATAGAAAAAAGTGGTAGAACATAGCAGCGCCTCACTTTTGGGTAGAGATTCATTACGGATAGGGAACTGCCCATTGCGGACCCGCAGGGGGCGGTAGCTAGAAACTATCGGCTACCCGATTTATGCGATACTTTACTTTTTGGCAATTTCATGAGCTTGTTTTCTTAAGCTGGTTAGCTCTGAATGGCAATGTTGCGTATTGTATACAATGTTAAGCAAAGGTTTGTGCTTGCGTATTTCTTTTTCCTCTACCTCCCTCCATTTACAGTATTTTACTTCATGCTCAACATATTCTTCGATCCACTTAACAATTTCATGTGGTTTTTTAAACTTAAAATTGTAACCAGTGCCTTTCTTTCCGGAGTTTTCAGCAACCTCTTTATTTAATAATAAGCCTAAAGATCTAAAAAAGGTTGCATGGCTGGATTTTAAACCCAACTCAGCTTTAAGGCGAGAATCAACATCATTGCCTTTTCCGATATACAATAAATCGCCTTTTGATAAGTCGAAATACGGCTTTTTTAGCTTTATATAATAAATCCCTTCTCTCTTCATCGTATTAGATTTCCCGCATAATGCTCAACACTCGAGCGGCCGAGGTGAAGCGTGGGCTGTCCAGTCCGCATGTTTTGTGGGCGATCGTGCTTCGCCCAGTATGGGCGTGAACTAATGGGGTCAGTTAATCCTGGACACCCACCAAATAGAAAGTATAAACCGCCATCCCTATTGACAAAAGATTGAAATCCCACAAAATACTGTATATGTATACAGCTAGGTGCGTGTGCAGCCGATGACTCTACCGCGAAGCACCCAGATATCTCTTGATACAACACCGTACTATCACTGTGTCTCCCGCTGTGTACGCCGTGCATTTCTCTGTGGCAGAGATAGTAAATCCGGAAAAGATTACGAGTATCGGCGCGAATGGAATGAAAGCCGTATGCATAAGTTAGCCGAGGTGTTTGCGCTAGATATTGCTGCCTATGCAGTAATGAGTAATCACTACCATATAGTGCTCTATATCGACACAAAATCGGCTAACAAGTGGTCTCTTACAGAGGTAATTACTCGCTGGCAACAGCTCTTCAAAGCCTCTAGCTTGGCCCAGCGCTATCTTCAGGGCGATACTCTCGATCACGCTGAGGAAGACAGGCTAAAAGAGGTCGTTTCCCTATGGCGGGAGCGTCTAATGGATATCAGCTGGTTTATGCGCTGTTTAAATGAATCCATCGCCCGCCAGGCCAATGCTGAAGACAACTGTACCGGCCGTTTTTGGGAAGGCCGGTTCAAGTCTCAGGCTTTACTGGATGAAAGAGCACTCGCCGCCTGTATGGCCTATGTAGACCTAAACCCCATCCGTGCCAATATTGCCAAGACACCTGAAGAGTCTGATTACACTTCGATTCAACAGCGTATTCGTGCGGCAGTCTCAGGTAAGCAGCCCAAAAATCTACTTCCGTTTGTCGGCGGTGAGCGTTTGAATATGCCGAAAGGGCTTCCTTTCCAGCTGGATCACTATTTGGAGTTAGTGGACTGGAGCGGCCGGCATTTAGACTCAAGAAAACGGGGTTGTATTGCCGAAAACATACCTCCTATTCTGGAGCGACTCGGTATTTCACCCAAGCACTGGCTCTATCTCAGCCGGAACTTTGAAAGTCGCTTTAAAGGCTTGGTTGGATCGGTAGAGGTTGTACAAAAAGTTTGTGCTCAACTCGATAAGCGCTGGGTACACGGTATAAGCGACTGTCGGCGCCTCCTCTCAGCTACGCCCTGCTAATCTACCCCGGCCTCAAGTACTCAACAGCACGATTACCGCCCTTTTATCAAAAAACAGCGATCCCAATAGCCTGAAGACCAATTCCAAGTATTTAATCTCCTTTACCTGTAAACCAAAGAGAAAGAGCCGCCAGAGAGGGAGCTAGCTCTTTTGCCGGCCTCCCCCAGTCTTTGGTTGTCGTCCTAGCTTGCCGTCTGCACCACCCTCCAGTCATTGGCTGTCCTAGATTGCTTCTTGTGATGGGTGGTGTGGGGGGCCGGTAGCTAGAAACAACCGGCTACCCGATTTAAATGCTTGATATGACAAATTTGAGGTCATACCCATTAAACCTATGGTTAGGCCAACTCTCTACAACTAATGAAATTGTTTTATCTTTACATTTCTCAGAATATGGTTCGCAATTTGAAATAGCGTTTTTCATACCTTCAGGCAAAGACAAGTTTAAACTAGAGTTGCACAAAGCTTCTGCCATACCCTCTAGCTTTTCACAAGCCTGCTTGGATCTGGCAGCATCGTTCACGTTAACTTTAAGCTTTAGTACATTTGCAATCTCTTCAGAACCCTCAACGTAGTAAGCGATGTTGTCAGGGATAATGCCATCGTTAAACTCCTCCATTCGAGATGATGCTGACCACTCCTCTTCGAAAATCCTATTATAGAACCCCGTATTTAATCCTTTGTTTACCAGGAAGTCTGATCCTACCCATCAACAACGGACACACCACTAAGCGACTAGTTGTTCCTCAAACGCCTCAGGGCTGAGATAGCCATTGGCGCTGTGTAAGCGATTTCGATTGTAGTCTATCTCTATATACTCAAATACGGTCTCTCGCATGAGGCACCTTGTGGGAAAGCGGTTACCATGGATTGCTTCTACCTTAAGTGAGTGAAAGAATGTTTCTGCACAAGCGTTATCATAGCAATTACCTTTGGCGCTCATGCTGCACCGCAGACCATAAGCTGTAATCAAAGATTGATAATCTTTAGAGCAATACTGGCTTCCCCTGTCAGTATGCACGATAACATTCGTAGGTTTCTTACGTCGCCATAAAGCCATTTGAAGAGCGTCACAGACCAATGTAGCTGTCATCGTTTCTGACATCGCCCAACCAATAACTAGCCGACTATATAGGTCTATCACTACAGCCAGATATAACCAACCTTCTTCCGTTCGCAGGTAGGTTATATCCCCAGCCCATTTCTGATTCGGCCCTTCAGCATTGAAGTTCTGCTCGAGCAGATTTGGAGCTACTGGCAGACCATGTTTTGAATAGGTTGTGGCTTTATATCTCTTGGCGGCTTTAGCCCGTAGGCCCTGTCGACGCATGCTGGCAGCAATTGTTTTTTGATTATATTTACTCCCCTCACTGGCCAATTCCTTCGTCAGGCGAGGAGAGCCACTACGTTCTTTACTGGCTATAAAGCGCTGCTGTACCAAGCTATCGAGCTGCATTCGGTACTGCTGGTACCTGGATTGGCCGGCCGATCTTGACACCCAGTCGTAAAACCCACTGCGAGATACGTTCAATACCTTGGCCATCGCTTTGATGCTGAATTCATGCCTGTGCTTTTGCATGAAGGCGTACCTCATTTCAGGCTCTTTGCAAAGTACGCTGCGGCCTTTTTTAAGATCGCTAGCTCCTCTGCCTGCTCAGCCAGCTGCCGCTTAAGGCGAGCATTCTCTGTGGCCAGCTCTCTCTCGGCATCCCCTCGGCTCTGATGTAACTTAGCCTTGCTTCGCCATCCGTAAATCTGAGAAGGATGTAACCCAAGCTGTTTAGCGGCAACGCTTACCCCAACTTTGAGCGCAAGTGCTAGGGCATCCTTTCTATATTCCTCTGAGTACTGTTTACGAGTGGTTTTGGTTGGTTTATTTGATCTTGTCATAGAGCACCTCTGCTGCGTAGTTTATCGCTTAAGAGAGTGTCCGTCGTTGGTGGGTAGGATCAGTCTTTCGCTTTATAAGGGCTCCAACCCTGCTCTATTGGTACTTCCTTTGGATTTCTCTCAGAAGATCTCACTTTAAATACGTGCTTAAAGGTATCCACCAGATCAGAATGTGATTCTATGTTTACTCTGGCGACTTGATATGACCATCTTTCTAGTAGATTTACACGAAGATTAAACAATGCAATTGCGTAGAGTTTAGCTACATATCTATTGAATCTATTTTTTATTGAGAATTTAAGACGGATAAAGACCTGCTCATATGATGAATAAACCAACATAATGTAAACAAACGGTAAATAACACAGAGTCAATAATGGGGGAACAAAGAAGTCGTATGCAGTTTTCTCTTTCCCAAACTCGCCAAATTTGGTCGTTAACATGTACAAGGTATAAGCAATTAAGACTATTCCGAATAAAGACAGGCAATATTCTAAAAGAACCTTTACTTGATGATATTTTTTGTCGGTTTCAGCAATAGCTAGCATAGCCGCAATTAACGCCAAAACTGGAACTAGAAGAACTTCGATCCAAAGGGAGAAAGTATATACGCCAACGACAAATTGAAGGATTGCCAGCAGTTTTAAATTATCTAAGACTGAGTGTCTGAAGAAGCTTTTGTCTTTTTTGAACTGTTCGAGCTTAAACATTGACATGAACCCAACGGATGCACACCAAAAAACAGTATTTTTGAGCTGCTCAGCATTCCATAGATCCAACTCAGCAAGCCAATAAATGACAATTGCCATATAAGCAACCATCAGGCAAAGGACAGAAATAATTTGTCTTACAAAGAAGGCCGATAACACACGTTTAAAAGCGGTTCTGACATCAGCCATCTTTGAGGATGAATAGATATAAACAGAAATTATCAGTAGCCATATGGCAATTGCAATTTCTCGATTATTTAGAATATCCACGAGATTCCTTGTGCATTTAACAGTCGCATTTGTGGGTGGTTTGGAGCGAGGTGGAAAACCAGCCCGACAATATGCGCTTGGTACGCCCAGTATGGGCGTGAACTAGTGCGGTGGAAGTCCCCTTTGGGAAGATCACCATTTAATGGGTTCCATTAAATGCTAACTACTAGCGAAAGGCAACTGCAACACCGCGAGATCTTGTGGGGAGGAGGCCGCTAGGAAAACTACAAGCTGAAGAACAGAAACATCCTATAAGGCTCAGCCTGAAGGCGAGGTGGTCAAGGTCACCGAAGCTATGTGGTCTAACGGGTAGAGTCAATGATTCAGCTATGTAGCAAACGTTCACGTTCTTATCGGAGGAGATATGTTTAACTTGTATCTATGGAGCTGTCAGGGTGGCCGTTGACTCATAACTATGCCCAATCCGCTTGCCACCATCGCGGGGATAGAAAAACGTGGTGGGACATTTTAGTGCTTCGGTCAGCAATGACCACGGTGATTAAACAGTAGTCAGTCGACGGTAAAGTAGCCAAATACCAAGATTAATAGCTTGGACAGGGTGAAGGCCTGAACCCAAACTCCACAAGTTAAAAGACAGGGCTAGCCTACCGATATGTTTCCAGTCGGATATAAAGTTGAGGTAGAGCACTGCTATGACATTAAACTCAAATGAAGAGCTGCTCGACACTATCGTTGGGTAGAGATTCATTACGGATAGGGAACCGCCCATTGCGGACCCGCACGATGAGTGGTGTGGGGGCCGATAGCTAGAAACTACCGGCTACCCGATTTAGGCATTGATACTTATAAAAGCCTAAGTCGCGCTTGACCTTCCGTTGAAGAAAAACTGTATACACCTTCTGAAGAGCAATGCAATTCAACATTCGATCTGGCACAGCTACAAACGAATCTAGTTAACCAATGATTAATAGAAGCTAGGTCAATTTTTCTAATGCCATCTAAATTTACCCCGTGGTAACCAGGGTTTAAATAATGAAAGATGTCCTCATCTGTAAATCTACTAATTTTATGCGCTTTCAGTATTTCAAAGAATGTTTCAAGAAGAACATTCCATGGATGTAACAGAAACTCTCCCTGCATATTTATTTTCTTTATAAGATCTGGAGAGATTTCATCGTCAGAAAGAACACGTTTATTCTTAGTTGCACCTTTCTTCTTATAAGTTTTCCACATCTCTCGGAAATGCTTTTTATCTGCAGGCTTGAGCGCTTTCGTATCCCTAAGTAAAACTCCAAAGTCCTGACCTGTGTACGCACACATTGAAATATCAGCACCTTGACTTATTAGAAGGTCGATCGTTTCTCGAAGTCTTTTTCTTGTATTATTATCACTGACTCCAAAGTATCGATTAAGCGCATGCATTAAAGGTGTAGCTCCACTTCGTATATCACGCTTATTAATATCTGCACCGCGTTCCAGGAGCCAGTTAATTTGTTCTATCGCAGTATACGCCGAAGCCTGCATCAACGCAGAACGACCAGAATGACTGCCTAACCTATCTACCTCTTCGTCAAGCTCGTATAGTTTATCCATTAATTTCAAAAGCATATCCACACGTTTCGGTTGCTTAGAAGAATTAATCACAAATTGCCAGATTGGTTCGGGGGAAGAGCTTGCATATTTATCATTAGCTATAAGCAAGGAGGCAAAACCATAGCGCCCAGCCTTTAATGCCAAGCCAGTATATGACGACTGATTTCTAGGATTGAAATCAATTTCTGATGACATAAACGCACTATAGACTTCCGTTATATATTTTTGACGTTCATCCAAATTATTTGAAGCATTAAATTCATCTTCAATCAGCGAAATTGCTGCAAACCAAATTGGTCTGCCTCCAAAACCAGCAAACCCCGAAGCGTCACATATTGATGTTGCACCGCTATTTGCGAATTCAATAGCAGCTTGTGAATAATCGCTCAAGACAGATATTTTTTCTTTCTTACTTTTCAATTCCGCGAGATGATTTCGTGTTACATTAAATATAGATTGGAAAGCGATTATTTCTTCTCGTTTTTCTAGGCCTACAAAGTGCTGAACTTCATCTTCTTCCCACCATCGGCCATCCGGATCTAACCCGGCGGAAAGTAGCAAGTCTCGATAAATTGATCTAAGGATTTGTTTTCTTTTTTCATTCATCCAAATAGTCTCTACATATTTTGCTTAGCAGCTATATAGTAATAATAATTCTGACCACTATTGTCATGATTATTGTCTCAGAATCAATTTCTACTCCATAGCCTAAATTTCTATTTAATACTGTAGACTTAAAGTAACCTGATACATGTGTACAAACTGGAAAAGCGATCACTTTGCCTACTATCTCAATTTTAACATTAGTCCTTAACCCATTGATTTAACGACTTTTGTTAGATCTATCTTCTTGCTCCCCAATATAACGGTCAATATGATCGTAAACCCCTAAGCTAGCATTCGCGAACTTTAGCAGGTTGGGTCTAATTGGGGGTAAGGTATCAAGTGTGCCTCTGAATAACTCCGTAATATCTCTGCGGATCTTGAAGGCTACAGATATTAGGTGCAGTTCGCCGCGAATGGCCGTAGTCCCTTGCAAGTGTTGCAACGGAGCAGTTGTGGTCCGCCTACGGGGCTTCCATAACGATTCATGCCCCGTGTTGCGACTGCTTGTACGGTCTAGCTAGACATTCCTGCGAAGCTGCGTTCTGATTGTGACCGCTCTGTAAGTAGAAGCATCACTGGGTTGTTCAGAGACTCCTAAACCCCGCAGTAATATCCCAAAAGTCTGCAAACTACTTTGGTTTATCGATAGATCTTTTCTGTAGATATGTGGAAGACATTTCAGCGGTATTGATGATCTATTGTTTTCTGAAGTCCAGTGTGGGAGTCGTTGGGGGTATTAATTTTCACAGCCAATTTTATGCACAATCGAAATTTCCAAAGCGTGAGCAGCAAAAAATATAGGCACAAAAATAATCTTATTGGATTTTATTAGAGTTTGTTTTAATGTCAAAGCTGCGTAAAATCGGTGGATATTTGTCGATATTTGGGTCGTCATTGAACAGCCTTCTAAAGGCCGATGACCAAAGAGCTTCAAGAAACCCAAGAATTTTCTAAAAGAACCATTCCCTCAAAGGAGAACGGTAGCGTGACGTAAGAGTAAGTAAAAGGCGCTGACCCAAGGTGCGCTAACACCTGGGGCCAGCTAACCAAATTGATATCATCACTATCAAAATGGCTATATGGATCATACGCTAGAAACCCGCTCGTCTTCAATAAAGTGGAGTGTAGTGGTCTAATCCTTCCGGACACTTCGTTAAGATGGTAAAACTACCTAGCGAGGTGAAGTATGACAACAAAAGGTACACGCCGGAAATTCAAGCCGGAGTTCAAGAAAGACGCCGTAGCTCTTGTCTCAGAACAAGGGTATTCGATTTCCAAGGCCGCAGAGGCTGTAGGAACCACTGCTAACAATCTGCGACGCTGGATAAAGGAGCTGGAGCAGGAAGAGAGCGGAGTAAGGTTGGATTCGGGCGAACGAGCTGAACTGGATCAACTGCGACGTGAAGTAAAGCAATTGCGGATGGAGAAGGAAATCCTAAAAAAGGCCAGCGCCTTCTTTGCGAAAGAAATGAAATAAAGTACGAATTTATTAAAAAGCAGCAAGGTAGCTTTCCAGTTAGAGTGCTCTGCCGAGTAATGCAAGTAAATAAGAGCAGCTATTACGAATGGTGTCGTCGTAGTGATAGCCCAATAGATGGCCAGATTTGGCAACTATGCCATCGATTGAAGGCCTTATTTGCAGAATCTCGTGAGAGTCTCGGAAGCCGTCGGTTAATGAAGCTGTTGCGCAAAGAAGGCTTTGAAATTGGGCGTTATCGAGTCCGCAAACTCATGAAAAAGCTCGGCTTGGTAGTAAAACAGAAGAAGCGATTTACACTAACCACAAATAGCAAGCACCAACTGCCAGTTGCTGAGAATCTTCTAAATAGGGATTTCTCACCGAGTGCTAAAAATCAAGTTTGGACTACGGATATTACCTATATCTGGACTTTGCAGGGTTGGTTATACCTAGCAGTGGTAATTGATCTTTATTCACGCCGGATTGTTGGCTGGCACTTAGACCGCCAGATGGAGACGGCCCTGGCAAGTCGTGCACTGGTTATGGCTATCAATTTGCGCACCCCAACAAAAGGTCTGCTGCATCACTCTGATCGAGGTAGCCAGTATGCCAGTCATAGCTACCAAGCGCTACTAAAGCAGCATGGAATGGTGTGCTCAATGAGCCGCAAGGGAAATTGTTGGGACAATGCACCTACTGAGCGTTTTTTTAGTAGCCTGAAGCGGGAATGGTTAACAGGAAACCTCTATCCGACAAGGGAGGGTGCGATAACAGACGTGAGGGCCTATATTGCGTATTACAATTCACGCAGGATACATACAACACTGGGGGACGTAACCCCTATCGAATTTGAAAAATGTGCTTAGGAAAGTGTCCGGTTGGAGTTGACCACAACAGATGGAGGTGGTTGAGATTTCGGAACGCGCGAAGCAAGGGCGTGCGTTGCGTGCACAGTCTGCCGGGCGATAGGGTTAAAGTCTTGCTGGAGGAGCGCTAGCGCGTTCTGAGGAGGCCATGCTTTTTTTGGCCGGAGCGTACTTGAGTGACTTGTTATAAGTACGGTT
Source organism: Microbulbifer sp. VAAF005 (assembly GCF_030012985.1). Classification (NCBI taxonomy): domain Bacteria; kingdom Pseudomonadati; phylum Pseudomonadota; class Gammaproteobacteria; order Cellvibrionales; family Microbulbiferaceae; genus Microbulbifer; species Microbulbifer sp. VAAF005. The sequence continues at coordinate 1,928,476 of NZ_CP120233.1, read as the reverse complement.
TGAAATGAGTCTCCTTACCTGTATATAGTTGTTTCCCATCTCGCGCAAAGTGCCTTAATTAGGCCATGTGTTTCAGCGGAAATTTGATCAGAGAAAATGATCGTGAGCACTGTACCCCTACCTTTTACATCCTCGTAACCTGGCATGTTATAGATGCATCGAAAAAAGAGGTCTTCATCCTCCTGGCTATAAAATCGTGGGCTTTCCAGCTGAATCGAGTTCATAAATTAATACTTATAACGCCGCCAAAATTTGCCGTCTCAAGCGCAGCGTAAGGCGGTCAAATTGATGGCTTTGTTAAGACATTCCTCTCGAAGTACCGTTTATACATATTTGAGTATTTGTTACCCACCTGGAAGGAGCTTATATCTTCGTAACTCATTTCCGAGTATTCGTCATCCCAGTTAGCAGCCCCACTAAAACCCAGCATTGAGACTGAATCTTCGCCAATGATACGTAGCTCCCCAAGTAGGAAGATTGGATACTCTGGATCTTCATCCTCGATTATGAAAAACCCATTTTCTCTCCCGATAGTAGATAATACCGTATACCAGTTGGTTACATCATACTCTTTCGAGAAGTCTATCCTGGAGTACAATCCTTCATCTTTGAAGATTTGGGTCTGAAAAAGATCTGTTTTGGTTGATTCAATACTACTGACATCAGACAACCGAAGAACCATAAGCCCATCAAGATTAAAATCATATACGTATTGAATCAGAACGAGTTCTTTTGAGTGTGCCAATACAAATCCTTGTATTTTATGCCCATCAATAGCCTCTCTCTTAATAGTTACGAGATTCTTTTCTTCCTTAAGTTTGTTCAACTCTTCATCCATCGGGGATCCTTAACGTCGCAATAAAAGGCAAGCGTTAGCGAGTCCAACCCAAGTTTTTTGTGGGCGGTTTCTAATTGCTTTATTAAATGACTTGCTAGCCATAAGCTTGAATTCTCATTAAGAAATCATCTTTTACGATCATAGGAATATAATGGAAACCCTCATCTTGCTCCTCCGGAGATAGGGCTATTATGGCTTTTTCTAAGTGCTTTTGGTCGGGGCGCACATCGGCTATTGTTGGACCCAAAGTGAAATCAACTATTTCCATTGAGTCCAATGTAAGCCAAGCATGAAGCATTACTTTTTTTGAACTCTGCCCTGACCTTAGCCATTCCTGAACATCTTCATAAGTGAATTTAAAGTATTCATGCCCTGCATCTACCACATACCCTACAGTAAAGTAAGCTTTGCAGTTTAATGCTCTAGAAAGCTCATCAACTGTATTCCAGTGGATAGTAGTACAGTTCCCTGCGAGCTTTATACCCCTAGATTTAGCAGATTCATACACTTTTTTAAATAGTGCGAATAATGGTTTTTCCGATATATATCGGTTATCTAAATTTAAATTGACACTTTCAGATTCCCCAAATATTTCTAGCGTTTTATCTAACGCCAATTCGAATCTCTTTTCATAACACATTGTTGATTCCATTTAAAATTTATATAGTAATCATTCTGACCACTATTATCATGATTACCACCCTGGTATCAATCTAACGAAGAAGTGCGTAAGAACCTTGAGGCATCAATAAATCACATACAAGCCGGAACTCTTGTCCCAAGTTCAAAAATAATTACTTTGGTCTCTATCCCCAACGAATAGACTTTCTCCAACTCACGGTTATGCCTGGAGCTTTCAATCAATCGGGATCTTTATAAAAAATAACAGCCAAACCGATCAAAAATCATGCTGATTTCTTATCAGGCATTTAGGAGGGTTGAAAAATGGAGCGGTGCTTGAAGCGTTTTAGCGCACTTTAGGTGTATACCACTTCGGTTGAGCTGATTTTGGAGCTGATAAACCCATAAGTGATGCAGGTACATTGAGTACATACTCGGGTTCTAGAGTTGATAGAAAATCAAAAGGCACTAGTTCAAGAAGGGGCAGTGTGATTTATATCAAAAAAAGAAAAGGGGGCAGAGCCCCCTTTTTTAAAACTCAGATCCGCTCTTTATCGGAGCAGATTACCAGAACCATTAAAGATTGCTGATTTCCTCAAGCTGCTGTTGCAGACGCTCGTGAGCACCTTTCATTTCTGCAAGCTTGTCCTTCTCCTTGGCAACAACGGCTTCGGGGGCTTTGTCTACGAACTTAGGATTGTTGAGTTTGCCTTCAACTCGTGCGAGTTCTTTGGAAAGTTTATCAATCTCTTTTTGTAGACGGGCGCTTTCGGCTTTAACGTCGATCAGGCCGGCCATGGGTACCAGCAATTCCATATCGCCTACCAGGGCGGTGGCGGAGGCTGGTGCAGCTTCTCCACTTTCCAGCCAGGTGATTTCTTCGAGGCTGGCCAGTTTGATCAACAGGCTGCGGGCTTGCTCCAGTAGTTCTTGGTCACGGCTGGAACCGCCGCGCAGGATCAGTGGGATTTTCTTCGCTGGGGAAATATTCATTTCACCGCGAATATTACGCACGCCTTCAATAACCTGCTTCAACCAGGCAACGGCCGCTTCCGCTTCTTCGTCGATCTTGCTGTTATCGGCTTCCGGGTACTGCTGCAGCATAATGGTGTCACCGTTGGAGCCGGCGAGGGTTTTTACACGCTGCCAGATTTCTTCGGTGATAAACGGCATCAGCGGGTGGGCCAGACGCAAAATGGTTTCCAGTACGCGGATCAGGGTGCGGCGGGTGCCTTTCTTCACTGCGTCGGACGCGTTGTCGTCCCACAGTACCGGCTTGGACAGTTCCAGGTACCAGCTGCAGTACTCGCTCCAGATAAAGTCGTACAGGGCCTGGGAGGCGAGGTCGAAGCGGTAGGTGTCCATGGCTTCGCGTACGGTGATTTCGGTGCGCTGCAGCTGGGAAATAATCCAGCGGTCGGCGATGGTCAGTTCAAAATCCGTGCTGCCGTCCTGTCCACAATCGTGCTCTTCGCAGTTTTGCAGTACGTAGCGGGAGGCATTCCAGATCTTGTTACAGAAATTGCGGAAGCCTTCGATACGGCCCACATCAAACTTGATATCACGGCCGGTGGATGCCAGTGAGTAGTAGGTGTAGCGCAGGGCATCGGTACCAAAAGCAGAGAAGCCTTCGGGGAAGTCCTTGCGGGTTTGCTTTTCGATCTTCTCGCGCAGGTGCGGTTGCATCAGACCAGAGGTGCGCTTCTCTACCAGGGTCTCCAGGTCGATACCGTCGATCAAATCGATGGGATCGATTACGTTGCCCTTGGATTTGGACATCTTCTGGCCGTGGTTGTCACGCACCAGGCCGTGCACGTACACGGTGTTAAACGGTACTTCCTTTTTGAAGTAGAGGGTCAGCATCATCATGCGCGCAACCCAGAAGAAAATAATATCGAAGCCGGTGACCAGTACGGAGCTGGGGTGGAAGGCTTTCAGCTCTTCGGTATCTTCTGGCCAGCCCAGGGTGCCGAAGGTCCACAGGCCGGAGGAGAACCAGGTGTCGAGTACGTCGTCGTCCTGGCGCAGGCTGATATCGGCGCCCAGGTTGTGTTTCTCGCGCACTTCCTCTTCGCTGCGGCCAACGTAGACTTTGCCTTCGTTGTCGTACCAGGCGGGGATGCGGTGGCCCCACCACAGCTGGCGGGAAATACACCAGTCCTGGATATCGCGCATCCAGGAGAAGTACATGTTTTCGTAGTTTTTCGGTACGAACTCAACGCGGCCATCTTCAACAGCTGCGATGGCTTCATCGGCCAGGGGCTGGGTTTTTACGTACCATTGATCGGTGAGCCAGGGCTCGATCACGGCGCCGGAGCGGTCTCCGTGAGGTACCTTGAGGGTGTGGGGCTCTACTTTTTCCAGCAGGCCGAGGGCGTCCAGGTCATCGATAATCTGGGTGCGCGCGGCAAAGCGCTCCATGCCCCGGTATTTTTCCGGCACTGCGTCGTTCAGGTGGGCGTCGGCATCGAGGATGTTGATCATCTCGAGGTTGTGGCGCTGGCCCATTTCGTAGTCGTTGAAGTCGTGGGCCGGGGTGATTTTTACACAGCCGGTGCCGAATTCACGATCGACGTATTCGTCGGCAATAATCGGAATTTCGCGATCCGCCAGGGGCAACTTGATGGTCTTGCCGATCAGGTGCTGGTAGCGCTCGTCTTCCGGGTGTACGGCTACGGCGGTATCGCCGAGCATGGTTTCCGGGCGGGTAGTGGCAACTACCAAGTGGCCGGAGCCGTCGGAGAGCGGGTAGCGGAAGTGCCACAGGTGACCCTGCTTCTCTTCGTTTAATACTTCCAGGTCGGAGATCGCGGTGTGGAATTTCGGGTCCCAGTTCACCAGGCGCTTGCCGCGATAAATTAGGCCGTCTTCATACAGTTTGATAAAGACTTCCTGCACCGCTTTGTAGAAGCCGTCGTCCATGGTGAAGCGTTCGCGGGACCAGTCGGGGCTGGCGCCCAGGCGACGCAGCTGTCGGGTAATGGTGCCGCCGGACTCTTCTTTCCACTCCCAGACCTTCTCAATAAACTTGTCGCGGCCCAGGTCGTGGCGGGATACGCCTTCGGCGCCCAGCAGGCGCTCTACCACCATCTGGGTGGCGATACCGGCATGGTCGGTGCCCACTTGCCACAGGGTGTTGTCTCCCTGCATGCGGTGGTAGCGAATCAGGGCGTCCATGATGGACTCCTGGAAACCGTGGCCCATATGCAGGCTGCCGGTGACGTTCGGCGGCGGGATCATAATGCTGTAGGGCTTGGCCTCAGTATCCCCGGAAGGCTTGAAGTAGCCGTTCTCCTCCCAGGTTTTGTACCACTGCTGTTCGATGGCGTTGGGCTGGTATGTTTTGTCCATGCGGGCGGGAAACCTTGTGTTTAACTGACTGCGTGCACAGCGTTTTGGCTCAGGATAGTCTGGTGCTTGCTCGGGCTGCGCGGAAAAGGCGGCAATTATACCGCCGGGGTCTGGTGGGAAAAAGGCGGTATTTGAGCTTAGGGAGTTATTCAGAGGCTCCCTTAGGCCGTCTCTTAATCCCAAACGCCGAGCTCGTCGACCACGTGTTCTATTTGGGCGCGCAGGCGGCGCTCCAGTTTGGGCAGCTGCTGGGCGACGAGTTGCTCGATCAATTCCTGGCGCTGGCGCTCTTTGGCGGAAGGCTCAGGGTCTGCGGCCGGATCTTCTTCGGCGGCTTGGGCCTCAGTGCTTGGAAGTTCAGCTTCTTCCTTTACTTCAGGGGCCGGGGCCACTGTTGCTGGGGCTTCTGTTTCCGGGGGCACTGTTGCTTCGGTTACTTGGGTATTTTCTTCAACTGGCAGGGGCCGTCCACCGGTGAGGCGGGAGCGAATATGATTTGGCAGAAATGGGTTTTCCGCCCGGGGCTCCGGCTGCGGTTCGGGCTCTTTCTCCAGTTCGGCCTCTGGGAAATCTTCAACTTTGGTTTCACGGGAAATCTGCTCTAACGGTGTTTCAACCGGTTTATCTTCAACGGGCTCTTCTTCGATTTGCCCGGTTTCTGCGGATGCCTGTGGTTCTTCATCCTCTACAGCCAGCTCTTGAAGCGGGCGCAATAGAGCCAGGTCAGACTCTGCCAGCGACAGGGATTGCTGGGCCAGCATCTCTTCTTCAACCGGTGAAAATAAAATCGGCAAGTCGATATCTTCCAGTGAGGTGTCGATATCTTCGAATTCACTGGTAGCCGGTGTCCCACCGGGTTTTGCTATGTCGGCAATAGTGGGAAGTGTGGGGGGCTCAGGGGTTACAGGATTACCCTGCTTGGCCACTTGGCTGAGCACGGGGATTTCTTCATTGTTCTCGTCGGTGACAAGCAAGTTGTGCAGTGAATTAAGTTCATCCAGAAATTCACTGGGCTGCTTGCGCTGCTGTCCGCGTTGCTTGTGTTTGTTTTTTTTGCCGGACATGACTCTCGGACGTAGTTAAAGGCTCTAATTGATCTTATGGGATTGTAACGGATATCCGCGATCGCGGAAGTGACCAAATCGCAATCGGGACCGTTTTAATGGTTCCGGTTGTTGGATCACAACTTCTGCCAAGCGTTCAAAGCGGCTAAACCACTTGGGTACTTTGGAGCAGAGGTTGATCAGTAAGCCGTGGTGATCTGCGGGGTCTTCTCCGCTGTTAATTTCTATTTGCGCCTGCTGGTTTTCAGTTTGCGGGGCGTGAGGCAGAAAACTGTCCTCGCGAAAAGTCCACAGCAGTTGATCCATCTGCTCCGCCCGTTGCGGGTCGTCTACCGCGATTAATACCCGCATACCCGCGCGGAAGGCTTTCTCAGCCAGGCGGCAGGCGAAAACATCGGCGTGTTCCGGTTGGTCGGAAGAGAGAATATAGAAATCAATGCGAGTCATTACAGATACTGGTCAAATAATCCCGGCCATATTGATACGCTGCCAAAAACAAAAGCGGCCCATTAATCAATGGACCGCCCGGCGCGCCGGGCACCGATGGTGCCGGCGGCTATTGTGCGCTTTGGCTACTTATTTGCCCAGTAGATATTCAACCAGTAGGGGAACCGGACGGCCGGTTGCACCTTTCTGTGCGCCGGACTTCCAAGCACTACCGGCAATATCCATATGTGCCCATTTGTAGTCTTTGGCAAAACGCGCCAGGAAGCAGGCAGCGGTTACTGAACCGGCTTCGCGCCCACCGATATTTTGGATATCGGCAAAATTGGAATCCAGGGAGGACTGGTACTCGTCCCACAGTGGCATTTGCCATGCGCGGTCGCCAGTAGTTTCGCCAGCCTGGAGAAGGCTCTTGGCCAGTTCTTCGTTATTGGCGTAGAGACCGGTAGCGTGATGGCCCAGGGCGATAACACAGGCACCGGTGAGGGTGGCGATATCAATCACTGCGCTGGGCTTGAACTTGGCTGCGTAGGTGATCGTATCGCACAGAACCAGGCGGCCTTCGGCATCGGTGTTGAGGATTTCGATGGTTTTGCCGGACATGGAAGTCACAACATCACCGGGCTTGCTGGCGCGGCCGCTGGGCATATTTTCAGCAGCGGCAACCAGGCCTACTACGTTGATAGAAGGCTGCAGTTCAACCAGGGCGTTCATCACGCCGAAGACACTGGCGGCACCGCCCATGTCGTATTTCATTTCGTCCATAGCCTGGCCCGGCTTGATGCTGATGCCGCCACTATCGAAGGTGATGCCTTTACCAACCAATACCACAGGTTTTTCGCTGGCCTTGCCACCTTTGTAGTTCATGGCAATCAGTGCGGGGGGCTCGTCGCTGCCTTTGGAGACGCTGAGGAATGCACCCATGCCCAGGGCTTTCATTTTCTTTTCGTCCAACACGCTGGTGGTAAGCTTTGCGTGTTTTTTAGCCAGTGCCTTCGCCTGGGCAACCAGGTAATTGGGGGTACAGATATTGCCTGGGAGATCCCCCAAATCACGGGCGACATTGCTGCCCAGTGCTTGAGCGGCACCCACTTCCATGCCGCCTTGAATAGCTTTCAGCTGCTTTTTCTCTGGGGCGTGGATGGTGAATTTCGCCAGGGGCAGGGGCTTTGCATCAGTGCGGGACAGGGTGTAGCGATAGCTTGCCAGGCCGGCAGCCATGGCGATTTGCTGTGCTTTCCAGCGATTATCGGCACCTTCAACCTCTACCTCGCAGAGGTAGCTCGCTGCCTCTTTAAAATTCTTTACTCCATTGGCACTGCTGGATGCCAGCTTGCGGAATTCCGCCTGGCTGATGGTGCCTTTACCGGTGCGCACGACCAGAACGCGCTCGCTGGGAACGTCGATAAGATTGATCAGCTGGGTGCTGCCGGATTTGGCCCCCAAGTCCCCGCGCTTGAGGATTTTTGCGATCATTCCCCCAGTCAATTTATCCAGGCTTTTGCCACTTTCGCTGAGGTTATTTTTGGCATCTGCTGAAATAATTGAGCAGGCGCTGCGTTGTTTACTGATATCTGCAACCTTGGCGGAGAACTGCATTTTTCGCTTTCCTTAAAATCTGACAATAGATTGCATGCCTCAGGGCCGAGACATAGCAAGAATTTTTAGTGATAATGCGTCGCACAAGTTTAACCCGCCTGTCTATGGATTGCTGTACCCGGTGGGAAACTTACTCATTATTGATTCAGATGCCGTCACACCGCTGTCACCAAGGAATTTGTTCGCCCTGTGATTATTTTTCGCTATCTCTGCCGCGAGCTGCTGTTTGCCACGCTAGCGGTCAGCGCAATTTTGCTGTTAATTGTGATGAGCGGCCGATTCGTGAAATACCTGGCGGAGGCTGCCGCCGGTGATATTTCAGCGAATATCCTGTTCTCCCTGATGGGGTTCCGCTTGCCGGGATTCCTGGAACTGGTTCTACCGCTGGGTCTGTTTGTGGGGATTCTCCTCGCTTATGGCCGCCTCTATATAGAAAGCGAAATGACGGTTCTGCACGCCTGCGGCTTTAGTGATTGGCGTTTGCTGGGCTACACCATGATTCCAGCACTGATGCTGGCGCTGGTGGTGGCGTCCATGAGCCTGTATTTCTCTCCAGCCGGTATGGCGCGTTCCACCAGCCTGTTAAATGCAGAAAAGGCCCGCAACGAATTTGATCATTTGGTGCCAAAGAAATTTGTTTCCTCTCAAGGCGGTCGCGCGGTTTATTACGCCGATGCGTTGAGCGAGGACAAGTCCACCATGTTGGGGGTGTTCCTGGCAGAACTGGGTGGTGCGGAAGAGGAAACCGAGGCAGACCAGCAGATTGTTATCCGCGCTCGTGAAGGTGTGCAGGAGATCGACCCAAAGACAGGGTTGCGCTATTTGGTGTTGCGCGATGGTTATCGCTATGAGGGTGTGCCCGGTGAGCGGGAATACCGTCAAATGAAATTTGCCAGCTATTCTGTGATTCTTGAGGTGCCCCGCGAACGAAGCCGCCAGCAAGACCAGATGGAATCGGCTTCAACCCTGGATCTGCTTGAAGGCGATGACCCGCAGCAGAGGGCCTATCTCTATTGGCGCTTCAGCCTTCCCGTATTGGTGTTGGTGGTTGCAGTGCTGGCGGTGCCACTATCCCGTACCAATCCTCGTCAGGGGCGCTTTGCGAAGATGATCCCGGCCATTTTGTTGTATATCACCTACCTGGTAATCCTGCAGGGCGTTAGAGGGGCGATTGAGGACGGCAAGATTTCCAACCCGGCAATGATTTGGCTGGTACACCCACCGTTCCTACTGCTCGGCTTGCTGTTGTTAGCGGGAAGAAATTGGCGCAAGGCGCCGCCCAAGCGTTTGCCCGAGAGTGTGAAGGAGTTGCCAGGTGAGTAAGCTCGATCTCTATATCGCCCGTACGGTTGTGGTCGCCGTGGGTGGCGCATTAATGATTATTCTTGGTCTTACCGTGGTCTTTGCGCTGGTGGACCAGTTGGGAGAGTTGAAGAATGAGTACGGCTTTGTCGATGCCCTGAAGTATGTGGGTTGGACTTTGCCCGCACGCATTTATGAGCAACTGGGTTTTTCCGCCTTGGTTGGCTGCTTGGTAGGGCTGGGTTCATTGGCCGGCACCAGTGAGCTGACTGTTATTCGTGCTGCCGGGGTCTCAATTGGTCGAATCACCTGGGCGGTGATGAAACCCATCATGCTGTTGATTTTGTTGGGCTTGGCCTTGGCTGAGTTTGTTATTCCCAAAACCAATGTGATTGCGGAGAGTGATAAAGCCAGAGCTTTGGGTGAGCTGGAGGCCAGCGGCTTGGAAAGTGGCCTGTGGCTGAAAGACAGCGGTGAGTTTGTTCACTTCAACGCGGCACTGCCGGATGGAGAGCTCTACGGTGTAACCCGATATCACTTTGGTGCAGGCCGGGAACTGGAGCGGGTAGAATTTGCTGAACGCGGTCATTTTGATGGTAAGCGCTGGGAGCTTGAGAATAGCCGCACGACTCTCTTCACCGGTGAGCATACCGAGAGTGAGGTATTGCCTACGACTGAATGGAAGGCGGAGATTTCGCCAGAGTTATTTGCTTTGGTGGTGCCTTTGCCAGCGGATCTGTCGCCGCGCAATCTGTGGGCTTACGGTAAGTTCCTCGATCGCAAGGGCGAGGATTCCAGTCGCTACTGGTTACAGTTCTGGAAAAAAGTATTGCAGCCACTCACTATCGCGAGTCTGGTGATGGTGGCTATCTCCTTTATTTTTGGCCCTCTGCGGGAGGTAACCACCGGACTGCGTGTGTTTACCGGATTGGTGGTTGGCCTGGTGTTCCAGTTTGTCCAGGATATGCTGGGGCCATCTTCCCTGGTATTTGGTTTCCCGCCTTTCTTCGCGGTGTTACTACCGATATTGCTGTGCTTTGGCGCGGGATGGTATCTACTGCAGCGGGCCCGTTAGGGCCCCTGGCCTTCTACTTTTTAGACTTCTTGGGAAGTACGCGCACCTCGGACTCGGAGATAAGGTCATGCCACGTGGCCTTGTCGGATCTGGCCCAGGCAGAGAAGTAACCGAGTCCCAAACAAGCAATAGATAGCGGCGCTACGATGGCGCGAAGGATACACTGGCGCCAAGTGAGCTGGGCTCCGTTTGGGCTCGCCAGCAGCAGACGCCAGGCGCGCATCCCCACAGTTTGACCCGCAGCCCTCCAGGACCAGAAGTAATACCCTACGATAACCGCTAGAGCGCCCAGCTGGAAGAATGGTCCGCTGACACAGGGGTTGTAGTCATTTACCTCGGGCTGGCAGTTGAGACCCACCACGGTAGAGGCAACCATCAGCGCGATAAAGCCGTAAACCACCAGTAGGCCCATCAGTATCAGCAGGTCGTAGAGCAGTGCGGCCAGGCGCGGACCCACCCCGGCAACAGGGAGTTCAGGAAAGGATTTGGGGGTGTTCGAGCTACTCACGCTTATCTCCGCTGATTTTTAGTGGCGGAGATTCTAACAAACCTGTAAACGGGGAAGGAGAGGTAGCGCGCCTGAGTTCAGGGGCTTCCTAAAACTCCAGCTCAAAAGAGAACTTGAATTTGTCGTCGGACAGAGAAATGCCGTAGTCCACCGAGCTGCCGATCTTGCCCTCGTTGTTGGTGTACCTGAGCAAGCCTGTACGTGCGGCACGGGAGTTTTGTGCTTTGTAAGTCTCAAGGCCCATTCGCAGGATTTTGGATAGGGCTTTGCCGCCTTTCAGGGGCTTAAACTTGTCTGGATTGGTGTGCATCTGCAGCCACTGGTAATTCAGGCGTCGCTGTACGTTGCTCATACTATTGGTGCGCAAGTACTCGGCGGCCTGGACCAGGGCTTCGTTATCCATTGCAAATGCACTGTCGGAAAAAAACAGGCTGCCGGATTCCATATTCAGGGTTTCATGGGAATCTGGGATAAATAACTCATCGGCAGAACAGACACAGCACGCGGGCAGAAGAAATAGGCCAACGGTCTTTGGCACTAGTTGATTGGCGCTGAATCGGAAACTGCAGAGTAGCATTCTGTTTACCCCTGGGTGTCAACTTCTCATTTCGATGGCCGCAAGCGGTCGTTGAATTTATTATGGGTCACCCGTAACAAAGCATTTTTTTGGATAAATTAGGCGGCTGATACAACTCCACTTACTGGACAGTCCGAAAAAGTCATCTCTTTCCTTGGAGGCCGCATGAAATGGATACTTTTTCATTTTTGTCTAAGTGGTCGCGAGCGTGAGCAGGGGCCCGCCAATGTTTTTTTATTATTGTTTTGGTATTTCTGTGCTTACGCTGATGAAAAAATTGTCTTGAATAGCTCCTCTTTCCACCGGATCGGGGCTTAGGTGCCAGGAAAGAGTTCCAAAATGCGCTACCGCAAAATTCTCCCACAAATAATCAGTGAAGATGGGGTTGGTTGGGTATCGGCCCTGGGTTCGTGAATCGCTTCTATGGCAAAGCCGTTGTCGCGAAATAGCTGGACCCAACTTTCCAGGGTGCGGAAATACCAGGGAGCGGCCTCTTCAAAATCTCCCTCAATACCTTCCCAAGATCCTGGGCGCCATCCATCTCGATAGGGCTTATTACCGCAGGCTTGATGGGGGTGAAGAGTTTGGATGACAAAGTGCCCACCGGGCAGCATTAACTCGCGTGCATTGCTGAATAGTTGCTCGACAGATTCCTTTCCGATGAGAGAGAAGTTGCACACGATAAGTTCAAACTGCTGTTCCAGTTTTTCGGCGCAAATTTCTTCGTATTGCAATCGCCGGTAGGACTCATTGGCGCCTGCTCGAGCGCTGGCAATATCCACTAAATCTTTAACGCCATCGACACCACAGACTCGAATACCTTGCTCCGCCAGTTTTCTACTGAGCCAGCCTTCACCGCAACCGATATCTAAAATGCTTGCAGGTTGGTACGCCATGATTGTGCTGACAATGGCGGCATCAGTGACCAGTCGGCGGCTGGGAATGGCGGCATTGTCTACTACTTTAGTCCACTCATGAGCATTCTTATGCCAGCAGGTGAGTACCTGATCATCACTGAATTCGGAATTGGGCATGCTTGGGTGACCTCCAGCCTGTCATTATTCACAGCTTGAGTGTACCGTCAGTGGACCATCCAGCTACAAAGGTGCTGAGGTCCCATGTCCACTCAAATGATTTTTGATTATGTGATCGTAGGTGCCGGCTCCGCCGGTTGTGTTTTAGCAAATCGGCTCAGTGCCGAAGAGCAGAATCGAGTTTGTCTTCTGGAGGCGGGTCCTAAAGATCGGAGCCCCCTGATCTCCATCCCTGTGGGTATTGGCGAGTTACTGCCGGGTACTCGCTATAACCTACACCACCATACCACGCCACAAAAGCACCTGAATGACAGGAAACTGTTTTGGCCGAGGGGTAGGACCCTCGGGGGTAGTAGCTCTATCAATGCCATGGTTTATATCCGTGGCAATAGCGATGACTACGATGCCTGGGAAGCGGAGGGTAATCCCGGTTGGGGTTGGAAGGGTTTGTTGCCTTACTTTTTAATGTCGGAAGGCAATGAACGGGGTACTGATGCGCACCACAGTGGCTACGGCCCTCTGTCGGTCTCGGATTTAAAGTGGAAAACCCGATCGGGCCATGCTTTTTTACGCGCCGCTGAGTCCCTGGGACACCGGCCGAATAATGATTTCAATGGCAGCCAGCAAAATGGCGTGGGTTTTTACCAAGTAACCCAACGGCGCGGACGCCGCTGCTCTGCCGCTACAGCTTATCTGCACCCAGTTTCCAGCCGTTCTAACCTACATGTTCGTACCAACAGTCAGGTGGCGAGGATTATTCTCAGGGGAGAGAAAGCGACCGGCGTCGAATTGCTTGATGGCACTAAAATCCTGGCGAACAAGGAAGTGATTTTAAGTGCCGGTGCTATCCAGTCGCCACAGCTATTAATGCTGTCCGGTATTGGGGATCAGGACCAATTGCGTAAATCTGGAGTGACTTCGCAAGCGCACCTTCCCGGTGTTGGGAAAAACCTACAGGACCACCTGGATATCATCCAAGTAGTGGAAGCCTCTGAAGCGGTTAGCTTTTCCGAGGCACTGTGGCCGAAGCTTCTCACCGCAATGCGCCTGCCAGAACTGATCTTTTTAAATAAAGGGCCCTTAACCAGCAATGTGGCCGAGGCGGGGGGCTTTGCCAGTTCCAGTCTGGCGGGTGGCAACCCGGATATTCAGTTTCACATGACGGCAGTTCCGACTTTCCAACACGGGTTTAATAAGCGCACCTGCTACGGTTACTCCCTTCATGCCTGTGCCCTGAGGCCTAAGAGTCGCGGTGAGATCACTCTGGACTCCACCGATCCACGCAAACTGCCCAGAATTGAACCCAACTACCTGAGTGAGCCCGAGGATCTGCAAGTAATGGTGGAAGCATTTGAAATGGCACAGGATATCCTCGCTCAGGAGGAACTGAGTCGCTACAAGAAAAAGTCCTTGCGCCCAGAGCAGAAGTTGAGTGATAGAGAGTCAATCATCCACTATATTCGCCAGCATGCAGAATCCATCTACCATCCGATAGGTACCTGTCGAATGGGGAGTGATGAATTGGCTGTAGTGGACAGCGAGCTAAAAGTACACGGTGTGGATGGACTGAGGGTTGTGGACGCCTCCATAATGCCCACCCTGATCAGTGGCAATACCAATGCGCCTGTGATCGCTATTGCGGAGAAGGCGGCAGATTTGATTATGCAGCGGTCTTCGCGCTCGTTTGTAAAAGAGAATAGACACACTCAGGAAGTTGAATGATTTGGCAATGCCCGCTTTGTGCTGCCCCCTTAACTCTAGGAAAAGATACTTGGCACTGTACCAATCGACATAGTTTTGATCGCGCGCGTGAGGGCTACGTCAATTTGTTGCCCGTTTATCGCAAGCGCCGCAAAGATCCCGGTGACTCTTCGGAGATGCTTCACGCGCGGCGGCGCTTTCTTCACGCCGGTTACTATCGGCCTTTGGTTGATAGTATTTCGGCGCTCTTGCCCTACAAGCCCGGCCGCCGTTTATTGGATATCGGTTGCGGTGAGGGGTATTACCTGCGGGAGCTTGAGTCCGCTGGCTGGCATGGTCACGGCCTTTCCGGTATCGACATTTCAAAATCCGGCGTGCGTATGGCGGCCAAGCGCGACAGTGGCGCCCAGTTTGTGGTTGCCAGCAATGTGAATTTGCCGGTGGTCTCGGAGTCGGTGGATAACCTGCTGAAGGTCTTTGCCCCAGCCCCCGATCATGAAATGGAGCGGGTGATTAAAGTCGGTGGTCATCTGGTAGATGTATCCCCTGGCCCCGATCACTTGTGGACACTAAAGAACTACCTCTATAAAGAGCCGCGTAAACATCCCGCACCCAAAGTGATTGAGAAATTGACGCCGGAAGTCGATATGCGCTGCTCTTTCCCGTTTGTATTGAAGGGCAAGCAGGCCATTTCAGATTTCCTTGCTATGACGCCTTTTGCCTGGAAGGGCAACCGTGAAGAACGGCAGAAACTCGAAGAGCGCGACAGCCTGGAGCTGGAAGCGGACTTTGTTATTCGTCGTTTTATTAAACATAAATAACAGGCATTTGATAGTAGAGGTAATAGAGCAGCGTTATGGCGACTCCCAGAGACTTTGGATTTATGCGGCGAGCCCTGGAGCTTGCACAACTCGCTGCTGAGCGCGGTGAAGTGCCGGTGGGTGCGGTTTTGGTCCAGGATGGAAAAATCATAGGGGAGGGCAGTAATCGCCCGATTGGGAATTGTGATCCCAGTGCCCATGCGGAAATCGTAGCCCTGCGGCAAGCGGCAGATAAACAACAAAACTACCGCCTGCCAAACACCACTTTATATGTGACGATTGAGCCCTGTACTATGTGCTTTGGCGCAATGGTACATGCGCGGGTAGGGCGGCTGGTGTATGGCGCTACCGAGCCCCGGGCCGGTGTTGTTGAGAGCCAGCTGGAATTGGCACAGGCCAGCTTTTTCAATCACAAGATTACGGTGGAGTCGGGAGTCATGGCGGAAGAGGCAAGCAATTTAGTGCGCGAGTTCTTTCATGATCGACGCTGATCTGGCATTTGCTTTCGTGGTGAATTCGATAGTTGTCGCCACGGTCGTCCTGATTCATCACGAAGTATTGAGTGCCCTTGCCCGTATCGGTCGCTGGATACCAATTAAGCATAACCTGGCGATTGTGATGGGGGTGTTTGGCGCCCTGATCGCCCATGTGGCTGAAATATGGCTGTTTGCCTACTGTTACTACTTTATGGTGAATTCGCCTTACTTTGGCACTTTGGTGGGTAATTTTAATGGCAGTCTGCTGGACTGCGCTTATTTCTCATTTACCACTTATACCTCACTGGGTTTCGGTGATATCGAGCCCCTGGGGCACCTGCGTTTTACCGCTGGCCTTGAAGCCCTTACGGGACTGGTGATGATTACCTGGACCGCTTCTTTTATGTTTTTAAAAATGCAGCGTTATTGGGAGAATTGATCGCAGGGTTCTTAAGATTTAATTCGCGCCGTACGCCCTGTGCGTTGTGTGGGTTTTTCTGCTGGATAGAACTCTTTTGAGTGGAGCCTTAAATAAAAGTGCCTGCCCACACTGCGCCAGAGTTTTCCGAAAGGGTGCAGCCAATATAGCCACCGGGCGACTTTCGTGCGGTGGATATTGGATTTAACAATATTGGAGATGTGCTCGTTTTCCCACAGAAGGTGGGGTTCAACGCCATACAGTTTTAGATCAAATTGCCAGAAGTGATCGAATACCTTGTCGATGGGTTCGAAAATACGGCTGGCATATTTTAAGACTTTCTCCATACCGCGCCGGTTAATCAAATATCCCTGTGCCCCACACCACCCCCGCTCTGGTCGCACTAACTGATGAACACCGTCATTCAAGGTTTGCACGACTTTTCGCTTGCGGACTTTAAGTCCCATCAGTCGAATCATCTCGATATTTTCAGGGAGTTGCTCTAATTCCGCTAAGACGCGGCCAAATGAGGGTTCTAGCTGTACATCATCTTCCAGAATACAGACCCGGTCCAAGCCGGAGCGGTATGCCCGGCGAATTGCTCTCAAATGGGCGAGATAGCACCCAATTTCGGAGCTCTTGAGTTCGCACAAGTGGCGCCACCGGGTGACGTTACTCGCGATATGCTCATTGTCTTCCAGTTCCGGAATGCCTGAGCGCCCATCAATCCCATCAATCGTGTTGATATGCAGTCGCTGCATTTTCCCGGCGCTGAGTAATAGGTCAACGTCATCACTGTTTGGTTGCAGAGTGATAATCCAACAGGGGGTATTGGCGATATAGGGTCGCTGACGGCGGCCGCGCGGGGTAATTGGGCGTCTGGAGCTTAAAGGGAGGCGGCGACGTTGTCTTGTTGGTGGGGAAAGCGGGTTCCGCTTGGGCTTGTGGCTGGTAGCAGCCAGCAGGCCAGGCAAAAATTCCTGAGCTACCACAGTTGCTAGAATGACAGGGCTTTTCCACCAGGAGGCGCTGAAGAAGAGTCGGGCACCACAGGAGCCCCCTGGACGCTTGGAGGTCAGGGCTGAAACACCTTTATTTATACCGTCTGCAGACGGTATAGAAGCGTCATGGGCCATTAACTCCCCTGATCTTATGGTCCTAAGTTAAGTTGCTACGATTGAAGGTTAAGGTTTGACCTGCCAGTCCGAAAAGGATGAGGGAACTTACTACTGGGGTGGAAGGAAAGAATACACCGCACTCGAGACACGCCGTGAATACATCCCTGTAAGCTCCTAATCGGCATCCATGCCTCATGGGGTCACAAGCGCGGTGTATTCTTTCCTTCTCCCTTTTTAGTAATTGTGAGAGGTGTCTTGTAGAGGTGCCAAGGTGGAGTTGGCTCATTAGGGACTGTGGATGAACTCAGGCTTTATAAAAATGGCGTTGATCCTGGGGCTTTTGAGCTCTGTCGGTCCTATGGCCATTGATATGTATCTGCCTGCATTGCCTGCGATGACAAAGGCCCTCGACACCTCAACCCAGGTCGCGTCTTATACGCTGATGGCCTATTTTATTGCGTTCGGGGTGTGTCAGATTTTCTATGGCCCCGCTTCCGATATGTTTGGCCGCAAACCGCCGCTCTATTTTGGTTTGCTGGTTTTTACTTTCGCATCTATTTGTTGTGCCCTGGCAACCACTATCGAGTGGTTGATTGCCTTTCGCTTCCTACAAGGGGTGGGTGCCGCCTCGGTAATGTCGATTCCTCGGGCAATAATTCGAGATTCTTATACGGGTACTCAAGCAACTCGCCTTCTTACCACAGCAATTCTTGTCCTTTCAATTTCTCCTATGTTGGCGCCATTAATTGGTAGTCTGCTATTAATTTCGTTTGGCTGGCGCAGCATATTTTGGGGGATATCCATTGCTACTTTTTTAAGTCTGATACTTGCTATTACGAGCCTTCACGAAACTTTACCAGTGAATAAGCGCATACCATTTAAAATAGGTGCGCTGCTTGAGTCTTATTCGATATTGCTGCGTGACCCGATCTATATAGGGCTTACTTGTATAGGTGGGTTTGGCTTCGCCAGTGTACTTGCTTTTTTTGCGGCAGCTTCATTCTTATATACGAATTACTACGGATTGACTCCAACCGAATTTAGCCTCGCCTTTGCTTTGAATGCGCTTAGTTTCTTCCTGTCGAGTCAATTTTCGGCAAATTTTGGTGCCCGTTTAGGGATGGTGAAGCTGGTGAAGTGGGGTGTAGTTGGATTTGTAATAAGCTCGGTGACTATGTATTTAGTGATAGAGGCCGGTTTTGATCATCTCGTACTACTGATATGCATGCTTATCGTATGTAATATGTTTCTTGGTTTGGTTCTTCCAACGGCATTTATTCTCTCCATGGAAAGACATGGCCCTATAGCGGGAACGGCTTCTGCCCTGGCTGGTACTATGCAGTTGTCAATCGGGGCTGTAGCTATCCTGATAACCAGTTTGGTTTTTAATGGAACACCAGAATCGCTTGCTGGGGTAATTGCGGTGTGTGGAATTTTGGCCTTTGTGGTTTCTTGGTTGGTTTTGCGTAATGTAGTCAGCATCACAGCAGATCAGAGCGATTGAGTAATACCAAAATAAATTAGGGAGCCTCTTAATAACTCCGTGCCGGCATTTCACTCAGCATCGTTCGAGTGATGCTGAGTGAATTCTGGAGTGCTTATTATCAGTAGGCACCAGCACTGTAGATCAGCTCATAGCTGTGGCTGTAAATTTCCAGAATGTTGCCAAAAGGATCTTCCATATAAATCATGCGATAAGGCTTTTCACCGGGGTAGTAATAACGGGGCTCCGGCATACGTTTTTTACCACCGGCCGCTACAATCTTATCCGCCAGTTCTTCCAGGTTGGGGTCTTGCACACAGAAGTGAAAGATCCCGGTTTTCCAGTATTCAAAGTTATCTTCTGGGTTTTCCTGATTGCTAAACTGGAATAGTTCTACGCCAATCCGGTCCCCTGTCGATAAGTGAGCAATGCGGAAACTACCCCAGTTTGGGCCAAATACGTCGGTGCACATTTCACCGATAGCACTTTTGTCCTCGGTGATATCTGTGGGCTTCATAATCAGGTACCAACCAAGTACCTCGGTGTAAAACTTCACAGCTTCTTCAAGGTTTGGCACTGAAATACCGATATGAGAAAAGGTTCTCGGGTATGCGTTACTCATAGCTGTCTCCTTTGTTGAATGCGGTTAAGTTACAGCTTCTAATTCATTACGTATAATTATTATTTGTGATATTTTTAAGTAGCATTCGTAATGATAAATCCAGTGTGGTTAAGAAGCTTCTGTACTTTAGCTGAAGAGGGGCACTTCACTCGTACGGCGGATCGCTTGCATATGACTCAGTCTGGGGTCAGTCAGCATATACGCAAGTTAGAGGAGCACTTAGGTGTCGCTCTGTTAGTCAGGCAGGGTAAACACTTCACTCTCACGGATGCTGGTGATCGGCTCTACCGGGAAGGGCAGGGGATTATTCAGAAGCTTTCCAGCCTGGGGCAAATTGTTGGTGAAGACCCTCCCCACCATGGGGATGTGCGAGTGATGTGCCCTGGGAGTGTGGGGCTGAAGCTCTACCCCAAGTTGTTGTCCCTGCAGAAAATCCACCAGGGTTTATCGATTAGCTGCCGTTTCGCACCCAACCTGGATGTGGAGAAGGCCATTGCGGAAAACGGTGCAGATATTGGATTAATGACCAGCCCGCCACAAGCAGAGGAGATTGACAGTCGGCCGATCGCCAGTGAAAGGTTATTGCTAGTGACGCCGGCTGAAGTGAAACCCCCGACTGGGAGTCGCTTTTAGCGCTGGGGTACATAGGCCATCCTGACGGTATACACCATGCGAGTCTATTATTGGGAGCGAACTTCCCACAATTTAGAAGTCTTGAAGATTTTCAACAAAAAGGGTTTTCCAATCAGATCAGCTTAATCCTGGAGCCCGTTAGTATGGGATTGGGTTTTACAGTTTTACCCGCCTATGCGGTAAGTGCATTTCGAAAGCCGAAATTGATTAAGGCACATAGCCTTGAAAATCCCGCTAGTGAGACCCTGTATTTGGCGCTTAGGCGCACTCAACTTGCACCCGCCAGAGTCAGGTTTATTATTGGTGAAATGGAGAAATGGCTTTAATCGGGCTCCTAAGTATCAAAAAGCTGAACAGTTTTGGTAAAAATACCGGGTTGTTTCGCCTCCTGTTATTTTTCGTTCTATCAGAACTTTCTCTTGTGGGAATAGCTAAAGCCGAGAGTGTTAAGGATGAGCAAGATAAGATACTGATGTTGTTGGCTTATTCTATAGTATTCCAGGACTGGGTCAGACCTACTGATAAAAATAAAAGAGGCCATAATATTGGTGCGGTTTTATTTGATGATATTTCCAAGCGCATTGGGGGGTTCAGCTTAATTCGGTTTTAGTCTGTGAGGATAAGACCCAGCACGCTGAAGTGCGTGTAATGCAAAGATGTCTTGAGACAAAATGCTTAGGGCCTCAGACCAAATACTTAACTAATTCCAATGTCAGTATTTATACAACTCTTGAACCCTGCATGATGTGTAGTGGAATGATGATTTTCTTAGGAGTTTCACGCGTTGTATATGGGCAGGCTGATCCCGACTACGGTAAAAGTATAGAGCGATTAAAGCAAAGTTATAATGGAAACTGTGGCAAGGAAAATTCCCAGTGTATCGTGGATAAGCCTGGAAATTATTACACTCGCCGTATAACTTCTGAACCGTCGAAATTAGTACAGAAAGAAAAGCTAGACGGAACTTACTTCGCTTATGAGTTAAAGCATGGAGACCAAATAGTTAGCTTTTTATTGGGAGGCGATGCGAAAGAAATTTATCAGGAATCCTACCGGGACTTCAAAAATCTAAATGTTCGACATAAGGAAAATCAACCAATATATCATCAAGCACTCTCAATCCTAGAACAGCTGGAAAATGGCGAACTGCAGCTGGACTACTGTCCATACTGGCAGTTGCACCATCACTGAGTATTTGAGCACTACTGACTTAGAGCTTTTCGAGCATGTTCTGTGAGGTTGATAGTGATCTCTTTAATCAATTTCGATTTTAAGTTCCAAACATGCCAGTAAAGAGGAATCTTCAAATACTGGTCTTCAGCGAGTTTCACCAACTTTCCACTTTTTAGCAGGCTGGCGATCTGAATATCTGGCGCCATTCCCCAACCCAGCCCCAGAGTTAAGAAACTGAGGAAGCTCTTTGACGAGGGGATTTCATGAGATGGGTACTGACCGGTCTCCACTCCCCAAAACTGTTTAAGGTAACGACTCTGCAATTGATCCTTATAGTTGAACTCCACTGTGGGAGCGTAGTGGAGCTCTTCAACCTTAATCGGGTCTGAAAAAAACTTCTTCTTAAAGGCCTTGGTGCATACCGGGTAATAGGCCATATGACCGAGCAGTACTGATTGGCAGCCCTGGAGGTTACTGGTTGTTGAACTGATACAGCCAATGACTTCACCATTCTTCAGCAGTTCATGGGTAGCGTCCTGATCGTCGACCTTTAGATCCACGAGCAACTGCTGGGATCGAATCAATGGTGTGATGGCGGCCAGGAACCAGGTATCCAAACTATCTGCATTCAGTGCGATACGAACCTTATTCTGGTTGCTATAGCGGGTCTTGCCTCCCTCTGGATCGATATCAGTGAGAAGCTCTTGCTGTAACAAGTGCATTTGCTGGTAGTACCCCAACACTTTGAGGCCGGCTTCAGTGGGTCGCAAAGGGTTGGAGCGTATCAATAGGGCTTGGCCAACCTGGCTTTCTAAGGCTTTGATTCGTTGGGAAATCGCAGACTGGCTGACATGGAGTAGGGCGGCAGCCTTGTCAAAACTGCGCTCCTCTATGACAAAGGCAAAGGCCTGGAGTTGCTTTAGGTCTAGCATAAGAATTTCTTATGAGGGATCAGTATAATTAAGTTTACTTATTCTAGTTTGACTCTTAATCTCGCGCCACTATTCAGGCCCGCAGCCCTGCGGGCACTTCCAAATTAGAGAATGAAACACCGGAGGCATCGTGTTTTCAGGGTTGTT
This sequence comes from Microbulbifer sp. VAAF005, assembly GCF_030012985.1. Lineage (NCBI taxonomy): Bacteria > Pseudomonadati > Pseudomonadota > Gammaproteobacteria > Cellvibrionales > Microbulbiferaceae > Microbulbifer > Microbulbifer sp. VAAF005. Next base: position 1,906,539 of record NZ_CP120233.1, on the reverse strand, counting down.
GCTGGCGCCGCTCGCAAAAGGTTTTTTGACTACCATCAGTTTGATTATGGCGATCGGAGCGCAGAATGCGTTTCTGCTGACGCAGAGTATCCGTCGACAATATCACTTTAGTATCGCGGCTTTATGCGTACTGATGGATATTGCCTTGATCACAGGTGGTGTGTTCCTGGTTGCAAATCTCGCACAAGCGGGTGGCGACTGGATGATCTGGCTGACCTGGCTCGGTGCTGCTTTCCTGTTCTCCTACGGTGCCATGGCTTTCCGTTCGGCCTTCACTAACAAAGGTCTTGGAGAGCAAAAAGAGTGGATGAAATCCCGCCGTTCTGCCTTGATTACTGCGGTAGCCTTAACCCTGCTTAATCCACACGCGTATGTGGACACGGTTGTACTGATTGGCTCAGTAGGGGCGCAGTATGCTGGCAATGGAACCTGGTTTTTTGTGCTGGGGGCATGTAGTGCATCCCTGTTATGGTTCACCCTTCTTTCAGTGGGTGGCAGCATGATGCAGCCGCTATTTAAGAACCCCAGAACCTGGCAGGTACTCGATGTACTGGTGGGCATTATGATGTGGACTATTGCTATCAGCTTGTTGTGGGCGCAGTAGACACTCAATAATGGCTGCTTAAATTAGCCGTAGACTAATAAGTCTACGGCTAGTTTCAATTCCTGGCCCCTTACTTATCCCGATAGTTTTCCACACTAACTCCCCGTTAACATTTCCCCTGACCTGTTTAACCCGCCGTTTCGATCACTCAAAAAGCGCCCAAATTGCATACAGGGCCTCTCCAGCAACCAATAAATGGCTGTCGCCAGAGCAAAGCTAAGTAGTGTTACTGCCACAAGAAACGTGGATAGAGAAATACTTGTAAATCCTTGTCCCCAAGGTTGGCTTATGGCCCAGCTTCCGAGAAAGACAATGATTAAATGAAACAGGTAAATGGAATAACTGATAGTCCCCAGAGCGGCTAAATGTCGAATTGGCTTTGGTGGAAGTAATACAAAAACAAGGAAGATAGCTAAAGCGATGAAATGAGATGATACAAAGCGGAGGGGAGTTTCGCTGATCGACCTACCTAATAGGTGCATGGCCATAACGAGTAGTGGTATCGAGAAGGTCGAAACCAGGCCCCAAAGCATATAACGATAACCACGCCTTGTTTCGTAGCAATACCTGAGTAGGGTTCCGCAGAACATAACTGCGATAGCAAAGGGGAGGTAAGTAGTGGTAGCGGGAAGCTGGGAAATTGGAGTGGATGATTGCCCTAAAAGTTGCATGCTGACAAATACTGATAGCACCCCCAGCACACTAAGAGTAGATATCTGGGATTCCCTAGTAGTTGAAGGGTGAACATCAGTGCGCAGAGACAGTAAAAAAGCAGCTCTGCAGTGAGAGTCCAATATAGAATCTGAACACTTTCAAACCCCATAAGGCCTTGCAGCATTGTGGTATTGGCAAGAATAGTAGATGCAGAGAATGTTCGGTCAGCGAGCAACCATGTAAGTCCGATAATTGCAGTCAGGGATAACCAGTAAGCGGGATACAAGCGGAAGAAGCGGCGGATAGCAAAGCTCTTAAGAGTACGGTTAGATGCAAGAAGACTGTGGGGAATGACAAAGCCGGATATTAGGAAAAAGCAAAGTACACCTATCCGGCCAAAATCCAGTTGACTGATAAATTCAGCCAGTGCCGAGCCGTGCTGGGCGATGGATGGGTTGCGGATAAATACTTCACTACCGTGTTGCCAGACAACCAAAGTTGCAGCCAGCCCCCGTAGTACATCGAGATTAAGAAGGCGTGTGTTCATTGCTAACGACCTATATCCATGGTCAATCCAAGAAGGTATGGGTATGATCTTACCTTGCCTTAGTTGAACACACTATCTGTATTCAGTGTGATTGAATTCAAATCTTCTGGCTTTAATGCATGCAAACCCACTATGGCTTCTCATCCAAGGTAACACTGAAAGGCAAGTTCAACTGATCAGGTGGAGTATTCTCCAGCGTTATAGTTACCCTTTGTCCTTGAGGATGTTTACTACCTGATCAACCTCCGTTTTATTTTCCTCAAGAAGCCTATCTGCTAGAACTTTCAGATTCTTACTTGCTGTGTAGTCAAATGGATCAACATATGGATTAACAAGATCTACATTTAAGTAGTTATATTTAATTCTCCCTTTAGGGCTAAGGGATTGTGCGATTTCCAGGGTGTATACTTGTTGATCATCCATGGATCTCTGTACATTAGATATAAGGTCTTTCACCCAATTAATCCTGCCCCAGTTTTTTAAGTTTCTGTAGTTAGCTTCCATTGTACTTAGTGGAGACGTACCGGCCCCGAGAATCAGCACATAGTAGTTTTTTTCAGGGAACTCTCTAATAATTTCGCGTAAAACAATACTGGCTGGATTATTTGCGTATATACCAGCATCGGCATAATAGCGCTGGTGAATATCCTGACCAGTAGTTACGAATTCGACAGGTGGGTATAGCGTTTCCGCACTAGCTGCAGCGGTTACGAGTTGATACAGTGTGTCTGTGGGCAGCTTACTGATTGCTTCTCCACGATTTTTGAATAATTGAAGCTGCCCCATATGAATGTTGAGAGAGGGAATAATGATGTAGTTTTTTAGGCTCGTAAACTTCAAGTTGGCAGTGTAATGTTTTTCCATGGTTTGACTTAAGCGCTCACCGCTAAAGCGAGGGGAGATAAAACCATTAAAGGTTAATAATTTGTGATACCAAGGTACAGAGAATACGTATCTGCTTTCTCGCTTATAAATATCTATAATTTTATCACTTTGATACTTAAGGTTTTCAGTTCTTGGCTGATCATTTTTAAATAATTTTTGAGTCACATTAAGTCCAGTGGCGATGATGGCGCCAGTGGATACTCCACTAAAAACATCAAACAATTCATCGATAGGTTTGCCGGTTTGCTCTTCGATATGTTGAATGACATATAGTGGTATCAAGCCACGTATGCCTCCGCCATCTATGATAAGAATGTTGATAGTATCTTTATCTCTAAAGGAATCGTTACTTTTGATGAACTTCTTGGCAACAGGGCGGGCATCAAACTGAATACTTTGGGTCAATCGATAATTGTAGACGTACACCAAGCCTAAAAACGCTACTATAACCAGTATGGTGATGGCTGATGCGAGCCTAAATCTCATTGATCTGCCTGTACTCTTAACCTTTAATACAGTGAGTATGGCAAAGTAGATTAGTTTTATTTCTTTGTGTTATTTAAAATACTCATAAAGCTGTTTAATTGTCTTGTTTTGAGATTGTTGCTAGGAGTTGAGCGCTACGGGTGACTTTTATTCGTAAGGGGAATGTTCATAATTACTATTTTGTCAGGCTCATATAGCAAGCTACACTATCTATAAAGCGAAAAGCGTATAAGGGAATCTACTGACCGAATACTCAAGTAGTGAGTGGTAATTTAATGGAACTGCCGAAAATCGGTGGCTGAAAACCGTACATCTTTCTACGGGTTTCATTTTTCCGACTAGGTATAAATATTGGTGGAACGCTTTACATTATCTACTGGTTAGTAATCAGGAAACTGTTTGGTCTGCTGGCTGCTATTTCTGAGTGTGGCTGATACGCAAAGGCAGGGCTAAATAATTAAAGTGAACGGGGCCCACCCCGAAGGGTGGGAAATAGTTTAATGAGTTTGATGTTCTAAAGCGTTTAGGAAAGTTGCAATATCATCTACTTGTTGTGTGCTTAGTTTCTGTCCCAATTGGTACCAAGCCATATCGTAAATTGCTTGCTCAATGGTTTCTACACGCCCGTCGTGGAAATAAGGGGCACTTCTGCTTACATCGCGTAACATTGGAACTTTAAACATCATTTTATCGTTTTCAAGGCCTGTAACTTTATAACGACCTAAGTCTTCTTGGTGTGGATATTGGTTGACCAGCCCCATCTTCTGGTACATGTTTCCACCCAAGGTTGCACCATTGTGGCATGCTGAACAACCAGTATTGATAAAGGTTTGTAAGCCCTTTAACTCACTTTTCGTCATAGCCTGATCGTCACCACTCATAAAATCATCAAAACGATCACTTGTAATCAGTGTGCGCTCAAACGCTGCGATGGCCTGAGCAATATTGTCGTAAGAGATAGCATTGTCTTTACCAAAGGCGTGTTTAAAACTTATTTGATATTCGGCAATTTTTGAAATCTTTGTTTCAACAGCCTCTTCCGAAGGCATTCCCATCTCTACAGGGTTTAGAATTGGACCTTTGGCCTGTTCCTTCAGGTCCTCTGCGCGACCATCCCAAAATTGAGCCATCTGGAATCCTGAATTCCAGACCGTTGGAGAGTTGCGATCACCCTTGGTACCAGGTAAAGCTCCCGGTGATGTCGCTTCATTGTCAACGCCCGTGCCATTGTAGTTCCCCACTTGATGGCAGCTGTTACAGGACTGGCTATCATTGACTGAAAGCCGTTCATCCATGAACAGTGTTTTTCCAAGCTCAACCATAGCTGGGGTGTCATTCTCACTGCCTGGCATAGTTTCTGAGAGAGTGCCGAACATAATTTTTGATTGTTGGCGCAATTGATTTATATCAATTTCGACCGCTGCCGATACAGTTGTTGATAGCAAACTTGCTGCCGTTATCAAGCCGCCAATTATTGGAAGCTTCAGGTCTCTTTTCGAAAAAATTCTCTTAATCATTTTGGTATCTTTCCCATATCTCAAAAGCAATGTCAGTTAACCTAATTTTAGTAAAGGTTAGGCGGCGCCACTATATCGGGAAGATCGTTCAGCTGATACCATAATTCAACAAAAAAATTGTTGATTTTCAGAGTATCCAGAATTGTTCACAAAATATTTTTTCAAATATTATTCAGAGTTTGGCTTATACGTTGAGCACACTGGATTTGGCGAGATTGAAGTCTTGCTATTTACCTTTGCAAATTGCAGGGCAGTTTCTAAGATGGCGAGGAGGTGTAGGGTTTAGGGGATACTTATCGGTATCTTCAAAGGTAAATGATTCGTATTTCTATTGGTTGGTAATGGCATATTATTTGCTCGAATATAAGTAGTTCCCCAGCTATCTGAATGTGATTAACTTTTTAGTTAGAGCTTGTAGGTTTTTATCGTATTGTTATGCCTGCTTAATTTTTGTATTGATTTGCGCACCCTAAATAGGGGAGTTTCGCTTCCTATTAAACTACTAGACTTAAAAAAACTTCTTCGATTATTCCACTGCATGGACTGGGGAGCTCAATTGTATAAGTTCCAAAATCGGCAACGAGTATCATTTGTCCATCGTAAATTGGATAATCAACACCAACCATGACTTCTACTACCTCACCAAGTTCTTTTGGTCGGACTGAACCCGTCAAAGGTTCTTGTTTGTGTGGAATCGAGTCAAAAGAGGGAGCGCGTACAATTCCGTCTGGTGGGAAGCGTTTTTCTCTGGGGGTATTCCTTCGTCGCTTTCAATGGAACTTATACCAAGAGCACCATTTATAAAATTAAGTATTAATTTCCACATGTCTTTCTAAGTTACTTTGTAATTCTAGCTTGCTTTAAAGAGATAAAGTTATCTTTGTCGAATTACTTAGGGGCACTGACAAGAGAAAGGTCTCTGATGAATACTGTATCTGGATCATCATCATCTCTCCAAGCAATGCCTTTATCAAGAATTATTCCTTGAGCTATCAAAGAATCAACAACTTTATTTGTCACTTCTTCATAGTGCTTAAGGTCACTTCGTGATCCGTTGATAAACGGCCAGTCGTCGTACGTATCTGATACAAAATCCACGTTATCATTGTGGTGTTGGGCCTTGTACCACTTTACTATGTAAGCAGATAAGGGGTTGCTAAGAATTTCACTCATAGTATTGACGGGTAAATGAAGGAATATGATCTGCTCTTTTTTTGTATTATTTACAAGTGAGTATCCAACTGTCATATTTTCTCATGTTTTATAATGGGTGTTTGTTGATAGGATATTACAGGTTCAATTTTTTTTCGATTGTTTTAAACAACACTCCTCTAAACTCGATGCTGTATGGTTGAATTAATCCTTCTCAGTGAGTTAAGAAATTTGGAACGTACAAGACTCAACCTTCCCTGAGAATTACATTTTAGAGCCACCTGAAAATCTCTGTCGATACTCCTTGGGGGAGAGGCCGGTCTGTTTGTGAAACATTTTCCGGAATGCGCTGACATCCTCATATCCCACTTGCCAAGCGATCTGTTCGACTTGCAATGTGCCTGTTTCCAATAGTTCGCGAGCTTTTTGCAGACGTTGCTGTTGAAGATATTCGGCGGGTCTATAGCCGGTAACCTTTTGAAATCTTCGTAGAAAGGTGCGCTCGCCCAGATTGGCGAGATGAGCCATCTCTGCAACAGAGATTGGTTGTTGATAATCCCGGTGAATTTGCTGCTGTACTTTTAAAATTGCTTTATCACCATGATCTACAGGAGGTAGAAAACTGCGGTAATAACTTTGGTAACGGGTTCCCGTATCCACCAACAGGAAACGTCCTAACTCCATAACTATATGGGGAGGCATGTATCGTCCGACCAGGTGTAACCCAAGGTCAATCCAAGACATTACACCTCCTGCGGTGACAACATCTGGGTCTGCAATCAGGATGGAATCGATATTCAGCTCTATATCCGGGAACTTCTGCTTAAAGGCATCGGCCAGTCGCCAGTGAGTGGTCGCCTGGCGTCCATCTAATAGACCTGCGTCGGCCAACATAAAAGCCCCAGCACAAGCGGAACAGGTTACGGCCCCCTCTTTGTGCCGCTTTAACAACCAGGTACTGACATCTGTCGGTGGCTCCATGTACTCCTGACCTTCCAGTACCGGCGGTACAATCACGATATTTGGGTCTTTAGCAGCCCCTTTTTTCTCGGGTATGACTTTTCCGTCATTAATTAGCCAGCGTGATACCTCAAATAGCGCCTTGGGTTCTGGAATTGACTCCTGACAGATGTGGTTTGCGGTTTGGAACAGGTCGATTAGGCCATAAGTCGCCGACTGAGCCGCTCCGGGGATCATCAGTATTGCAATGTGGATTGTTTGGGTCACTAGCCCCCCTGTCAGTTCTTGCCTGTTTTATGTCGGTCTTGCCACGTCTGTATCTTAGCCCATCGCCCTAACATGCGCTTGTACATTTTAAAGACACACCCAAAGGACAATCTTATGAGCAAGACAGCGCTAATCATCGTCGATATGCAAAACGACTATTTTGAAGGCGGAAAGTGGACTCTTGAAGGCATTGGCCAAGCGTCAAACCAAGCCGTAAAAGTGCTGGCTGAGTTTCGCAAAAAACAGTGGCCAGTTATTCATGTTTGCCATGAATTTCTCAGTGAGGATGCTCCATTCTTTATTGCTGGTAGTGAGGGTGCGAAAATTCACAAAAGCCTTCTGCCTGTTGAAGGTGAGCCGGTAGTACTCAAGAATGAAGTTAACAGTTTCAAAGGTACGGATCTTAAAAAGCACTTGGATGAGCTAGGGAGCCTCTGAATAACTCCGTAATGCCTCTGCGGGTCTTGAAGGCTGCAGATGTTAGGCGCAGCTCGCCGCGAATGGCCGTAGCCCTTTGCAAGAGCTGCAACGCAGCAGCTGTGGCCTTCAAGGCCCGCCCTTCGGGGCTTGCAGAGCGATTCACACTCCGCGTTGCGACTTCTTGAAAGGTCTAGACATTCCTGCGAAGCCGCGCCTTGATTGTGAACCGCTCTGCATGCCAGAGGTATCATGGAGTTATTCAGAGGCTCCCTAGGTGTTAATAAATTGGTCATTGTCGGTGCGATGAGCCATATGTGTATCGATGCCATCACCCGAGCGGCAAGTGACTTTGGCTATGAAAATACCGTTATTCATGATGCCTGTGCCAGTCGGGACATGTACTTCAATGGCGTCGATGTTCCTGCTGCACATATACATGCAGCTTATATGGCAGCACTGCAATTTGCCTATGCAGAGGTGATCAGTGCTGACGAATACTTAGCAAAGTAATTAACTTGCCAGCATCTTAGAGTTAAGCCACACGCGATACTGCTATATCTTTACCGATCAGGACTTTAGGCTTTATAAGCCTAAAGTCCTTCTTCGAGCTGCATGTACAGCTCTATTTCATGATAAATTACACTGCATCTACAGGTTGCCGACTTGGCTTTTAAAGCTCTTAGTTTATGTGCGTGTAGAGATTTAGCTTGTTTTATCTTTAAACCAAAATTCAATTTCATCTGTTTCGACTTCAAAAGTCGCGGAGTGCTCTACATTTGCCGGTACGTGGTACCACTGTCCAATGCCAATCCGTTGGGTGTCACCATTCATGGTGAGTATTAGTTCCCCCTTTGTGATAACGCCATGATTATCTGTGTCATGTGAATGGGGTGGAATGGACGTTCCAGCTGGATATGATGCGAAAAGAACATCACTGTTTTCTGCCTTAAGCTTGTAAGCATCAAAGCGACCATCGTAGGGAGGTAATTCCTTAATTTTGCTTGGGTAACTGCCTGGCATCTCTGCTTCCTTTTTGAGTGCGTATAAAATAGCTTTGGGCTAAAGTTCCTGTAGGTAGAGTAAATCACCGCTCTTATAGTTCCAAGACTATCTTTATTATCTTTGTAGTTGCATTTTTGATCTGTTCTTTTCTATTGGTATGCGAAAGGATGGAGTTTTGGGAATAGCGTGCTAATTATTCGTCTAACTAAGAAGTAGTATGCCGTCAAGAATGTCCCAATATTTAATGAGATAAATTGTTAGTGGAACAAAATGGAGTCAACATTAAGTGCTCAAAATCCATCTTACCCCACTCTCAAAAAATCCCATATTGACTACCCAATAGGAAGTGATAAATGAGCATGTAGTTACCCCAAGAGCCACTTTTATTTGACCAAATCTCCATTGCTCACGAATTCCTAAGTATATTAGTATTCCTATGGTGGTTAGCATCATAGGCTCGTAAAAATACCTAATAGGAGCATTGAAGGGAAATAGGAATAAACCGTAGATAAGCCTTCCTAGTCCCGGCGGTAGTATAGCTACCAAGCTCAGCATCATGCAGAGCATATGCTTTTGGGGAGACTTTCGGTACTGGAATCCGGATAACAGAGAGAATACAAAAAGTGGTAATAAGAATAAGTCAACCCAATATACAAGTTTAAATATTTCACTCTTCTCTAAGGTTGATTCAATAGTGCTGAAAAATGCCCAGTATGAAGTGCCTATAAATATTGTGGCAACGACAACTGACAGCCAACCTAGATATTTATGAAGAGATGTGCTCCCTTTGAGCATTAAATAAGACTGTAAGCACATGATTCCAATCCACAGAAGGGAAACTATTCCATGGATATGATGCATTGTGGATAGGTTTCGGTATGCCATAACATAACTTGGTGTGAATCCAAGAATAATGATTGCCGATAAGCCGCAGAACCAAAAGAAAAGTGACCTAGGATTCAAATGGCTATCCTCATGTACCTATACCTAAATTAAGAGGCTTCTTTGTTTTAGGCGATGGAGTTAATGGTTGGCAGCCATCCTAGCCATACTTATAGAGCTATGCAAATATGTATCTCGCTACAAGTCAAATTAATAGGTCAACTCTGTGGGTTTCTTGGACTTGTATCGTCAGTACATATAGTAACGTATACAATTTATTTGTTATCGCCCTTGGCTAAATATAAGGCTTATTAATTATACTGCTCTAAGGTGGTTTTCGATGAAGTTTAAAAAAAATGACCTTAAGATGGAGGTATTTTATCTCTCTTATTTTTAAATTTAATAAGTGGAATTAGCTTGAAGTCTTCATTCAGAGCCTGAATTTTCCTAATCCTGTCACAGCGAAATACCCGAATATCCTCACGGAGCTTGTCCCAGGCTAGGATGTACCATACGGGATAACTAAGAAAGAGGTAATGGGGTTCAATAGTTCGTAGTGTTTCTTTTCCGCTTTCGTCACAGTAGGTGATCTTTATACGTTGAAGCATTAAGAAAGCCTGGTGGAGCTTCTCGACAGTTTTACGCTTTGGAGTTAAGAAATTTGAGAGCACAACCTCGGAAGCCGATTTTCCGATGATGATACGTGCCTTTATACCATTCACTTTACTTTTCATGGACGATGAAAAGGAAGCCATTACCTTGTGGCGGATGCTACTTAGGTGTGCCATAAAGAGGGGGGACTTCATCTGTTCAGCAATAGCCAAACTAATCATCAGGTCAACAGCCTCCGTATAGTTTAAGTTGACACGACCAACGCCCCAGCGCTGGTCCAAACGGATTCCACCACCGCGCCCCACATCCGTTTCAATCGGCAAGCCTCGACTTCTCAACACCTCTATATCTCGATTCAGCGTCCGAATGCTAACGCCCACTTCCTTGGCAATTTCACCAATCGTGATGGGTTCGTCCGACTTTAATCGGGCGGTGATAACTTCAAGTCTATCTATTCGTGAGAGGGTAGATGTGCGCATAGTTATCAAAATATGCCATATAGTGTCATATTTATCCATATCCTATACCTCGTTCGATGATTTTGAATGATTACAAATTGATTGGAGGTTTTGGGTATATGGCGAAGGCAACTATTGGACGGTGTATTTTAGGTATCTTAGCGCTATTCTTTGTGGGGACTGGATTGGTTCTTATGATCAGTCCATCTGTCATGCTGACCCACACATTTATCGAACCTATTGATTCTGTGAGTGGGCTATCGAGTATTCGCTCTCTTTGGGGTGGGACAACAATCGCAATTTGGGCAATGGTTCTTCTTGGAGCGATAAGATCTAACGTGGACTATATTATGGTTGGATTTATTGCATTGATGTTGGTTCTGGTTGGCCGATTAGTAGGCTATTTTATTGATGGATCTTATCCAGAACTTATCCCTACAGTGGTCCCAACAATTGTGGCTACTGTCATTATGATAATTGCTTGCAAGCTCATGGAACATACTACGGATGCTTAAATGTCGTTATAAGTGCAATCTAACCAAATTAAAGATAACAAGTTCTAGTTTGCTTAATTTGCAATCTATTTTGGATAGGGGTACTTAAAAAACAAATTTTCATATTGAAGTGATTTGCATTGTAGGAAATACTGAGATGGGCAGGCAGAATATCTTAATAGGTATTCTGCCTGCCCCTATTTTACCTAATGTAATCGAGATAGATATTGAGCAAAAGGGTAGTGTAGAATAAGTTGTATTTTACATGTATGTTCAAAACAAAACGGTTACCCAGGTAGTGATTGGTTAATTTAAAGAATAAATTATCTGGTTAGTATTTTATTTTTGACGCTGAAGGAATAGTAATGTCAAAAGATCCAAAGCTTGTTGCTGAGCAGCTTAGAAAACCATCTGGTACATTGGCCTCAGAAACCGCGCAACAAATGAACAAAGCGAATGAAGCAACGAATCTTGCCGCTTTAACAGCTCTCAATGTGGTAGATGGTGATTCTGTTCTAGAAATTGGTCCGGGCAATGGCAAATTTGCAGTCGACGTAATTCGTAAGGGATCTTGTGTCCGCTATACCGGTATTGATTGGTCGAGCGATATGGTTGCAACCGCAAAGGGTCTAAATTTTGAATATATAGAGTCGGGGCAAATGGACTTTTTAGTTGGTAGCTCAGAAAGCCTGCCGTTTGCCGATAAACAGTTCGATAAGGTTCTAGCCGTACACACAATATACTTTTGGGACACCCTAAAAAATCATCTAGCAGAGATCTCCAGAGTACTAGCACCTAAAGGAAAGTTATGCCTGGCTTTTGGCGATAAATCTTTTATGCAAAATATACCGTTCACTCAATATGGATTCAGGCTGTTTGATGAGGGTGATATTTGTACCCAATTGTCTGATACTGGGTTTAAAGTTGTATCCCGCGGGAAGCACAGTGAGTATGGAGAAAGTAATACAGGGCAGCTTGTGGAGAAGAAAATTAATATAATTGTGTGTGAGCTGAATCCATAAACAATTGCCAATCTTGGGAAATTGTATCTTTCCGAAGAATACTTTTTATTTTGACTGATTAAATAGAAGTTCTGGATTGAATTAAACCCCTATCTTCTAGTAATTACTCCCCTATCGACCGTATGTGGCTGCATATACTCAGTCATTTTTCAGAGATTACAAAACTGCGGAAGCAAACGGTTCAGGTAGCGCTAGCGTATGTTAGGGCTACTAAGAGTCCGTGGATATAGCATTGGCGCTTACATAGTCCTGCAGCTATAACGGTGCTTCAGCCGAGGAGGCTAGGGAGCCTCTGAATAACTCCGTAATGCCTCTGCGGGCCTTGAAGGCTGCCGATGTTAGACGCAGCTCGCAGGGAATGGCCGTAGCCCTTTGCAAGAGCTGCAACGCAGCAGCTGTGGCCTTCAAGGCCCGCCCTTCGGGGCTTGCAGAGCGATTCACACTCTGCGTTGCGACTTCTTGAAAGGTCTAGACATTCCTGCGAAGCCGCGCCTTGATTGTGAACCGCTCTGCATGCCAGAGGCGTCACGGAGTTATTCAGAGGCTCCCTAGAGCTACAATGATCAAGATCTAGTTATATCAATACTAGAAAGCTCCAGCTCACTCACCGGGTATCCCTTTATGCCTATGAATCTTGCGCAGAAACTTATCCAAAGCCACCTTGTGAGTGGATCAATGGAGCCTGGCAGCCCAATAGAGATAAAGATCGATCAGACGCTAGCTCAGGATGGGACGGGAACACTTATTATGTTGGAGCTTGAGGCACTTGGTTTGTCTCAAATCAAGACCGAGCTTTCAGCACAATATGTAGACCATAACCTGTTACAGACGGATTTTAAAAACGCCGACGATCATATATTCCTGCAAAGTGCCTGTCGTAAATTTGGAATTTGGTTTTCGCGGCCCGGTAATGGTGTCAGCCATCCAGTACAGATGGCTTGTTTCGATGTGCCCGGTAAGACATTACTTGGCGCCGATAGCCATACTTGTGCAGCGGGTTCTATGGGGATGCTGGCGATTGGTGCCGGTGGCTTACAGGTAGCAATGGCCATCGCTGGGGTCCCCTTTGCACTGAAAATGCCAAAAATACTCGGTGTGAAGCTCGAAGGTGAGCTGCCGCCATGGATTAGCGCTAAGAACATCATTCTGGAAATGTTGCGTCGGCAGTCTGTTAAGGGCTGTGTTAACAAGATTGTTGAATATTACGGCCCCGGCCTGGATAAATTGACAGCGATGGATCGCCATGTGATCGCCAATATGGGACAGGAAATGGGCGCTACCACCAGCGTCTTTCCTGCCGATGAAGCAGTAAGGGCTTTCCTAAAGCAGCAGCATCGTGAAAACGACTTTGTCGAAATGACGGCCGATGAAGGCGCGGGTTATGACGAAGAAGATACTATTGATTTATCAAACCTCGAGCCGTTAATTGCTTGTCCATCAAGCCCAGACAAAGTCGTGACAGTCCGTGAAGTGGAGGGCCGTCCTATCTATCAGAGCTATATTGGATCTTCTGCCAACCCAGGGTTGAGAGACTTTGCGATACCCGCACGCGTGGTTTCAGGTCGCAGAATAGCCGATGACGTTTCCTTTGACATCAACCCAACCTCACGTCAGTTGCTCGAAGAGCTTAGTCGGAGTGGAGATCTGACAAAATTGCTACAAGCGGGAGCTCGCTTGCATCAAACTGGGTGCGGTGGCTGTATCGGCATGGGGCAGGCCCCCGCCAGTGGTGGTATCAGCTTGCGTACGGTCCCACGTAACTTCCGTGGCCGCTCAGGCACCGCAGACGACCAAGTCTATTTATGCAGCCCCGAAGTGGCCACTGCCAGTGCGTTAAGAGGGGTGATCACTGACCCTCGTGACCTGGATATGGACTACCCTAGCTTCCATGAGCCGGAATATCTACCTGATATACGTCCGTTACTGCAGCCGCCTCAAGAAATCCCAGTAGCAGTTGAGTTGATCAAAGGGCCAAATATCAAGCCCCTTCCTGATTTTGAAAAACTACCGGAAGTTTTAACTGGCCCATTATTGCTGAAAGCAGGGGACAATGTTTCCACTGATGAAATATTACCTGCTGGAGCAGAAATCTTACCGCTACGCTCAAATATCCCTGCCATCAGCCGTTATACATTCTCACGAATCGATGAATCGTTTTATGATCGGGCAGTGAAGCTCAATGGAGACTGTTTTGTTGTCGGTGGTGAGAATTATGGACAAGGCTCCAGCCGTGAGCATGCGGCAGTATCTTCACGCTTTCTTGGGGTAAGGTGCATAATTGCAAAAAGTATGGCCCGTATACACCGGCGTAATCTTATTAACTTTGGTGTACTGCCATTGCTATTTGAAGAATTTGATGATTACGATCGGCTTGAGCAGGGTGTAGCTCTTGAAATGGACAATCCAATTGCACAGATAAAGTTAAGCAGTTCAATTAAATTGATAATTAAATCATCTGGAGAGTGTATTAACTTGCGGAGTGATTTGGCTAAGGACGAAATTGAAGTACTTGAAGCCGGAGGTATGATTAACCAGGTTCGAGAAAAATACCTAAGCTCTGATAAGTAGTATGACTTTCTATGTCTGTAATTTGATAAAGCCAGCGCTGGTCCCGATCAGTAGCATTACTGATACCTATGGCTCCCTTGGTTGTTGACTAATATAGTAGCTATTTCTTCCAGCTCTTTATCAAAATACTCTGCATTCCTCTCTCCCGCTTTTTTTAACTTCTTCAGGTTTTCTGGTGTCGAATTGTCCATAGCTGAATCAGCAGTGTAAAGCTTCGGTTGTATCCGGTAGTAATTTGAATTCTCTACGGTAGAAGAAATTTGCTTCATATAGTAATGAACCATTTGCGCGCTTCCATTTACGGCGATATCAATGGCGGGCCTTGCCCAATTGAGTATCCCCCAATCTTTAACCTCCTTGTATTTGTATCCTGAAAGTTGCCTGCCAGTACCCAGAGATACAATAACCATATCCTTCATCCCAGAGACCCCGCTGAATTTTATGGCTTCGGAGTAGGCGCATAAAGCAGGATCACTGGCTACCATGCCGCCATCAATTAAGACATATTTATTGTTGGATGGGGGGAGTGAAAAGATGCGTGCTGGCTCAAAATAGGTTGGTACTGCGGTGCTTCCCAGTAGAAGGTCTTTAACCAGAAAGTCTTCATTCTTTACTATGGCACAATGTTGCCTAAAAATGATTTGTTCCCGCTTTTTGATATCATAGGAAACAAAGCAGCAGGGCTTTAATAGATTACTAAGTTTAATTTTCCCAAAGAATTGCGATAAAACCCTGTCCAACTCCATGGAACAGTACTTTTCCTCCTTCAATAACTTTAACTTTTCTAGAAAAGGCCATGAGCCTGAGCCAAATACCTTCTCGCCTTCCTTAAGGTAGAGGCTGACAGCATCCTGGGCAGAAAATTTTGGTTTTCCATTCTTGTTAGGACAGATATATGCAGCGCCCAATATTGCGCCGGTACTTGTTCCCGCTATCAAGTCGAAATATTCGCCTATTTTGGCATCTGGATTACCTGACTTCATCTTTAGCTTGTGTTCAAGAGATACCAATATCTGACCAGGTAAGACTCCTCGGATTCCCCCGCCATCAACAGATAGGATTCTGATAGCCATAATTCACTCTTCTTGGTTTTATTAAGTGTACATTGACTTAGAAGCAATAGCAGTTAACTGATTATTTAATCACTGTGCGTTGGTTGTCTATGTGGAAGCTTAAAAAGAAATTGATGTCATTGGGCTGTTATGTGTTTGGGTTGGCGTGGGAATAAGGATTTATATGAAGTCTAGAATGCCTTGAAAGTTATGTGTGTAACTTAATATGAATATCATTTGGGGCAGTAATATTAAAAAGGTTTTTCTCCGGGCGTTGCATTTCGGGACGTTTTATCAGGTGGTGGCAATGTAGAATAATGTTAAAGCGATTGCAGGTCGAGTAACAGGTAAGTCTATGTGGTGAATGGGCTTGTGGTCTGTATGAGTCTGCTACTTGTACTTATTGATTTTATGTTTGGGGGTATGGTTAGTTTGATTTTCTGGCACTGATAGTTTTTCCGATAGGCTGAAATAAATATTCCCTGATTTTCATTGCTGTTGATGTTTGAGTGCCGGTTTTTTCTTAATTGAGCCCCATTGTTTGATTTTGGTTTTTATTTAATGTTTTAGTTTTATCCTGAATTATTTTGTTATGTGCTTTCTGAGGTGTTTTCATGTTCAGGTTAGATCAATTAAGTGGTCTCTTTGGTTCCTTAACAGCTGAAGCTGATGAGGGGGCGAAGCCTTTCAGGGAACATTTTTAATGTATGAGCCTCACATATTTTTACTGAGACACTGCCGTAATTCAGAGCTCTTGTACCTCCGTAATTGTTAAAGTAGTAATCTGGTTTCAATAGGTGTGAATTTGCTTGCTGCATTAATTAATGCTCCAGCTGTTAGTTCCGGAACGCCATACACTTCAACATTCTTGCCTCTATTCACTCTTAGAGTATGAGCTAGAATGTCAAAATCGCCATCTCCTGAAACTAAAATTACAGTATCCACGAAACTTGAATACTCTATGGCATCTATAGTTATCCCTACATCCCAATCTCCTTTGGCAGATCCATCTGACCTTTGTGTGAAGGGCTTTAATTTCACTTCAAAGCCGATAGATCTCAATATATTTTGAAACTCCTGCTGTTTCTTATCGCCTCGTTCGATGGCGTAGGCTATAGCCTTTACTACTTTTCTATTGTTCGTTATTTCCTGCCAAAACTTATTGTAATCAAAGTTTCTTTTATATATTTGTCTGCATGTATAATAAACATTTTGCACATCAACAAATATAGCAACCTTTTCCATCTGATAATCCAGTGCGTTGTGATATCTAATACACAAAGTAATGATGTGATATATCAATTCTTTGAGTGGTCTTTTTCGGAGGGTATTTTTGCATATTTGAGTAACAAATGTTAGTTAAAGTTGCGGGCTGGCTCAATTTGTATGCAGCTTTTAATGATGATATGAGTTCATATCCTGACTTAGTGGTGAGTAAATACTTCGCAAGATGATGTTGTGTGGAGTAGAGATAGGGAATTTTATGCAGACTTTTAGATGAAAGTTGATGAGATTAAAGAGAATTGCTAGTGCCAATATTTACTCTAATTGGAAGGAGTTTCCCCTGCTGAGGAGAGGGGAGCGCAAAAATTGAGTTGGATTTGGAGGTTTTAAACTTGAATTTTCGCTCTGAGGAATTGTGTTGCTCGAAAATACAATTTGTTCTTGGTTAGGCATAAGCTAAATAGGACTCTTTTGATAGAAGATATTTGATATTCATTCTTGTGGTCGGCTGTGAGGTTGGGTAGTCAATAAGTTTTGAATTTATTTGGTGTTTTTTAAGTGCGTTGAGTTTATATTTTGATGGTAAATGTTGGCTCTAGTATTCTTTTGGGCGATTTCAATTGTAACTATTTTGGGGCGATTTCTGATTTTTGTTTTTAATCTTAAATACTCGTGTTGAACATTACGCCGCATTAAAGAGTTTGATGTCATTATCCTCAATTTAAGAATTACTTCTATTGACAAGGGTTTGCCTGAGCGTGGAAAGTTGGCGGGCTCTTATTGGGAGTTCCATTTAATAATAAAATTAAGGCTCAGGTTATGAGGAAGACTATTTCCAGTGTTTCGATAAAAGCTGCGTTATCATTGTGCATGTTTGCATCATCAACTATTGGTTTCGCTCAAAGTGTTTCTTCTGTTGAGGCTGCTAGTAATAGTGGTGGACTCAAGCGCTGCGGAACAGATCACCCTTCCATTCAGGAAGCTGCATTAAAAGAACAGCATTTTTCTACTTTGCGTAGTGGGCTAAGTGAAAAAAGTGTGGCGCATACCTTGCGTCCGGTAGGTTCAGTTGAGGTTGATGTGTATTTTCATGTAATTACTGACAGAAGTAATAATGGGGCGCTATCAAATAGTGAAATCAATGCACAAATGGATGTGTTGAATGATGCTTACGCAAATACTCCATTTACCTTTAACTTGGTTTCAACAACTGTTACTGCAAATAACTCTTGGTATAACGTTGGGTACAACTCTTCAGCTGAGCAGGCTATGAAGTCCTCATTACGGGTTGGTGATGCAGGGGATTTGAATATTTATGTAGCTGAACTTGGTGATGGTTTACTTGGCTGGGCTACATTTCCAAGCAGCTATTCCTCTGATCCTCTGGATGATGGCGTTGTGATTTTAACCGGTTCCGTACCCGGAGGTGATGCTGCGCCTTATAACGAAGGAGATACCCTGACTCATGAAGTGGGGCACTGGTTAGGCCTATACCACACGTTCCAGGGAGGATGTCGTGGGCAGGGGGACTATGTTTCAGATACGCCTGCGGAGAGTTCGGCTGCATATGGTTGTCCGGTAGGGCGAGATACCTGTACCAGAGGAAGAAATGCAGAGGGGGAAGATCCTGTAACTAACTTTATGGATTATACCGACGATAGTTGTATGTACGAGTTTACTGAAGGCCAGGCCACACGAGCGGATGAGCAAAGTGTGACTTATCGTGGCCTGTAATAGTTAAGGGGGCTTATCCCCCCTTTTTTTAATATGAATAGAAAACACTATTTGTTTCTAATGCTGAGCTTAGTTGCTTTGAATAACCGGGACTTATTGGCTCAAAGACTTGCCGTTCCAAACTACGTGACCTGTGATCGAAACCAGTTAACTTCCTGGCAGGGGCAGATCACCAAAATTGAGCGAGAGCAAGTAGGGGTTAAGGTATGGATTGCTACTGATGATGGAACGAATGAGGTTCTCAATCTGACTATGCCAGGTTGGAAAGAAGTTCTTGGGCAATTTCGTCTCCGCGATAAATCCTTTCACGCCAGTGATTGGGAAAGCCTCTTTGATAGTAATGGGAAGCTAAAAGCCGGTGTAAGGGCGGTCATTTGGCTATGCAATACTGAAGGCGTAAGCCCGGTGATCAATTGGCAGCTACCATCACAGTGAAATGTTATTAATGCCGGAGATGAAAATCTCCGGAGCTTATAGTTAAGGTGGGTATATATACTCGTAATTTCAAAAATACAGTGGAGTGACTTTATTCGTAATGTAGAGGGCAAAAAAGAGAATAATAAATGTGCCCGCTACCCATAGGGTCGAATTTACTGTCGATAGAGAATGCATTTGCATCTGATCTGATTTTTTTCGCGAGGAATCATGCATATGCGGCGTTGATTTTTGGACACATTCATGGGAACAGTGGCCAAGATTGGGTGCGGCTCTATCCCTTCCTGGAAGGGTCATGCATCCATGTTTCAGATGATTTTTTACTAGCCAGTAGTTAATAGGGTAGGCAAAAATTCCACCAACAATGGTCGCCAAACTCATACGAAACCAGAAGGTAGCGTTTGTTGGGGCCTCAGAATTTGGCCATATAGAAGTCAAAATCACCATAGCGGGTATCATTCCAGTCATAACCATATTCATCGATACAGTTTCTGCAAAGAAAGTTTTACTTACTGCTTTTAAGTAGTTTCCCTGATACATGCTTCGCATCATCATTGCCTGGAAAATGAACAAGCCACAAATAAAGCCAGCCAAGTACTCAATTATCGAGTCCCATCCATTGGTGAGACCCAGTGTGGGTACAATGGACGCTGCAATAAGTATTCCTGTTGCGTCACCTGCAAGGCAGTGCATCTCGCTATTTACACTTTGCTTCCATGTTGGCCTGGTGAATTGATCATGGCTCCCTGGAAAGGGTCGGCGACAGGTGAGTAGGTAGAAGATTAAACCGATGATACCGGTATACAGAATCACTAATATCCAAGCTAGGCGCTGAACCCAACTGGTTGGCGCGTTAGTGATTGAGTCCCAAATAACAAAAGCTATGCTGAGGCCCATAAGAATAAACCAAACAAGCATTGCTCCGGCTAACATATCGGCTACCCATGACTGAGGGAAAGGGGTCAAAGTTTGTATATAAAATAATTATATCCTCTGAGCAATTATGTAGGCATGTAATTCTGGTGATTGATCGTACTCCAGATGTCTACAAATACAGTCAGATGAAATAAGGAGTTGTATAAATTTATTTGTGCCTAACGTAGAGTAATATAATCTTGGTCCCATCGCATCATTCGTATGATAGCCCTCTTTATCTGTTCCGCCAAAGGAGAATATTAGGACGCCTTCTTTGTTTAAGTAAGACACTAGATTCCTTATTGTTTCCTCTTGTTTTTCAATCGGGATATGCCAGATGCTATCCCATGCACTTATAAAGTCATATTTTTTTGTTGCTTTCCATTCACATATATCCTCAAGATAGAAGTGAACATTAGGGTGCTTATCTCTGGCGATCTCTATCATTTTCTCAGAGACATCAATCCCCTCGGTAGCAAATCCTTCAGTTTGTAGAAGCTCGATATGCCTTCCTGTGCAGCCGCACCCTACATCTAATGCTGCGCCTCTATTTTTTGCAAAGCCAAGTGCTCGCTTATACTGGCTAATACCGTTATTTCTATTGAACTCTTTACGTTCCCATAGATGTGTGATGCTATCATATGCTATCCCGGTCTGTTTCGGTTCCATAATTGTAAATTGCGTTTATGAATTTATTTAATGATTGCTGCACGCTTTTTATTTTGTAGGGTCGCTAGAGTTTGATTTATTTGAAGCGAATACTTCAGCACCTATAACTATAACGGTTACCAAGAAGGTAATACATCAATGGTTGCCTCACTAGAGCGCCGTGAATGGCTGAAAGTATTGCTGAAAAAATTACAATTCTACATGGAATTTCGTATTTAAATAGTTGGCCCTGTGTCAGGATATATAGAATTGTTGCAGCTACGCTATACATCGATTGATGTCAATAGAGCTATATACTTCTATTTTGGTATCCCCTGGTCGAGAAATCCAGAATCAACACCAAACCAAAAGCTTCCATCTATATTGTTAAAATACATATATCTTATATTTCCACCACTTGGAACGGGGGTCTTGCTTGTGAATTTCTCTTTTTCTGTGTTAAAGGCAAAAATGATATTTGGAATCTCTCCAGTATCAGCGATCCAAAGTTGGTTATTGTTGTCCAGTGCTGTTCCATAGGGGCGTGGACTCTTACTGGGTAGTTTCCACTCTTTAAACTCCTTGGTCGTCGGAGTATAGCGACCCAAGTAGCCTTCTGGATAATCTACGTACCAAATACTGCCGGTAGGATCGATTTCCAGTCTGCGAGGGCGAGCACTTGGGCGTGGCAGGTTAACCTCATTTATGGTCATGGTTTTTGCGTCTACGTGAGCTAACTTATTGGTGCCGAATAGAGCTACCCAGGGGTTTCCCTGGGCATCAATCTTAATACCATAGGGGCGGGCATTAGCGGTTGTTGGGGTGGCACTTAGAACTTTGCCACTCTGTATATTTAGCAGGCCTATGCGGTTACTTTGCTGGGCTGTGAACCAGATATTTCCCTCTCGACTGAAGACTAACGTATGTGGGTCTTTGATACCTTCAGGCATTGGATACTGTTTAATTTCCCCATTATTGGTGTCTAATCGCCCTATATGCGCATTGCGATTACCTGCATACCAAACAATATCGTTTGAATCCACAATCAGGTTATGAGGGTGAGTACCTTCAGGTATTTCATACTGCTTAAATTCTTCAGAGGTGGGTGTAAACTTCCCGATGTAGTTACCCGCTTGTCCACAGAACCAGACATTCCCTTTACTGTCCACATGCGGGTCTCTGGGGAGCCCCTCCCAGGGCACCTTCCATTCGTTTAATTTAAGTTTGTCAGGTAAGTTATCTTCTTGAGCAACGGCGTTCGCCAATAGGAAGGGGAGTGCGGTAAATAGCATGACTAAAGTAAGATGATAAATTCGCCAGAAATGAATACGCATTTTTCCCTCCAAGAGTTATCTATGTCGGTAATCAGTCATGCTGTGGAGTAAGGTGCCTAGATATGCAGCAGTTAAAGCATAGGTGAGTTTTGGTTAGAGTTGTCTGACTCTAGTCATTATATATAGTGAGCTAAGCTTCCTCATCTCATTAAAAATACATGGTTAGCGGGAATTAATACATAAATAGATTGCTTGCTACTTTGCCAATTGGTACTTCTTGTTCACCAGTTTTACTGGCGGTTGAGAAAACTGTTGGTAGGTGTTACCACTATTTAATGGCTTAATTAGTATTTGATTTCATGAACTGCAATATTTTCGATGAAAAACTCATTCCTCAGCGCTATTTTTATAATTTTACAGTTGGATATTGAGGGCGTATATTGCGGGCCTTAGCTATAGGAGGTCATTTATGCTACAACGTCTTCGCCGGCCTGAAATTCTTTTGCTTATTCTGGCAGCTTCGATGCCGCTCTCATTTGCTGTTTGGAATACGCTACTTAATAACTTTGTCATTGAAAAGGCAGCATTTACCGGTGCAGATATTGGTCTGTTGCAAAGTGTACGTGAGATACCTGGCTTTTTAGCCTTCCTGGTAGTCTTTGTTTTACTTTTTGTCAGGGAGCAGCGGCTGGCGATAATCGCCCTGGTAGCAACTGGCCTTGGAGTGATCCTAACGGGACTGTATCCGTCATTGACCGGGTTATTACTCACTACACTTTTAATGTCTACGGGATTTCATTTTTATGAGACCTTGCAGACTTCCCTGGCGCTCCAGTGGTTTCCCAAACAAACAGCAGCAGTTTGGATGGGACGTATGGCTGCCGCAGGTTCCTTTGCTGCACTTCTGGCTTATGGTTTGGTGTGGGGTTTAATGAACTTCGCAGGTTTGGATTATTCTTGGGTTTATCTAATTGGTGGTGGCGCGACCATTGTCATTGCTTTAGGTGCCTGGGTCCTTTTCCCGCAGTTTGCTCAGCCCCATAGCCAGCATAAGAAGCTTATTCTGCGAAAACGCTATTGGCTCTATTATGCGCTCACGATGATGAGTGGGGCTCGCAGGCAAATCTTTATAGTATTCGCTGGTTTTTTGATGGTGGAAAAATTTGGATATAGTGTGGGGGAGGTTGCTGCTCTCTATACGGTGAACCACCTACTTAATTTATATATTGCGCCAAAGATCGGACAGCTTATAGTTCGGTTTGGAGAGCGTCGTATTCTCACTTTGGAATATGTAGGATTGATAATGATATTCGCCGGCTATGCGTTGGTAGAAAGTGCTGTGATAGCGGCGGCACTATATATTATTGACCATTTATTCTTTTCTATGGCAATTGCGATTAAAACCTACTTCCAGAAGATAGTTGACGAGCGGGATATCGCGGCTTCGGCTGGAGTCAGCTTTACTATTAATCATATTGCCGCAGTAGTTATCCCTGTAGTATTTGGCTTGCTCTGGCTTGTCTCTCCGCCAATGGTATTCTTTGCGGGGTCTTTAATGGCCTTAATTTCTCTTGGGTTGGCACAGCTGGTTCCAGAGCAGCCGTTGCCCGGTAATGAGGTTAGGGTTGGGCAGTACTCCGGGGCTACCTAGAAAGAGTTGAAATGGAGCTTTAGTTCCATTATCCTTGGCGGCAACTTAAACAAGACAATTTACTATGAAATACGCGCAAGAACTTCTTTCTATATGTTGCTGCCAGGCAACCCGCGTGCTTCTGTAAATGTATTCGGAAGCGCTTCCGCTTCCGTAGTGTCTTAAAAACCCGGAGCGTAAGCGCCGGGTTTTTTTATGGCCAGGTGGCAGAGAGGAAATGCGACGGTCTGCAACACCGTTTTTCACCGGTTCGAATCCGGTCCTGGCCTCCACTCTATTTATTATGTCGAACTATAGTAAATGCTCGGCAGTTTTATTTGTTTTATAGCTGTACGTATTCTTTATCTCCTTTTGTTTGTATGTCTAGCGGGGTTTAGCTTGGATTTTCCCTGGCTGTTCTCCCAAGGACAAGGACATGCAGCTTTTAGGTCGACCCAAAAAGCCAATAGCGGTCTGGGTTATCCGGACAGACAGTGGGGCCGCATTCCGCGAAAGTTATAAGGGTATTTATAGCGGTAATGGAAAGAGCGGCAACTATGGCTATTTTGCTAAGCGCACCCTGAGAACGGAAGCCGCTAAATACGGGGTTTTCATATTGTTTGCCAAATGCACTGATAATCGCAATACCGATAATTATCATGTAGAAGATAAAGAGTGCCCAGGTGTAATAGTGATACCCCATTAGTGGATTGCCGTAGCCTGGTGTTCCGGGAATAACGTGCAGGCTGACTTGACGTAGGGCGGTGGCTGCACCAAATAGTGCTGACAGCGTGGCCAGGCTGTAGTGCATCGGGCGGCTTCCGTAGAGTAAATTTAATGTCAGGCCAAACAAGACTCCCGTGAGCCCAATTCTTTGAAGTAGGCAGAGTGGGCAGGGCATTTCCCCATCCACCAATTGAAAGTATGCAGCGATGCCGAGTACGCCACATATGATAATTATGCCTATTGCGTTCAGGTCTCGAAGTGCTCTCTCCATACTCCCTATCCCATGTTTACAAGGCTAAGTTGACATTGTCGCTGGTGTGGTAACTCAGCCATAGGACACTTAGCACTAGGGCAAAAACGAATGTTGCTGTTGCGAGTGAACGATTGTTCTTTGCGGCGAGGGACATTGCCAAGAGATAGAAGAGGAATAAGAGGCTCATCATGATGAGGCGCCTTCTAGTAATGAAGTGGCACTCATTCCGGCCATCTCCTTGATCGGTTAAAAGATACTACCTATCACGATAGCTTTAGGGAGGATACGGAGCGGACCCACTTTAGTGAGCTGTTTGCCACGAATAGGCAAGTGGCACTACGCGTCTATTTTTTTGGGGGTTTAAGGTGTGGGAGCTTGGGTTGTGACTATTCTTGCTTCCAAGGTCTCACCTGATTAAAAAACAATCAAATAAATTTGTCTTTAGGGTAGTTGTTGTGGACTTTGTTTGCCAGCTGGGCTTCTTCCCTGTTTAATGCTGGCTTTGGTTTCCGGCGACTGTCGGGAAGCACTTGTCATCATTGATGCGTAAAAGAGTGGTACGTTAGGGTATCTCTGAAAATTTAGTAACTATAAAAGTAGCTAGGAGTTGTACTTATGGCACAGATCAAAGCTTTGGACAAAAAGGCACATGCCAACCTGAAACTCACCCAAGACATTACTTTTGACCATGTAAGCGGTAATCATGTTCTACCGCTGGTGGTTCAGGAGATCGTACAGGCAGCCCAGAGCTACCCGATCCTGTTTGTTAAAGATCAGAATACTGATCAATTTAAAGTTGTGGCGCTCACCGGCCTGCGCCCTGGTGAAAACCTGTTCTCCGGCGCTGATGGCTGGAATGGCAGCTACATTCCTCTTCAGGTGCGTACTTATCCGTTTGTTTTGGTGAAGAACCCAGATAATGCCGATCAGGCTGTGCTGTGCATCGACGAAGATTCCAAGATGCTGAGCGACTCTGAAGGTGAGGCGCTGTTCGATGGGGAAGGTGAGCAAACTGACTTCCTGAAGAATCGTGCCCAGGCAGTGGTTGAAACTGCACAGCGTGTTGCAGTGACTGACTCTTTTATCGAGTTCCTGGTTTCCAAGGACTTGCTGACCCAGAAGAAACTAACTCTCCGTGTGAGCGAAGATGACAAGCCTTATGATCTGACAGGTTTCTTTGTTATCGATGAAGAGAAGCTTAACAATCTGTCTGATGAAGACTTCCTGGAGCTGCGTAAGCGTGGCGCGCTGCCGGCAATCTACGCCTCTATGATGTCCTCTATGCAGGTTCAAAACCTGATTCGCAAGAAGCGTTTGAACTAATTGCACTTTGCCCGGCAGCTGTGGCTGTCGGGCGCCCCTCCTGACCGCAATAGGCGAACTCGCCAAATCTTATCTTGATCCCATCTCACACTCGTACCACTATTGTCTCCCCCTGACGCTTTAGCTCACAAATAATAAGATGAAAAACGTGGCGCGATTCTCTCTTCGCTATTGGCTCGCTTGGTTGGTTCTGTTTTACGGTGTTTGGTTGTTCCTGATTTCACAGGGTGAGAACCTGGCCCTGGCGCTCGAGCATTGGTCCATGGCGATGGCGATGGCGCTGGGTAGCTATGCCGCTGGTTCTACGCCGATGGGCGGCGGGACAGTTGGGTTTCCCGTGCTGGTGCTGTTTTTTGATATGCCGGCAAGCCTGGGTCGTGACTTTAGTTTTGCGGTTCAATCGATAGGGATGGTCAGCGCCAGTTTGTTTATTCTCTGCCGACGCCAGCAGCTGGCTTGGTCGATGTTGCGGGGGGCGCTGCTGGGCTCCCTATTGGCGACTCCCGCCGGTATCCTGCTGTTTGCCCCTCTGATACCCGAACTCTGGGTGAAACTCTCCTTTGCCGTTCTCTGGGGCAGTTTTGGCATTTTTCATTTGTATCGCCTCAGCGAAATTACTGATTGTGAGCACGCGGGGGACCCCCAGTGTCCGACTGATTTTCGTGTCGGCTTGCTATTGGGTGCTTTTGCCGGCTTTTGCGTGGTGGCAGTTACCGGTGTGGGTGTGGACATGCTGGTGTATGCGGCTCTTGTGCTGTTGAGCAGGGTGGATCTCAAGGTGGCGATCCCTACATCCGTGGTGATCATGGCATTTTGCTCGGTACTCGGAGTAATAGTGAAGTCGCTGGCGGGAGATTGGCAGCCTGGGGTGTTTGGGAATTGGCTGGCGGCGGCACCGGTAGTGGCCCTGGGGGCGCCCCTGGGTGTTTTTGTTGTTAGCTTGCTGGGACGCAAGCCGACCCTGTTGATTGTGGCCTTCCTGTGCGTTGTGCAGCTTGTGTGGACTTGTATGTCCGAGAGTGAGGCTATGAAGGGATATGGCGGCCCGCTAGTGCTGCTGGCATTGCTGTGCTGCCTGGCGGGCTTCGAGTGGCTGCGGGCACTGGGTTTGCGCAGGGAACAAGTGCGAACGCCTGCAGCAACTTCAGGTACTACTGCCCTTGAGCCCGATAGAACCGGAGCGACCGTTATGGAAGCGAATGGTGTGGTGCTGCCCAAGTAGTTGATTTTTGGATTGCGTTCGCCGGACGAACTCTGGCGAACTATTCGTAGAATCAGATAAAAAACGGTTGGGCTTTTGATTGCTGCCCAGACTTGGGCCTGCTAGATAATTTGGGAAGATGGCTGGGGCGGAAGGATTCGAACCTTCGCATGACGGGATCAAAACCCGCTGCCTTACCGCTTGGCTACGCCCCAGTTTCAAGGTTCACAAAGAATAGTCTCTGTGATTTGAAATGGTAGCAAGGGGGAGACTCGAACTCCCGACCTCAGCATTATGAGTGCTGCGCTCTAACCGGCTGAGCTACCTTGCCATTTCTTTTGTTGTCTCGGCTGTCCCGAGGGCGCGCATTATTAAACGATGGGCCGGGGGTGTCAACACTTTTTTGTATTCTTTTCAGATAGTTAGCGATTTTTTTCATCTGATGCCCGGGACTGCTCAGAACCGCGCCTGGAACTGATTGCGGCGAGGGCGGAACCGAGTACTACGGCGCCGGCGCCGGCCCAGCTGATCCAGTTGAGCGGCTCAACTGCAATATAGTTGGGCCAGATAGAGCTGATCAGCGTACTGAACAATAGGGTGATGACTGGCACTAATGACAAGGTTGCGCTGACACTGGATGCCTCCCAGTGCGCTAGTGCCTTGCTAAAAGCCCCATAGGCGATCAGCGTATTGGCGGTGAGAAATGCCAATAGCACCCACTCGAGCCAGCCCAGGTGAGAAACCTTCATTGGCTCCGCCATGGGCAGGAAGAGCAGGGTCCCTGCGATATAAATTACCACCAGTAGATCCTGGGGCGTTGCGCGGCTCAATATTTTTTTCTGGAAAAAGCCGTAAATCGCCCAGGTGACAGCGGCGATCAGGATATAGCCGAGCCCCAGCAGGTATTCGCCGCCGGCGCCACTGGTCAGCTCTTCCAGGCGCTGGTTAAAAAATAGCAGCAGCCCGATTACTACCAGTACCACGCCGCTCCACTGACGCAGAGAGAAGCGCTCTCCCAGCCAAAGCACGCTGGATATCAGCAGAAGCAGGGGGGCCAGCTGGATCACAACCTGGGCGGCACCAGGGGTGATGTAATTGAGTCCACTTGCGTAGGCGAGGTAGTTCACAAGGAGGCCGGCAACGGCGAGGAAGGTAAAAAGCAGCAAGCCGCGACTGAATAGTGGCTTGAGCTGTAATTTGCGCGCTTGTCCGTAGTAGACGCCCGCTAACAGTGCTGCACCGGCGAAGCGATACCAGGTGGCGGTACCGGGACTGATGTATTCGAGAAGCCCTTTGAGAGCGATGGGCAGGGTTGCCCACATAAATACGGTAATCAGTGCCAGCGGCAGGCCGACTTTCCAGTCTGATTGAGCCATAGAATTTACACGGGTGGCGGGCCTCCCCGGGATGGGGAGGCAAAAAAAGGAGAGGCGGTTAGACGTTAAAACGGAAGTGGATTACGTCGCCGTCGGCGACAATGTAGTCCTTGCCTTCCAGGCGCCATTTACCCGCGTCTTTAGCGCCGGCCTCACCGTTGTTGTCAATGTAATCGCTGTAGCTGATCACTTCTGCGCGAATAAAACCCTTTTCAAAATCGGTGTGGATTTTACCGGCGGCGTTGGGAGCGGTGGCGCCCAGTGGGATGGTCCAGGCACGAACTTCCTTCACGCCAGCGGTGAAGTAGGTGTGTAGGCCCAGCAGTTGGTAGCCGGCGCGGATCACGCGGTTCAGCCCCGGCTCTTCCATACCCAGTTCTTCCAGGAACTCCTGCTTCTCTTCGTCGTCCAGCTCGGCAATTTCCGCTTCGAGCTTGTTGCAGATAGGTACCAGTACCGCGTTCTCTTCAGCGGCGATAGCTGCTACAGCATCCAGGTGCGGATTGTTCTCGAAGCCATCTTCGTCCACGTTGGCGATATACATGGTGGGCTTGATAGTGAGCAGGCTCAGTTCGCGCAGGTCCGCCAGCTCGTCTTCTGAAAGCTCGAAAGAGCGCAGTGGCTTGGCTTCATCCAGGTGTGGCTGGATTTTTTCCAGCAGCGCTTTCATCTTGATCGCGTGCTTGTCCTGTCCCTTGGCGGCGCGGGTAAAGCGCTGTAGGGCCTTTTCCACGGTGTCCAGATCGGCCAGGGCCAGCTCGGTGTTGATCACCTCGATATCCGCTACCGGGTGTACCTTGTTGGCGACGTGGATAACGTTATCGTCTTCGAAGCAGCGCACAACGTGGGCGATAGCGTCGGTCTCGCGGATATTGGCGAGGAACTTGTTACCCAGGCCTTCTCCCTTGGAGGCGCCCGCAACCAGGCCGGCGATATCGGTAAATTCCATGGTGGTGGGAATTACCTTTTCCGGTTTGACGATCTCAGCCAGCTTGTCGATGCGGGGATCTGGTACCGGCACGACACCGGCATTGGGCTCGATGGTGCAGAAGGGGAAGTTTTCCGCATCGATACCCGCTTTGGTCAATGCGTTGAATAGGGTGGATTTGCCCACATTAGGTAGGCCGACAATACCGCAAGTAAAACCCATGGTGATATTTTTCCGTTTGCCCGAGGCGCATACAGCGCGCTCTGCTAATTGCGTTTGAGGTCCGGTAGTGGTTGCGCTGGCGGGATTTTGGATGGGCGGGGTGTCTCGGCCACCACAGGGTCCGGGCCAGCCGGGAAAATACCGGCAAATTTAGCGCAGCACACTATCGAGATTTCCGCGGCAAAAGGCAAGCCGGCGGGTGGGATCTATTTGTTGGTGTGCAGCGTTTTCATGGCTGCGCCCCAGTCGCCGGAAGCGGCGGTGGGCAGAACGTCGATCGAGCGATCGATCGCATCAGCCAGTGTTTCCTGTTCCGCCCTGGGGGCTCGCTGGAGTACAAACCGGGCCACTTCGCTCGAGCTGCCGGGGTGGCCAATGCCGAGTCGCAGGCGCATAAAGTTTCGGTTGTTGCCCAGTGCAGAAATGATATCCCGCAGGCCGTTGTGTCCACCGTGACCGCCGCCGGCTTTCAGGCGCGCGATACCGGGGGCCAGGTCCAGCTCATCGTGAGCGACCAGAATGGCTTCCGGGGGAATCTTGAAGAAGTTCGCCAGTGGGCCGACAGATTGGCCACTGCGATTCATATAGGTGGTGGGAATCAGCAGCCGGATATCCTGGCTGCCGACCCGCACACGGCCAGTGAGGCCGTGATATTTGCTGTCGAGGCTGAGCTGGGTGCCTTGTTGGCGGGCCAGCTCGACAACAAAGTCGGCACCGGCGTTGTGTCGCGTCCGATCGTATTCCGGTCCGGGGTTTCCCAGGCCGACAATCAACTGGATCGGAGTATCCGGTGCCGCAGCCAAGGCGATTACTCTTCGCCTTCGCCAGCTTCGGCTTCAGCTTCCACAGCGCCGCGAGGCTTGTGGATAGAAGCTACAACCAGGTCGTGGTCTGCACCGTGGCTCAGTGCCACAGACTCAACACCTTCCGGCAGTTTCAGGTCGGAGATGTGCAGTACGCCGTCCATTTCCAGGTCGGCCAGGTCCACTTCGATGAACTCAGGCAGCTTGCCGGCAGGAGCGTTAACTTCCAGCTCGGTCAGGGTGTGGGAAACGATACCGCCAGCCTTAACACCTTTGCTGCTGTCTTCGTTCAGGAAGTGCAGAGGTACTTTAACGTGTACTTTGGTGTTGGCAGATACGCGCTGGAAGTCGATGTGCAGCAGCAGGGCTTTAGCCGGGTGACGCTGCAGGTCGCGCAGGATAACTTTCTCTTCTTTGCCGTCTACGTCAACAGTCAGCATGGAGGAGAAGAAAGCTTCGTTTTCCAGAGCTTTGGTCAGGTCTTTGTGCAGCACGGAGATAGAAGCAGGCTCTGCTTCACCGCCGTAGATGATGCCGGGTACACGGCCTTCCAGGCGACGCAGGCGGCGGCTCGCACCTTTCCCTTCATCGCTGCGGGCAATGGCGTTCAATTTAATATCAGACATGGGATAAACCTCGGGTTGTCTGTCCAGAGTGACCTGCGACCGGACCGCTCTGGCATGGATGTTAAATGGGCACTGGGCCCAAAAGTAATCGCCCGGCAGTGCCGGGCGGGCGCGTATTCTACGGGAATCAGCGCTAAAGGCAAAGTGCCCCGGCATGCGGGGCGCGGGGATACCTTGACCGGCAAGCTCCTAGCGGAACATTGCGGACAGGGATTCCTCATTGCTGATACGGCGCATGGACTCGGCCAGCATTGCAGACAGGGTCAGCTGGCGAATTTTTGGTGCCTTCTCCATTTTGTCACCTAGGGGTATGGAGTCGGTAACCACCAGCTCATCCAGAACGGAGTTGTTCAGGTTGGTGATGGCGTTGCCGGACAGTACCGGGTGGGTACAGTAAGCGACAACTTTCTCGGCGCCGTGCTCTTTCAGGGCGTTGGCGGCGTTACACAGGGTGCCGGCTGTGTCGACCATATCGTCTACCAGTAGGCAGGTGCGGCCGCTGACTTCACCGATAATGTTCATGACTTCGGCAACATTGGCCGCCGGACGGCGTTTGTCGATGATAGCCAGTTCGCAGTCGAGGCTCTTGGCCACAGCGCGGGCGCGTACAACACCGCCGATGTCCGGGGATACCACCACCAGGTTCTGGTATTTTTGGCGCTCGATATCGTCGAGCAGGACCGAGGAGCCGTAAACGTTATCCACAGGAACGTCGAAGAAGCCCTGGATCTGTTCCGCGTGCAGGTCGACGGTTAATACGCGGTCGATACCTACGCTCACCATCATATCGGCAACCACTTTTGCGGAAATCGGCACGCGCTGGGATCTTACGCGGCGATCCTGGCGGGCGTAGCCAAAGTAGGGGACTACAGCGGTGACGCGGCCGGCGGAGGCGCGGCGGAGGGCGTCTACCAGCAGGATCAGTTCCATCAGGTTGCGGTTGGTAGGTTGGCAGGTGGATTGCACCACGAAAACGTCGCGGCCGCGTACGTTATCGGTAATTTCTACTGCAATCTCGCCGTCGGAGAAGCGCTTGACCGTGGCTTCACCCAGGGGGATCGCCATATGGTCGACAACCTTCTGTGCCAGTTCCGGGTTTGCGTTGCCGGTAAAGACCATTAAGTCAGCCACTGCGAGTTCCTTTAATTCTGTCTTGAAGTGAATTGAAGTGTAGATGCCTGCATATTTGCTAGCAGTCAGGGTTTTTGCTGCAACACTTTTGCGTTGAGCGGCGCACTGTTGCGCGGATAAAAACAGGGTTTTGGCCACAGTTTTTTTCCTTGCTCAACGGGTTGCTCTGGGTGCGTGCTCGCACAACCATCGGGCGCTTGCATTCAAGCCTGCCTTCAGGATTCTTTAAAAATTGGGGAGTGGCTCTGTAAAGCCCTGTGCGAATGGCCTGGGCCGGCTGGATCAGCGTAGACTGAATCATGTCGGAACCGGTTTTTGACTGTGCCATTGCATATAAAGAAAGTGGCTGGGGCGGAAGGATTCGAACCTTCGCATGACGGGATCAAAACCCGCTGCCTTACCGCTTGGCTACGCCCCAGTAATGTTTCCTCAAAAATCTGAGGAGATTTTCGCTAGCGCTTGATGTGTCGGTGAAACCAATACACCCGCTGCCGTAAAACCCTGCCACGCCTCAGGCAGTTTGGTGTGTGCCTCAGTGGCCGCCTCTGCCGTAGGGAATGCCGCAAAAACGCAGCCCCCGGTGCCGGTGAGTTGTGCCGGAGCAAATTGCTCGAGCCATTCTCTGGCATCGCGTATTTCAGGGTAGAGCTTCTCAACTAATGGCTGGCAGTCATTGCCGGAAAATGTTTCCAGTTTTTCGCTGCCGAGTCGCATCTCGTTGGCCTGCTCCTCGCGAAGGGCCGCTAATGTAATTGCGACTGAATCTCTTGTCAAACGTGAATCGCGAAAAATTTTTGCAGTGCTCACTTCGCAACCAGTTGAGACAACCAGGTAGTGGCGTTGCTCGGTGGTTATTGGGGTTAATTTTTCACCAACCCCTTCCGCCCAAGCGGTGCGCCCGCACACAAAAACTGGAACATCGGCTCCTAATTGTCGTCCCAGCTCTGCCAGTTTATCGATCGATAAATTGCACTGCCATAAGTAGTTGAGCCCGAGCAAAGTGGTGGCGGCATCGCTACTGCCTCCACCGATGCCGCCGCCGTGAGGCAACTTCTTTATCAACCGAATAGAGGCGCCGAGAGAATTTTGTCGGTCCGGCTCAGCTTGTTTGCGCAGCAATTGGGCTGCGCGATAAACCAGGTTGTCTTCTTCAGCTACATCCAGCTGGCCGGCATCGACACTGACAATGCCATCGCTGCGCTCACTGAATTCCAATAAGTCGCCGAAATCGAGAAGTTGGAACAGGGTTTGTAACTCGTGATAGCCATCCGGGCGACGGCCGAGAATGCGCAGAATCAGGTTCAGTTTTGCTGGGGCGGACAGGGTTAGCAGCATGAGGCAAAAAGGAGTCAATCAATTACAGGATCGCCATAATACCTGCATGCTGCGATTTGGGCATTGGCAGAGTCTCTACAACCCCCAGTCTTTAATCACCAGGGTGACGGATACCGGGCCCGTGGGACTGTTGGTTTGTGCTTTGATCCGAGTTGGCAGCATAAAGGAGCCTTCGCTGCGATACTCACTAAAACTCAAAGCCCAGCCGGATTGTTGCAGGCTTTGCAGCTGGCCCTGGGCGTTGCGCTGCTCACCACTTTTGGCGCCGGGCGCGGGAAGACCGCGCACCCAGTAGAACATCTCCCGGGCGGGCAGGGGCCAGCCCAGTGCTTCCTGGGTTAGCTGTGCCGGGTTGCGCGCATAAATTGGCGGCTCGCTACCGCGCACCAAACTGACGCCACCGGCTGAGCCGGTGATGACGGTGGTGCCTGCTCCGAGCGGACCGCTGAGATGAAGGCGAAAATTCTCTGCACCGCCCTGTAGCCAGGCCAGGTTGGCACTGCCGTTTTCTTTGGGGGAGCGAACACCCAGTTTGCCCTTGAGATTCCACTGGGTAAATTCAGCTACTGTTTGCGGTGTTGGATTTTGATTTTCAGTGGGGGAACCTGGCTCCGGTTCCTGTTTGGTTTTTTGTCCGGCACAGGCGGAAATCATTATTGCCAGACATGCCAGCAATAACAGATAGAATCTTCGCGCGGTTGTCTTGTCAGCTATCTGATGCATGTTGTTCCAGTGACTCTTTGATTTGTAGGCGCTTCATGGCAGCCGGAATAATTTTGCTGTGGGGATTCAGCAGAAGGCCTTTTCTCCACATATTCATGGCGGCTTCTCTGTTTCCCTGAACCCAGAGTACTTCACCGAGGTGTGCGGCAATTTCGTGGTCGGGCAACTTTTCCATCGCCTGCCGCAGATACTTTTCCGCAGCTTCGTGATTGCCGAGACGGTACTCTATCCACCCCATGCTGTCGATTATTGCCGGGTCCTCAGGCTCGAGTTCCAAAGCGCGGCTAATCAATTGGTAGGCTTCTGTCTGCCGGGATTTATCTTCAATCAGTTTATAGCCGAGCGCGTTGAGAACTGTGGCGTTATCGGGATTTCTTTCCAGCAGGTTTCTCAAGTCCTTTTCAAATTGTTGTGCGTTGCCGAGTTGGTCATGCAGCAGCGCGCGGGTGTACATCAAGCGACCGCTGGTGCTGTTGGTTTGTAATGCCTCGTCTACTCGCTGTAAAGCCATACTGGCTTCACCACTTTTGCGAAGTAATTCGACCTCCATCAGGTAAAAATGTTCTTCCTGAGTGGGGTGTTTTTTTCTCAGTTCAGCAAACCATTTCCGGTTAGTGCTGTACTGTCCGAGGCTCGCCAGCAATTCCGTACCGCGAGTAATGGCTTCTACGTAATCACTGCCGGGCCCCACTTCGCGGAAATATTTAATTGCATGGGAAAAATCCCCGGATTTTTCTGCAATGCTGCCCAGGTAAAAATAAGCAGCGGATTCGTGCTGCTGTAATTCAAGTAGTTGGGTAAAGAGGACTTTGGCCTCGTCAGTTTGCTCGGTCTCGTACTGAATTAGGGCCAACGACAAAATCAGGTTGCCATCTTCAGGGCGCTGCTTAACCAGTTCAGCAAACTGCTTGCGTGCCAGGGCCAGGTCCTCCCGAATCAACAGGCGGGCGTATTGAAGGCGCAAGCGACTCTCGGAGGGATGGATGCCGACGAGTCGTTCGAGTAGGGAAATGGCTTCCTTGCGCTTGCCCTGATCAACCAATAGGTGACTTTCCAGCAGTGGTGCATCCAGTTGGTCTGGATGGTGCTCTTGGACGCGGCGCACCAGGGACAGGGCGCGGGCGAATTCTCTTTCGGTGCGCAGTACCATGGCGTAGGCGAGCACGACCTCGTCATCGAGGGGGTAGACTTTTGCCAGCCGGGCAAACTCCCGCTTGGCTTGTTCCGTGAGTTGCTCGTGCCCGATTGCGGTTGCCGCGAGAGATTGCATGGGCGGGTTGCCGCCGAGTTCCAGGGTTTTACTGGCGTGAATCAGGGCTGTGTGCAAGTCGCCGGACAAAGTCAGCTCGGCTGTGAGGGCCAGCTGTGCATCGGCGTTTTGTGGCTCAAGCTCTACCCATAGCCGGGCCGAATCCAAGGCGGCCTGGCGGGCATTTAAAAAGCGGGCAATGCGTGTAGCGCGGGCGGCAACCCCGGGATCTTTGGTGACCTCCGCCTGGTGGTAGTAGTTGGCCAGTGCGACATCGTACTGCTCGCGGATACCAGCGACTTCGGCCACCAGAAGGGTGTAGAAGGTATCAATTGGGAAGGTTTTAGCTTCCGGCTCTTCTGACTCAGTAGTTTCCTTACCCTTAAGGTTGCTCGGCTCCAGTGTTGTGCTCGCGATTTCTGTAGAGGGGGTGGCCGGCGTCTGGTGCTGGGTGCAAGAAACAAGTATTACGGATGCTACAAGGAAAGCGGCAAGCTTGAGCAAGTGGCTGGAAATTCGGGCTGGAAGCTGATGTGCGCGAGGTGGGAGCATAGATCGTGTCCATACGTTACGTTGTCGCTGAAAGCGGGGTATTACTGGCGTGTTTTAAACGATTATCGCCATATAATTCTAGTCGTGAATCGGGTTTGGAACGGTAGTGGGCAGGGGCTCTTGCCAAATCGGCGGGCAATTTTACTGCCTCTTACGCTTGCAAGGGAGACGGCTGCCTATGAAAATGCGCTCCCAGTGCGGTTTCCGCCTTTTAAGATTTAATGCTAACGGAAGTCTATGCCAATTCTTACCCTGGGTATCAACCACGATAGCGCGTCGGTCGAAGTGCGCGAGCGGGTGGCCTTTGCCCCCGAGGTGATGCCCGGCGCACTGGGAGATGCGCGAAAAGCACTGGGGTGCCGCGAGCTGGCCATCCTGTCTACCTGCAATCGCACCGAAATATACGGAAATGTGGAGTCAGAAGCCCTGTTGCAATGGCTGTCTGAATACCACCAGGTGCCCCTGGAGCAGCTCAAGGGCTGTGCCTATGTATACAGCGATGAAGAAGCGGTACGCCATATGATGCGCGTTGCCTGTGGTCTCGATTCCCTGGTGTTGGGTGAGCCGCAGATCCTCGGCCAGATCAAGTCCGCCTATGCGGTGGCGCGGGAATCCGGCAGTGTTGGCAGTGAACTGCACCGGGTTTTCCAGCGGGTGTTTACCGTCGCCAAGAAGGTTCGCACCGAAACTGCAATCGGTGAAAACCCGGTTTCTGTTGCCTACGCTGCTGTTTCTCTGGCTTCGCGTATCTTCACCGACCTGAAAAAGCAGACTGCCCTGTTGATCGGTGCGGGAGAGACTGTGGAACTGGTTGCCCGCCATTTGCTCGATCAGGGAATCAAGCAGGTCATTGTTGCCAACCGCACATTGAGCCGGGCCCAGTTGCTCGCAGAGAGCTTTGGTGCCGAGGCAATCCTGCTTGCGGATATCCCCGAGCATCTGGCGCGCGCGGATATCGTTATCAGTTCCACCGCGAGCCAGCTGCCGATTCTGGGTAAGGGAGCGGTCGAATCGGCGCTGCGCAAGCGTCGGCACAGCCCCATGTTTATGGTGGATATTGCGGTACCCCGTGATATCGAATCGGAAGTTGGCGAGCTGGATGATGTTTATCTGTATACGGTGGACGATCTGCGCGGAGTTATTGATGAGGGCAAGCGCTCCCGTGAGAAAGCGGCGGAGGCCGCTCAGGAAATCGTAAA
Source organism: Microbulbifer sp. VAAF005 (assembly GCF_030012985.1). Lineage (NCBI taxonomy): Bacteria > Pseudomonadati > Pseudomonadota > Gammaproteobacteria > Cellvibrionales > Microbulbiferaceae > Microbulbifer > Microbulbifer sp. VAAF005. Next base: position 1,869,450 of record NZ_CP120233.1, on the reverse strand, counting down.
TGCTGCAGCGGCTGAATTTACCAAAGAGAGCCGCTCTTTGGAGGCTGTGGATAGTATTCGCAGCTACCGGCAGCGAGCCCAGGAAGTGAGCACTTCCGAACTTGAACGGGTACTTTTGCAGCTGGAAAAAGGCGAGGACCCTCGTCGACTGATGGAGCAGCTCGCTCGCTCTCTCACCAATAAATTAATTCATGCACCCACCGTCAGTCTGAAAAAAGCCACGGCGGAGGGTGATATTGAGCGTTTGCGTATCGCTCGCGAGGTCGTTGGGTTGGATGATCTCACCGATATCGATTTAGAGAAAAAGCATCAATGAAAGAATCGTTACTGAATAAACTGGAAACCCTGCTTGAGCGCCATGAGGAAGTATCTGCGCTGTTGGGCGACGCCGACGTAATTGCTGATCAGGATCAATTCCGCGATCTTTCCCGCGAGTATTCTGAGCTGGAAGAAGTAGTGAAATGCTACGGCGCTTACAAACAGTTGCAGGAAGATATGGTCGCGGCTCGGGAGATGCTGGGGGAAGATGATCCGGAAATGCGCGAAATGGCCCAGGAAGAGCTGCGCGAAGCTGAAGGTCAAGTGGAGCCGCTAGAGCGAGAGCTACAGACTTTGTTGTTGCCGCGCGACCCCAATGACAGAAAAAATGTTTTCCTGGAAATTCGCGCAGGAACCGGTGGTGATGAAGCGGCTATTTTCTCCGGCGATCTGTTTCGCATGTACTCTCGCTATGCGGAGAAGCAGGGATGGCGAATAGAAATTGTCAGCGAAAATCTCGGTGAGCACGGCGGCTATAAGGAAATTATCACCCGTGTCGCCGGTGAAGATGTCTACGCAAAATTAAAATTTGAGTCCGGTGCGCACCGGGTACAAAGGGTTCCTGAAACAGAATCCCAGGGTCGTATTCACACTTCGGCTTGTACGGTAGCGGTGATGCCGGAGCCGGATGAGCGCGATGCGATTGAAATTAATAAAGCGGATTTGCGTGTGGATACCTACCGTGCATCCGGTGCCGGTGGTCAGCACGTTAACAAAACCGATTCCGCTGTGCGCTTAACCCATATTCCCACGGGAATTGTGGTGGAGTGTCAGGATGAGCGCTCCCAGCACAAGAATAAAGCCAAGGCGATGGCACTGTTGCAAGCGAAGCTCAATACTGCGCAGGAAACGGCGGCGGCCCAGGAAATTTCCGATGCCCGCCGCAGCCTGGTGGGCAGCGGTGATCGCTCTGAGCGAATCCGTACCTACAACTATCCCCAGGGCCGGGTTACCGATCACCGTATCGGCCTCACTCTCTATAAACTCGATGAGATTATGCAGGGGTCTCTGGGGGAGGTGATCGGGCCATTGCGCACGGAATACCAGGCCGACCAGTTGGCGGCCCTGGCCCAATAAATCCAGATTTTTTACGCCGCCTCGAGCGGCGTTTTTATAGGTTTTTCTCCATGACCAGCGTCAAGGAAAATATCGCACGCTGCGCCCAATTAACCAATAGCGACAGCGCGCGCCTGGATGCAGAGCTTCTGCTCGGCAGTGTGTTGGGGCGCGAGCGCACCTGGCTCTATACCTGGCCGGAATACGAATTGAATGAAGCTGAACAAGTGCGCTATGAGCAGTTGCTCGAGCGCCGGCAAGCGGGAGAGCCGGTGGCACACCTTATCGGTGAGCGCGAATTTTGGTCCCTGCGGCTAAAGGTGGATTCCTCCACCCTGATCCCCCGCCCGGACACTGAATTATTGGTGGAGACGGCGCTGGAGTTTTTCCCCCAGGGCAGGTTGCGAGCATTGGACCTGGGCACTGGCACTGGTGCTATTGCACTGGCTCTGGCGTCGGAGCGACCGGGATGGGAAATTATTGCAGCGGAGAAATCACCCGCTGCGGTAGCACTGGCAGAGGAAAACCGGCGCTCCCTCAAGTTGCAAAATGTGCAAGTTATCCAGAGCGATTGGTTTTCCAGTTTAGAGCCACAGCCGTTTTCCCTGATCGTTAGCAACCCTCCCTATATCGATGCATCTGACCCGCACTTGGTGCAGGGCGATGTGCGCTTTGAGCCCCGCACTGCGTTGGTGGCAGAGCGACAGGGTTTGGCAGATATTGAACATATCGCCACAACCGCTAGTGATTACCTGGAAAGCGGTGGCTGGCTAATGGTGGAGCACGGTTGGCAGCAAGCTGAGAGCGTGCGGGATATTTTTTCTGCGGCGGGATTGAATAAAGTTTCAAGTCGCAGGGATTATTCCGGTTGGGAGCGAATTACCTTAGGGCAAAAATAGTGATACCTGCGGAGCTGCCACAGGGATTTGAGGAGGGAGCCTATGCATGATCATGTCCACCACCGAACCGGCAATGGGGCTTTGCGCCCATTAATTATTGCACTGGTTCTCACTCTCAGTTTTTCCATAGTTGAAGCCATAGGTGGTTGGCTATCTGGCTCACTGGCATTGCTCGGCGATGCCGCCCATATGCTGACCGATACTTTTGCCCTGGCACTGGGGGCTATTGCCGCAGTACTGGCGAAAAAACCCGCCGACCGGGAATTGTCGTTTGGCTGGGGGCGAGCGGAGGTCTTAGCTGCGGTAACCAACGGCCTGATTATGCTACTGATCGTGGTCGGTATTTCTTTTATGGCCATTGATAGGTTGCGCAATCCCCAGCCGGTGCACGGCAGTACGGTGATGTTGATTGCAGCCATGGGGTTGCTGATTAATATTCTGGCGGCCTGGGTTTTATTAAAAGGCGAGCGCACACTCAATATTCGCGGTGCGCTTTTGCATGTGATGGGCGATATGCTGGGCTCTGTTGCGGCACTGGCTTCTGGAGCTGTGATTTATTTTACCGGCTGGGTACCCATCGACCCCCTGCTTTCATTGCTTATTTGTCTGTTAATCCTGGTTTCTTGCGTGCGACTGCTCAGGGATGCGATCGATGTATTGATGGAGCGGGTACCCAGGGAATTGAGCCTTCCGGTTGTGGGTGAGACACTGGCGGCGGTAACCGGGGTGCGCTCTGTGCACGATCTCCATATTTGGCGCTTGGATTCCAGCACTATTTCCCTGTCGGCCCATATTGTGGTGGATGACTTGCAGGCTTGGCCCAGCGTACTGGAGCGCTTGCGGGAAACCCTGGTCAAGCGCTTCGATATCGACCATATCACTCTTCAGCCGGAACCTTTGACAATGCCCGAAGTGACGGTGATCGATAAAGTCAGTGATTAATAGGTGGTGATCGATAAAGTCAGTGATTAATAGGTGAGGATTTACTCCTCACCTTCTGTCGGCGGCTGGCGGTTTTCTGGGGTGGCTGGTACTTTGCTCTCTGATTTGTCAGCGACCGATTCTTCCGCTACTACTTCCTGGGGCTGGCTGATTTGTTCCTGGGGAGCCTGGATACCGATATGGTAGGCGGCAAATCCCGGTTGCACGACCTGGTTTAATGCCATGCCGAGAATACGGCCGTTGTGCTCGGAGCGAATTTCTGTGCGCACATTGGTAATTGGGTTGGTTACCGTTCCCAGTAAATCGCCTTTACGCACAAACTCACCGAGCTGTACCTCACTAAAGATAACCCCGCCGGTCGATGTCCGCTGCCAGGTGGAGGTGTAGTAAACCGGTTCGGGATCGCCCCAGAGGCGGAATTTACTCACCATACCCAGCTGGTTGAGCAGAGTGCGTATACCTTTCACGCTGTGACTTACCGATAGTTCATCCAGCACCATCGGTGCCCCGGCTTCCAGAGTAACAGTGGGGATACCTGCCTCCACAGCGGCGCGGCGCAGGGTACCCTTGGCTCCGGCGCTGTGCAGCACCACAGTGGAGCCAAAACCCTGGGTCATTTTCACTACCTTGGGATTGGTTAAGTCGCCGCGCAACTGTGGCAAGTTGGTGCGATAAAAAGAACCCGTATGTAAGTCCACCACGGCGTTACAGTGGCTGATTACTTCGTGGAAAAATGAATTGGCAATTCGCGAAGCCGAAGAGCCATTGGGATCGCCGGGGAAGTGCCGGTTCAGGTCGCGTCGATCAGTCAGGTAGCGGGAGCCTCGATGGAAGCCTTGCAGGTTGACGATGGGTACGCCAATTACCGCACCGCTCAAATGGTCTGCGTCCAGGTCGTACATAACCCGTCGCACAGTTTCCACACCGTTCAACTCATCACCGTGCACTGCAGCTGTAAGGCAGAGAACCGGCCCTGGTTTGGCGCCGTTAACCACCAATACAGCGGTGGGACTATAGACGCCTTCGAAGTGTTGGCTGGGAGACCAGGCCAGGCGCGTGGAGGTCGCAGGGGGAACCTCTGAGCCTAACAATCGCAGCGGCTTGGCAGTCTCTCCCGGAACCAGGGAGATGGTGCCGGGCTCCGGTAATTCGGGTTGAGGTTTAACTGTTTCAGTTTCTTTATCGGCAGTGGGAGCAGTCTCGGTGGGAGATGCCGGTTTATCCAGTTCCTGGATAGGTTGGTCCAGCTCCAGATTTTCCGCTTGGGGTAGGGAGATTTCTTCAGAACCAGCATCTGTCGACTGGGATTGCTCCTCAGTAGGGGCAACGTTGGTGGGTGGCCCCAGCTCTGTGATCACCGGTTGGTCCAGCTGCATATTGGCAGCCTGGGGGACCGCTTCTGTCTCTTCTCCAGCGCTGTCATCGGCGCTCAGGGCCTGGGTGGATGAAAGCAGTAAAGCCAGGCTTAGCAGGTGTCGGGTCCTTCGGGAGGATTGGCGCGGGATCATTCGGCACTCCGGTCAACTTCGTATATCTGGGTGTGCCGGAGAGCCTTGTGTCCGGCACAGATTGGGACTTTGGAGCGCCAGTATAGTCAATACGTTCCCGAGGAATGTGATACGCGCCGAATTACGCGTATCCGTAGGTTCGCTCGATGGCTTTGCGGCTGGTTCGCCAAAAGCGAATTCCCAGCAGGATTGAAGCCGTTCCCAAGCCGATACAGACACCGGTCCAATAACCGTATACCCCCCAGAAGCTCTCTCCCAGCCAGTAGGCGGTAGAAAGCCCCACCAGCCAGTAGGAAAATAGCTGTATAAACATGGGAGCACTGGTGTCCTTATATCCGCGCAGTGCACCCCAGGTCATTGCCTGGGTGACATCCACCAGCTGGAATGCGGCACACAGCAATAGCAGGTTGGAGGCCACTGCAATAATTTCTTCATTGCTGGTGTAGGCCTGAACAAACAGGGTACGCAGGGTAATCAAAAGTACGCCGGTGCCCAGTGCGTAGATTAGGCCGCTACTGATGCCCACTTTGCCACAGAAGCGCGCGCGCTTTGGCCGTCCCTGACCGAGTAGTTGGGCGGTGCGGATACTCAGGGCCTGGGCCAGTGCCAGTGCGACCAAGTAAAAAATCGATCCCACATTCATGCTGATCTGATGGGCGGCGACAATGGCTGCGCCATAGGGGGCAAGCAAAATGGTAAGGCTGGCAAAAAAAGTAACTTCACTGGCCGCACCTACACAAATTGGCAGGCCAACTGCGAGCAAGTGGCGCAGGGTTGGCCAGTGGGGGCGAGGTGGCAGTAGCCTAAGTTTAAGCTTGTGATAAACCGGGTCGGTATTTGCGTGCCAGAAGAGTGCCAATGCGATCAGGCAGCTGACCGCTGCGGTAGCCCATCCGCATCCCGCTCCTCCCATTGCCGGTAAGGGGCCAGCACCAAACACCAAAAGAATATCCAGGGGAATATTTAAAATTGCGGCAGTGATATAGATGCGCATTACCGGGCGCACTTGTCCCATACCCTCACAGTAACCGCGCAACGCCGTGCCGAGTGCAAAAGGCAGGGTGCCGACAGTCAGGGCCAGTACATAGCCCTCCATCACTTTGCGAACAGGCTCTTCCGTGTCTATCCAGTGACTCCAGATAGGAACCGCTAGCAGGGCGGAAAACACCAGAATGCCACCGATCAGTGCGATCCACAGCGCCTGGTGCAGTTGCCTGGCGCAGCCAGCTTCATCGCGGCCACCGCGCAAGTGTGCAACAACCGGGGAGATAGCAGCGAGCAGGCCGATTAATGTCACTGCGCAAACAGCCCAAATACTGGCTCCCAACGCGAGGCCGGCAAGACTCACTTCCCCGGCGCGTCCTGCTACCAGAGTATCAACAACTCCCATGCTTACCACGGCCAGGTTACTGACCACCAGAGGGCCTCCCAGGGTGGTTAGGTGCGACAATTCGGTTTTAGTGGCATTTCGGTAAAGCTTGAACAATGAAAAACCTGAGCTCTTGTTACTGTTTTCGATAGAGGGTTCTGGGGGTTGGGCTAATTTTGACAAAAAATTAATCCTGCGGGGGAGTGTTAACAGACCTTAACCTTCGCAATGCACGCAGGCAGCTGAAAACGGTCGGAGGGTCAAAGTTCGGAAAGGCTTTCAGTCTGCTTGGGAGCAGGCGGGACAACACCGCAAAAAGGTCCGACATTCTACGGCACAAACGGTGCCTGCGCCCAGTGCCGATTACGGACTTTCCTCAAGTAGTTTGGCCACAATTTCGGGCTTATTGATGATGCAGTCGTGGTTTATTTCTGCTTCCCGATATGTCCACCCGGATATCTGCTTAGCCTTGTGGCTACTGTAGACGGCTGGTGGGTATTCGGGTTGGGTACAGTGAATGAAAGTACACGGCGGGCCCTGCTCAGGAGAGCGTTTTAAGTGGATGGGATCCAGTAACGTTTTGATGGGGTGCGGGGTCATACGGCGTTTTAGCCAGTTGATATCATCTGGCTGGGTTATCCCCAAGGCTTCTGGTGGTGGAGGCATAATACAGAGAGTACCGTCGATATCCTGTGCCTGCTTGAGCCGCTGCTCTTCAATACCGCTGGGGAGTTGGCTGCTGAATGGGCGCCCGGGCTCTGGAACAGCGCCATCCAGGTAGATCAAGCGGTGCACCCGCTCGGGCAGAGCGTCGGCGGCACCGGTTGCGGCCATCCCTCCAAAACTGTGGCCCACAAGGGTCACTTGCTGCAACTCCTCCCAAAGGATTGTATTGATAAGGTCCTGGATAAAAGTGTCCAGACCAACAGAGGGAGAGAGTAGGTGTTTGCGCTCTCCCAGGCCACTGTGGGTGGGGGTGAATACTCGGTGCCCATTCTCCTGCAAAAGGTGGGCGACCCTGCTCCAACACCAGCCTCCATGAAATAGCCCGTGGACCAGCACGTAAGTTTTTCCCACCGGATTACTCTCTAATTACTTGAGTTCTGCAAGCATAGATGTGCACCTCTGGGGAGGGCATAACCTGGTGCTATGGGAGGGATGAAATTAGAAAGGTTGCTGGGTACCGGGGTCGTGTAAGATGGCGTCATCGTTGCCATTTTGGCTTCTTCGGTCGTATAAGAAAGATAATGAAAATATGGTCATTGAGGTATCTCTTCTCGGCACCCTGCTAATTGCAATGCTAATCCTGATCGTCGGCTACTACCTGTCGCACGTTATTCCATTTTTGAACCGCAATAGTATTCCCGAACCGGTAGTGGGAGGGCTGATATTTTCACTGTTAGCGGCGCTCGGTTACACACTGTTTGATGTTTCTTTCTCATTTGATATGAGCATGAAAAACCTGCTAATGGTGATGTTCTTTACCACAGTCGGTTTGGCGGCCAGTGTTAAATTGTTGATTAAGGGTGGACCTAAAGTCGTGCTGTTTCTCGGCGTGGCCACTGTGATGCTGATAGTGCAGAACCTAATCGGGGTGCTGATGGCCAAGTCGGCGGATATGCACCCGCTGTTTGGCTTGGTGATGGGGTCGGTCACCCTATCGGGCGGCCACGGCAATGGAGCTACCTATGCAGATTTATTCAGCAATATCTATAACCTGCAGGGGGTGCTGGAAATCGCCATGGCAACAGCAACTTTCGGTCTGGTGTTAGGTGGATTAATTGGCGGGCCGGTCACTGAGCGTCTTATTCGCAAGCACAACCTCAAGCCCACGGCAGGCAAAGACCATAGCGATAATATGGTGACCTACGACGTTGACGACAAAGATACGGTCACTCCACGACGGATGATGGAGACCCTGTTTTTGCTTGTTGGGTGCATGTTGGCTGGAGGTGGCCTGCACGGCTTGCTAGTGGAGGCCGGGCTGGTTATCCCAGCTTTTCTAATACCGTTGCTACTGGCAGTGTTCGTTACCAATTTGTTGGATTTTACAGGCCGCTATCGGGTCAGCACAGCCTGTGTTGATCTGTGGGGCACTATGTCGCTGTCAATTTTTCTTGCGATGGCGATGATGTCTTTGCGGGTGTGGGAGTTGTTCAGTCTGGCCGGGCCTATGTTGCTGATTATTGGTGTTCAGGCTATTGCGGTGATGATGTTCTGTTACTTTGTGACGTTTCGGGTCATGGGAAAAACCTATGATGCGGCCATTATCGCCGGGGGGCACTGTGGTTTTGCGATGGGGGCAACTCCCACGGCTGTTGCCAATATGGAAGCTCTGGTGTCGCGTCACGGGCCATCGCCACAAGCCTTTTTGGTTGTGCCGTTGGTAGGGGCATTTTTTATCGATATTACTAACGCCCTGGTTATTCAGCTCTTTATGGGCTTGTCGTGGATATTTTAGAGGGGCTGCGAGTGATTTGCTTTTTGAAAAAACGTTGTGTCGCACTGGTGTTTACCCTGTTGTTGCCGATGGTACTGCCTGGCTGCTCGAGAGGGCCTGCGATATCGGAGTTGCAGGGTAACCTGCAGGCGCAGCTCGATAGCACCTTTGGCGATGGGTTGTGGGAGGTGCAGCGCTTTAAGCGTTACGGCTCCCAGCCATGGATGGGAAATTCTGATGGCGAGAGCGATCAATGGGTGTTTTATTATCATGCGGAGTTGCAATTGCGCCGTGAGTGGCGTTTTGCGGCGTGGGATGGCCAGGGGCGCAGCCCTCTGCATCACCTGTTGAACGCAGCGGAGAGGGGAGTCGAGGGGTTGGAGGCCAATGGCAACCTGCCTGGAGATAGTATTTCGGTGCACGGTTTCGCGCTCTATCGGCAGGGTGGCAAAGGGTGGTCTGCTGTTCCTGTCGATTCGGTGGATGGTCTGAAGGTAGCACTGAGTTCTAGCATAGAGCAGACAGCCGATTGACGTCTTGGTGATAGCCTTTCGCGATGATATTACCGTGGAGCTATCGTAATTTTTTGGCTGCAGGGTTAGCTGGCCCGCAGAGCGCTAAAAGCCTTTTTGATGTCTTCAACAAAGTCTGCTGCAGTTTTGGAAAGCGGCTGGTTGGCATGATGGAAGCACTTCAGTTTAAATTCAATCGGTGGGTTAAAAGGTGTGCAGACCACCTCGCCACGATTATCTGCTGCAGCAGTAAACTCATCAAAAATGGAATAACCGAGTCCCCGCGCAACCAGATTTTTGGCCAGGTAATAAGTCTGTGCCTGAATGGAGGTCTTGGGCATAATGTTTTCTGCAGAAAAACGTTGGCTCAGTAGGTCGCCCAGGGGCCCGGTATTGGAAATTGAGATAAAGCCCTCTTTATCGATATCGCTTAGTTTAATTTGCTCTCGCTCGCTGCTGGCCGGGTCTGCCGGAGCGATATGCACCAGTTGCCCGGTGCCAATTTCTATGGCTTCAATACTGGGGTGGTCTCGGTCAGTAAATACCAAGGCTAAGTCATTTTCGTATTCGTAGAGTGATTCTATCGCTTGATCGTAGTGCTTCGTTTTAACATCGAAGGTCACATTAGGAAATTTTTTGTGGTAGTGCTTAATCGCATCAGGCAGGAGATTCAGGCCCAGTGCAGGCATACAAACTACACGAATATGACCGTGAGTGTGCTCTTTTAAATTTTCTGCTGTTTTCTTGATAGCACTGATTTGCTGGTAAATCTTGCGGACTTCTTCAATTAGCGAGTGGGCTTCGGAAGTTGAGACCAGTTTTCCCTTCACCCGTAAGAATAATTTGAATCCAAGCTGCATCTCTGCATGGCTCAATACTTTACTGACCGATGGCTGAGATACGTTCAGTAATTTGGCTGCATCGGAAATGGAGCCTGTGTTGTATACAGCATGGAAGACTTCAATATGACGTAGGCGCATTTCAGACCCATATTATTATAAAAGCTTTGGGTGATAGACACAGGTTATATGTGCCTTAATTAAAGTCAATAGATGATAAAGATATTTTCAGCATAATTACATTTCGGGTTAAGGGCCGAGTAAAACACTTTCCCACAACAGCTAAAAAATAAGAGGGGATTGAAATGGCATTTTTAAAACGATCTAAGCTCAGTTCATTTTTCAGGCAAAACCTAGTATCCAGTTGCTCACTTCTGGTAATGGCACCGTTAGTGGTGGCAGCAGCCGAGGAAAATACTGAGTCTAGTGCACTTGAGGAGGTCGCTGTCGTCGGTAGCCAAATCAAAGGAGCCGATGTTGAAGGCACTCTGCCGGTATCGGTTATTGGCGAAGAGGATATTGCACTCATGGGTGCGGCTTCCGGGGATGAGTTGTTGCGCTCTATCCCGCAGATGGGGCAAGTTGGTTTTAATGAATCGGTGACAACCGGGGTAAATGCGGCGCGTGGGGATGTAAATTCCATTAACCTGCGCAGCATTGGAACCGGCAATACCCTGGTGCTGCTAAACGGCCGCCGTATGGTATTGCACCCCGGCACGCAGACCGAAAACTATATTCCAGTGGTGACCGTGAACTCCAATACCCTGCCAGTCAATGGCCTGGAGCGGGTAGAGGTATTGCGCGATGGCGCCGCCGCACTTTACGGGGCGGATGCAGTTGCCGGCGTGGTCAATTATGTGATGAAGAAGGACTATGACGGCGCTATGCTCAATATGCGCTACGGTGCTTCAGTGGGTACTGAACTCGATGAATTCACAGTTAATGGTGCTAACGGTTTTGAATTTAATGACGGTGCTACCAAGCTGAATTTGACCGGAACCTATTATAGCAAAAATGGTTTCTATGCGAGCGAACGCGATTATTCAGCCAATTCCGATCTTCGCGGCTTTTTTACCGGCGACTCTCTGTTTGAGGGGGATACCAGCCTTGATAACCGCTCGAGCATCCACGGTTGGGGTGCCTTTGATTTTGATGATCTGGGTCTGCTGCATGTTCGTCCAACCGATTTGGTGCAGGACGATGGCTCGAGTGTCGGTGAGAGTGATTGTTCCTATTCCCTGAGTGATTCTGATATTTGTCTGGATGATGGCAGTGGAGATCGCGCACTGCGCGGCAACCGAAACTCTGTGCGGATGTTGTCACCAGATTCTGAACGGATCAATTTATTTAGTTTCTTGACCCACGAACTGGAAAACGGCTCGGAATTTTATACTGAGCTGGGCTATTACAGAGCGGAAGTTGATCGGGTGCGTGAAGCGGCCGGCCTGCTCTCGAATAGTCGTTTTGAAGTGCCGGCGGATTACTACTGGAACCCCTTTGGCCCCGTATATTTTGATGATGGCACTCTCAATCCCAATCGAATTGTACCTGCCGGTGATGAGAATGTACCGGATGAGGGGCTCGGTTTTACTCTGACAACCTTCACCCCCTACGACGTTGGGCTGCGCAAGATTAATGTGGTGGACACCAGCTATCGGTTTGTGAGTGGCTTGCGCGGTAACTGGGGTGATTGGGATTGGGATACTGGCTTGGTTTACAGTGAGGCCGAGACCATAGACAGCACCGATAACCGGGTCAGTCACAGCCTGTTTCAACAGTCGCTGATGCTCGACACCGAAGATGCCTACAACCTCTTCAGCGGTCTGGATGTGGATGACCCAACCAGTCTCACCGATCCCACGCCAAACTCTGAGGCGGTACTGGATACATTCCGTATCAATGTGAAAAGACAGAGTCAAACCTCTCTGGCCCTGGCAGATTTCAAAGTCTCTAATGCCAACCTGTTCAGCCTGCAGGCTGGGGATGTGGGCCTGGCTGCAGGTATTGAATGGCGCGAAGAGAGCTTTGATGAGAATCGCGATGACCGTTCCGATGGCACTATCCAGTTTACCGATGAGGTGACCGGTGAGTTGGTGAATGTCAGTGACATTATGGGCAGTAGTGCATCGCCGGATGCCGATGGCTCGCGCCGGGTGATGTCCCTGTATGCGGAAATGTTGGTGCCGCTCTTGCGCGACCTTCCCCTGGTAGACAGCCTGGATATGCAGTTAGCGTTACGCCACGAAAACTTCTCAGATGTGGGCAGTGTGACCAAGCCCAAGTTAGCCCTCTCGTGGTACGTCAATGATTGGTTTCAAATTCGCGGCGCCTACTCCGAAGGCTTCCGTGCACCCAACCTGATGCAATTGCACCAGGGGGCTATATCCGTAGTGAATACCCGTACCGATCCGGTGACCGGGGAATCGGTGGGCTTGGAAGAGCAGCGCCTGGGTAATGCCGATCTGCAGCCAGAGGAAAACTGGAGTCATACTTACGGTTTTGTTCTAACTCCATTTGATGGTTTCACCTTTACCGCTGATTACTGGGATATTAGGCAAGAGGGTGTGGTAGGCATTCTCGGTGCGAGCAATGGTTTGGCTCTGGATGCGGTGTTGCGTGAGCAGGGTTCATACAACCCCAATGTCATTCGCGCAGAAACCACTGATGGTTCAGTGGGGGAGCCTATTTTATTCCTGGATGAATATCTCAATTTGGACCCGCGCGAAATCAGTGGTATGGACTTTAGCGCGATGTATTCCTTCGATACTGACATCGGCAACTTTGACCTGAAGTGGAATGGTGCTTATCTCATCAAATTTGATCAGGACCCCAGTGAGGAAATGCAAATCCTGATTGATGCTGGAGAAGTGGCCACCAATGCCGGCAGCCTGATCGGTGAGGATGGTCGTCCCCGCTGGCGCTCCACGCTGTCAATGAATTGGCGTCAGGATCAGTGGGGAGCAGGTGTTTTTGCCCAGTACACCAGTGCTGTGACGGATACCAGTACCCTGGCTGACAGCGACACTGCTGCACCGGATACCGCACTGCCTGTCGATAGCTATACAACGGTTAATGCTAATGTGGACTATCGCTTTGTCGGTGGAATGAGGGATGGCTTAAGGATTCGTTTGGGTATGAATAATATCTTTGACGAAGAGCCAGATATTGCCGATGAACAAATGGGGTATTTCGGCAGCCTTTATTCCAATCGCGGCCGCTATGTCTACCTCGATGTGGCAAAGAACTTTTAACGCGCTTTGTTGATGGATATTAACGGGGGGTAACTCCCCCCTTTTTTCTCGAAGCTCTGTCTGAGTCGGTACTATTACCGCGACTTCTTAGGTGTACCCGATAGAGCCTTCGACGCTTTAAATACAATCAGTGACGATGACAACATAAGAAGAGGTTGTAGTTTTGACCATTCGTAAGCACACAGCTGTCAGCTTGATATCGACGCTGCTCGCCGTGTTGTCTCCTCTCAGCTTTGCCGCCAGTGGTCCTTACAATATGGGCCGGGATGGGATTGTTCGCTATGAGGATGTTTTTCACCCAGTGGTGGGTCGCAGTGCGATGGTGGCCACACAAAATGCACTGGCGAGCGATGTCGGTGTGCAGATTCTGGATGCCGGTGGCAATGCAGTAGACGCGGCGGTTGCAATCGGGTTCGCGCTAGCGGTGACACTGCCGCGAGCAGGTAATTTGGGTGGCGGTGGCTTTATGCTGGTTCACCTCGCCGACGGTAAAAAAACGGTTGCAATCGACTATCGCGAGACAGCCCCAAGTGGAGCTTCGGCCGCAGATTTTCTTCACTGGGATGGCAGCAAAAATAGTGAGACCAGCCGCAGCTGGCACGCTATAGGTGTCCCTGGCACTGTGGCCGGGTTACACCGGGCATGGCGGGATCACGGTAGTGGTAAGCTCAGTTGGTCGCAGTTGTTACAGCCGGCGATAACGCTGGCAGCCAAGGGCTTTGCAGTCAATTACGACCTGGCCCAGCTGTTGCAGGCAAAAAGTGAGTGGCTGCGACAGGATGCCGCTACTGCAAAAGCGTATTTTAAGGCGGATGGCAGCAGCTATCGAGCTGGAGAAATACTGCTTCAGACTGACCTGGCTTGGTCGTTAAAGCAAATTGCCAAACACGGCCCAAAGGCTTTTTACCAGGGGGCCATTGCTGACAAAATTGTTACGGCCATGCAGCGGCAAGGTGGCCATATTGACCGTGAAGATTTAGCCGGCTATGCCGTGAAGTACAGAACCCCGGTGGTGGGTGATTACCGTGGCTATCAGGTTGTCTCAATGCCGCCGCCCAGTTCCGGTGGTGTGGCGATTATTGAAACACTGAATATTCTCGAGCAGTTCCCCCTGGAGCAATGGGGGCGATCCGCACAGACTTTTCACGTAATGACCGAGGCGATGAAGCGCAGCTTTGCCGATCGCGGTCAGCACTTGGCCGACCCAGATTTTTACCCGGTTCCACAGCAATGGTTAATCGATAAAAAGCGTGCAGGCCGGCTTGCAGCAACGATCAAACTCGACCGCGCGACGCCGTCGGAGCAACTCGGCGGACACAGTTTGCCAGAGGAAAGCCCCTCGACCACACACTTTTCGGTGATCGATGCTGAAGGTAATGCAGTATCCAATACCTACACCTTGGCTAATTCTTTTGGCACCGGCCATATGGTTGAGGGAACGGGGATATTGATGAATAACCAGGTGTATACCTTTTCTGTTCAGGCGGATGTTGAAGGGGCGACGGGTTTTTCTGCAAGTAAGGCGAATCGGTTGGAACCGGGTAAGCGCCCGGTCAGTTCGCAGTCACCTACGATCGTGCTGAAAGAAGGCAAACCTTTTTTGCTGGTAGGTAGCCCTGGCGGCAGCCGCATTATCAATGTGGTGACACAGGTAATTAGCAATGTCATTGATCATGGAATGAATGTTGCTGAGGCCACCAATGAGCGGCGAATTCATCACCAGTGGCTGCCGGATGTTCTCGAGGTTGAACCGGGTTTTAATCGCGACAGTATGGCGCTGTTAAGAGCTAAAGGGCATACCGTTGAGGAGACGCGGACTATGGGCAGTAGCCAATCGATTATGGTGCGCGATGGCTATTATTTTGGGGCCTCAGACCCCCGCCGGCCCAATGCCAAAACCGTTGGGTTGGATTAAATAAATGCAGTTTGTTGGGGTAGATCCCTGGGAATATATAAAGTGAATAATAATTTTTGCTTTTTTATAAAGCGTTAATTCGGGGGAGCGAATTGCAATGAATGATTATGAGTTTATTGATGAATATGCAACTGATGGTGTTGCCGTAAACCTCGATAATGAACTGCTGACAAAAGCAGCAATTCAGCAGGGGCTTCTGAGTGAGGAGGAGCCATTGGCCGGTTTTGTGGATATTGCCGGGGTGGAGAACACGGTACAATCTTTACATCAGGCTTTCCCAAAACATTTTACGCATCATTTTGCAGTCAAAGCCAACGGCATGTCGGCGGTATTAAAACTGCTGAAAAAACTTGGCATGAGTGCCGAAACGGCAAGTCCCGGTGAATTGCAGCAGGCCCTGAATGCCGGTTTTTCTGCCGATCAGATTGTGTTTGATGAGCCGGCAAAAACCTTCGGATTGATTCGCCGGGTTTTATCGCTGGGTGCTACTTTACATATCGATAATTTTGATGAAATGTCGCGGGTGCAAGAGATTCTCGGCGATGACCATGCTCGCGGCGAGCTGGGGTATAGAATTAATCCCCAAGTGGGCAGTGGTCAGATTAAGGCGATGAGTACCGCAGGGCTACACTCCAAGTTTGGTGTGGCTCTAGATGATCGCGGCAATCGCGAGCGTATTATTAATGACTATTTAAACTACCCCTGGCTCAATACAATCCATACCCATGTTGGCTCCCAGGGCTGCCCCTTTTATTTAATGGCAGAGGGGATCGCCAAAGTAGTGGCGTTGGCAAAGGAGATCAACAAGCGTGCCGGAGAGCAGCGTATTCGTTCAATTGATATTGGCGGGGGGCTACGGGTAAATTTTTACAGTGATAAAGTGACACCCACCTACCTGCAGTACGCCGACTTCCTGAAAGAGGAAGTTCCCGAATTATTCACCGGCGAGTTTAAGGTGAAAACTGAATTTGGCCGTGCGGTGATGGCAAAAAATGGCTGTATTTTATCTCGAGTGGAATACGCTAAAAACAGTGGCGGAAGGCATATCGTCACCACTCACGCCGGTGCCCAAATTGCCGCGCGCACTATTTTTATGCCGGAGGCCTGGCCTCTGCGCCTATCCTCTTTCGATAGTAGCGGTGTCTGTAAGACGCAAAACTTTATTGAGCAGGATATTGCTGGCCCCTGCTGTTTCTCGGGGGATGTCATCGCCAACCGGAGGGTAATACCAAAACTTGATAGTGGCGATTATGTAATGCTCCACGATACTGGTGCATATTATTTTTCCAACCCATTTTATTATAACTCCCTACCGGCACCGGCGGTTTACGGTTATCGGATTAGCGCTGCAGGTGCAGTGCAATTTGAACAATATCGGGCTCCGCAAACGCTTGGCGAGATGATGCAGGTAGTGGGTTAAAAATAAGAGCGAGAAGAATTATGTTGATGGTTGAGAAAAGCAAACAATTGATATCATCATTTCTGCTGACAACACTGCTGATCGTGTCTGTGACGGGTGAGGCGGCAAGTCATGTGGATGAAAGTGCAGCGATAATCCGCTATGACAGTATTCATCACCCGGTAATCGGTACTGGTGGAATGGTGTCAAGCCAACGCGAGTTGGCCAGTGAAATTGGTGCAGATATTCTTCGTCGGGGCGGCAACGCGGTGGATGCGGCAGTGGCCACAGGGATTGCCTTGGCAGTAACTTTACCCAGGGCCGGGAACCTTGGCGGTGGTGGATTTATGCTGGTCTACCTCGCTAAAGAGAATAAGGTGGTGGCGCTCGATTATCGCGAGATGGCACCGGCAGCAGCTCACCGGGATATGTATCTGGATTCTGAGGGAAATGTGGATACCAGAAAAGCCCGCTTCAGCCACCTCTCATCAGGGGTGCCTGGCACTGTGGCGGGACTGGCCCATGCTCTGGAAAAGTATGGGACCATGAGTTGGCAAGAAGTTGTGGCTCCCTCGATAGAACTGGCAGAAAAAGGTTTTGTGGTCTCCTATGATTTGGCGGAGAACCTGAAAAGTCGTCAGGCCTGGCTCACAGCCAATACGGCCACAGCAAAAGCCTACTACAAGCGCGGTGGTATTCCCTATGAGCCCGGCGAAGTATTGGTGCAAAAGGATTTGGCCTGGAGCTTAAAACAGCTGGCGCAAGACGGCCCGGAGGCTTTTTACCAGGGCGCAATCGCCGATAAAATTGTTACGGCGATGCAAGAGGGGGGTGGCCTGATTACCCGCGATGACCTGGCCAACTACCGGGTGCAAGAGCGCGAGCCGGTCGCTACCGATTACCGTGGCTATCAAGTGGTATCGATGCCGCCAACCAGCTCCGGCGGTGTTCATATTATTCAGATGCTCAACATTCTGGAGCAGTTTCCGATCGGTAAAATGGGGGCGGGCAGTGCCGATGCGACCCACCTGCTGGCGGAGGCGATGAAGCGCGCTTATGCGGATCGCAGTGAACACCTCGGCGATCCTGATCACTTTGCCGTACCGATTGCCGGTATCACCAGTAAAGCCTACGCGCGGGAATTGGCCGAGGGTATTTCACTGGCGAGTGCGACCCCCTCAGCAAAAATCCATGCGGGCAACCCCGCGCCCTATGAAAGCCCTGACACCACCCATTTTTCTGTTATGGATGCGCAGGGTAACGCGGTGTCTAATACCTATACCCTTAATTTTTCCTACGGTTCGGGAATCGTGATCCCAGGTACCGGTATTTTGATGAATAATGAGATGGACGATTTTTCCGCGAAGCCTGGTGTGCCCAACGCCTTTGGCCTGGTGGGAGGGGAGGCCAATGCCATTGCCGCGCGCAAGCGCCCATTGAGCTCAATGACACCGACCATGATATTTCGCGAGGGCAAACCCTATGTGGTAACTGGCAGCCCGGGAGGCAGCCGTATTATCACTACGGTGTTGCAGGTGTTGGTCAATGTTATGGACCACCAAATGAATATTGCCGATGCGGTCCACGCGCCCAGAATTCACCATCAATGGCTGCCGGACCAATTGGAACTGGAGCCTGGCTTTAGTCCGGATACGATCAAACTGTTGCTGCAAAAAGGGCAGAAGGTGAAACAGGGGCGGACCATGGGCAGTGTGCAGTCCATTATGTGGAAGGAGGGATTGTTTTATGGTGCCTCTGACCCCCGCCGTCCCGATGCTGGAACAGTCGCTGTGCAGTAAGCGCAGCGCGCCAAATTTATCACTCTAAAAGCCATCGGTTGCGGGGAACAGATGAACGGGATAGGGCGAAAGGGCCACCAATTAATCAAGGGTTTCAGCCTGTTACTGGCCGGCATAATTTTCTCAACCGGGCTGTCTGCCAAAACCGCAGCGCCCAATACGGTTATTACCGGCCGGGTAGTGGATGAGCAGGGTAAGGCGATTGCTGGGGTTGAGATCAATAATAATGATGGAGTGGTTTTTACCCGCAAGGGGAGCTTCCGCCTGACGCTGGCTGCCGAAAATATCTATCAGCTTAAATTTTCTGCGGCCGGCTACTACCCGTTAACCCATACTTTTTCCGCCCATGAATTAACGCTCAGCGATGGAAAAATTCCCGACGTTACCCTGGTCGCCCGAAAACCCGGCCGGGTTATGTTGGCTTTTGCGGGCGATTTAATGACAGGGCGGCGCTATTACAAGCCGCTAAAGGGGGACCTGCCCCTGCTGCGTGAGGGCAGTGATGCCGCACAGTTTAAACAGCTGCTGGCCCCGATTAAACCTTACCTTGTCGATGCGGATATCGCTTCAGTCAATTTGGAAGCGGTTCTGGTTGGTGATAAGCCCGGTACGGAAACGCCGAAAAGTGTCACTTTCTATTCCCGCCCTCTCACCCTGACAGCATTGAAATGGGCGGGCATTGATTACGTCACTTTGGGTAATAATCACCTGTATGACTTTGGCGATGCCGGGGTAACGAGCACGCTCGACGCCTTGCAGCAGAGCGGCTTGAAATTTTCAGGGGGCGGGCTGAATGAGCCCCAGGCGCTCGAGAGTGCTCTGCTGCAAGGAGGCTCACAGCAATACAGCCTATTGGGCTTTGTGGGCTGGCGCGGTAACTTCTCCCCCAATCAGGTGGCCGAGGGAGAAAAAGCCGGGGCTGCCTTGGGCAGTGAAGTGAATATAGCCCGCACAGTGGCCCGCGAAGCTGCTGAACAGCGCCCGGTGGTGGTGCAGTATCACGGCAGTGAAGAGTACAGTTACGCGCCCACTGAACTAAGCCAGAGCCGTATGAAGCTGGCCATTGACCGGGGGGCCGATCTGGTTGTTGGCCATCACCCTCATGTGCTGCACGGCTTTGAGTTATACCGGGGTAAGCTTATCGCTTACTCCCTGGGCAATTTTTTATTTGACCAGTATTTTCAGGAGACCCACCGATCTGCGCTGTTGTACGTATGGATGGATGGCGAGCAGTTTGTGCGGGCTGAGGTGGCGCCGCTCTATATCCAGCACTACCAGCCCACACCTGCGGTTGGGGCTGTGCGGCAGCATATTCTCCGCCGCCTACAGCATCAATCCATTCTAAAAGGACTGTCCCTGTCGGCCAGTGGCGGACACGGGGTTATTTTGCCTGATAGTGATAAACGGGCCCGCAAGGCACTGAGCGCCGGTACTGCCCCGTTGGCACCTACAACGGGCTCGTGGGTGGGCAAGCTGCCGTTGACCTGGCAACAGCAATTGCCGGCGCTCGAGGGGATTGATCCACAGGCGAGCTGTACCAGTGGTCGCGATCTGTTGGTGACCGGTGATTTTGAATCCGACCGACTGCTGCCCGGGCAGCCCGCCACTTGGCGTCTGTCCCCCGCCAGTAGTATCGATGCGGGAATTGCCCGCTCGGGAGATCACTCGATGGTGCTGCGTGGGAACAGCCGGGGTCTTGCCGAAGCAGTCACCCGCGGCTTTCATCGATTGGTGGAGGCGCCGCCACAGGCACTTCACTCACTGCTCGGCTACGCCCGCTCGACACAGGCACAATCGCTGCAAGTTTGTTTGGAATATGCCCCCCGAGCGCGTGCTTTTTCGCAATCGCTGGAGTCTGCTGAGCAGGAGTGTTTCGGTTCTGTCGCAATCAGAAAGGGCGATTGGCAGGCGTTTCGAGTAGATTTTCCACCGCTGGATAAGCAGGCGGTTAAAGGCTATCGCCTGCGTTTGCAGGGGGCGGTTGCCGAGGGCACGAATATTATCCTCGATGATTTGGCCTGGGTGGTTTGGGATAAGCCTACTTCCTGTGCAAAATTCGGCAATGACGTTGCCAATATTGATTTTCTGGCCTTGGAGCCCTAGGGCGTGGCGGCGCTAGATACGCAGGCTGGAGTCTTGCGCTCTTAAGCTGGGTTTCTCCTCTTTACTCCCTCTGACACAGCAGTCTGACCGGTCTACTGTAAGAAATGTTGCCTCTGGCTCGACTACAGTGAACAAATACAGCGAAACAGAGCGAGTGTGGGGTGCAGATGACTACCTTGAGCCGCTGGTATGCCTGCTTCTTGCGGGCTGCCGGAAAAATTGACTGGTTGGGGCCCCTTGCCCTGCGTATCTACTTGGCGCCAATTCTTGTGCTTGCCGGCCTCAACAAAATGAACAATATCGATGATGTGGCAGCCTGGTTTGGCAATCCGGACTGGGGGCTAGGGTTACCGGCACCACTATTGATGGCCTGGTTGGCGGCCTTGACCGAGTTTTTGGGCGGTATTGCCATACTTTTGGGCTTTGCGACCCGCCTGGTAGCGCTTCCACTGATGTTTGTGATGGCAGTGGCAGCTTATACGGCCCACTGGGAGAACGGTTGGTCTGCATTGCCGGATAAAACCTTGAGTGTGCCCTGGGAGTGGCGCAAGGATCTGATTGATGAAGCCTCAGTGCGCAAAGAGAAGATTGTCGGTTTACTCAAGGAGCACGGCAATTATGAGTGGTTGGTGGAAACTGGAGGAGTGACCATCCTGAAAAATGGTATTGAGTTTGCCGCTACCTACTTCATTATGTTGTTGGCGCTATTTTGTAGTGGGGCAGGGCGGTTTTTCAGTGTGGATTACTGGCTGTGCCGTCACTATAGCGGGCAGGGAGCCCCATAGAGATGTTATACTCGCCGATTATTTGAACATTTGAGCGAGTATTTCACTTGATAGGAAAGTTGTTCCGCCGATCCTCCTCCAAAGAGGATAAGGGCTCCCGCCGGGGAGAAGACAGCTCCGGACGCCAAAAAGAAGGGCAAAAGCCGTCTGATAAGGCTGCCAAGGGGCGTACAAAATCCGCACAGGCGGAGGGGAAGTCGCGCCGGGGCGGTAGCAGAAATGCTCAAAAAGGGCGCCAGCGCAGCAGAAAGCCAGCGGCACCCGCAGCGCCCTGGTCCCTGGATGAATTCCAGGTTCCAGAACAGGAGGGCAAGGTCCGCTTCCACGACCTGGGACTGCCCAATGAGTTGATGCACGCTATCCACGACTTGGGTTTCCAGTATTGCTCGCCTATTCAGGGTCGCTCCCTTCCCCACACCCTCAATGGTCACGACCTGGTGGGTAAGGCACAAACCGGTACCGGTAAGACGGCGGCCTTCCTGATCACAGTGATTGACGATCTGCTTAAGCACCCGTTTGAAGGTGAGCGCTACGCTGGCGAAGCCCGCTCCCTGATTATCGCTCCGACCCGTGAGCTGGTGATGCAGATTGCCGATGATGCCAAGGCACTGTGTAAGCATACCGAACTGGAAATTCATACCCTGGTGGGCGGTATGGATTACGACAAGCAGCAGAGAAACCTGAATGAGCGGCTGGTGGATATCCTGGTGGCGACGCCGGGCCGTCTGCTGGACTTCGTCGGCAATCGAGACTGCTACCTGGACCAAGTAGAAGTTCTGGTAATCGATGAAGCGGATCGTATGTTGGATATGGGCTTTATCCCCCAGGTACGCCGCATTGTCCGCCAGACCCCGCGTAAAACCCATCGCCAAACCATGTTCTTCTCCGCGACATTTACTCCTGAAGTTGATGATCTGGTGGAGCAGTGGACAGATGATCCGGTAGTTGTGGAGATTGAGCCGGAGAGGGTTGCCACAGATACTGTTGAGCAGCATGTTTACCTGTCTGCCAGTGAAGAAAAGTACACCCTGCTTTACAACATTGTGCAGCGGGAAGAAGTGGATAGCCTGATTGTATTTGCCAACCGCCGCGATCAATGTCGCCGCTTGCACGAACAGCTTCTCGCTCACGGTATTTCTGCCGGCCTGCTCTCTGGTGAAGTGGCACAAAATAAGCGGGTTCGCACCCTCGACGACTTTAAGTCCGGCAAAACCAAGGTCCTGGTGGCTACCGATGTCGCCGGGCGTGGTATCCATATTGATGGTATCAGCCATGTGGTGAATTTCACCTTGCCTGAAGAGCCGGAGGACTACGTTCATCGCATTGGTCGAACTGGTCGAGCAGGTAAAACGGGCACCTCTATCAGTTTCGCCTGTGAAGATGATGCCATGCGCCTGGAGCCTATTGAGCAGCTGCTCGGTGGCAAGCTCAAGTGTGAAGTTCCGCCCGAAGAGCTATTGGTAGAGCCTCCTAAAGTAAAGGTCCAGCGCAGTCACGGTGATCGTGACGGACGACGCGGTGGCCCTGGTGGTAACCGTCGCCCCCGCAGACATTAAGTTTGGGGATAAAGGGACTTACGGTTATACACTATGAGCAGTATTGGGTACCGTCGAGACATCGATGGGTTGCGCGCATTAGCAGTTCTTCCTGTTGTTTTGGCCCATGCAGGGTTACCGGGTTTCTCCGGTGGCTTTGTTGGGGTCGATATCTTTTTTGTTATTTCCGGTTACCTGATTACCAGTATCCTGGTGAAGGAAATTGGTGAATATCGCTTCTCCCTGGCTAATTTTTATGAGCGTCGAGCTCGCCGTATCTTGCCAGCATTATTCTTTGTTCTGGCGACTTCGATTGTTGCAGGGTGGTTTGTATTACCACCAGACCCCTTTAAAGAACTGGGGCAGTCCGCATTGGCGACGCTATTGTTCGCATCTAACTTCTGGTTTTGGCAAAGTACCGAGGACTATTTTGGTTCGGGAGCAGACTGGCAACCTCTGCTACACACTTGGTCGTTATCTGTTGAAGAGCAGTTTTATCTGTTTTTCCCGCTGTTGCTTTGCCTGCTAGCTTCTCGTAGCCGGCGCTCGAAATTGCTGGTTGTGGCTGGGTTATCGATACTCTCTCTCGTTTACTCAGTTTGGGCAACTAAAGCCCAGCCTTTCGCCAATTATTTCCTGACGCCTTCGCGGGTTTGGGAGTTGGGGCTTGGGGCTCTACTGGCCTTAGGAGCTATTCCACAAGTGCGCAAAGCTTGGTTGCTGGAGTTGGTGGCGGCTGCTGGAATCGCAATGATTCTTTATAGCGTCTTTGTTTATGACTCCTCCACGCCCTTCCCTGGAATTGCCGCACTATTACCTTGTATCGGAGCTGCGGTGCTCATTTGGACTGGAGGGAATCGGGAAACAATTATTGCTCGGTTGTTGCGGCTGCGGATCATCGTAGCAATAGGCTTGATTTCCTACTCTCTGTATCTATGGCACTGGCCAGTCCTGGTTTTACTCCGCCTTCTCAATGGATCAGCTGAGCTCCCCCTGGCAATGGCATTGGTCGCGATTGCGCTCTCTTTCATTCTCGCTTGGTTCAGCTGGCGATTCGTAGAGGCGCCATTTCGCCGTGCATCTGAGAGGGGACTTTCCCGTCGGGGCCTGGCTTTGTCACTGGGAGCTGTGGGAACACTTATCATGAGTGTTTCCCTGGTTATCAATGTAAAAAAAGGAGTGCCCTCAAGGCTGCCAGAGCCGGTATATGCAGCTTATGAGAGCGCTAGATCACGCACACCCGAAGAGCGCCGCTGTATGAAGCTTGCACCTTCCGAGGGGCTTTGTGAGGTGGGGGCACCCGACGACGACTCTCAGGTAGACTATCTACTCTGGGGAGATTCCCATGCGGGTGCTTTTATTCCGGGATTTGAGCATTGGCTTGAGGCTGAGGGGTACAGTGGAATTGTAGCTGCAAAGTCTGCTTGTGCGCCGCTTCTGGATGTAATTCGTTTGGAAATGGGTGCATCCCATGGGTGTGACCGCTTTAATGAAGATGTCATGGGGATGCTGGAGCGCCGCTCTGATTTAGGCACAGTTGTTTTGGTGGCTCGCTGGGCCCTATTGGCCGAGGGCACACGATCTCCTGGAGAAGGCGGGCTGTCGGCAGTTTTGGGGTTGGCGGGAGATAAAGATGGCCCTCAGATAAATGGAGCCCAATCCAGTCGAAACTATGAGTTATTTGATTATGGGCTTCGGCAAACTATCGCCAGAATTCGTGCTTCGGGCCGCAGCGTGGTGATTATTGAGGGGATTCCAGAGATTTCTTTTTCCGTACCATTGGCTATTGCCAGCGCGGAGTTTATTGGGGCTCGGGTACAAGCGGCGCCGACACTAGAACAGGTGGTGGAGCGTAACAGTCGGGTAAGGGCGACTCTTGAGGCCTTGTCGGAGGAGTTTGAAATACAGCGAGGTAGTCTTGTGTCGGAGCTTTGCCCATCAGAATGCCAAATACAGATGGAGGGTCGGTCGCTGTATCGCGACGATAATCATCTGAGCACTTTTGGTTCAGAGATGCTGGTACCAGGCTTGATGAATCGACTATTAATGGCGAACTCGAATATAAGGCCAAGCGGTTAGCTGATACCAGCACTCAAAATAGTAGGCATCGAAGCCACCCCTCTCTTACACACCAGCTCCCCTCCACTTGTGATTATGAGCCACTGCCCAGAATTGGACAGCAGTGGCTCTTATCCACTTTTCTGTTCAATCTTTCTGTGCTTTGTTAGTGTTAAAGTTGTGACAAATGTACCATTAATGGCTTATATTTCTTTCTAATGTCCATTTCTATCCTAAAATTAAACGGATTTAGCCAGTTGCATGAGTCAAGACTCTGCAGGTTGAGATTGCTCCTATAGTATGGGGCTAGCTTGCATTCTGACATCCATTACTCAATAAGAATTAAAGTAAATACTCGGATGCGCACCCTCTACTTACATATCGGTTTCCATAAAACCGGCTCCAGCTCTCTCCAGTTGGCAATGAAGGAGCAGACACAAGCCCTGAATAAGGCGGGCTTTGAATTCCTTTCCCTTGGAAAAAAAGGAAACTCCTCTGGGTGTATTGAAGTTTTGCGGGAGAAAGGGCTGGTCCGTTTTAAGCTCAATTCCCGGCTCGATGAGCTACTTGCAGCTAGTCGCAGTAAGCAAACCATTGTATCGGCGGAGCACCTTTGCTTTTTGCATCAACATGAGAGTATTGAGCTGGTTCAGCAGGTGTGTGCCAAGTACTTCGATAACGTTAAAGTGATTGTTTATCTGCGCAGGCAGGATTTACAGGCAATATCTTTTAAAAAACAAGGAGCTCGTGGGGCCGCTTCCAATCGAAGCTCCTCTAGTAAGTTGCTTGGCCATAGTGAGGGGGCTTTTCCCACTCTCAATAAAGATATTGAGATTTACTACGATTATTTTAGCAAGTTGAAGCTATGGGAGACGGTATTTGGGACTGATTCCCTCAAGGTGAGGCTTTTCGGTCGGGAAGCTTTGAACGGGGGTGATATTGTGAGTGATTTTTTCTCTTTGCTTGATGGGGATGTGAAGCTTTCTGCTCGCAGGGTGAATGAAGGGGTAGATAGAAAGGAGTTCTTGCTGACCCATAAATTACTGGAGTTGGGGGTAGCGGAGTCTGAATTGATTAAGCTGAAGCCAATGATGCTGGAAGATCATACTCAGTTACTTCCATCAAGAGATGATGCCAGGCAGTTCTTCCTGCAGTTCAAAGCATCCAATCAGTTGTTAAATAGTACCTTTCTTAGTAACGATTCAGGCCTGGCATTCGATACTGATTTTTCTGTGTACCCTGAACAGGGAAATGATTGGATAACGGTGCGAGATCTGTCTGAGTGGATTCCTGAAATTCTATCTGCCGGTATCCAGAAGCCAGAGGGGTTGAGGGATGCATTATTGGCAGACAAACTCCAACAAATGTTAAGAAAAAGGTTTTCAGGAGATGTACTCACCCAGGAGCTTGAGAATTTGGCAAAGTGCTTATCGGCTAGCGCTTATATTGCCAAGGGCCAACAACCTTGGTATCGAGCATTGAAAAAGAAGAAAACATCGGGAAGGTAGTATCAAAATAAAAAGCCCTCTGTATAAGAGGGCTTCCTGTTTTACAGGTAAAGTTACTGAAGTACCGGAGTTTGAGTGCCGGGATCTCCTTCAATACGCAGTCTTTCAATCCACAAAGCCGTACCGCCAGCAACTGCCGCAGGCATAATAAAGATATTTAAAACCGGTACCATTTTGGCAAGCATGACAGTTCCACCAAAGGTCAGGCTGGTCAATTTGCGGCGGCGCAGAACTGTTTTTAATTCATCAAATGGCCGTTGGTGATTATCCAGTGGGTAGTCAACATACTGAATGGCCATGCACCAAGCACCCCAAACTGCAGTGAGCACTGCGGGGATAATAATGGTCCAGCTGGTGATGGTGGCAATAATGAATACGATCAAACCCCAAAATATAAAGTAACCCAGCTTACGTAATTCCCGGCCCAGGGTACGCCATACCATTTGCATTATCGGCTCGGCAGGGGGAGCCTTACCGGTTAGTAGCTCCTCGACTTTCTCGGCGAGCAAACCGTTAAAGGGGGCGGCAATAATGTTGGTAATAACGCTAAATAAATAGCCGTAGGCGAGAAAAAACAGGAAAAGCACAAGTAACGCAATAATCCAGGCGAGCCAGCGAAAAACACTGGCAGCCCACGCGGCCCCCTTGGCCATCATGGCTTCCCACCAGGACATATTTTCTGTATTTACTGGCGTGTGGGAAAGCAGGCTGCCGATATAATCGGTAAGTCCTCCCAGTTGGGAAATCATAATGCCGCTGATAATAATAAACAGTACGAGGTTTATTAGTAGTGGTACCAGGATAAATGGGCGCAATTCACGCCGGGTAATCAAGTGGATACCGCGCACCAGTGCATCGATACCGTGAACGGGATTTGAAGTCATATTCTCACCTCTCGCTGGAACTATTCCAGGAATTTCAAGGCTACTAGGCTGCTAGTTGGCGCCAGCGGCTTTTAAAATCTCGCTATACTCTGCGCCCTGGCGGTGTTCGCCAATACGGGCCAGCAGGGTTTTTCCGTCGGGGCCGGGGCTGTTCAGATCCAGGCCTTCAGCGAGAAATAACTTTACAAATGTGGCAAAGCTCTCTGCTTTCATACTTCGGTAGGCGCGCTCGAGCAGGTGAAAATCCCGGTTTACGCCAGCGGGGGCTTCGCCAATCAAGAATCCAGCAATACGCTCCTTGTCAAAAACTTCTCCGAGTACTTTTTGTTTGTCTTTTTTCAGGCTCAAAACTATATCCTTGCTACATAAATAGGGGACGGGCGAAGCCCGACCCAAGTTGAGAATGTTGACGATTAAAGTAGTGCGTCCAATTTTTGCTTGAGGATTTTATTAATCATCTGTGGGTTTGCTTGCCCCTTGGACGCTTTCATTATCTGCCCGACGAAATACCCCATCATTTTGGGGCGTTTTGATTCATCTGCCTTGCGGTAGTTTTCTACTTGAGCACCGCTTGCAGCAATCACTTCATCCACCATTTTTTCGATAGCGCCGGTATCCGAAACCTGTTTCAGGCCACGCTTTTCGATGACTTCGTCGGCACTGCCCTCTCCGTCGGCAATAGCCTCGAATACCTGTTTGGCGATCTTACTGGAAATGGTGTTGTCTTTGATCCGTGCGATTAGTCCAGCTAGCTGGTCGGCAGAAACCGGAGATTGTGAAATAGTAAGTTCACGACGGTTGAGCAGCGCTGCCAGTTCACCGTTAATCCAGTTGGCGGCAAGCTTGGATTCGCCACAGGATTTACTCACAGTTTCAAAATAGTCTGCACTGGCACGCTCCTGTGTCAGCTGGTCTGCATCATAAGCAGATAGCTGGTATTCCGCTTGGAAGCGGGCTGCTTTTGCATCAGGCAGTTCTGGCAGGATGCTGCGCAGTTGTTCGACATATTCATCAGTGAGTACAACTGGCAGAAGGTCCGGGCAGGGGAAGTAGCGGTAATCATTGGCCACTTCTTTGCTGCGCATAGAGCGGGTTTCATTTTTGTCCGCGTCGTAGAGGCGGGTTTCCTGGGTAATAGTGCCGCCGTCTTCCAGGATGTCGATCTGACGTTCAGCTTCGACTTTAATTGCGCGCTCGACAAAACGGAAAGAATTGATGTTTTTTAACTCTGTGCGGGTGCCGAGTTTTTCTTCGCCTTTTAAGCGCACAGACACATTGGCATCACAGCGCAGTGAGCCCTGGGACATATCACCATCGGAAATGCCCAGGTAGGTTACGATACTGTGAATTTTTTTCAGGTAGGCCACAGCCTCGGCGGCACTGCGCATATCCGGTTCAGAGACAATCTCGATCAGCGGCGTACCTGCGCGGTTCAGGTCGATACCAGACATCCCGTGGAAATCTTCATGCAGGGATTTACCGGCATCTTCCTCCAGGTGAGCGTGGTGCAAACGCACCTTCTTACTGCTGCCATCTTCCAGGTGAATTTCCACTTCACCTGGGCCGACAATCGGCTGCTCCAATTGAGTGGTTTGATAGCCCTTGGGCAAGTCGGGATAGAAGTAATTCTTGCGTTCAAAAACAGAGCGCTTGCCGATCTCTGCGTTCATCGCCAGGCCGAACATTACTGCAAAACGAAATGCTTCCTCATTGGGTACCGGCAGTGTGCCTGGCATGGCCAGGTCCACAGCGCATGCCTGGGTATTCGGCTCGGCGCCAAAGCGGATGCTAGCGCCGGAAAAGAGTTTTGACTGGGTGGAGAGCTGGACGTGAATTTCCAACCCGATAACGATTTCCCATTCCACAATTTATCTCCTTATACGGCGCTGGCTTTGTGCCAGTCGGTTACCTGTTGGTATTGGTGGGCGATATTGAGCATGCGCGCCTCTTCCAGGTAATTACCGGTTATTTGCAGGCCCACTGGCATATTGTCCACCAGGCCACAGGGTACAGACATGCCCGGTAGTCCGGCGAGGTTGGTGGCGATGGTGTAGATATCCTCCAGGTACATAGCTACCGGGTCAGCGCTCTTTGCGCCAAGCTCGAAAGCGGGGGAGGGGGTCGTGGGGCCCATAATCACATCCACTTTTTCGAATGCTTCGACAAAGTCCTGCTTGATCAGGCGTCGGGCCTGTTGGGCTTTGTTGTAATAAGCATCGTAATAACCGGCGGACAGGGCGTAGGTGCCTACCAGGATGCGACGCTGCACTTCTTCACCGAAGCCTTCACCACGGGAGCGCATATAGAGATCGCGCAGGTCTTTGGGCTCTTCACAGCGGTAGCCATAGCGCACCCCATCGAATCGAGATAGGTTGGCAGAGGCTTCAGCGGGGGCGATCACATAGTAAGCAGGTATCGCTAACTCGGTATGTGGCAGGCTGATATCGACCAGTTGAGCCCCCAGCTTTTCAAACGCTCTCAAAGCTTCCTGAACCCGGCTTGCGGTTTCAGGGTTAAGCCCCTCCCCAAAGTACTCTCGGGGTACTCCGATCCGCAGCCCGGCGATCGGGTTATTCAGTTCGGCGGAAAAGTCAGTGAGCTGCTGCTTCAGACTGGTGGAATCTTTCGGGTCGTGGCTGGCCATGGCGGAGAGCAAATAAGCAGCGTCTTCCGCATTGCGGGCTATGGGGCCGGCCTGATCCAGGCTGGAGGCGTAGGCAACGATACCGTAGCGGGAAATACGCCCGTAGGTGGGCTTCAGCCCGGTGGTGTTTGTCAACGCTGCCGGCTGGCGAATAGAGCCGCCGGTATCGGTAGCTGTAGCGCCGGGTATCAGTTGTGCAGCAACTGCCGCAGCTGAGCCACCGGAGGAACCGCCGGGCACACAGCGGGTATTCCAGGGGTTTTTTACTGGGCCGTAAAAGCTGCTTTCGTTGGATGAGCCCATGGCGAATTCATCCATATTGGTCTTGCCCAGGGAGACGGTGCCGGCAGCGTTGAGGTTATCTACCACCGTGGCATCGTAGGGAGGGATAAAATTATCCAGCATTTTTGAGGCACAGCTGGTGCGCACGCCGTTAGTGCAAATAATATCTTTGTGGGCGATGGGCACACCGCACAGTGCCGGTGCCTCTCCGTTGGCCAGGCGTTGGTCGGCGGCTGCGGCTTGCGCTAGGGCGCTCTCTTCGGTGACGGTAATAAAACTGTTGTAGTTGCTGTCCAGTTGCTGGATGCGGCCGAGTAAATGGCGGGTTAGCTCTGTACTTGAGAACTCTTTGCTCCGCAATCCACGGATGATCTCGGCGATAGTAAGCTGATGCATGTTATTCCCTTAAAGGCTCTAGACGGGCTGAGGGCTGGGTATTTAGGTGGATTTCGTTGGTGTTGGACCGGTTAATCAATCACTTTGGGAACCAGGTAGAGGCCTTCTTCGGTTTGGGGAGCCAGTGTTAGGAAGTCTTCTCGATTGTCAGTCTCTGTTACTGTGTCGGTGCGAAGCTCCTGAACTTCGTCCAGTGGGTGCGCCATCGGGGCGATACCATCGGTATTGGTGGATTGCAGCTGGTCTACCAATTGCAAAACATCCCCGAGACGGTTGCTGACTTCATCGATGGTTTCTTTGGATATGGCGATTCGGGCCAACTCCGCAAGTTTTTCTACAGTTTGCGTATCCACTGTCATGGTGATGGACTCCTCCAGCTTGAGTTGCGAGTCGAAAGCTGCCCGTATGATATGTGGCGGACAGAACCGGCAAATTTAGCACAATGAGGGTATATTCTCACCGGCCGGGGCTGTAATGAATAGTGGGCCTCAAATGACCTCCCTTCAGCCTTGCCCTGATGCCTAGCCGTTGTTAGAGTTTGCCGAAACCTGCCGAGTGATGAGAGACTCCGGTATTTTGCGTAGAATCCGATTCGAAATGCGGCTCGGAACTCAGAATTATTTATGCGGACTAATTAGGATTTGTATCCATAAAAGAAGCCGCGCCCGCAGTGCCCGACCTGGGGGCTGATAATTAGTACAAGGTAATCGAATTCCATGTTTAAACGTTTGCGGGGTATGTTTTCCAGTGATCTCTCCATCGACCTGGGAACTGCCAACACGCTGATTTACGTTCGCGATCGCGGCGTAGTACTCGACGAACCCTCTGTCGTCGCAATCCGTCACTACAATGGCCAGAAAATTGTTGAGGCTGTCGGAGTAGAAGCTAAACGCATGCTCGGCCGGACCCCAGGCAATATTACCGCTATTCGCCCGCTGAAGGATGGTGTTATCGCCGACTTCCAGGTGACTGAAAAAATGTTGCAGCACTTTATTAAGAAAGTGCACGAAAATAGTTGGATGCGCCCGAGCCCAAGAGTGCTGGTATGCGTTCCCTGCCAGTCCACAGAAGTGGAGCGCCGCGCTATTCGCGAGTCTGCCCTGGGCGCCGGTGCCCGCGAAGTATCGCTGATCGAAGAGCCCATGGCAGCTGCAATAGGTGCTGGCCTAAATGTCGAGGAAGCGAGCGGCTCTATGGTAGTGGATATCGGTGGGGGCACCACTGAGATTGCCATTATTTCCCTCAATGGTGTAGTTTACTCCGATTCTGTGCGCATTGGCGGTGACCGCTTTGATGAGGCTATCGTCAACTATGTGCGTCGCAACTACGGCAGTGTGATCGGTGATGCGACCGCCGAGCGAATTAAAGAAGAAATTGGCTGCGCCTATGCGGGCAGTGAGGTTCGCGAAATCGACGTGCGTGGCCGCAACCTGGCCGAAGGTGTCCCCCGCAGTTTCACCCTGAACTCCGATGAAATTCTCGAGGCCCTGCAAGAGCCGCTGACCGGGATTGTACAAGCGGTCAAAAGCGCACTGGAACAATCTCCCCCCGAATTGGCTTCCGATATCGCTGAGCGCGGCATGGTACTGACCGGTGGTGGTGCCCTGCTGCGCGATCTCGATCGCCTGCTAATGGAAGAATCCGGTCTGCCGGTAATTGTTGCTGATGACCCCCTGACTTGCGTGGCCCGCGGTGGCGGCAAAGCACTGGATATGTTGGACCGCAGCCGCCTCTACTTGATGTCTAACTGACAGACGGCATTGCGTAATATAGTTAGGGAGCCTGTGGTTTTATCCGGGGGCTCCCTGTAATAAAAACAGAGCAAGCACTTTTATAGCTTGTGCTGATCTCATTGTCTTTGATTGACCTGCTAAGAGGGAATTGCCTGTGAAACCGCTATTTACCCGCGGTCCCTCTGCTGAATACCGCTTGGGCTTTCTCGCCATACTCGCAATCTTGCTGATCGTCTCCGATCATTACACCAATTGGTTTCAGCCTGTTCGCGAACGCTTATCTGGGGTGATCGCTCCACTGTATTGGGTGACAGGTGCCCCTGAGCGTGTGGGTGATTGGGCGGATGAACAGTTTCGCTCTCGCGAGGAGTTACAAGAAGAGAACAGTCGCCTCAAGCGGCAGGTACTGTTACTGGAACAACGCAGCCAGTTATTGGCTGCCGTCAAAGCGGAGAATACTCAGCTAAAAGAGCTGATGAATTCGGCGGAAATGGTCGACGACCGAGTACTGGTGGCCCAGGTGGTGGGTGTTACCCCTGACCCTCTGGAGCATGTACTGCTGATTGACAAGGGCCGGGATGACGGCGTTGATATTGGCACCCCGGTAATGGATGCCAGCGGTTTGCTGGGGCAGGTGATTGAGGCTGGTGACTCTTATAGTCGTATCCTGCTGATCACTGATTCAAGTCATGCTATTCCTGTCCAGGTTTTACGCAACAGCATGCGCACTGTCGCTGAGGGAACAGGTGACCTGTATCGTCTGAAGTTGCGTCATCTCGCCAATACAAGTGATATCCGTGAAGGCGACTTGTTACTCAGTTCTGGTCTGGGAAGTCGGTTTCCTGCGGGTTATCCGGTTGGAGAGGTTATTTCGGTGCAGAGAGATCCGGGGAAACCCTTTGCGGAGGCCGAAGTGCTACCTAGGGGACGAATGAATCGCAGTCGATTTGTATTAGCGGTTATCGGCGATGGAGGACGCTCTGTTGCAAGCGAATAACCGCTGGTTTATTGCGGTCACGATTCTGCTGTCCTTGCTGCTTGCCGTTATGCCTTTGCCGCAACAATGGCTTTGGTTTCGTCCTGCATTTCCGGCCTTGCTGGTGATATTCTGGATTACTCGCATGCCTCAGAGCTTTGGCGTGGGGTTCGCCTGGGTGATCGGTATATTCCAGGATTTGGCTACTGGGGCGAGCCTGGGAACTCACGCCCTAGCCCTGTCGGTTCTCGCCTATTTCAGTCTGCTTACATACCAGCGTACCCGAGCATTTAACCCCGCCCAGCAATTATTGTGGGTATTTGTTCTGGTGGGTATTCACCAAGTCGTGGGCAATTGGGTGCATGGCCTTGAGGGGAAGTCGGTACCCGGGCTGACCTTCCTGTGGCCAGCTCTTACCACAGCCCTGCTCTGGCCCTGGGTGACCCCATGGCTGAGGAGCCTTTCCGGGCGTTTACACGTTCGTTGACCGTCTCGTCAGCACTGTAAATCAGTGTAAAAAATCGATCATTTTTCGAACAGTATCGCTATAATCAGCCGCTGGCCCACAGGGAATATGTATTAGAGTGACAAAAAGCGCTTCTGACAATCGACTTCTTTTAGCCTCGGGTTCACCGCGTCGCGCCGAACTATTGACCCAAATTGGGGTGTCTTTTTCCCAATTATCACCTTCTGTTATAGAACAAAAGCAACCTAATGAAAGTACTCTTGAGTACATAGAGCGCCTGGCTCATGACAAGGTTATCGCTGGATTTCGCGCTGCTGGCTGTCCAGAAGGGCTTTGGACCTTGGGAGCGGATACGGTGGTTATGGCGGGCGACAGATTACTGGAAAAGCCGGAAGATTTTACTGACTTTGAATCCATGATGTTGACTTTGTCGGGTGTAGAGCACTCTGTGTTTACTGCAGTGTGTTTGCGCTCCCAGGAATGCCAGTTTAGCCGCGTGGTGGAAACTCGAGTGAGGTTTCGCCACCTGTCCAGAGCTCAAATAGCAGATTACTGGAGGACCGGGGAACCTGTCGATAAGGCCGGCGGTTACGGTATACAGGGTTTTGGCGCCGCCTTGGTAGAAGCTTTTAGTGGCAGTTATAGCAATGTTGTCGGACTCCCCCTGGAAGCTCTGATTCCGATGCTGGATCATGCGGGAATTCCCTATTGGCAGGAGGGCCAATCTTGAGCGAAGAGCTGTTAATTAATGTCGCACCAACCGAAACCCGGGTGGCCTTGGTAGAGAATGGTGTGCTTCAGGAAGTCTATCTGGAGCGCAGCGCGCGGCGCGGGATTGTAGGCAATATCTACAAGGGAAAGGTGATTCGTGTATTACCCGGGATGCAGGCGGCTTTTGTCGATATTGGCCTTGAACGTGCAGGCTTTATTCATGCGTCGGATATCGCGCCTCTCGATGATGAAGGCATGGAGGCGCGGGATGCTGAGGTAGCAGATATTCGCGCTTTGGTCAGGGAGGGGCAGTCACTGATTGTACAGGTGGTGAAAGACCCGATCAGCAGTAAAGGGGCTCGACTGACTACCCATTTATCGGTCTCTGCGCGCTATCTGGTATATATGCCGCAAACCCGCCATATCGGCATCTCCAACCGTATTGAAGATGAGAGCGAACGAGAGCGGCTGCGCCAATTGGTTGAAGCGGCTTCACTGCGCCTCGCAGAGGATGGCTTGTCTGCTGACGGAGGCTTTATTTTACGTACTGTTGCCGAGGGGGTGAGCGAGGAAGAGCTGTTGAGGGATATCCCGTTCCTATACAAATTGTGGGGCGAGCTGGACGAGCGAATCAAGGAGCGTCCGGTGCCTTCGGTTATCTATGAGGATCTTCCGTTATTTATGCGTGCATTGCGTGACCTTGCGCGCCCCTATACAGAAAAGATTCGTATAGACTCCCGTGAGGCTCACGGTCGTGCGGCAGAATTTGCCGGTAAATATGCGCCGGAGATTGCCGGTCGTCTGGAGCACTACCCCGGTGAGCGCCCACTGTTTGATTTGTACGGTGTTGAAGAGGAGATAAGAAGAGCACTGCACAACAAAGTAACTTTAAAGTCTGGCGGCTACCTGATCGTAGAGCAGACAGAAGCGATGAGTACGATTGACGTCAATACCGGTGCTTTTGTTGGCCACCGGAATCTGGAAGAGACTATCTTCAAAACCAATCTGGAGGCCGCCACAGCAATTGCCCGCCAGTTGCGTTTGAGGAATCTGGGGGGATTATCATTATCGATTTTATCGATATGAAAGATCCTGAGCACCAGAGGCAAGTCTTGCGCACCCTGGAAAAGGCTCTGGAACGGGATCATGCCAAGTCCAGCATCACTGGGGTCTCAGAGCTTGGATTGGTTGAAATGACTCGCAAGCGCACCAGAGAGTCATTGGGACAGATTTTATGTGAACCCTGCTCAGTCTGTAGTGGTAGGGGGACCCTAAAGAGTGCTGAGACGGTTTGTTTCGAGGTTTTCCGTGAGATTATTCGTGAAGCGCGCTCTTACGATAGTGAAAAAATAATGGTGCTGGCTAGCCAGGTGGTAATAGATCTTTTGCTCGATGAAGAGTCGGCCAATGTCGCCGACCTTGAAGAATTTATTGGTCGGCCTATCCAATTCCAGGTAGAGCCCATTTACAACCAGGAGCAGTATGACATTGTTCTTGTGTAATCCTTTATTCACCCGCCCGCAAGCTACGAGAGCTTATTGTCAGCACTCGGTCTACGCCTGTTCGCTGGTGAGGGTATAGCGATGGTTGTAATACGCTGGATTGCAAGAAAATTCTGGTTGCTGTCGATAAGCTTGGTGATTGCCCTGGCAATCATCGTGCAGACAGGGCGATTGCTGTCCCCGCAGGTAGAGAACTATCGTCCACAGATTAGTCATTGGCTTAGTGAGCAGCTTGGTGTTCCTGTACAGATGGATCGTATTTCCCTGCGTTGGGAGGCCCTTGAAGTTGCATTGCAGCTGGATGGGCTGCGCCTGGGGGAACACGGTGAGCTGAGAATGGGGCACGGTCTGTTCCAGCTGGATTTGCTTTCCAGCCTATGGAATAGAGAGTTGGTCTGGAAAGACCTGCAAATGAATCAGTTTTCGGCCGGGCTCAACCGCGATGAAAATGGCCTCTGGTATCTGCAGGGGTTTCCCGATGCCCCACTTAAGCTTGAAGGCAGCACTGCACCTAATCCCGAAGCCGCAGATCCGGCCCGCCTGTTCCAATTGAGCCCCAAAATCCAAATCAGTGATGCAGCGATCACTGTGCGCCTTCCCGATGAGCAGCTGGCAGAAATTAATTTGCCTGAAATCCAGCTGGAAAATAGTGGAGATTTTCACCGACTGACTGCACGGGCTTTTATTTCCCGTGAAGGGGAGAGTAGCCAAGTTGATGAAGAGACCCTGCGGGTTGTGCTAGAGGGGCGGGGCAACCCGAAAGATAAAGAGCACTTCTCACTGCGGGGCTATATGCAGCTTAATGAGTTGCTACTCGACGAAGATATCATTGACTTGCTGCACGAACTTACTCCGTTGCCTGACCGGTTCCATTGGAAAGGGAAGAAATGGGCAGATGGCCGCTTATGGCTTCACAGTAATGCTGCCAGTGGCTATCGCATAGTCGGTCAGGTGGATCTGGCTCAAGTTGAGAGCTTGGCCGATATGCAAAAGGCAAATGATATAGAGGAGCATAGCCTGGCCCCACTGAGAGCTTTTTCTGGGGATTTGTCTGGGCGTTGGCTGCCTGGTGAGCACTGGCGATTAGCTTTGCAGAATATTCAAATTGACTGGCAG
Organism: Microbulbifer sp. VAAF005; assembly: GCF_030012985.1. Classification (NCBI taxonomy): domain Bacteria; kingdom Pseudomonadati; phylum Pseudomonadota; class Gammaproteobacteria; order Cellvibrionales; family Microbulbiferaceae; genus Microbulbifer; species Microbulbifer sp. VAAF005. The sequence continues at coordinate 1,832,504 of NZ_CP120233.1, read as the reverse complement.
GACCTGCAAATGCCGCCGCTCAATCTGCAGGTGAGAAGCGATCAAGAAGGGTTGTCCCTAGTGGCTGATGTGGTTGATCTCGCAGGATGGAGCGGTATTTTAAATCGCCTGTCTCTGCTCGAGGGAGCTGCTGATGAGTGGTTGCGCGCTCTAAAGCCTCGAGGCCAATTACACAGCGTGCGTCTTCGGACTGGTGCGGGCCGTCAGTTAGAGATAAGTGCAAACCTGAAAGATATTACCGCTGAAGCATTCCGTGGAGCCCCGGCTATTGCCCAACTGAGCGGATATTTACAAGTTGAGGGCGCCAGCGGTCGGGTTGAGCTCGATGGCACTCCCCTGGGGGCACACTTTCCCAACCTGTACAAAAACGCCTTTGGGTTTGAGCAAGCCAGCGGCACCATCTCTTGGAATGTCGATAAGGCGCAGAATGCAGTTACCGTCTTTTCGGGCCCATTGATGCTGAATGGTGAGCTCGGAGAGGTCGGTGGACAGTTTATGCTTTCACTACCTTTTTACGCCCAGACACGACCGGCGGATCTGGTGCTGTCCCTGTCTTTGAAAGATGCGGGTGTTGTTACTCAAGAAGAGCTGGTGCCATTTGTTGTCAGTGATGACTTGCGCAAATGGCTGAAAACTGGTTTGGGTGAAAACAATCAAGGGCGCGTTGAGAGCGCAGCTTTTATTTATCGCGGCAGTAGTTATAGCAAAGATGGCAAGGATGAATCCCTTCGAGCGATCGGGGTTCACTCTAAGCGCCGGACTATTCAGTTGGCGCTCGATTTTTCAAATGCGAGCTTGGATTACGCCAGTGACTGGCCTGGAGTTCGACAAGTGGATGGTCGCTTGTTGCTCGATGATGAAATTGTGCGGGTCAACGCCAATAAAGCCAAGCTTTGGAGCATGGATGCGAAAAATATCCAGGTTGCAGTAACTCCTCAAGCGGGGGAGGCTCACGCCTGGACGTGCGAACTGGTGTGGCTGGTCCTGCCGCCGATGGATTGCGTCTGTTGCGTGAATCACCAATCAGGGATCACCTTGGAAGTGCCTTTGATGACTGGACTCTGACGGGCCAATTAGATGGCGCCGTGTCCCTGTCTCTTCCATTGGGAGGAGCAACTGTAGCGCCTAAGCAGCATGTTGAACTCAAATTGAATCACGGTGGTCTTCAGTTGCAGGGGCTGCGTCTTGATACGACTGCACTCAATGGCTTGGTTAAATATGACAGTACTACAGGCCTTGAGGGCACCAAGGTCAAAGGCAAATTGTGGGGACGCCCGCTGACTGCACGTATCCAGCACTTCGGTGAGGGGGATGCGAGGGAAACCCAGGTGATTATTGACGGTAATGCGCTGATTGAGTCGGTACATGCATGGAGTTCACGGCCGGAGCTGCAGTGGCTCGAGGGTGGGATGGATTACCAGGCCCTGGTGACCATTCCTGCGAAATCAGCTGAAACACCCTACGCCGCAATATTTGAACTTACCTCAAATCTGACAGGCGTCGCAGTTAACTTGCCTGAGCCCTTGGGCAAGGAAGCGGAAGCGGAAACCAATTTTGTATTACGAGTGCCTATCGGGGAGCAGGGTAGCTTGTTCCATATGGATTACGGTGAGCACTTACAAGGGCAGTTTTGGCTGATCGATGGGGAGTTGGATCGAGCTGCGATTGCTTTGAATTCGGAGGCTAACTTGCCTTCTAAACGAGAGTTAACGGTCACAGGAGATATTTCCACTGTAGATTTTCTTCGTTGGAAGTCGTTGTTGGACATCTATCAGTCCTCTGAGCCAACGGGCGACAGAGAAGGCAATACCTTTGCGGCAGCCACAAAAAAACCGGTAGATGCTGAGGAGAGTTCTAGTCAACCGCTACCGGTGCGCTTGGATCTCAGCACTGACCAGTTGCAGCTGGGTTCTGTGGATATTGAGCATATCCATGTTAAAGGTGAGGGAGTCGGGGCAAACTGGAAGCTTAAAATTGACAGTGAAATGGTTGCGGGGGATCTGGCTGGACTATTGGATGGCACTGCACCGTTGAGCTTGAAGCTCGCTCACTTGCGCTTGCCAATGCCTGAAAAACAGCCTGAACTGGGCGATGAGGCGTTCCCCTTGGACCCCTTTATAGAAGAGGTGGTATCAGACCCTTTGGCCGGGTTTGACTTTACCAGTTTGCCACAGATTGACTTCAGTACTGAAAGCCTGCAAATAGGTGAGGAAGCATTGGGTCCTTGGTCATTTAAATTAAGGCCATCTGTAGATCGTCTGGTGCTGAGTGACATCTTTGGTACGGTGAGGGGGTTCCGCCTTGAAGGGCAGGGCAAAGGCAAAAATGAAGCGGGTGCCGAGCTGGTATGGATGAGGGATGCTGAGGGGCAGGAATCATCACAGTTTATCGGTCGGTTGGTGGCTGATGATCTCGCGGATATTCAGCGGGAGATGGGACATGAGCCGTTGATTGAAAGCAAGTCGGCGAGTTTTGAAACCGCTTTTAAGTGGGCGGGATCTCCGACGCAGGTGAAAAGCAGCCTGCTATCCGGGGAGCTCAAAATTGATATTCGCGATGGTCGGTTTCTGCGCTCTACTGGTGCGACGGGCTCTACCGTGTTGCGTTTATTGTCGCTGTTTAACTTCGATACTTGGGCTCGACGTTTACGCCTTGATTTTTCAGATCTCTATAAAAGTGGTATGGCCTTTGATCGGGTGAGGGGCGAAGTGGTCTTTGAAGGCGATGGTCAGCTCCTTATTGCGGTTCCGATCCAGGTAGAGGGCCCGACCAGTGAACTGCAGATGGCTGGACGAGTGAATTTAGTCCGTGAAGATTTGGACTTGACCTTAGTGGCTACCTTGCCGGTGGGGAATAACCTCGCTCTGGTTGCAGCCTTGGCAGGGGGATTACCTGCGGCGGCAGGTGTTTACCTGATCAGTAAGGCATTTAAAAAGCAAGTTAAGAAAGTCGCCAGTGTCAGTTACCGAATAAGTGGTGGTTGGGCTGATCCACAAATGCGATTTGAGAAGTTATTCGATGGTGACGGTGCTAAACGCCAGGGAGCAGTCCTGGAGGATGAGGGAAATGAGTCGCAGGTTGAGGCCCGCCCTGAGGAGCAGCTGCCGCCTGCCGCCTGAACTTTAATTACCCTATAGCCATCTAATCTTAGTGTTGATTCCCTGTAGAAGGAGCACAGCAGATGGCATGGTATTCAATATTGTTCACCCTCCTTTGTGGCGCCGCCACCCTTTCGGCGTGCTCTGAGGCCGATGACCACCAGCGCGATCAGAATATGACGGTCGCTCAAGCTGAAAAGCATATTGCAGAGGGGACTGATCTCGATCAGATCCCTAAGTCTGTCTGGAAGCAGATCCTGCCAGAGGATCGCTACAAAGTTCTCTGGAAAAAAGGTACCGAGCCCGCTTTTAGTGGCAAGCTTCTGAATAACAAAGAGAAAGGGGTTTATGTTACCGCAGGTTGCCGTTTACCGGTTTTCAGCTCTGAGCAGAAGTTTGAATCGGGTACTGGTTGGCCCAGCTTTTGGGATGTTGCCTACCCAAAAAATATTGTCTTAAAGGACGATTACAGCTGGGGCTTGAAGCGGACTGAGGTGTTATCAAAGTGCGGGGAACACTTGGGACATGTTTTTAAAGATGGCCCGGAGCCCACTGGTTTGCGCTACTGCCTAAACTCTTTGGCTTTGGACTTTGTACCGGCTTCTGGGGATAAGAAAGCGCAATAACTTCTGATGACTTGATTGCGGGCGCTGCCAGCCAGTTCACACTGGAGCGCCCGGAGCCCCTAGTCCGCTTCCTGGATAAAGAAGTCGCGAAGATAGCGAAATAATTTTCGTTGATTGGTTGGAGGCTTATTGTTTTTGATTTCTCGATGGGAGTCCCTAATCAGTTGGCGCAGCTGTTGGTGATCGACACTTGTATGCTGGTCAAAGAACTCCCCCTGGGCACTACTGCCTTCCTCCAGTAGTCGTTTGCGCCAGTCTTCGGCCATTTTATCGAAACGCAGGTATTGGTGGTCTCGCTCTTTAAAACGGTTCAACACTGATTCTATCGCCTCTTGATCGGCACTGCGCATCAACTTGCCGATGTACTGCATCTGGCGCCGGCGAGCCTCATTGGATTTGATCCGATGTAGCGTAGCAATAGCCTCCTGTAAGTCCTCATCTATGGGGACTTCAGCCAGTTGGGCCTTGGAGAGCTCGGTTAGTTGCTTGCCGAGATCCTGCAGCTCGTGCATTTCTTTTTTGACCTGAGATTTACTTTTCGGCAGGTCGTCATCGTAGTCATCGTATTCGTACATCTTTGATTCGCTTTCGGTAAATAAGGGGGCTTGGTTCAGAGGTGGTTTAGCTAAAGTACCAAGTGGCCAAGCCCAGAAAAGACATAAAGCCTACTACATCGGTGACTGTAGTAAGCGCTACCCCGCCGGCCAGTGCCGGGTCTATATTCATGGCACGCAATGCTACTGGTAATATCGCTCCGGCGAGTGCGGCGGTTAATAGGTTGATTATCATGGCGGCAAGGATAATGACCGCAATCCATATATCGCCAAACCACATGGCGGTTATCAAGCCCATCACAAGCGCCCACAAAAGAGCATTGAGTGCCGCCGAACCCAGCTCACGGGAAAGTAGCCAGCTTAAATTACTGCGTCCTATCTGGCCTAAGGCCATACCGCGAATGACCACTGTCAGCGTTTGGCTACCGGCCACGCCTCCCATGCTGGCGACGATGGGCATTAGGACTGCTAGGGCTACCACCTTGTCCAGGGTATTTTGGAACAAACTGATCACCCAGGAGGCAAGCAGAGCTGTGAGCAGATTAATACCCAGCCAAACGGCCCGGCGCCGCGCAGTGCGCCCTACTGGGGCAAAGGTGTCTTCCTCTTCATCGAGGCCGGCAAGGCTCATCAGGGAGTGGTCTGCATCCTCTCGGATAACATCCACTACATCGTCAATGGTGATTCGCCCCAGCAGGCGGTTATCCTCATCGACTACTGGTGCGGTAATCCAGTCATATTTCTCAAACAAGCGCGCGACTTCTGTGTCGGGCATATCTGCGGGTATTGGTTCCACATCGGTATTGACCACTTCGCGAACTGTCACCGATGGGTCTGTGGTGAGAAGTTTGGATAGTGGCAAGAGACCGATATATTGGCCCCTCCGGTTAATCACAAAAAGGCTGTCGGTAGATTCCGGTAGTTGTTCATGGCGCCTAAGGTAGCGAAGTACCACATCGAGAGTCAGGTTGGGGCGGACAGAGATAGTGTCCGTATCCATTAAACCGCCAGCCGTGTTCTCATCATAGGCGAGAACACTTTCAACCCGGAGGCGGTCGGTTTCCGTCATCGATGAGAGCACTTCGGCAACAACTCGCTCCGGCAGCTGCTGAAGTATATCGGCGATGTCGTCGGCATCCAGGCCTTCCATCACCTCCACCATCTCCTCGGTATCCATAGTGGCGAGGATCAGGCTGCGTACATCGTCGGTGAGTTCCTGTAGGACCTCACCCTCTATTTCCCTGTCCACCAAATTCCAAAGTACCTGGCGGATACGCGGTGGAGAGCTCTCCAGCAATTGCGCAACACTTTGCGGAGTCAGGGTCTTGAGCATGCGCCGGACTTCTTGTCCCGTACCGCTATCCAGCGCGGCATACAGCTCACCCAGCTGACTTTGTGCGCGGAATTTGATTTCGGCTTGGGGAGAGCTGGGCACAACAAGTCCTTACTGCTAATGGTGGATTTGGGAGGCGATGTAAAAGCTTAGCGATTTAATGTTTAGAGTGAGCTTTTCCTGGCAATAGTATACCGGCCTCTATTCAGCTTCGCCGAATCGATCGGAGATCAGTGTGCTGATAGCTTCCAGGGCAGCATTTTCATCTGTCCCCTCTATTTCCAATTCCAGCTCCGTGCCTTTGCCTGCAGCTAGTAACATCAGGGCCATCACGCTTTTTCCATCTACGGCTTTACCCTGGCAATGCACTTTAATATTGGAGCAGAACCTGGAGGAGGTCTGCGCGAACTTGCTTGCAGCGCGGGCGTGCAAGCCGAGTTTATTGATGATGGTCAGTTGGTGTTTCTGCATTGCGCTGCTCGACAAAAATCTATTTTTGTTGCTCCCTGTGGCGTATCTGGACGTTATCAAACTCTTTGGAAAATTTCTTTACCAGCTGTTCAACCATATAAACTGATCGATGTCGGCCCCCAGTGCAGCCGATAGAGACACAGGTGTAGCTGCGATTACTTTTCTGGTACGAGGGCAGCCAGTTTTCCAGAAAGTTGGTGATGTCAGCCTCCATCTTTGCGGTCTCTGGGTGAGAGCGCAAGAATTCAGCGACTTCGATATCCTTACCGGTTTTTTCTCTTAGAGCAGGTTCCCAATAGGGATTGGGCAGGCAGCGTAGGTCAAAAATCAAGTCTGCATCCACTGGCACCCCATGTTTGAACCCAAAGGACTGGAAAAGAATCGCCATGCTGTTTGATTGTTCACCAACAACACGATTTTTAATCAGTTCACGCAGCTGGTGCAAACTCAAGGTGCTGGTATCAATAACCATATCCGCGATGGTGGAGATGGGGGTGAGCAGCTCTTTTTCCTGGTTGAGGGCTTCTAGTAGGTGGGTGCAGTCATTGCTGAGGGGGTGCTTTCGTCGGGTCTCGCTGAATCGCTGTACCAATACTGGCTCTCGCGCATCGAGATAAATAACATCGCATTGCACTCCCGCCTCGCGCAAAGATTCGATTACGCCGGGAGCCTGCCTGATGTCTTGCCAAAGGTTGCGGGCATCGACACCTAAGGCCAAAGGGGTATTCTCTTTCGGCGGTTGTGCCCTGACTCGCTTAACCAGCTCGGGGAGAAGGCTGGTGGGGAGGTTGTCGATGCAGTTGAAGCCAACATCCTCCAATAACTGCAGGGCAGAACTTTTACCGGAACCGGAGCGGCCACTAATTATCACCAAGCGCATGGGGAGCCCTTTTCTTTGGTCAAGTCTTTATTGTTCCGCTTGTTGTACCACTTAAACACCGGAGTCAATGTCAGCTGCTAACCGAACTGCCCTCAAGCGGCTGCAGTACTATCAATAGCGAGGGCGTAGAGTTCATCACTACTCTGTGCTTGCCTTAGCTTATCTCTTACCAGGCTATCGGAAAACAAGGCGGCAATTTCTGCCAGTGTATCCAGATGTTCCTGCTCCGCATCTTCGGGAACCAGGAGAGTAAATAACAAGTCGACTGGCTGGCGATCGACAGAGTCAAAATCAATGGCGGGCTGTGTGGTACAGAGAACTCCGATGGGACTATCGCATCCGGGCAATCTGCAATGGGGGATTGCGACACCATCACCAATACCAGTGGAGCCCAGGCGCTCACGGGCGATCAGCTGGTTAAAAACTGTGTCGGAGTCGTGTTGGGGATATTGTTCGGCAATCGCCTGGGCAATATTGAGCAGTAACTTTTTTTGCTGCTCCCCGCCAAGTGGCAAAGGCTGAGGCGGGGAGAGAGTAATGCTTCCAGTGTCATAGTTCAGCGATGGTTCTGCAACTTCTCTTTGTGTTTTTTCAGTTGGCGGTCCAGCTTATCAGTGAGCGCATCAATTGCCGCGTACATATCTCTGTCCTCAGACCCTGCACAGAGGTCGTGACCATTGATATGTACTGTCGCTTCAGCTTTTTGGATCAGCTTTTCGACGGACAAAATAACTTGCGCGTTGGTGATATTGTCGTAGTGCCTGGACAGCTTCTCCATTTTGCTTTCGCAGTAGCTGCGCATAGGTGAGGTTACGTCGACATGGTGGCCACTAATATTGATCTGCATGGATTTCTCCTTAAAAGTGCATCACAAGTCCGCGCTCACCCCCTATCGGGTCGCAACCCTACTAGGAAGTGGGCCAGAATGGAAGGATACACTCAAATTTTGGATTTTGGTCGCAGGTGGGCGGCGGAAGGCGTCATTAGTGCATGACTATCTATAGTGTTGCGGTCAAAATTGCTGGTTGAATTTTATAGGAGAGTCTAAACCAGCCTTTTTCTCTCACTTGAGGAGGGGATACCCATGGATTCGCGGTATTTCGCTACTGTTCGTCGCGCAACCTTGATGCCTTGCTTATCCAATTCCTGGGTGATTTTATTGTCAGAGAGCGGTTTTCGTGGCGCCTCTGAATCAATTAGCTTGCGAATTAGAGCTCGAATGGCTGTGGACGAGGCGTCCTCTCCAGAATCTGTGCTGACGTGACTGGAGAAGAAATATTTGAGTTCGAATACTCCACGTGGGGTCAACATGTATTTCTGAGTAGTTACTCGAGAGATGGTGGATTCATGCATGCCAATGGTTTCGGCAATATCAGCCAGAACCATCGGTCTCATCGCCTCCGGCCCCTCTTCAAAAAAGCCCTGCTGCTTATCCACAATTGAGGTGGCAACTTTTAGTAGGGTGTCGTGGCGGCTCTGTAAGCTTTTAAGGAACCATCGGGCCTCTTGGAGGTGATCCCGTAAAAAGTTGTTGTCCCGTGAGTTATCCGCTCGTTTTACCAGGGATGCATATTGCCCATTGATGCGGATTTTGGGGGTGATTTCCGGGTTCAGTTCAACCAGCCAGCGGTGTTCTTTGCGCGACACAATAATGTCAGGAATGACGTAAGCAGGTTGCTCGCCATTAAATTCCTCACCGGGATTAGGGGTTAAAGTCTGGATAAGGCGGATCACCTCACCTAATTGAGATTCGTTGAGGCGTGAGCGCCTGCTGAGCTGCCTGAAGTCTCTTTTCCCAAGCAATTCCAGGTGGCGCTCAATGATGGCCTGTGCCTCTTTCAGCCACGGGGTTTCTCCTGGTAGCTGTTTTAACTGAAGCAATAAACACTCTTGGAGGCTTCTGGCCCCGCAGCCGGCAGGTTCAAACTGTTGCACAGCTTTAAGTACGGCCGCTACCTCATCCTCGTCGACTTGTAGGGAGGTGGCAACATCATCAACGTCAGTGTTGAGTAGTCCGTTCGGATCGATCGCATCAATGAGGTGCTCGCCGATCCACTTGTCGTGGCTAGACAGAGCAGTTAGGTTTAATTGCCAGCGTAGGTGGTCCTGCAGCGTATCAGTTGAGCTGTTGCGCTCAAAATTGGAGTCTTCCCCCTCTGCTGGGCCGCTATAGCTGCTGTAAATGTCATCCCAATGAGAATCAACCGGCAGCTCTGTTGGAATGTCCTGGCTCCAGTCGGTATCGCCAAGCTCTTTCTCTTCACTGGAGGTGCTGTTTAAGCCTTCCTCCGAGGTGGTTGGGGGCTCTTGCTGGGCGTTTTTTTCGGTAATCGCTGTTGCAGGAGTCAGGTCCTCGCTCTCAACCTCTAACATTGGGTTGCTATCGAGGGCCGCTTGAACTTCCTGCTGTAAATCCAATGTAGAAAGTTGCAGGAGGCGTATTGCCTGCTGCAACTGGGGAGTCATTGTTAGCTGTGTGCCGAGCTTGAGCTGGAGAGACTGCTTCATAGTTTAGGGCTGCAGGCCGGTGCGACAATGGGTTCGTCAAAGTTAACCCGAGATGGCGCAGACTACCCCGGCCCCCAAACTATTACAAGCAATAAGCGTGCCGACTACCGGCAATTGAATGGTCAGTCCAAAAATAAAATATGATGTGGCTCTCGATATTTCGCTTATTTGATTATGTTTGTCATCATTCGCCATTAAATGGTGAACTCGTGTCCCAAATAGACTTCCCGCACTTGCTGATTGGCAAGGACGTCATTTGGTGTGCCTGAGGCAATGATATGGCCCTCGCTGACGATATAGGCGGTTTCGCAGATATCCAGGGTTTCCCTTACATTGTGGTCTGTGATCAGAACGCCGATATCCCTGTCACGCAAATGGCGAATTATGTATTTAATATCATTTACTGAGATGGGGTCGACACCGGCAAAGGGTTCGTCGAGTAGGACAAAGCTCGGGTTTGTAGCGAGGGCGCGGGCAATCTCTACTCGACGTCTTTCCCCACCGGATAGAGCCATTCCGAGACTGTTTTCAATGTGGGTAATGTTAAACTCTTCAAGCAGCTCCTGCGCCTGTTTTTCTCGCTCCGCGCGACTGAGTCCCTTGCGAGTTTCTAGGATTGCGAGAATGTTGTCGCGTACTGACAGTCGGCGGAAAACAGAGGCCTCTTGGGGAAGATAACCGATCCCTTTGCGGGCACGCCCGTGCATTGACAGGCGGGTAATATCTTCGTCGTCGATCAGGACTTGCCCGGCATCAGCCTGCACCAGCCCTGCGATCATGTAGAAACAGGTGGTTTTTCCAGCTCCATTGGGACCTAGCAAACCGACGACCTGCCCACTTGAGACACTGACAGAGACATCTTGAACAACTTTTCTTTTCTTATATTGTTTGGCGAGGTGTAACGCTTGTAGCGTTGGCATAATGAGTCCTGAAATCTAGCCGCAGCCGAGAGAGGCAGCGGATTACATCATTGTAAATAGCGCTGGTTTACAGGCATTGAAATTTGGGTGGATTACTGATCTGTGGTGGTACCTGTTTCGGCTTCGGTTTCTGTGGGTTCGCCGGCTCCGGTACTCTCAGGCTTCCAGATCATCTCAACTCTCCCCTTGCCCGGTTGACTGCGAGCGCTCATTTGTTCGGTTGCGAGGTCGTAGTCAATTTTCTCGGCAGTCAGGGTGTTGCCATCGCGATCGATATAAGCCTGCCCGGTAAGCTGTAGCTCTTCAGAGCTGATGACATACTCTATGCGTTCAGCGTGGGCTTTTACAGGTTCCTCGCTCTCCAATATCTTTTGTTGGAAGTGTGCCGGGCGGCCAACAGCAATGACCCGGCTAATTTCATCGCTGGCTGTAAAGTAGACCTCCACTCGATCTGCCCTGATTTGAAGGGAGCCCTGTGTGATGACTACATTGTCACTATAAACCACGAGGTTGTTGGCGCGGTCAGCTGACATAGATTCCGAGCCCACAGATATTTTCTGGGTTCTGTCGTCGGGTAAAGCCTGCGTTACGGTAGTAATAGCTGCTAGCGTAATAGCTGTGAGGGCCTTAAAGATAGAGGAATAGCGGTTATTGGGTGTCATAGCTGCTCTTTACATCGGACAGGATTTCCATCCGGTTTTCTTTCAGGTAAGCGCGCATCCCCGTTCCTTCAGTGCGGTTGGGGCCGGAGCTAATAGTAACAACTTTGTCGGTCTCGGCGAATTCCCTGTCTGGGAAGATTGTGATTCGTGGTGTGACTAGTTGGATGCCATTAGGGGTGGGGAGTTCATCAATTTGAACATCGCCTGTGAGTACGATTCGTTTTCCCCGGTTGAAGGCCACACCTCGTTCGGATCGAGTTGCCCACTTGGGTTGGTCGTCCGTATAGAACAGCATACGCGGTTCTTTTAGGTTGGCGCGATCCCTGCGCTTAAACTGAAAGTAGGTAATTTGTTCTGCATCCACGCGATAAGCTAAATTGCCTGCCTGGTCAAAATTTCGAGTTTCAGCCCCCATGATAACAAGTTCTGGAGCTCGATTTTGCTGCTGCGGTGTGGGCCTTTTACCCAGCAATTGTTCTGGCGGACTCTCGGAAAACCAGAGTCCGGCACTGATAAGCAGAATGACCAGTACGAGAGGCAGCCAGGAACGCATCATTTTTCTCCGATATAGGGGGCGAGCGCCGCGTCAAAAGTCCCCTGAGCAATCATAATGCGGTCACAGACTTCGCGTACAGCGCCTTCGCCACCACGTGTTTCGGTGACCCACAGCGCGCGTTCCCGTACAGGTGGGGCCGCATTGGGTGGTGCGATGGGGCACCCAATCTTGGTCATTACTAGAAGGTCGGGATAATCATCACCGACATAGGCGATATCCTCCAGGCGGCAAGACTCCTCAGATAGTAACTCTTGTAGGGCGGCAAACTTGTCTTCCCGACCTTGAATTAACTTATTGATACCTAGGTCGTGGGCGCGGCGTTCTACAACGTTACTACGCCGGCCAGTAATAATGGCTACGCGAACCCCGGAGTTTTGCAGCATCTTAATGCCGTGCCCATCCAGGGTGTTAAAGGTTTTGAGTTCATTGCCGCTGTTGTCAAAATAAAGCTTTCCGTCTGTCAGGACTCCGTCCACATCCAGAACAAGCCAGCGGATATTTTTAAGGGAATCATTTATTTTTTGTTCGGATATCACCGGAATAATCTCTCTTCGCCTTTGTTTGTGAGGGCAAAACCTGCATATTAAATATCCGGTATTATCTCAGATAACACCGGCGCGCAGAATATCGTGCATATGGAGTACGCCAACTGGGTGATGCGCTTCATCTTCCACAACTAATGCGGTGATTTTATAGTCCTCCATAATCCTCAGCGACTCTGCAGCAAGAGTGTCAGCAGAAACCGTTTTAGGACGGCGACTCATCACCTCCTCCATAACTGCTTTGTCGAGTTCGATTTTTTGGTCTATTACCCTGCGCAAATCACCGTCAGTGAATACACCCAGTAATTCACCATTGTTATTTACAATAGTCGTCATGCCGAACCCTTTGCTGGTCATCTCCAGTAGGGCTTTTGATAGTAGAGTCTCTGGAGTTACCTGGGGAAGCTCGTCGCCCGCATGCATTACATCCTCAACCTTTAATAGAAGCCTTCGCCCTAGGGCGCCGCCTGGGTGAGAGAATGCGAAGTCTTCTGCGGTAAAACCTCTAGCCTCGAGAAGGGCGACAGCAAGGGCGTCTCCCATCACGAGAGTGACGGTTGTGGATGAGGTGGGAGCCAGATTGAGGGGGCAGGCCTCTGTGGCTACCGATATATCCAGATTGACTTCCGCAGCTTGAGCGAGAGGGGAGTCAGTTTTACCTGCCATGCTTATTAGTGGAATACCCAGGCGTTTTAGTAGGGGGAGTAGGGTGAGGACTTCACCGGAGGAGCCAGAATTGGATATGGCAATAACAACATCGTCTCGGGTGATCATGCCGAGGTCGCCGTGGCTCGCTTCGCCGGGGTGAACAAAGAAGCTAGGAGTGCCAGTACTGGCAAGGGTTGCGGCGATCTTGCGGCCAATATGCCCTGACTTCCCCATTCCGGTAACGATTGTGCGGCCGCGACACTGCATGATCATGTCACAGGCTCGCTGAAACTCCCCATTAATTCTGTTTTCCAGTGCTGCCACCGCTTCGGTTTCCATACGGACGGTGCGGCGTCCGGCCTCCAAAATTAAATTCTGTGTCATCAACTGCCTCGTATCGCTTGCTAGTGCTTTTTAACCAGTGCCGTAAAACTGCCTATTATGCGACAGCTTCGCTATTTACCTGTGTGACAGCGTGGATAATTTTTGTCTTTAGGGCCCAGCACTCGAAGAGGGCTCGACATTTTGCTGTCGTGCTAATCTATATTAGCGGTCTGCTGGCTGAGGAAAAAGCCAGTGTGTTGTTCGGTTGTGTCAAATGACACGCTTGTACATCGCCACATTACCAGGTGCGGCCATGGTATAGTTTGCCGTCTCCGCTGTCAGCTATGTCACTCAATGGATGATCGACACATTCTCAGTTGGGCTGCGGGAAAGTTGATATGTGGTATTGCTATGGCACTAAATTGTGCCATGTGCGTCCAAGGAATGATTTGCTAACTGGAGATAATTTGTGAACGCATCATTTTGGATTGGCCGGTACGGTTTGTCGCGATGGATTAGGTTTGCGCTTTGTGTTGTTTTTGCGTCTGCAGTAGTGCCTGTAGCTAATGCTGCTCAAAATCCATATGTAATGATTGAGGGGGTTTCTGATGAGTTACTGGGGGTGATTCGATCTAATGCCCAGTATGCGAATTCAGATCCGCAAAGATATTACGGTGCTGTCGAGGGCGTGCTGACACCGGTTGTAGATTTTGATTTTATCGCTCGGGGTGTAATGGGGCGCTATGCGAAGCAAGCGACCGCCGAGCAGCGTTCTCGTTTTACGCAGGCTTTTCGTCGTGACCTGGTTGCAACATTTGCTCGTGGCGTTGCAAATTTTGGGGATTTGGACGTAAAAGTGGTTAACCCTGGCACCACTCCGCAGGGTAATCGTGTCAATGTCCTTCAGGAAGTCCGCAGTAAAGAAGGAATCACAAAGGTATCTTATACCTTGGTGCGCAATCGGGCGGGCCAGTGGAAATTGATCAACGTAATTCTGAACGGGGTCAACCTGGGCAAGACTTTCCGCAGTCAGTTCTCCCAGTCAATGCAGACTTATGGAGATATCGATAAGGTGATTTCCAATTGGTCGGCGGCAGATGATGCAGCCAATAAAGTGAGCTGATCCGCGAACTTTGGGGTGCGCAGCTGCGCACTCCGCCTGATTCAAGTACACTTGCGTGCTGTTTTTAACTAATCGCAATTCCCTCCTATGCAACCAGACGAAATCAAGACCCTAATTGAAGGGCAAATTCCCGATAGCACTGTTGAAGTGGCTTTCGAAGGTAGTCATCTGATGGTGACTGTGGTGAGCAGTGCCTTTGAAGGTTTGAGTCGTTTAAAAAAACAACAGCTTGTCTATGCCGCACTTGGCGAAAAAATCGCCGATGGTACCTTGCATGCCGTGCAAATGCAGACTCTGACTCCAGAAGAAGCCAGTCGTTAACCTGCCATTGCCGCTGAGGTGTTGGCGATCTAGATTAAGAGATTGAATGGATAAGTTGATAATAGAGGGCGGTAGCCCGATCTCCGGGACTCTGAGGATTTCTGGTGCTAAAAATTCAGCCTTGCCGATATTGGCTGCTGCGTTATTGGCTGATGGGCCCGTGCAAATCGATAATTTGCCGCACCTCAATGATATTACCACCATGATCACCTTGCTCCGGTGTATGGGGTGTGATGTCACTATTGATGAAAAGTTGGGCGTTGAAATCGATCCCCGCTCAGTCAATGACCTGACGGCTCCCTACGAGCTGGTTAAAACCATGCGGGCCTCAATCCTGGTTCTGGGGCCTCTATTGGCCAGGCACGGTGTGGCAAATGTCTCCTTCCCTGGTGGCTGTGCAATTGGCAGTCGACCGGTCGATATTCACCTCAAAGGCCTGGAGGCCATGGGTGCCGAGATCACTATCGATGGTGGTTTTATCCGGGCTCGCTCTAATGGCCGTCTCAAAGGTGCCAATATCGTCATGGAAAAAGTGACGGTTGGTGGCACTGAAAACTTATTGATGGCAGCAGTGCTCGCAGAGGGTACAACAACTCTCCACAACGCTGCGCGTGAGCCTGAAATCGTTGATTTGGCTGAATTCCTTATTGCGATGGGTGCCCAGATAGAAGGGGTTGGGACCGACACCATGCGTGTTCACGGTGTGCCTAAACTCACCCCCTGTAAGTTCACCGTTATGCCGGACCGTATTGAAACCGGAACCTTCCTGGCAGCCGCTGCTGCGGCGAGAGGTAAGGTGCGCCTGCTTAATACCCGTGCTGATATCCTCGATGCGGTGATGCTCAAGTTTGAAGAAGCTGGCGCCCATATCAGTTGCGGTGACAGCTGGATTGAACTGGATATGAAAGGCAATCGCCCTAAAGCGGTGAGCTTCCGCACAGCGCCTTACCCAGCTTTCCCTACAGATATGCAGTCCCAGTTCACAGCAATGAATGCTGTAGCCGAAGGGAAGGGGACTGTGGTTGAGACCATCTTTGAAAACCGCTTAATCCAGGTCCATGAGCTCAATCGAATGGGAGCGGATATCACCCTGGAGGGCAATACGGCAATTGTTACCGGGGTAGAGAAACTTAAAGGCGCTCCGGTAATGGCCTCTGATCTACGCGCATCAGCGAGCCTGGTTATTGCCGGCATGGTGGCAGAGGGCACTACTATGGTGGATCGTATTTACCATATTGACCGCGGCTATGAGTGTATTGAAGAGAAGCTTCGACAGCTCGGCGCGAATATTCGGCGTATTCCCGGCTGATTGCTGCAAAGTTAACCCCAAGAGCCAAAGACGGACTGGCGTAAATCGAAATGACTGCACAAATTACAATCGCACTGACTAAAGGGCGGATTCTTCAGGAGACTCTGCCGCTTCTTAAGGCGGCGGGATTGGAGCCTATTGAGGATCTGACTAAGAGTCGGAAGTTGATATTCCCAACGAATTGCGAAGGGGTTCATCTTCTTCTCTTGCGAGGCGTGGATGTGCCTACTTATGTGCAGCACGGCGCTGCTGATATCGGTGTGGCTGGTAAGGATACATTGCTTGAGCACGGTTCTGATGGCATTTATGAGCCTCTAGATTTGGGTATTGCTCGCTGTCGCCTGATGACAGCCGGTGTTAAAGGTGGACAGCTGCCCAGTGGCCGAATCAAGGTCGCTACCAAGTTTGTGCAAAGCGCCAAGAGGCATTACGCCTCGATCGGGCGTCAGGTCGACATTATTAAGCTGTATGGGGCTATGGAGCTCGCACCGCTAATGAACCTGGCCGATGAGATCGTGGATATTGTGGATAGCGGCAATACGCTAAAGGCCAATGGCCTTGAAGCTCGCGAGACCATTGCGCAAATTAGTAGCCGGCTTATCGTCAATAAGGCCGCTCTGAAGATGAAATATGCATCTATTAATAGTCTGATTGAGAAACTGGCAGCGGCTGTCGCACAAACCAAGTAGATTCCTGAAGCGTTATGACGAACAAAATAATTCGTCGGCTAAATACGGTCGATATAGATTTTGATGAACAATTGAAGCAGTTGCTCGCTTGGGAGTCGGTGGCAAATCATGAGGTCGAAAGTATCGTTGCAGAAATATTGCAGCGGGTTCGCTCTCAGGGTGATAAGGCTGTTATTGAATTTACTAACCGCTTCGATCATCGAGATCTCGCAGCTGCAGAAGAATTCGCCCTTCCAGCCACTGAGCTTAATGCAGCTCTGGATCGTATTGCTGTCGAAGAGCGCGAGGCCCTGGAAGTCGCTGCTGATAGAGTTAGGCGCTATCACGAGCATCAGCGACAGGAGTCCTGGCGCTATACAGAGGCTGATGGGACTGTGTTGGGGCAGCAGATTACCCCAATGCAAAGTGTTGGTATTTATGTTCCCGGAGGTAAGGCGAGCTACCCTTCTTCCGTGCTTATGAATGCAATTCCAGCAAAGGTGGCAGGTGTGCAGGCCGTTAATATGGTAGTGCCTGCTCCGAAGGGAGAGCTAAACGACCTGGTGTTGGCGGCAGCGGCAATTGCTGGAGTGGACCGGGTGTTTACGATTGGTGGTGCCCAGGCAGTAGCCGCGCTCGCTTATGGCACTGAGTCTGTCCCAGCTGTGGATAAAATAGTTGGCCCGGGTAATATCTTTGTTGCCAGTGCCAAGCGGGCAGTTTTTGGCCATGTCGCCATCGACATGATTGCGGGTCCATCTGAAATCCTGGTGATCTGCGATGGGCAAACCGAGCCCGATTGGATTGCAATGGATCTGCTTTCGCAGGCGGAGCACGATGAGCAGGCGCAATCTATTTTGTTGTGTCCAGACGCCGAATATTTGGATCGAGTTGAGAGCTCGCTTCAGAGGCTTTTGTCAGAGCTGCCCCGGGCAGAAATTGCCGCACGTTCCCTTGTTGATCGCGGGGCGCTGATCCAGGTGGAGTCCGTACAGCAGGCGATAGAAATCTCTAATCGGATTGCGCCGGAGCATTTAGAGGTGTCAGTAGAGAGTCCGGAAGCTTACCTTGCAGAAATTCATAATGCTGGAGCTATTTTCCTTGGGCGCTATACCGCAGAGGCCTTGGGGGATTACTGTGCCGGCCCCAATCACGTCCTTCCTACCAGTGGTACTGCTCGATTTTCTTCGCCTCTGGGGGTATACGATTTCCAGAAGCGAAGCTCGGTTATTTACTGCTCGGAAAAAGGTGCTGATGCCTTGGGGCGTGTGGCGCGCACCCTTGCTCTCGGGGAGGGGTTGGATGCTCATGCCCGCTCTGCGGCTTATAGGGTAAAGGGCTTGTGAGGGGAGCACCCCGGCAGAGCTGATTCTGCGGGGGTGTAAAACCTTATTCTGTAGTGGGAATACGGGTAGCTTGCCAGGCTAGAGCGCGCCACTCACCTTCCCGCTTAATAAATGTGCCGGTATTAAAGTAGTAGCTTTGTTCATCTTTGCTGCTGTCATTTGCAGATAGCTTGAATGCAATGATAGCGGTATCCCCCAGCAATCGAATGTCGATCTCCTCGGCGGTATAGCTCGTAGTTACAGACTCGCTGGGAGATGTTTGCATTCCCTGCATAATCTCGCTTTTTCCAAAGCGTTTTCCTCCGGAGCTGGTATACACCAGGTCCTCGGCCCAGAAACGTTGATGGGCCTGGGAGTCAGTGGCGGCCCTGCCGATAAAGTCGATCAGCAGTTGATGCAAATCTTCTCGATCCCCAGCGGCCGCTGGGGTTGTGGTTATGGTAAAAAACAGAGCTAAAACCAGTGAGCGCATAGAGGGCTCCTTCTTTAGAAATTATTCTATTGTCGTCTTTGTCTGGGGCTCTTCCGAAACAGTGGCATCAACCGTGTGGGACACTCCATCACGAATAAATGTTATTGATATGGTGTCGCCGGGGCGCAGAGTGGCCATGGTAGCCTCCCCTTGCTTGCCATCGCCGATGGGTAAGCCGTCAATATGTGTAATGACATCTCCGGGCTGAAGCCCTGCAATGTGCGCCGGGCCTTCATTGTAGATGGCTGTCACCATTACGCCGCCGGTCGAGTTTAAATTGAACTCTTTGGCCATTTGCGGGCTGATGCCGCGAGCTTCAATGCCCAGCCAGCCGGGTACGACGCGGCCATAAGCAATAATATCCTGCATTACCTTGAAGGCAATGTTGGCGGGAATGGCAAAACTGATACCGCCGGAATAGCCGGACTGATTGAGGATTGAGGTATTGATGCCAAGCAGGCGGCCGCGAGAGTCAACGAGGGCACCCCCTGAGTTTCCTGGATTGACGGCAGCATCTGTTTGCAAAAAGTTTTGCAAATAGCTTCCGGTACCTGAATTCTCAAGGTGGCGACCTTTTGCGCTGATAATGCCCTGGGTCACAGTTTGCCCAACGCCGAAAGGATTACCAATTGCCAGGACTACATCGCCGACCTGGGCTCTATCTGGCTCACCAACTGAGATGGAGGTTAGGCCGTCGAGATCAATTTTGAGAACGGCCAGGTCAAAATCCGTATCGCTGCCTACCAGCCTTGCCTGTGCTTCCCGCCCGTCAGCCAAAAGGATAACGATGGCGTCAGCCTGATCGACTACATGATGATTGGTCAAAATGTAACCGTTATCGCTGGCAATGACGCCTGACCCAAGGTTGGATTGCATCCTCTGCCTTTGCGGAACATCCATATTGTCAAATAGACGTCTAAATAGGGGATCGTTAAACAAAGGGTGTTGGCGCTGGGGCATAGCCATTCGCGTGTAGATGTTGACTACAGCGGGGCCTGCTACATTGACGGCATGGGCATAGGAAACCGGGCCTTGGATATCGTTTCCATCGGCTTTGGGCGTGACACCACGTAGTTGCGGGAATATAACCAAGAGTAGGGCAGCCATGGCTAGGCCTACCAAGGTGGGTAGGGCCCAATCTTGTAGAAATCGGTTCTGGGACACTCGTGACTCCTCTTTGCGCTGATTATACACACGTCTCCAAGTGGAATCGCTGCACATAGCGTTGGTTAGAGGAAATTGTTGCTTCTCCTGAGTATGCTTGTTTCAGCACCGGACTGTCTTGGATCATAAATACTCTGTGTTCTGTTTTGGTTGGATGAGTATTTATGGTCTCTTGCGTTGGGCGTTTTTTATTTACAGCTACCTTGTGCAATTTTGGTATATCTGTGAAGTTGGGGGTAGGAAGGCCGAGGAATTGATCGGTGGTCCTTATTTGCTGGGTATAATGTGATTCCTGTATCCCATTGACATTGGTCGCTTGCGATAGATGCGTATAATGGCCAGTCGAAATTTTAAGACTAACCGGTAACTACTGTTTTTGGAGACCTAAATGTCCCTAGTTCGCCCCCATGGCAGCGTTGAGCTTCAGCCACGCTTTGTATATGACAGTGAAAGGCATCACCAATTGATGCACGAAGCGGAGTCCCTGCCGTCAATCGTGGTCAGTTCTGCTGCCGCCGCCAACGCGGTAATGCTTGGGGCGGGGTACTTTAATCCGTTGCACGGCTATATGAATCTGGCAGATGCTATGAGTGTCGCTGAAACCCTGCGCACGGTAGATGGTTTATTCTGGCCGGTGCCGGTTGTCAACGTTGTTAAAGATGCCAGTGAAATCGAGGGAGCCTCCCGTATTGCCCTGCGCGACCCGAACGTAGAGGGTAATCCAGTTCTCGCGGTGATGGATGTTGAGGCGATCGAAACCATCTCTGAAGAGCAAATGGACACCATAGCTGAACAGGTATTTGGCACTTTGGATGAGAAGCATCCTGGTGTTGCAACCTTCAAATCTGCTGGCCGCACTCTGGTTTCTGGGCCGATTGAAGTATTGAACTTCAGCTATTTCCAGAGTGACTTCCCGGACACCTTCCGCACTGCAGTTGAAATTCGCAATGAGTTCAAGGAGCGTGGTTGGAATAAGGTTGTAGCCTTCCAGACTCGCAATCCGATGCACCGTGCTCACGAAGAGTTGTGCAAAATGGCCCTGGATGGCGTAGAAGCGGATGGTGTTCTGATCCATATGTTGCTCGGCCAGTTGAAACCTGGCGATATCCCCGCTCCAGTGCGCGATGCTTCCATTCGCAAGATGGTAGAGCTGTACTTCCCGGCAAATACTGTGATGGTTACCGGTTATGGCTTCGATATGCTGTATGCCGGCCCTCGCGAAGCAGTACTGCATGCCGTATTCCGTCAGAACTGTGGCTGTAGCCACCTGATTGTAGGTCGCGATCACGCTGGCGTTGGCGATTACTATGGCGCTTTTGATGCGCAGACTATTTTTGATGAGAAGGTACCCGAGGGTGCTCTTGAGATTGAGATCTTCCGTGCTGATCACACTGCTTATTCCAAGAAATTGAATAAGGTGGTTATGATGCGTGATGTTCCGGATCACACCAAAGAAGACTTTATTCTGCTCTCGGGCACCAAGGTACGTGAAATGTTGGGTGATGGTATTGCGCCGCCCCCAGAGTTCTCCCGTCCTGAAGTGGCGCAGATTTTGATGGACTATTATCAGAGTCTGTAGGTGCCAAATAAAAAAGGCGGGTAACTACCCGCCTTTTTTATATCTGGAAAAACTGTGTTAGCCCCCTGTCTGGTGGGCTCAGTCTGTCCTAACTGCTTTCGTGAGCCTCTTTTTCGAGTCCATAGTCTTCGGCAAGAGTACCTTTGGCACCAGGTTCTTTTGGGGCCCAGTCGCGAGGTGGCTCTATATCCTGCAGCTTTTCATCGTTGTCATTTAATTTCCCACTACCTGCTTTCAGCATTTGGCGACCAATATCCTGGCTGGATAGGCGCAGCGCGCTATTAGAGAGGTATTCGTGAACCTCTTTGTAGCTTTCGGTGAGGTTGTGGACGAGTTGTGAAGTCTGGTCAAAGTGATCGTTGACCTGTAGCTGGAAATCTTCGAGCTTGTTGTTGGCCTCACGGAGTCTCTGCTCCAGCTCCTCTGAGCGCTCCACACTGGTACGCCCGCGCACAGCCAGGAATGCCAGGAATGCACCCAGGGTCATACCGAGGACGCCGACTAGAATTAATACCGATGTAGAGTGCACTTACTACCTCCTCAACTTGCTTTTTATTGTACAGATCTCCTCGCGAAGAGGTGAGGCTGCCTGTGTTCGGCTTTGCCGGTGTCTGCACTGTGGGCAGCCGATGTTACGTGGCTGTGGCCCCTCATAATAGAGTGGGCAGTATACGCGATTATTACGCTGACAATTCAATGTTGTCGGCTAATTGCGACAGAATGCTTGGCGCCTGGTTCCAGTTTGCAGGGAGGGCTGGCTATTTCGGATGGTTGCACTGGTAATTGAGGTGTCGACTGTCTTGTCCTGTGCGCTGAATGGTTGAATTTGGTAGAGTGCGCGCCAGTTATTCAGTAGTCGAAGAAATTTTCCTCTATGTTGCCCGCCAAACCACTATTTTCTTCTCCTCTTGAGCGTTATGAGAGAGACCTTCAGCGCCCTGACTTTGTTGAGGATCAATCTCAGCGTCAGGCAGTTGAGGAGCTGCAAGATCTTCATCGGCGCTTGGTGGCTCGGTCTGAGCGCGGTGCGATCGTCAGTTTTTTGTCCCGTATTCGCAGTGGCGCTAATGAGCCCGAGAAGGGTCTCTACTTTTGGGGTGGGGTAGGCCGCGGAAAAACCTACCTAATGGATGCGTTTTTTGAGTCCCTGCCGTTCGCGGAAAAACAGCGCACCCATTTTCATCGCTTTATGCGTCGAGTTCACCAGGATCTAAAGGAGTACGCTGGGGAGAAGAATCCGCTGGAGAAGGTGGCAGATAAGATTGCCCGCCGCGCTCGGGTGCTCTGCTTTGATGAGTTTTTCGTCTCAGATATTGCCGATGCCATGATATTGGCCGGCCTGTTGGATGCATTGTTCCGCCGAGGGGTGGCTCTGGTGGCGACCTCGAATATTGTACCCAAGGGCTTATATAAAGATGGGTTGCAGAGGGTACGGTTTCTTCCGGCCATCGATCTGCTGGAGAAGTACACCAAGGTGGTTAATGTCGATAGCGGTACCGATTACCGGCTGCGCACCCTGGAGATATTGGAGTTATATCATTCTCCGCTGGGACCTGAGGCGGATAGCAGTCTGGAACAGAGTTTTTCACAATTGAGTGTCAGCGGCTGCGAAGCCCGTAGCGAGGTTCAGCTGCAAGTGGAGGGGCGCCCAATTCGAGCCTTGAAAGTAGCGGATGATGTTGCTTGGTTTGATTTTGTGGATTTGTGCGATGGGCCGCGATCGCAAAATGACTATATCGAATTGGCCAGGGAGTTCCACACGGTGCTTCTGGGGTCGGTAGTCAAGTTTGATGAGCGTATGGATGCCCAGGCGCGTCGCTTCATTAATCTAGTGGATGAATTTTACGACCGGTGCGTGAAGTTGGTAATTTCTGCGGAGGTTCCAGCTGAGGAGTTGTACGTCGGCCGGAATCTTAAGTTTGAGTTTGAGCGCACGGTGAGTCGGCTTTTGGAGATGCAGTCCCGCGAATATCTGGAGCGGCCCCACCGCCCCGAATAAGTCTGTCGGGTCGGGGTAAATTCTGCTTGAAAAGCATACACTCCTTTTGTACTATCCGCGCTCTTTTGTGGGACGGCCCCTAATTCTGGGGGTCATATTACAGGTGTTTATAACATGAAGACTTACAGTGCCAAGCCAGAAGCGGTAAAACGCGACTGGTACATTGTTGACGCTGCGGACAAGACCCTCGGCCGTATTGCTGCCGAGATCGCAACCCGCCTGCGCGGCAAGCACAAGCCTGAATACACGCCCCACGTGGACACTGGTGATTACATTGTTGTAATCAACGCAGAAAAGGTTCGCGTGACCGGTAACAAGGCCAAAGACAAGATCTACCATAGCCATTCCGGCTACCCCGGTGGTCTCAAATCCATCAGCTTCGAAAAGTTGATCGAAAAAGCGCCCGAGCGCACCGTTCAAAGCGCCGTAAAAGGCATGCTGCCGAAGGGTCCTTTGGGTCGTGCCATGTTCAAGAAGCTGAAAGTATACAGCGGTAGTGAACATCCTCATGCGGCACAACAGCCGATTGAACTGGCGCTCTAAACGGGAATATATCTGATGGCAACTACTCAATACTACGGTACCGGCCGCCGCAAAACCTCCACCGCTCGCGTCTTTCTCGCGGCGGGTGAAGGTAAAATCACCGTAAACGGTCGCACCCTGGACGAATACTTTGGCCGTGAAGTGGCTCGCATGATCGTGCGTCAGCCGCTGGAAAAGGTTGAAATGGTCGAGAAATTCGACATCACTGTTACTGTTAAAGGTGGCGGTTCCTTTGGTCAGGCGGGTGCTATCCGTCACGGCCTGACCCGTGCCCTGATGCAGTACGACGAAGCGCTGCGTCAACCGCTGCGCGCCGCTGGTTATGTTACCCGCGACGCCCGTGAGGTTGAGCGTAAGAAAGTGGGTCTGCGCAAAGCGCGTAAGAAGCCGCAGTTCTCCAAGCGATAAGCTTTCTTTTTGGCCCGGCTTTTGCCGGGCTTTTTTATATTCCCGTATCTGTGGTTATCCAGTGCTCTTATGACTTTTGCTGGATATATCGCGGTTTCGCCGCGTGATTCCCGACGTTCCCCGTAGCATTGCCTTGTATCAAATTGGCATTTTCTTTAACATTGCGCCGATTTGTATCCGCTTGATTTGTGGGGTTTATTCGCGCGGGCAATCTGCCGGGCGGGACTTCTTTCAAGACTTTTTGGGTTTGGGCCAGCGAATCTCCGGGCTATCGGGGTCGCTGTGATGGGAGAACTACGTCATGAGTGATGACGGTGTAAATGTAGGACGGCGCCGTTTTCTAACCGCTGCCACCTCAGTTGTTGGTGGTGCGGGTGCGGTGGGGGTTGCCGTTCCCTTCGTCGCTTCCTGGAAGCCGAGTGCCAAGGCGAAAGCTGCGGGCGCTCCGGTTAAATACAATGTTAGCAAAGTCGAACCGGGCCAGATGGTCACTGTAGAGTGGCGAGGTAAGCCGGTCTATGTTGTGCGCCGCACCGATGAAATACTGCAAGACCTGGAGAAAGTCGAGCCTTTACTGCGCGACCCTAACTCCGAGGAGTCTATCCAGCCAACTTATGTAGATCCGGAAAACCGCTCTATCAAGCCAAAGCTTTTGGTGTTGGTTGGTCTGTGTACGCACCTTGGCTGCGCGCCTATGTACCGCCCGGAAGTGGGCGCTGCCGACCTGGGTGGCGATGAGTGGATGGGTGGTTTCTTCTGCCCTTGTCACGGTTCCAAATATGATATGGCTGGCCGTGTTTATACCGGTGTTCCCGCGCCTACCAACCTGGAGGTGCCGCCTTATTCCTATGAAAACGACGATGTAATCGTGATTGGCGTAGACCAGGAGGGCACCGCATGAAATGGCTCGCAGATTTCGGTGATTGGGTAGATCAGAGACTACCCATTTACCAGGCCTGGGATAAGCACATGGGCAAGTACTACGCGCCCAAAAACTTTAACCTGTGGTATTTCTTCGGCGTTTTCTCCCTATTGGTCCTGGTCAACCAGCTGTTGACCGGTATTTGGCTCGTTATGAGCTACAACCCCTCTGCCGAGGAGGCATTTGCCTCGGTTGAGTACATCATGCGTGATGTGGAGTGGGGTTGGTTGATACGATATCTCCATTCCACAGGTGCGTCTGCCTTCTTCGTGGTGGTATACCTGCATATGTTCCGCGGTTTGATGTACGGCTCTTATAAGCCGCCCCGCGAGCTGGTGTGGATCTTCGGTATGTGTATCTACCTGGTCCTGATGGCAGAAGCCTTTATGGGTTACGTACTGCCTTGGGGCCAGATGTCCTACTGGGGTGCCCAGGTGATTGTTTCCCTGTTTGGAGCAATTCCCGGTATTGGCGATAGCCTGGTTGAGTGGATTCGCGGAGACTACCTGATCTCTGGTATTACCCTGACCCGCTTCTTCTCCCTGCACGTTATTGCACTGCCGCTGGTATTGGTATTGCTGGTAGTTCTGCATATCCTGGCGTTGCACGAAGTGGGTTCTAACAACCCAGACGGCATCGAGATCAAGAAGAACAAGGATGAGAACGGCATCCCCAAAGACGGTATTGCTTTCCACCCTTACTACTCTGTTCACGACTTGGTAGGTATCGCGGTATTCCTGTTTATCTTCGCAACGGTTGTGTTCTTCTTCCCGGAAATGGGCGGCTTCTTCCTGGAGTACGCTAACTTCGAAGAGGCGAACCCGCTGAAGACGCCACCGCATATTGCTCCGGTTTGGTACTTCACGCCGTTCTACGCAATCCTGCGTGCGGTTACCATGGATATCGGTCCGCTGACTGCGAAATTCCTTGGTTTGATAGCCATGGGTGCCGCTATCGCTGTGCTGTTTGTGCTGCCTTGGCTGGACAAGAGCCCGGTTCGCTCGATCCGCTACAAGGGTTGGTTGCCGAAGGGCCTGCTGCTTCTGTTTGCTGCAGTATTTATTATCCTTGGTTATCTGGGTGTTAAATCCCCGACCCCGGATCGTAACTTCCTGTCTCAGGTAGCGACCCTGTTCTACTTCGCCTTCTTCCTGACCATGCCGGTTTGGACGAATCCGAAGAGTAAGAAAGGCATTGGTTCCTGGGCTGTTTGTGTCATCTTCGGCGTGCTGTTCCTGTGGATGGCGGTAGCTAATTACTCCGTGAATACTTTCATGGTGATTGTAACTCTGCTGCTCGCTGCCTTCTTTACTTTGCTGCCCTGGATTACCAATCGCGATGAGGTCTACCCAGAGCCCGAGCGTGTAACCAGCCCGTCTGGTGGTAAAACTTTCGGCATTCTGTTTATCGGTATTATCGTTGTCGGCCTGCTGACCTTTATCCCGATTAAAGCGGTAGGTGCAGAATCTGAAGTGGAGCTGGATCACATCAATATCGATCTGCGGGACAAGCCGTCCCTGCAGCGTGGTGCCAAGTACTTCGTCAACTACTGCATGGGTTGTCACAGTGCCAATTACTCCCGCTGGGAGCGCGTGGCCACTGACCTGGATATCCCGGTTGAGTTGATGATGGAGAACCTGGTTTTGGGTGACGACAAAATCGGTAACTTGATGACGATCTCCATGCGTCCAGATGATTCCAAAGTATGGTTCGGCGCCGCGCCGCCGGACCTGACGTTGGTTGCTCGTTCTCGCTCACCGGAATGGCTCTACACTTACCTCCGCAGCTTCTATAAGGACGACAGTCGTGCTACCGGGGTAAATAACAAAGTCTTCCCGAGTGTGGCCATGCCTCACGTTCTGATGGAGCTGCAAGGTTTGCAGGAATGTGCCCCTGGTCCCAAGCGCGATCACGGTAAAGTTGTTCGCGATGAGCTGGGCAACCCGATTATGGACGCCGCTTGTGGTAGCCTGGAAGTCGGTAAGGTGAAAGGTTCTATGACACCTGAAGAGTTTGATGGGGCAATGTATGACCTCGTCAACTTTATGGAGTACATTGCTGAGCCGATGGCTGAAGATCGCAAGCGTGTTGGCTTCTATGTGCTGGCGTTTATTTTTGTGTTCTTTATCTTCGCCTGGTTGCTGAACCGCGAATACTGGAAAGACGTGCACCACTAAAGCCGTCGCTAGTTTGTCTCTAATGGGTGGTGGGTTTACTCACTGCCCTTTTATATTTTGAATAAAAGGTCGGCTCTAGCCGGCTTAAAGTTTGAGGTAGTTTGAACATGGGTGTGCCTACCAACAAGCGCTCCTCGATGACCTTCTTCTCCGATGGTCGCAGCCACTATAGCCACCGAGTACGTATCGTACTTGCAGAGAAAGGGGTTTCCGTCGATATCACCGATGTGGACGCCGATGATAAACCAGCTGAACTCGCTGACCTCAATCCTTACAACTCCCTGCCAACCCTGGTAGATCGCGACTTGGTTCTGTTCGAGACCAAAGTGATGATGGAGTACCTGGACGAGCGTTTCCCGCATCCGCCGCTGCTGCCGGTTTACCCGGTTGCCCGCGCGCAGAGCCGCCAGATCATGCATCGTATCGAGCGCGATTGGTGTCCTCTGGTGGACAAGATCCTTGCCGGTGGTAAGGACGCGGCCTCCGCTCGCAAAGAACTGCGCGACAACCTGGTTGGTATCGCTCCGATGTTTACCGACCTGCCGTACTTCTTTAATGAAGAGTTTTCTCTGGTGGATTGCTGCATGGCCCCGCTGTTGTGGCGCCTCGAGCAGTTTGAAATCAGCCTTCCGAAAACCAAGCAGGTTAAACCGTTGCTGGATTATATGGACCGCCTGTTTGCCCGCGAGGCATTCCAGCAGAGTCTGACCGAATACGAACGGGAAATGCGTTGAGGGAATACTCGTGAGCAAGCCGGCCATGACATCCAATCGTCCCTATATTCTGCGGGCGTTTTACGAGTGGATAACCGATAACCGGTGCACTCCTTATATTCTGGTTGATACGCACCTCCCCGGTGTTTTGGTGCCGCAACAACATGTGAACGACGATGGTCAGATAGTGCTGAACATCTCGGAATCAGCGGTTGCCAGTCTGACTATGGATAATTACGCCATCAGGTTTAACGCCCGTTTTGGCGGGGTTCCGACAGATATCCAGGTTCCTGTGGGGTCTGTGGTCGGAATCTACGCGCGGGAAAATGGGCAGGGGATGGTGTTTGAGGCCGAGGAAACTCCAGAGCCACCCGAACCGACGCCACCCACCAGTTTGGGCAAAAAGTCGGTGAAAAAGCCGGCTCTGCGTGTCGTTAAATAGCGCTCCTTTTTGCTGGCAGGGCAGATTTCTGCAGCCCTGCCGGTTCCCCCTTCTTCAATTTTGTGACCCGGTTCCGAGTATACGCTTGCCCCAAGTCCGTATAATGGCGCGTTATCTTTTATTGCCGCGAATGTCATGCCGCCGTACCTTCAGTGGCTGCGCTTTATTTGGCTGCCAGGGATGCTTCTGGTGCTTCTCGTTGCGCAGTATCTTCCCTGGATCGATCTGACCCATTTATACAGTCCGCAGTTGCCAGTGTTGCTATTGGCTATGGCGGCATTGCTCAGTTTTGGTTTTCGCTCAAGCCGGGTTGCGCTTTCAGCACTGCTTATCATGGCCCTATACATAGCGGCTCACTCCCAGTTACTCCCCAGCCTGCAAAGGGATCTCCCGCTTTATCTCTCACTGGTTGCGGTAAATCTGGTTCTGTTTACTTGCAGTCGTGATCGCAGTGTTTTCAGTATTTTTGGGTTTTTATGGGGCCTGCTTTTGCTGGCTGAGGGGGTGGGCTTTGTCTTGCTTTACGATTGCTGTGCGCCGCTGAGGCTGGCATTTCCTGTCGAGAATTTACCTGGCTGGTTGTCCGGGTTTTTACCCGACGCATTTTCGTTGCCACAATTGATTGGCAGTGTCTCTGCTCTCGGTGCTTTTACCTTACTTTTTCTCTACCCTGGCCCCACTACTATGGGTCTGTTTAGTTGCACTGTTTTGCTGCTGTGCAGTGTTTGGCTGAGCCTTCCTCTCGAGTTTACCGGGTCTGTAGCGGGAATATTGTTGGTCGCTTCGCTGCTTGGGGCCAGTTATGAATTGGCGTTTCGCGATGAGCTGACTGGGCTTCATTCCAGGCGGGCCTTCCGCTATCAGATGCTGACGCCAGCATGGAATTACAGTCTTGCCATGGTTGATATCGATCATTTTAAGAAGCTGAATGATCGCTATGGGCACCAAGTGGGTGATCAGGCTTTGCAAATGGTTGCGGCTCAACTCGCGCGCCACTCTCACGGTGCCGTGTTTCGCTATGGCGGCGAGGAGTTTGTTATTTATCTTCCGGGCCGCAGTCGCGAGGCGAAAGAAGCTTTATTGGAAAAAATCAGGGAGAAAATCTCAAGCTACCCACTGCGCCTAAGGTCATCGGGGCGCCTTGCCGCAGGGGCTTCGCTCAGGGGAAAGGGCGGTGGGAAGCCAGTAAAAGTTACTGTGAGTATTGGCGTTGCCCACCGCAATAAAAAACTAAAGAAACCCGAGAGTATCCTTAAAGCGGCTGATCAAGCGCTTTATAAAGCAAAGCGCAGCGGGCGAAATTGCCTGTCTGTCCACAGCTGATATAAATCAAGTAAATTTGAAAGTGACGCTTAATTCCCTTTTGGCATTGGTCAATCTGTTGTGCGCCACCGATACTGCAAAGCAGGGTATTGGAAGGGAGATTTGGTGTGCGGATACTCAGTCATACAATAGGTATTCTTACCAACCCGGAAAAAGAGTGGAAAGCGATACGCGCTGATCGCCATTCTTTTTTTGAGGTGTTTGTAACTCATGTGCCGCTTCTGGCGTTGATTCCTACAGTGGCCGGTTACTTTGGGGTTACCCGGGTAGGCTTTCAGGTTGGGGGGCATCTGGCAAAGCTGACACCTGAAAGTGCAGCTGTTCTGTCGGTTGTTACTTATTTTGCATTGCTGGTTGGCGTCTATTGCCTCGGAGAGTTTATTAACTGGATGGCGCGATCCTACGGAGTTGAGGGCGATGAGCCCACGCGCCATTATGAAGGCACGGCACTTGCGGTGTTTATTACTACGCCAATCTTCCTGGCGAGTATCGTCGTCCTTTATCCACACCCCTGGCTCACGATGGCGTCGGTAGGCATTGCCGGGATGTATTCTATTTACCTGGTCTTTGCCGGCATTCCGATCCTGATGAATATGAATAAGGATCGAGCATTTCTGTATGCCTGTGCAGTATTAACCGTTGCCTTGGTAATGATGGTTACGGTGCTTATTGGCTCCGTCATTTTATGGAGTGTGGGCATCGGGCCGGTTTATCAGCACCACGCCTATTAAGGCCGCACAACGCCAGCACTTGTGCTGGCGTTGTGCGGCTATCTAGCCTTATCGATAATCGGTGGCATAGGGCAGTCCAGGCTGTCAGCGACGGCCCTTAACAGTTCGATCTCCTCCGCTTTAATTACCCCATTGTGATTCAAGGTGATCACAATCGCTTTCAGTAAGTCGGGTTTCTCCAGGGGCGGTATAAGGCTGGCGATTGCAATGGCCTTGTCCAGTCGTGGCAGGGTGATATCAGCGATGCCGGGTAGCGGGGTTATTTCAAGCCTGAGAGCACTGAGTCCCTTCTCATAAGCACGTTTTGCTGGAAGGTATTGGCTGTTTCCCGCATGGGCGATGGCTGCAATGATAAATCGTGAAGCATCTTTGTTGGCATGTTTGCTGTGGGAGAGGCGCTGTCGATCTGGAGCGCCGTCGAGCGCGTGCATTAATACCCGGTACAGGGCCCATTCCCAAACTTCAACTTTCCCATCGCTGTGTAGAAGCTTGATAAGATTTCGTTTAAAGATCTGGTACTGCTGAGGGACTAAGGCGCGCAAGGCCGGGATACATAGGTCTATCAATGCGAGGCGAGCGTTGCTCGGCAGTGATTCCATATGTGGTGTGAGTTTTTTCATCTCGCGGATAACAGCGGGATGGGCAATTTTCTCCAGGAGGTTTAGCTGTTTGTCTCGCTCGGCTTTATCCTTGTGCAGAAGAAGGTAGTAAACCAGTGCCCGGGCGGTAAAAGGTTCGTGTGCAGCCTGTTGGATCAGAGGTGGAATAGAACCCAGCAGTTGATATCCAAGCTCAACTTGGTGTGTATCTGGTTTCGTGATGCTGTTGTCCACCGCATCCAGAGCAACTTGGAAAGGCGTTGTAGGAGCGGCCATGGCGAACTGAGGATTTTGCAATTCACTGGGTTTTAAAATCTGGGCTTCACTTTTTACCTGTTCTTCCGTATTGGAGAATAGGCCGTTCCAGGCGGGTTCTAACCTCTTGATGCGCACTGGCAATGGAGGGTGAGTGGCAAAAAGGCTGAGCAGGGAGCGTTTTACCCCAACCGCGAACAACATATGGTTAAACTCTGCTGCGTTGGGGCTGCTGAGTTCTGAGCCTAAATTGCGGCCACCAATCTTTTTCAGTGCGTTGGCAATACCGAGGTTGTTGCGAGTAAATTGTACTGCGGAGGCATCGGCAAGAAACTCCCGCTGCCGACTGACTGCGGCCTTGATCAGGTTGCCGATCAGCGTGCCGGTGTAGCCGAGGATAATCAGAGTTATTCCCAGGCCTAGTAGCGGATATCTTATGGGGGTTACGCGCCTGTGGGGTGCCGGGCTTCTGACAAGGAGCTGTCCCAAAAGTCCAATAATTAAGATTCCATGCAACAGCCCGGTGATCTGGGTGTTTAGACGAATGTCTCCATTGAGAATATGACTGAACTCGTGGGCAACAACGCCCTGTAGTTCCTCCCGGGTAAGCTTTTCCAGGGAGCCCCGTGTCAGGCCAATAATGGCGTCGGTAGGGTTTTGGCCAGCGGCAAAGGCATTGATGGTGCTGTCCTCAATGATGTAGACATCGGGTACCGGAATACCTGCTGCAATAGCGACCTCTTCCACAACGTTTAGAGCTCTCTTTTCCCGCTCAGTTTGCGCGGAAGTATTAAGCTTGTGCCCTCCCAGGGATTCCGCCACAGCCTTTCCCCCAGGGGATAATTGATGGAACTTGTACAGACTGCCCAGAATAACGACGGTACCGATGACAAAGGCTATTGAGCCAAGGGTCTCCCAGCCCAGAAGTTGCACAACTTCAAAGGGAGTAAATGGCTGGCCGCGAGACAGTGACACCATGGCTGCCGTAGCCAGGGTGCTCAAACTGATTAGGGCAATGAGGGCCAGGCTGAACAGGAAAACCAGCAAACGACTGCTGTGCTTGGCTTTGTCCTGGTGAACGTAAAAGTTCATATTTAAAACTCGATACGTGGCGCGACTTGAAAGGTTTCTGAGTCTGCAAACTCAAGCAGTTTGGCGTTGGCCCTGTGGCCAAAAAAACCGGCCAGAAATACTGGAGGGAAGCTCTGCTTGTAGATGTTGTAGCTGGTGACGCAGTCGTTAAAAGCTTGGCGTGCAAATGCCACACGGTTTTCGGTGCTGTTTAACTCCTCGTTGAGTTCGCGAAGGGTCTGGTCGGCTTTCAATTCCGGGTAAGCCTCAATCACCATATTCAGGCGACCCAGAGCGCTGTTGAGAAGGCCTTCTGCGCGGCCGAGCTTATCGATAGCGGCCGGATTGGTAGGGTTTTTAGCGGCAGATTTAAGGTCTGAAATTGCGGTATTGCGCGCACTGATTACCGCTTCCAGGGTTTCCCTCTCGTGATTTAGGTATGCCCTGGCACTCTCTACCAGATTTGGTACCAGGTCGTGGCGTCGCTTTAACTGTATCTCTATCTGCGCAAAAGCATTTTCGCTGTGGTTTTTCAGTGAAACCAGTTTGTTAAAGATACTGATGATGAAAAAGAACAGTGCGATGACCACCGCCAGCACAATAAGTCCCGTAGACCCCATAACGCTCCCCTATTTATCCCTGTTGGTGGCGTAAATAGTAACACGATGGGCTGATACTGCTGCGCACCGGCCGCACCCCTGGCGGAGCGGGGTGCGGCTTCGGCTATAATGCGGCGACATTAAAACAATTGCCGCCACCACAGTGATGGCGGCACAGAACTTGGAGCAGCCAGAATGAGTGATGTAACTTCGGACCCTGTAGTGATTGTCGGAATGTCGCGTACGCCAATGGGCGCTATGCAGGGCAGCCTTTCAGCCCTCACTGCCCCGCAGTTGGGTGCTGCGGCGATTCGCGCGGCCCTTGAGGACGCAGGTGTGGCACCTGCCGATGTGGATGAAGTGCTGATGGGTTGTGTGCTCCCGGCAGGTGTCGGTCAGGCTCCGGCACGCCAGGCATCACTGGGTGCTGGCATCCCTGTCGGCACTCCTTGCACCACTGTTAACAAGGTGTGTGGCTCCGGAATGAAGACTGTGATGATGGCCCGCGATGCCCTGCTGATGGGTGAGGGTAAGGTTATCGTTGCTGGTGGTATGGAAAGCATGAGCAATGCCCCCTACCTGCTGGCCAAGGCCCGCTCTGGTATGCGCCTCGGTCATGGAGAGGTCAAAGATTCCATGTTCCTGGATGGCCTGGA
Source organism: Microbulbifer sp. VAAF005 (assembly GCF_030012985.1). Classification (NCBI taxonomy): domain Bacteria; kingdom Pseudomonadati; phylum Pseudomonadota; class Gammaproteobacteria; order Cellvibrionales; family Microbulbiferaceae; genus Microbulbifer; species Microbulbifer sp. VAAF005. Next base: position 1,798,962 of record NZ_CP120233.1, on the reverse strand, counting down.
AAATGCTGCAGATGGCAAGCTGATGGGTACTTTCGCCGAATCTACTGCCGATAAGTACGATTTCACCCGCGAAGAGCAGGACGCTTTTGCCCTGGAATCTCTGGCGCGTGCCCAGGCTGCGATTGAAGGTGGTGATTTTACTCGTGAAATCTCCCCGGTCACGATTGCCTCTCGCAAAGGTGAGATTGAAGTGAGTGTTGACGAGGCCCCAGGTAATGCCCGTCCAGATAAAATCCCTCAACTGAAGCCAGCGTTCCGTAAAGACGGCACTGTAACCGCTGCGAACTCCAGCTCTATTTCTGACGGTGCTGCGGCGCTGGTGTTGATGCGCAAAAGTGAAGCTGAGAAGCGCGGCTTGAAAGCTCTGGCTGTTCTCAAAGGGCAATCCCAGTTTGCCCGTGAGCCCGAGTGGTTCACTACGGCTCCGGTCGGCGCTATGCACAAGCTGCTGGAAAATGCCGGTTGGTCTGCGGCGGATGTGGACCTATTCGAGATTAATGAGGCATTTGCGGTAGTGACTATGGCTGCAATGCGTGAGCTCGATTTGCCCTGGGAGAAGGTCAATGTTAACGGTGGTGCCTGTGCCCTTGGCCACCCGTTAGGTGCTAGCGGTGCCCGTATCCTGGTTACCCTGTTGGCAGCGATGGAAAAGCGCGATGCCAAGAAGGGCGTGGCAAGCCTGTGCATTGGTGGCGGTGAGGCTACAGCGGTTGCTATAGAGCGCGTATAAGTTACAGACTTGAGCGCTAACAAAAACGGAGGCAGTTGCCTCCGTTTTTGTTTGTGTAGTGCGGGAAATATTAGTTGATGTATTCCACTGCTTTCACAACCTTCTGTACCCCGCCTACCGAGCGGGTCACTTCGGCTGCCCGTTCCGCTTCGGCAGGAGTTAGCAGTCCCATCAAATAAACAACTCCATTCTCGGTCACGATTTTGATGCGACCACTGTCTACTTCCTTATTGGCAAACAAGTTGCTTTTCACCTTGGTGGTTAGCCAGGTATCGCTGGTGCTGGCCAGTAAAGTGACTTTACCGCGCACCTGAATTTCGTTGTAGACCTGGCGAACATTCTGCACTTGTTCCGCCGTGCGCCCGGCGAGCAGGCGCAGTTCCTGGCTGGGCACCTGGCCGGTGAGCAGTACAACACCGTTAAAAGAATTGATATTGATGTTGGAGATTTTCAGGTCTGGGTGAGCTTTGTTGATATTGACTGTGGTCACCGTCTCGATGCGTTGGTCATCAATATAGGTGCCAAAAGATCGCTCGCCAGGGTCCTGCTGTATGGGACCGTCATGGGTGGCCTCCAATACAGTGCTGCATCCCGCTAACAAGGTGGTTGCCGCGAAGGCAGCCAGGAGATATTTCCCCAGGGTCAACTTTTTGTTGTTCATCGTTTATTCCTCGTAGCCACCAAACAAACTACTGTCGATTAGGTCGCACAGGCAAAAAATTGTCAGAAGATGTACTTGGTGTACCTCTGCTGCGACATCGGATGGCACCCGTAGTTCAATATCATGGGTATCGAGCAGGGCGGCGCAGTCGCCGCCATCACCGCCGGTCAGTGCGAGTATGCCCATATCCCGGTCCCGAGCCGCACGCATGGCCTGAACCAGGTTTGAGTCGCGCCCATCGCTACTGATAATTACGAGAAGGTCACCGGGTTGCCCCAGGGCGCGAACCGGATGTGCGAAGGTGTCTGCACCGCCGTGGTTTGAGGCAACGGTGCCCATGGAGACGCCGTCGCTGTTGAGGGCCATAGCCGGTAAGCCGGGGCGTTCGCGCTGGAAGCCGCCGGTCAATTGCGAGCTAAAACTTTGCGCCAATGCGCCACTGACACCATTGCCACAGAGCAGGACTTTGCTCTCTGCCAAGAGTGTATGCACCACCATTTCGCTGGCTTCTGCAATCAGCGGGGCCAGTATCTCGCCAGCGTTCATTGTGGCTTCAAGGCTGTGGTGAAAAAGGGTTACGACTCGCTGTTCCATTGTGTCCTTAATTCAGGTGAGCTCGAACTCACCATAACTTGACGGGGTAAATCTCGGTTTTGCCTCAGGCTTCAAAGGCGTTTTTAAGCCACTGGATGTTCTGTGCATCTCCATCTATGGCAAGGACATCGAAGCGGCACGGACAGTCCAGTTTATGTTGCTGCAAATAGCGGTTGGCAGTGGCCAGTAGCTTAGCTTGCTTGCGTGAATCCACGCTGGCTGCAGCTCCGCCGAACTGGCTCTTGCGGCGGAAGCGCACCTCCACGAACACGATAGTATCGCTTTCACGGGCGATAAGGTCTATCTCTCCGTGTGAACTGCGATAATTGCGCTCCATCAAGGTGAGCCCCGCGCGCTGCAAATAGCGGCCCGCGGCAGCCTCCATTTGGCTGCCGACAGTGCCGCTTGAGCCCTTAAAAAGCCTCACGATTCCCACTTAATTCGATCGGCTCCCGCTGCGGCAATTGGGGCTCGACGGTAGTGATGGGCACCGGCACCCCTTTGTCGATTCGCGCCCACATTTGTTCGCGCACTATGCGGCCATCGGCGCTCAGGCTCAATGCGCCAGTGAGACCGTGTACTTTCTGTTCCGGGAATTGGCGCAGCATCGGCAAGCGCGGGTAGAGGCGGAAGGCATCGGCGCCTAAGGCATACAGTCTGGCAAAAGCCGGTGCGGGCGACGCCTGCTCCTCGATATCCTGCTTGGTTTGATTGCTTTCAAACAGCCAGGGCAGGGCGGTAAAGCGAATACCGTTCATATCCCTGTCGCGATTGCGGTTGATGCTGCCACCAAAGACATGAGAGGTAGCGTATACGGGCAGGTCACTGGCGTAGTAGTAGGTCAGCATGGGGTTGAGCTGGCGCGCCTGCTGGGGTTGTGCTGCCAGGAATACCATATCGACATCGTCACGGCGTCTGGGGGTAAATTCCAGCTTTGCCGCCAGGCGACTCTGCAATTCCTTCTTGCGCGCGTTGCTGGCGGGAATTAACAGGGCATCGCTGACCAGGGCTGAGAACTTGCTGTTGTCCTTAAATGTCCGGCGAATGCTGACTGAGCCACCGAGGCGCAGCCACTCTTCTTCAAATGCTTCAGCGCCGCGCTGCCCCCAGCTATTGTCAGCGGTGAGGACCATTGCCTGTCGCTTGCCCTGCCGGTAAGCGTGCTGGGCAATTTGCCGCGCTTCATCTTCAATTGCCAGGCCAAACTGGACAAGGTCTGTGGTCAGGCGCCCCTCATCGCCGTAGTTGAGGGCGAGAGTAGGCACTGGCAGTTTTTCTGTGGCAAGCAGGTTGGCTACCTTGCTCTTATCCAGTGGGCCAACAATCATCTGCGCACCGGCATCTACGGCGCTCTGGTAAATTTCCTCGAATGGCTGATCGGAACCGGTGTCGTAAACCATCACTTTCGGAGTTGCGCCGCCAGCATTCAGGGCGGTGTAGTGGGCGGCCATAAAGCCATCCCGGATTGCCCTGCCGGCATTGCCCAGGGGGCCGGACAGTGGCAGGAGTAGCGCTACGCGGTCTGCCCGCTGGGCGGCCAAGCGCTCTAACAGCTGCAATGCCTGTGGCGGATGGGAATTGGCACTATGGGCGGGCCAGCGCTCGCGCCAGCGGCTGAGGGCGGTCAGCTGTGAGCTGATATCCGTCTGGGTGTCGCGGCCCAGCAGGGCGAGTTGATACCAGGCGCGCATCTGGGTGTCATTACTTTGGGTGGCGCGAGCCTGCAATTCACTGGAGGGCAGCTGGGTCAAGAGATGCCAAAAGCCGTTGTTATTCTCTGTGATCGCTTCGTCGGACTGGGCGATATAGGAAATTTCGCGCCGCTCACTAATTGCGCTGTCGAGATTTCCCAGAAGTCCCCATAGGTCAGCGCGCAGGCTGCGTAGAGGTAAGGCAGTCTTCTGTGGTAACTCCGGCCACACATTTTCCAGGCGTGGAGAGGCTGCTAGGTCGAGGGCCTCAAAGAAGTCGTCGTCTGCGGCAAGTAGGCTGCCATAAACCTGTGCATAGCTGGCGAAGAGGTTGTCGTCCAGCTGTTCGGGCGTAATTTTGATTACCGCCTCTTTTGCCGTCTCTTTATCTCCCAGCTCGTATAGAATAGCGGCCGCTTGCAGGCGCTGTTGATCCCGCGCCGGTGCCGGCAGGGTGTCGGCACTGCGCAGCATACGTACAGCTTCACTGCGGCTTGCGGTGTGGCCGGCCGAATAATCCGGCTGGTAAACGTTTGGCCGGGAAGCCGGTGTCTGGCAAGCAGCCAGTGCGACTGCCAGTGAGGCAGCTGCCATTCTGGTGATTACAGTAGAGGTGCGCCGGGAAGAGGCGGACATAATCTTCTCCCGCAATATTTATATTTGGAGTGAACAGCTATGGGGCCGGATCAGGCGCTGCTTTATATTGTCGCTACGCCCATTGGTAATTTGGCCGATATGGTACCGCGAGCGATCGAAGTTCTACAATGTGCCGATCTGGTTGCGGCGGAGGACACACGTCACAGTCAGCGATTATTTTCCCATTTTAATATCGATACGCCACTGATGGCATATCACGATCACTCGGATGACAAGCGCACAGAGCAGATTTTGCAGCGCTTGGAGCAGGGCCAGACCATTGCCCTGATTTCCGATGCGGGCACCCCACTGATCTCAGATCCCGGTTATCGCCTGGTACGTGAGGCCCGGGAGCGAGGAATCAAAGTCTCCCCGATACCGGGGGCTTGTGCTTTCGTCTCCGCACTGAGTGCCGCCGGACTCCCCAGTGACAAGTTTAGTTTCGAGGGATTTCTGCCGGCTAAGTCCGGTGCTCGTGAGCGAGCCCTGCAGGAGTTGGCCGGTGATACCCGTACCCTGGTGTTCTACGAGGCCCCGCATCGGGTTGCTGACACTCTGGAAGCAATGGCGGTCGTGTTCGGCGGTAATCGAGAGGCGGTGATAGCTCGCGAGGTCAGCAAGGCCTTTGAAACTTTTCAGTTGATGCCTCTGGCTGAGTTGGTTGAGTGGGTCCGCGCTGACAGCAATCAGCAGCGCGGTGAGATTGTTTTGATGGTGCGTGGTGCAGAGCGCTCTCGTGAAAGCGAGCTGGATGGGGAGGCACAGCGTGTAATGTCGCTGCTGTTGGCGGAGTTACCGCCAAAAAAGGCGGCGGCGATCGCTGCCGAAATTACTGGAGTGAAAAAGAAAGCCCTGTACAACTGGAGCCTGGAGAAAAAATAAGGCACTGATTGCTGCAATTGCCTGTTGCAATCCGTCTGTCGCCTCTTTACTCTTCGCCGCGAGCTGGCCGGGCAATCGCTGTCGCCTTGTGCGATGGAGGAAAGTCCGGGCTCCATAGGGTGGAACGCCAGGTAACGCCTGGGGGGTGCGAGCCTACGGAAAGTGCAGCAGAGAGTAGACCGCCGATGGCTCCTTTTTTGGGAGTACAGGTAAGGGTGAAAGGGTGCGGTAAGAGCGCACCGCGCGGCTGGTAACAGTCCGCGGCATGGTAAACCCCGTTCGGAGCAAGACCAAATAGGCCCTCTATAGGTGTGACCCGCACTGAGGGCGGGTAGGTCGCTTGAGGTGTCTGGTGACAGGCATCCCAGATGAATGATTGTCCTCGACAGAACCCGGCTTACAGGCCAGCTCAACAATTTCAAAAGCCCGGCATTCGCCGGGCTTTTTTGTTTGCCTGATGTGGTGGTCCCGGCTCCGGTAGCCCTCTTTGTGTTCGCCTATTTCTTCTCGTTTAATTTCGGCTAAAGCCTCTTCTTGGCGCAAAAAAATTGATTAACTGTTAAGGGGGCGATCGTGCCAGATAGGGCTGTTCCGACTAGTTTCAATGTGCCAATATGCGCCACTTCTCTGGAGGCCGCGATTTTACAAGGGGTTATGGGGACTTTGGGGTCGAATTCCTTGACTTTGTGTCGACCAGTTTTATAGTGTCGAGAGTGGGAAAAAGTGGAAAATCGTGGAAATTTGTGGTTTATTCGCGATAAGTAAGTGGGTGTTCACACCGCCAGGTTAAAGTCGAACATCTTTCTCCATTGACCTGCCATATGGGAGTGAGTCGCGAGAGGCGCGATCTCCAAAGCGAGAACCACTAAACGTGTATTTGGGCAGCCACGCAATCAATATGGACGCCAAGGGGCGTCTGGCAATACCGGCACGCGTCCGCGATAGGCTGTTGGATGAGTGTGCGGGGTGCTTGGTGGTGACTGCCCATACAGAGGAACGCTGCTTGTTGGTGTATCCGTCGCCCCAGTGGCAGCAAATTCTCCCGAAGATTGAAGCATTGCCCAGCTTTAACAAAGTGGCTCGGCGCGCTCAGCGCCTGCTGATCGGGTATGCCTGTGAACTGCAGGTGGATGGCAATGGCAGGGTATTGATTCCGCCAACTCTGCGTGAGTACGCAGGGCTGGAAAAGAAATTGATGTTAGTGGGCCAGGGGAAAAAGCTGGAGCTCTGGAGTGAGGAGCGCTGGATGTCCTGGCTCGATGATAGTGAAGACGAAGAGGGTATGCCTGAGGAAATGGCATCCCTCTCTTTATAAGGGGAGTACCGGGTGTCTCAAGAATTGCATCGCAGTGTGTTGTTACGCGAGGCCGTAGACGCTCTGGTGACTGAGCCGGATGGGTTTTATATCGATGGCACCTTTGGCCGGGGTGGGCACAGCGCCTCAATCCTTGAGCACTTGGGGCCCAATGGCCAGTTGGTAGGGGTGGATAAAGATCCCCAGGCTGTTGAATTTGCAGAGCAGCGGTTTTCCGGTGAATCTCGTTTTTCCATTTGGCATGGGTCTTTTGCCGATATGGATAAGGCTGCCGGGCAAGCTGCCGGTAAGGTCAGTGGAATATTGCTCGATCTAGGAGTGTCTTCGCCGCAACTGGATCAGGCCGAGCGCGGTTTCAGTTTTATGCAGGATGGCCCCCTGGATATGCGTATGGATACCAGTCGGGGTATCAGTGCAGCGGAGTGGGTCAACACTGAGGCTGAGGCCGAAATGGCCCGGGTGTTTAAAGAGTACGGCGAGGAGCGTTTTGCCCGTCGAATGGCTGCTGCCATTGTAAAGCGCCGGCTGGAAAAACCATTTGAGCGCACCCTCGATTTTGCCGAGGTTGTGAAAGAGGCGAATCCGGCTTGGGAAAAAGGTAAACATCCTGCTACCCGAGTCTTTCAGGCTATTCGTGTCCATATTAATGGCGAGTTGGATGATCTGCAGAGCGCATTGGATAAATCCCTGCAGTTGCTGGCACCGGGTGGGCGCCTGGTGATTATCAGTTTCCACTCTCTTGAAGACCGAATGGTGAAGCGTTTTATTCGGGAAAAAGAGCGCGGTCCCCAGTTGCCTCGTGGCCTTCCGGTTATGGATAGTCAGATAGCCAAGTCACTGCGCTCGGTGGGCAAGGCAGTGAAAGCCAACACGGTTGAAGTGGATGAAAATCAGCGGTCCCGCAGTGCAGTAATGCGGGTGGCAGAAAAGCTGGCGGGAAGCTGAGTTTATGTCTGGCAAGGCTCTACTTGGAGTGGGGGTAATGTGGATAGCGGTAATACTGTCGTCGCTATCTGTTATTCATACCACCCAACAAAGCCGAGAGTTAACTGCTGAGCTGGGTAAGGCACAAAAAGCCCACGATGAATTGCGCTATGAGCAGGAGCGTCTCCTTTTGGAAAAAAGTGCCTGGTCTGCCTATAGCCGGGTCGAACACGTCGCTCGAGAGAAATTAAAAATGCATATGCCAGCACCTTCGGAACAGGTATTGGTAGTGGCGGATTAAGTTTTAACCGCCTTGGATGAAGACGTAAGTACCCCACTGCTTGCCCGGTGGGGTTTCTGCGTTTGGGGGCTTTGGCCTTTAAATAATTATAAAGAATTTTGCGTTAATTGAGTTTTGGAGTTCAGGCCCTGGAGAGTGGCATGCTCAGCCGGGATGCAAAATAAATAGATAACGCCAACTGGGAAAACATGGGCGCAGTCAAAAAAAGGATATTCAGCCGGGTATAGCCCGCTGGCGCTTTGCGCTGGTGGCGGTCCTGCTGTGCCTGCTCGCTCTTACCCTTGTGTTCCACTTGGCCAAACTGCAGGTAGTGCCTGCTGCTGAGCGCGGATATCGTTTCCTGCAAGACCAGGGCCGGGCCCGCACCTTGCGCACCGAAGAGATTGCTGCCTATCGGGGCTCAATAGTCGATCGAAACGGTGAGCTTCTCGCTGTCAGTACACCGGTACACAGCCTGTGGGCCAATCCCAAGCTGTTGAGTGAAATAAGCGATGCGAATTTAGTGCGCCTGGCTCGCGCGCTGGATTTACCGTCTTCCAAACTGGGCTCTCGCCTAAAGAAATACCGAAACAAAGAATTTATGTACCTGCGCCGGCACCTGTCTCCAGAAGAGGCTGAGAAAGTGCTGGACCTGGGTATTACAGGTGTTTTCAGTAAAAAAGAGTATCGGCGCTTCTATCCTGCTGGGGAGGTCGTAGCCCAACTTCTCGGTTTTACCAACATCGATGATCGCGGCCAGGAAGGAATGGAATTGGCCTACGACGATTGGCTGTCCGGACAGCCGGGATCACGTCAGGTAATTAAAGATCTGAAAGGGCGCACGGTAAGGGATTTGGCAATTCGTCAGGAAGCGCAACCGGGCAGGGATCTGCGTTTGTCTATCGATATGCGCCTGCAATATTTGGCCTACCGGGAATTAAAGCGGGCGGTGTCGGAAAACGGCGCCGCTTCCGGCTTTATGGTGATTCTCGATACTCACAGTGGCGATGTGTTGGCCATGGCCAACCAGCCTTCATTTAATCCCAATGATCGTAAAGGGGTTAAATCGGCGGCTATGCGTAACCGTGCGCTGATCGACCAGTTTGAGCCGGGTTCTACAGTGAAACCCTTAACGGTATTGGCGGCTTTGGAAACCGGGCGCTACACCCCAGGAACAGAAATAAACACCAGCCCTGGATATATTCGCGTGCCGGGAAAAACCCTGGTGGACCCGGTTAATTACGGAAAAATAGACCTCACCAAGATTATTACCAAGTCGAGCCAGGTGGGAATTACAAAAATTGCTCTCGATTTGGAACCAAATTCTCTGCGGGGACTCTTTTATCGCTTGGGTCTGGGCGAGGCAGTGGGCAGCGGCTTCCCCGGTGAAGCACAGGGGATCTTGCCCAGTCGCAGCCGCTGGCACCCAATCGAGCGGGCTAATTTCGCCTTCGGCTACGGTTTAACAGTTAACGCTGTGCAACTGGCACAAGCCTACAGTGTACTGGCGAATGAAGGGGTTAAGCGTCCTGTTTCCCTGGTTTTATCCGGTGACAAAGTTCCGGGCGAGCCTGAGCAGGTTATTGAGCAGTCCTTGGCTGGGCAGGTTACTGCGATGTTGGAGACGGTGATTGGTGCTAAGGGTACCGGACGCCTTGCCGCTGTAGAAGGTTATCGTGTCGCCGGCAAGACCGGTACTGTGCACAAAGTTGGCAGTAGTGGCTATGCGGATAATCGCTATCGCTCAGTATTTGCGGGCTTTATCCCCGCTGATAATCCGCGCCTTGCCGCGGTAGTTGTTATTGATGATCCCAGTCACGCCAAATATTACGGTGGTGAAGTTGCTGCACCGGTATTCGGTGCGGTGATGACTGGTGCTATGCGCCTGTTGCAGGTTCCGCCGGAAAAAATTGAATCGGCGGAAGGGCAATTGGCCGCGCAGTTAAGCGAGAGGGGTTCAAAATCGTGAGTCAGCGCGAACAACATTCTGTTTCTATCAAAGAATTAGTGCCGGGTTACGCCGGTATTCCCGATATTTCTGTCACTGGTATTGCCCTGGATAGCCGCAAGATAAAAGCGGGCGATGCATTTATGGCCTTGCGCGGTTCTGTGGTCGATGGTCGGGAATATATCGATGCGGCAATTACTGCAGGTGCTGCGGTAGTGCTTGCTGATGGTGACAAGTTGGGATGTAAAAGCCGTGGTGATATCCAGGTGGTCAGTGTTCCCGGTCTGGCAAAGCGGGTAGGGGAAATTGCCGCGCGCTTCCACGGTAACCCCAGTGGTGAAATGCACTTGGTTGGAGTGACTGGCACCAACGGTAAAACCACTTGCGCCTATTTGACTTCCCAATTACTGGCTCGCCACTATGGCAGTGCAGCATTGATAGGCACCATTGGTAATGGGGTCTGGAAAGATAACCAAATCGAATTGCAGGAAACGGGTTTAACAACGCCTGACCCGGTGAGTTTACAAGCGGACTTTGCAAATTATCGCGATAGTGGCGTTGCCGCTGCCGCAATGGAAGTTTCTTCGCATTCCCTTTCTCAGGGACGTGTGCATGGGCTGATTTTTGATACGGCAATTTTTACCAATTTGAGCCGCGATCATTTGGATTATCACGGCAATATGGCCGCTTACGGCGCAGCCAAAGAGAAACTTTTCGGACTGCCAAAATTGAAGCGAGGAGTCATTAACCTGGATGATCCGTTCGGCGCCCAGTTGGCAGAGCGCTGCAAATTGCGTGGCCTGCGCGTTATTACTTATGGGCTGCAGGCGGGTGATTTATATGTTGCAGACCTGCGTCGCCATGAGCGCGGTTTTTCTGTAAAACTTAATTCCCCTTGGGGTAGCGGTGAGCTGCACGCACCCTTAATTGGCGATTTTAATATTCACAATGCCTTGGCTGTCGTAGCTGCTGCAGCGGCAGAGGGCATGCCTTTTGAAGATATTCTTGCCGCTTTCCCCACTATCAAAGCGGTGCCGGGGCGTATGGAGCATGTCCTGGTTGAGGGTTCCGATGATGTGGGTGTATTGGTGGATTATGCCCATACACCAGATGCTCTTCGCGCGGCTTTAGCAGCAGCGCGCCCTTACTGTCGCGGTAATTTGTGGTGTGTTTTTGGTTGTGGCGGCGACCGGGATACGGGTAAGCGCGCGGCGATGGGGCGTATTGCCTCCGAGATGGCGGACCGTGCCATTGTGACTAGCGATAATCCGCGCAGCGAAGAACCACAAAAAATTATCGACGATATTCTCGAAGGGGCTGCCAGTAATATCGAAGTTGAAATTGATCGCGCGACAGCGATATCTCAGGCGGTATCTGCAGCACAACCGGGGGATATTGTATTGATCGCCGGTAAAGGGCACGAAAATTACCAAATTATCGGCAGTGAAAAAATTCACTTCTGCGATCGTGAGCAAGCTGCTGCAGCTCTCAAAGCCCGCGTGGATGAATCGGGCCAGTCAAGTGAAGGCAAGGAGAGCCAAGGTGATTAATTCCCTTACGTTGCAGCAACTGCAAAGCCGTTTTGGTGGTGAGTTAATCAATGGCTCTGTGGAGTTTGAACTGGTTTGCACGGATACCCGCAAGCTGGACCCCAAATCTTTATTTGTTGCTCTGGTTGGCGAAAATTTTGATGCTCACGACTTTGTCGGTGAGCTGGATGGCCAGGTATTGGGGTTGGTTGTCGATCGTAAAGTGCCTAGTTGCAGTTTACCGCAGTGGCGCGTTGAAGATACGACGGTCGCATTAGGACAAATTGGCTTACTGTGCCGTGAGCAGTTTGACGGTCCGGTTGTGGCGATCACAGGGTCCTGCGGAAAAACCACCGTTAAGGAGATGCTGTCTGCAATTTTTTCCCAGAGTCATACACCCTGTGTAACCGAGGGAAACCTGAACAACCAGTTCGGTTTACCTATGACTTTGTTTGGGCTGACAGTGCAACATGATGTGTTGATTCTCGAAATGGGAGCTAACGGCCCTGACGATATCGGCTACCTGTGTAGTATCGGCAAGCCGCAGGTGACGGCGGTAAATAACGTAATGCCAGCGCATGTCGAGGGCTTTGGTTCTGTTGATGCTATCGCAAAAGCCAAGGGCCAAATTTATACCAGTTTGGATGTATCGGCGACGGCGGTGATCAATACCGATGATGGCTATGCGAATTACTGGTTGGAGAATATGCCCGAAGGGGTAAAGACTCTGGCTGTTGGCTTATCTAATGAGTGTGCTATCCATGCGGATAATATTGTATTGAATCCCAATGGTTGCCCTTCATTTGACTTGGTAATTGAAGGCGTTGCCCACCCTGTTAGCCTGAAATTGCTTGGTGAGCACAACGTTCACAACGCTCTGGTTGCTGCTGGCTGTGCTTTTGCTGCGGGAATACCTGTGGTTGAAGTTATCAGCGGACTTAACACGGTGACCGGGGTTGCTGGGCGCTTGCAGGAGCAGGCAGGTATTGCCGGTGCAACCGTTATTGATGACAGTTACAACGCGAACCCGGGTTCAGTAGGTGCGGCCATTGAATTGCTGTCACAGCGTTCGGGTAAAAAAATTCTGGTGCTGGGGGATATGGCCGAGTTGGGGCCGGACGCAGAGGAAATGCATAGAAGCGTTGGAGCTTTGGCGCGAGAGCGGGGCTTGGATGCGCTGTTTACATTGGGGCCGCTGGGTACTGCCGCCAGCATGGCCTTTTCTGCGGGGAGGCAAGAGTCGCTGCGCAATTATCGCGAGAGAGAACCCCTGGTTACTGCTCTCACTCAACAATTGGATGAACAAACCACAGTTTTGGTTAAAGGATCACGCAGCGCCCGTATGGAATTGGTAGCGCAGGCACTGCTTGGCAATAGCAGAGGGGAGAAGTAATGCTGCTTTGGCTAGCGGAGCTATTACAACAACATATCAGCGGTTTTTCGGTATTTAACTACCTGACCGTGCGCGCAATTCTTGCTGCGTTGACGGCTCTGGGTATTTCACTACTTGTGGGTCCGCGCATGATTCACTGGTTGAACCATTTACAGGTGGGGCAGGCTGTTCGCGATGATGGTCCACAAAGCCATTTGAGTAAATCTGGCACCCCGACTATGGGCGGCACCTTGATTCTCGCCTCAATTTTTGCCTCAGCCCTACTCTGGTCTGACCTCAGTAATCGTTACGTGTGGGTTACTTTATTAGTTACCTTTGTTTTCGGTGCTGTGGGCTTCGTGGATGACTATAAAAAAGTCGTTTACAAAAATCCCCGTGGCCTTATTGCTCGCTGGAAATATTTTTGGCAATCCGTTGCCGGGTTGGGTGCAGCTATTTATCTGTATATGAGTGCTTCAAGCCCGGCAGAGACCCAGTTTTTTGTTCCCTTTTTTAAAGATGTTGCGATAAACCTGGGACCAGTATCTTTTATATTGCTGACCTATTTTGTTGTTGTTGGCTCCAGTAATGCGGTTAACCTGACTGATGGCCTCGATGGCTTGGCGATTATGCCTACTGTGATGGTGGGTGGAGCACTTGGGGTGATTGCTTATCTATCCGGCCATATGGAGTTTGCTGACTACCTGCATATTCCCGCAATTCCAGGAGCCGGGGAGTTGGCGGTGTTCTGCGCTGCCCTCGGTGGTGCCGGACTCGGATTCTTATGGTTTAACACTTATCCGGCCCAAGTGTTTATGGGGGATGTGGGCGCTCTGGCACTGGGGGCGGCGCTGGGAATTATTGCGGTAATTACCCGTCATGAAATTATTCTGTTCATCATGGGCGGTGTGTTTGTGATGGAGACGGTTTCCGTAATTTTGCAGGTGGCATCCTTTAAATTAACGGGGAAGAGAATTTTTCGCATGGCGCCTCTCCACCACCACTTTGAGTTAAAAGGGTGGCCGGAGCCTCGAGTCATTGTGCGCTTTTGGATTATTACCGTCATTCTGGTCTTGGCTGGTTTGGCAACACTGAAAATTCGATAAATAGATAAATGAGCCTGATCGCGACTTCTTCACAGCAGAAAGTGGTAATAGGTCTTGGCGCTACCGGAAAGTCGGTGGTGCGCTACCTGCTGCGTCACGGCCATACGCCGGTCGTGGTAGACAGTCGCGATAACCCGCCGGGGCTCGAAGCTTTTCATCAGGAGTTCCCAGAGGTTGCGGTGGAAACAGGTCCACTGCGCCCGGGGACAATACTCGCGGCGAGCTTGATTATTGCCAGCCCCGGAGTTGCGCTTGCTGAACCCGTATTGCAGCAGGCGATTGCGGATGGGATTCCTGTGGTTGGGGATATTGAGTTATTTGCCCAGGCCCTGACTCGGATGCAATCGACAGCGAAGCTCGCCGCGATTACCGGTTCCAACGGAAAGAGTACAGTGACCACACTCCTGGGGGAGATGGTTGAAGAGGCAGGGCTGACAGTTGGTGTGGGCGGCAATATTGGTGTGCCGGTGCTGGATTTACTTGAGAAACCTCTGCCGGACATCTTTGTTTTGGAGCTTTCCAGTTTTCAATTGGAAACCACCTACTCGCTGGCACCTGACGTAGCCACCATTTTAAATATGAGTGCGGACCATATGGACCGCTATCCCAGTATGGTGGAGTACCACCGGGCCAAGCAGCGCATTTATCGCGGAGCGGATCAGTTCGTGATAAATCGCGCGGACCCCTTATCCCAGGGGCCTCTTTCCCGAGAGAGACGGGAGTGGAGTTTTGGGCTTGATCAGCCGGATCTCAATCAGTTTGGACTGCGCTTGCATGAGGGGCAGAACTGGTTGGCTCGAGGCACAGAAGTTTTAATGCCTGTGGCCGATTTGGCTATGGTGGGTAAGCATAATATCGCCAATGGTTTGGCAGCCCTGGCAATGGGCTATGCACTGGGCCTGCCCAATGAGGCGATGCTAAAAGTTTTACGCAGCTTTCGCGGGTTGAAACATCGCTGTGAGCGCGTGGCTGATTTTGAAGACGTTGTTTATGTTAACGATTCAAAAGGCACCAATGTAGGAGCAACCCAGGCGGCATTGGATGGCTTGGCTACGGCAAGCAGAAAAATAGTGCTTATTGCTGGAGGGGATGGCAAGGGTGCTGACTTTGCTCCCTTACGGAAAAGTGCAGGAGCACTCCGGGCCCTGGTTTGTATTGGTGTAGATGGAGACAAAATAGCAGGTGTCTTTGATGGCCTGTGCGAGATTCGCAGGGCTAGCACAATGGCAGAGGCCGTCGCTGAGGCCAGACAATTAGCCAATGGCGGTGACTATGTATTGTTATCACCGGCATGTGCCAGCTTTGATATGTATAAGAATTTTGAAGCCCGCGGTGATGATTTTCGCCAGGCCGTTTTGAAATTATGCGATACCGCTGGAGGCTCCCAGTGAGTGCTCAGGTAATCAAGGTTCAAGGTAGTGAATGGCAGGATGGGCTGCTGCTACTCAGTGTTCTGGTTCTGGCTAGCATTGGTGTGGTGATGGTCGCTTCAGCATCTATCGCTTTTGCTACGGATATTTATGGTGATCCCTGGTATTTCCTCAGGCGTCATTTGGCTTTTTTGATGGTTGGTGGATTAGCTGGATTTGTCGTTAGTCAGATTCCCCTGTCAATTTGGTCGCGACTGTCCTGGCCATTATTACTGTTTGCCTGCCTGCTATTGATCGCAGTGCTTGTGCCGGGGATTGGACGGGAGGTGAACGGTAGCCGGCGTTGGCTGGTATTTGCAGGCATAACTGTGCAACCCGCGGAAGTGGCTAAGTTCTGTCTGTTAGTTTTTTTGCCAGTTTTTTAACTCGTCGAAATAAGCAACTACGTCACTGGACCAGCTTTATGGTGCCAGTGGTGATTCTCGCAACGGTTGCTCTGTTATTGCTTTTACAACCGGACTTCGGTTCGGTGGTTGTAATTTCAGGCACCGTATTGGCAATGGTTTTTTTGGCGGGAGCGCGTCTTCCCCATACTTTTTTATTGGTAGCTGCGGCTGCGAGTGGACTGGCGCTAATGGCACTGATGAGCCCCTATCGCTTACAGCGATTGCTGACGTTTCTGGATCCTTGGGGGGATCAGTTTGCCAGTGGCTACCAACTTACCCAGTCCCTGATTGCATTTGGTCGCGGAGAGTGGTTTGGAGTTGGTTTGGGCAATAGTGTGCAGAAACTGTTTTACCTGCCTGAGGCCCATACGGATTTTATTTTCGCCATTCTGGCAGAGGAATGGGGAATGTTGGGTGGCGTAGTGCTGGTAGGGCTTTTTGTTGTTCTCACCTACTCACTGCTCCGCCTGGTAAAAGAGGCCTTGGTGCAGGAGAAATTTTTCGCTGCACTTCTGGCTTTTGGTATGGCAGTGCTATTGGCAGGACAAGCTTTCGTGAATATGGGCGTTGCTTCAGGCCTGTTGCCGACTAAAGGGCTAACGCTGCCATTTGTCAGCTCTGGTGGCAGCAGCCTGATTGTATGTTGTGCATTACTTGGCTTGGCGATGCGGATTCGGGCTGAACTAAAAGAGCCTGCTGAAAACGGAAGCGGGGGGCTTGAGCTTTTGCGTCAGCTGCCAATATTCCATTCAACCAAGTCCAGTGTGAAGGGCAGCAACGGAGAAACGGTTTGATGCCTGAAGTAAATAAGCGTTTTTCTGGAAAGAAGTTTTTGCTGATGGCCGGTGGTACCGGCGGTCATGTGTTCCCAGCGTTGGCTGTGGCTAAAGCGTTGCAAGAGCAGGGAGCTGTTGTCGAGTGGTTAGGTACTGCCCGTGGGATTGAATCCCGATTAATACCTGCGGCGAATATTCCTTTGCACTGCATTAAAGTGGAGGGTATTCGGGGGAAGGGAAAGTTGGCCTTACTTAAAGCCCCGTTGCAAATTTTGCGGGCAATTGCTCAGGCCAGGACAGTTGTTAAGCAGGTACAACCTGATGCAGTACTCGGCTTTGGTGGCTTTGCGACCGGCCCAGGGGGCGTTGCAGCCCGTCTCAGGGGGATACCGTTGATTATTCACGAGCAAAATGCTGTTGCCGGAACGACAAACCGCTTGTTAGCGCGGATTTCCAGCCAGGTGCTTGAAGCATTTCCCAGTGGGTTACCCGGTGCCAGGCAGGTGGGTAATCCAGTGCGCAAAGAAATTGCAGAATTGCCTGAGCCAGAAACACGAATTGGCAGCCAGTCGTCTCTGCGCCTTTTGGTATTGGGCGGTAGTCTCGGTGCTGTAGCAATTAATGAACTGGTTCCTAAGGCAATCGCATTGCTGAAACCCTCCCTGCGCCCGGTAGTGGTCCACCAGGCTGGAGAGCGCCACCTTCAGGCTGCCAAAGACGCCTATAAAGAGGCGGCAGTAGAAGCTGAGGTGGTCCCTTTTATTGCGGATATGGCTGAGGCCTACCGCTCTGCGGACCTGATTATTTGCCGTTCCGGGGCTTTGACTGTTTCTGAAATTTCAGCGGCGGGAGTCGGTGCAATCATGGTGCCTTTCCCCTTTGCAATTGATGATCATCAAACGCGTAATGGCGAGTGGTTGCAAAATGCTGGCGGAGCGATTGTTATGCAGCAGCGGGAAATGGACGAGCAGAAGTTATCCGGCTTGTTACAAAGCCTGTTAGAAGATCGTCAGAAACTATTGCAAATGGCGACCTCCGCGCGGCGCGCGGCAAAAACTGATGCGACTGAGCAAGTGGTTAACGCTTGCAGAGAAGAGCTGGCCTCGGCCAGGTAACACAGAATAAGTGGACGAAGGTTAAAGTAATGTCTTCAGTGCGGACAAACGAAGATAAAAGTTATGCGGTACCGGCTATGCGCCGTATCCGCCGTATCCACTTTATCGGTATCGGCGGTGCCGGTATGAGCGGTATTGCTGAGGTATTGCAGAACCAGGGCTACGAAGTCTCAGGTTCTGACCTGCGTGAATCTGCGGTTACTGATAGATTGCGCAAATTGGGCGTTAAGGTCCAAATCGGGCACAGCGAGGAAAATGTTCGCGGCGTTGATGTTGTGGTTAATTCCTCTGCCGTACATGGCGATAACCCGGAGCTGATTGAAGCGAGAGAAAAGAGAATCCCTATTGTACGCCGTGCCGAAATGCTCGGTGAACTAATGCGCTATCGCTATGGCATTGCTGTGGCGGGAACCCACGGAAAGACCACCACGACCAGCTTAATCGCCTCAATTTTTGCGGCAGATAAAAAAGACCCGACCTTTGTTATCGGTGGCCTGGTCAACGCTGCCGGTGCCAATGCTGCCTTGGGCGAAAGTCGCTATCTAGTGGCTGAAGCTGATGAGAGCGATGCATCTTTTATTCACTTACAGCCGATGGTGACGGTGATTACCAATATCGATGCGGACCATATGGAAACTTATGGTGGCGACTTCGAAAAGGTGAAACAGATCTTTATCGACTTTGTACACAACCTGCCATTTTACGGTCTGGCGGTAGTTTGCGGGGATGATGCCAATGTTCAGGAAGTCATCCCCAAGTTTTCCCGCCCGGTTCTGACCTATGGATTTGATGAGGGTAATGACTACCGCATCGTTGAAGTAAAGCAAGAACCTCTGCGCAGCCATTTCACGGTACAGAGACCCAAGGGTGATCTATTGCAGGTTTCTGTGAATACACCGGGTATTCATAATGTTCTCAATGCGACTGCAGCAATTGCTGTAGCTAGTGATGAAGGCGTTAGTGATGAAGCAATTCGCCAAGGTCTAATAGGCTTCCAGGGCGTTGGTCGTCGATTCCAGATCTACGGTGATTATGCAGTTAGCGATGATACCGAAGCTGATAAGGTGATGTTGGTAGATGACTACGGTCACCACCCACGTGAGGTAGCGGCTACCGTAAAGACAGTTCGAGATGGCTGGCCGGATCGTCGCTTGGTAATGATTTATCAGCCCCACCGTTATACCCGTACGCGGGACTTGTTTGAAGACTTTGTCCAGGTCCTCTCTGAGGTGGATAAGTTAATTTTGCTGGATGTATACAGTGCCGGTGAAGCGCCAATTGCTGGTGCCGATGGCCGAACGCTTGCGCGAAGCTTACGCAACAGGGGACAGGTAGATCCGATTTTTATGGAAACTATCGATCAGGTTCCCCCGGTATTAGCTGATCTGTTGGAGCCGGGTGATATTGTCCTGACCCAGGGAGCTGGCAACGTCGGAGCACTTTCGCAAAGGTTGGCTGATTGGCGCTTGGGTGAGCGCAGCAGTGAGGGCTAGGTAGCGAGTGAAAGGGGCTGGAACGAAATCAACCTCCAGGAAAAAAAAGCTGCTCGCGGTGCGAGCCCCTTAGGGGCCAGCGATTCTGAAAAGCTTCGCCTGAACTGGGGGCGGTGTTTTTTTGCTGGTGATGTTCGCAGGCTTTTCGGCTTTGCTCTATGGTGCAGTCTGGTTGTGGCGGTGGGCGCCATCGGTTGAGCTGAGTAATGTTGATGCCCTGGAGCAAGTTGAGGTGCGCGGGGCTTTTAATGCGGTAACTGAAGAAGAGTTAAGAGAGGTGCTTCTTCCTCACTTGAAAGCAGGCTTTTTTCAGCGGACATTCAGGCGATGCAGCAGACATTACTGTCTAACCCCTGGATTACTTCCGCCTCGGTGAGCAGGCGTTGGCCGAAGGGTGTTGAGGTTGATATCACTGAAGCGCAACCTCTCGCCACCTGGGGTAAAGATAAATTGTTGGTAGCGAGTGGGGATCTGCTACCGCGTCCGTCACATATGGGGGTTCAGTCCCTGCCCGAGCTTGCCGGGGATGAAGAATTGGTAGAGCGGATTATGCTGCAATACCGCGCGCTTGCGGGGTTACTGACCACGCGGGATATGGAGGTTAAACGGTTGTCATTTGACGACCTAAGCGGTTGGCATCTGGAGTTAGTGTCGGGAATTGAATTAAAACTTGGCCATGATGCTTTATTGGAGCGGGTACACCGTTTTCTGTATTTGAGTCGGGGTGTACTGGCGCCGCACTTGCAAAAAGTTGTCAGCGTCGATACGCGCTACAGCAATGCGGTAGCGGTTCAATGGAAAGACGAAGAAAAGTAAACATCGAGGCAGCCCGGGTGGCTGTTTTATAGATAAAAGTTTAAAAGCGAATGCTGTGTTCTGGTCCGATAGCAGAACCTGAAACAGAATGCAGCTCAGCGAGGTTGGCACGAAAATGACACAGGTATCCGATCAGCGCATGATTGTTGGACTGGATATAGGCACCTCTAAAGTAGTCGCTATTGTCGGTGAAGCTTCCGGTGATGGGGAACTTAATATTGTCGGTATCGGCTCTCATCGTTCCACTGGAATGAAAAAGGGCGTAGTGGTTAATATTGAATCAACCGTGCAATCTATACAGCGCGCTGTGGAAGAAGCTGAGTTGATGGCGGGTTGTGAAATTCACTCTGTGTACGCAGGGATTGCGGGAAGTCACATTCGCAGCTTGAACTCTCACGGTATAGTTGCGATTAAGGATCGAGAGGTTACCCAGCAGGATCTCGATCGTGTTATTGATGCTGCCAGGGCTGTCGCTATTCCTGCGGACCAGAAGATTTTGCACACGCTTCCGCAGGAATACCTGATTGATAATCAGGAAGGGGTAAAAGAACCTCTCGGAATGTCTGGTGTTCGCCTCGAAGCAAAGGTCCATTTGGTCAGCGGTGCAGTGAATGCTGCACAGAATATTGAAAAGTGTATTCGTCGATGTGGTCTGGAAGTAGAAGATGTCATTCTTGAACAATTGGCTTCAAGTTACGCAGTCCTGACCGAAGATGAAAAAGAGTTGGGAGTATGCATGGTAGATATTGGTGGGGGAACCACCGATATTGCTGTGTTTACTGGTGGATCTATTCGGCATACCGGTGTGATACCGATTGCTGGAGACCAGGTTACCAATGATATTGCCATGGCTTTGCGCACACCGACACCGCACGCAGAAGATTTGAAAATCAAATATGCGTGCGCGTTGGCAAAACTCGCTCGCGAAGGTGAGACCATTAAGGTACCGAGCGTTGGTGATCGCGCGCCCAGGGATTTATCCCGACAGGCATTGGCCGAGGTCGTTGAGCCGCGCTACGACGAATTGTTTACATTAGTACAGGCGGAGTTACGTCGCAGCGGCTTCGAAGATTTGTGTGCGGCGGGTGTAGTACTTACCGGCGGCTCTTCAAAAATGGAGGGCGCGGTTGAACTGGCTGAGGAAATTTTTCATATGCCGGTTCGCCTAGCAGTGCCTCAGGGTATTGCAGGTTTGACGGATATCGTCAGCAACCCAATTTATTCCACTGGAGTTGGATTATTGATGTATGCGATGCAGCAGGAAGAGGCTCGAGAGGGCAAAATACAGCCTGTGCGCAACGATAATCAGTGGTGGGACAAGGTAAAGCACTGGTTTCGCGGAAATTTGTAATAGAGTGCAACCAGATTTAGCCATCCGGTGAAGGATTTTTTTAGGCATGGCTGTAAAATTCGACATGAGCAAGAAAGGGGAACAGCAATGTTCGAACTAGTTGATAGCGTACAGGATAAGCCTGTCATCAAGGTGATTGGTGTCGGCGGCGGTGGTGGTAATGCTGTTAAGCATATGATCGCCAATGATGTTGAGGGTGTAGATTTTATCTGTGCAAATACAGATGCACAGGCCCTCAAAGATGTTGAGGCCCGCACTATCCTGCAACTGGGTAACACAATTACACGCGGTTTGGGCGCAGGGGCAAACCCGGATATTGGCCGTCAGTCCGCACTTGAAGATCGCGATCGCATTGCTGAGGTATTAACCGGTGCGGATATGGTATTCATCACTGCCGGTATGGGCGGTGGTACCGGTACCGGTGGTGCGCCGATTGTCGCTGAGATTGCAAAAGAACTGGGTATCCTTACCGTTGCTGTGGTTACTCGCCCATTTAAGATCGAAGGGCGCAAACGCACAGTTGTAGCTGAAGAGGGTATCCTCGAGCTGCGTGATAAAGTTGATTCTCTGATTACTATCCCCAACGATCGTTTGCTGGAAGTACTCGGTAGCAAGATCACAATGAAATCTGCTTACAAAGAGGCAGATAACGTTTTATTGGGTGCTGTACAAGGCATTGCCGACCTGATGATTCGTCCGGGCATCATGAACGTGGACTTCGCCGATGTGCGCACCGTAATGTCTGAAATGGGCATGGCGATGATGGGGTCCGGTTCTGCCGTCGGTGAAAACCGTGCGCGCGAAGCGGCTGAGAAAGCCGTGCGAAGCCCGCTACTGGATAACGTCAACCTGGCAGGTGCTCGCGGTATCCTGGTGAATATCATCACCGGTAGCGAAGAGGCGGGCTGTCAGGAACTGACCCTGGGTGAGTACTCTGAAGTAGGTGAGATTGTCCAGGAAATCGCCTCCGATGAAGCTACTGTGGTTATCGGTACAGCGGTAGATGATAAGCTCGGTGATGAGATGCGGGTTACCGTTGTGGCCGCAGGTCTTGGCGAGGGTACTCCGGCAGCGCGTCCGGCAAAGGTAGTGGATAATACCCGCCGCCCTGAGCCTCGGGAGCCCGTTCGTGAAACCCGTGAGGCTCGCGATAGTCACACAGCTCATGCTGGTCACAGCTCTGCAGGGCTGGCAAGCCGCGAGGCCATTGATCCGCGCCCTCGTACTGAAGCGGAGCGCCCCAAGCGCCCGGCTCCTGCCTTGAATCCCGCTGATGCGGATATGGAGTACCTGGATATTCCAGCCTTCCTGCGCCGTCAGGCAGACTAGAAAAACGGTACCGCAGAGGCAGAACACCGCTCATGTCTGCCCGGCTCCGGCTGGGTATTGCCGCTGCGGTACGGCTTTTGCTCGGGTCTACCTTGTCGAATGGGTAGGCCCTTGCCCCGTTTATGCAGATTTCTGCCAGAACCAACGAGTCGCAATAACTATCTAAAATAATTAACAATTATTAACAGCGCTTGCGGAGCTTCCGATCTTAGAATGCTGTCATAGCGACATGCGTTGGCGCTGCAATCTTTGCTTGATCTATCCTCTATAGGTAGGTGGTGCACAGTTGTGGTGACCACTCGCCCAGAATTGGTATTGGCGTCGCAATTGTGCTAGTATCGATGGCTTGCTGCGCCTCAGGGGCGTAGTCCACCGACGGGGAAAAGATAGTTTCATGATCAAACAGCGCACGCTTAAGAATGCTATTCGCGCCACTGGCGTAGGTCTGCACACTGGCAAGAAAGTTGTACTTACCCTTAAACCAGCGCCCGTAGACACCGGTATCGTGTTCCGTAGAACCGATTTGGACCCGGTTGTTGAAATCGAGGCTCGTGCGGAAAATGTCGGCGACACTCTCCTTTCAACCACCCTGGAAAAGGGTGATGTTCGCATTGCTACGGTAGAGCACCTGCTCTCAGCAATGGCGGGTCTTGGCATTGATAACGCGGTTGTCGAGTTATCCGCGCAAGAAGTGCCCATTATGGATGGCAGTGCCGGCCCATTTGTATTTCTAATTCAATCCGCGGGCATCCAGGAGCAAGCAGCTCCGAAGAAATTCCTGCGAATCAAGAAGCCAGTAACTGTAGAGGATGGCGATAAGGTTGCCAGCTTCCTACCTTTTAATGGCTTTAAGGTGTCTTTTACAATCGACTTTGACCACCCGGTTTTCCAGGGGCGCAACCTGAGTTCATCCGTGGACTTTTCCAGTACCTCCTTTGTGAAGGAAGTGAGTCGCGCCCGTACCTTTGGCTTTATGCACGAGATTGAGTACTTGCGCTCTAAAGGCTTGGTTCAGGGCGGTTCCGTTGATAACGCAATTGTGATTGATCAGTACCGTATTCTGAATGAAGGCGGGTTGCGTTATGAAGACGAATTTGTGAAACATAAAATTCTGGATGCGATTGGCGATCTCTATCTTCTGGGGACCAGCCTGATTGGTGAGTTCAAGGCCTTTAAGTCTGGCCATGCGCTGAACAATAAATCCCTTCGCAACCTGATGGCTCAGGAGGATGCTTGGGAAATGGTCACCTTTGAAGGTGAGCAGGAAGAAGCACCGATCTCTTATATCAAACCTATTTTGGCAGTTTGATACTTTCGCAAGAAGCCGGCATTATAGTGCCGGCTTTTTTGTATGATTGTTTCACAGAGAAAGCCTATAGATTTTTGGTATCCTTATTGGTTTGGCACCTCGGCTTGTGAGCTGGGGACTAACGAAAATTAAAAATGTCGAACTTCTCACAGCTCCTATGAAAGTAATCCTGGTTAATGAGCGCGGTGCGACTCGCAGCTTTAATTTTGGCAGTTTGAGCAAAGCCCTGTTGGGGTTGTGCTTGCTGAGCCTCCCTGTGGGTGCATTTCTGCTGGGGGCGAATTTACCGGTTACTAAAACTGACCTATTTGATTCCCGAACGGCCAAGGCCTGGAGTCGCGCACTGCGCAAACAGCAGGAAGAAATTGCTGAAGCAGATAGAGAGGCGCGGGAGCAGCTGGCAGCTCTTACCGTTAAGCTTGCGGAGTTGCAGGCACGTTTAACTCGCCTTGATGCACTGGGTGAGCGTTTAACCTCTGTTGCCAATCTCGATGAAGGAGAGTTTGAGTTTGGCAGTGCACCTGCTATTGGTGGGCCGGAAGACCCCGGAATCGCAGGTGCATCGGAGTTGCCGTATCAGCCACCGGAATTCCTGGATGTTATTGGAGATCTCTCTCATCAGATTGAAGATCGCCAGATGCAGCTGAACACACTCGAATCCCTGATGGCCAACCTCAAACTTGAGGACGAGCAGTTTTTGGCGGGCCGCCCGATCAGCAAGGGATGGATGTCTTCCCGTTATGGTTATCGCACCGATCCATTCACTGGCCGTAGGACTTGGCACAAGGGTGTGGATTTTGCTGGCAAGATGGGCTCCGATGTTGTTTCGGTAGCCGCTGGTGTTGTCACCTGGGCTGATGAGCGCCATGGCTATGGTCAGTTGGTAGAAATTAATCACGGCAATGGTTATTCAACCCGCTATGGGCACAATAGTGAGCTGAAAGTGGGATTGGGTGACGTGGTCAAGAGAGGGCAAATTATTGCCCTGATGGGTTCCAGTGGCCGTTCTACCGGGCCCCATGTTCACTTTGAGATATATAAGAACAACCGCACGGTTGATCCAGCTAGCTATATCCGCCGCACAGGCAGATAAGAACTATCCTTCCTTTACGCGTAATTGTTGGTAGCTTGGCATAAGAGTTGCCAGCGCTTGCGCCTTCCTGTTTACTTGCACCCCTCGCATAAAGGAGCGTCGGTGCATCGATCTGCCCGATATTAGCGCCGACAGCGCAAATAAGATAAGTGGTTTCTAGATAATGATTGGCAAACTGATTAAATCGGTCTTTGGTTCAAAAAATGACCGCGAGCTGAAGCGCATGCGACGCGTCGTGGGAAAGATCAACGCTTTGGAAGAGGATTTCCAGAAGCTTGACGATGCAGGCCTGCGGGCTAAAACGGATGAGTTTAGGCAGCGACTCGCTGACGGGGAAAAACTCGATCAAATCCTGCCTGAGGCGTTTGCGGCGGTGCGTGAAGCGGGTCGCCGGGCCATGGGTATGCGCCACTTCGATGTTCAGCTGATCGGCGGGATGACCCTGCATGAAGGGCGTATTGCAGAAATGCGTACCGGTGAAGGTAAAACCCTGGTTGCAACCCTGCCGGCCTATCTGAATGCACTTGAAGGTAAGGGCGTTCATATTGTTACGGTGAACGATTACCTTGCTTCGCGGGATGCCAATTGGATGCGCCCGGTGTATGAATTCCTGGGCATGACAGTGGGAGTTATTGTTTCCCAGCAGCCACCGGAAGAAAAGAAAGCGGCCTATGAGGCTGACATTACTTACGGCACTAATAACGAATTCGGTTTTGATTACCTGCGTGACAACATGGTGTTGCGCAAAGAGGACCGTACCCAGCGCCCTCAGAACTTCGCTATTGTCGATGAGGTGGATTCCATCCTGATCGATGAGGCGCGTACTCCGCTAATCATTTCTGGAGCCGCCGAAGACTCGTCCCACCTTTATATGGCAATGAATAAGTTGGTTCCCCAGCTGGAGCGTGCCGAAGAAGGTGGGGAGGGGCACTACACCGTTGATGAAAAGACTCGCCAGGTTGAGCTGACGGAACAGGGCCACTTGTTGATCGAAGACCTGTTGTCACGCAGCGGGTTGATGAAGGAAGACCAGTCCCTTTACGCCCCAGGGAACCTGGGCCTGTTGCACCACGTGCACGCCGCCCTGCGCGCGCATGTACTGTTTAATCGCGATGTGGATTACATCGTGCAGAATGGCCAGGTGGTGTTAATTGATGAGCACACCGGCCGGACCATGCCGGGTCGCCGTCTCTCCGAAGGCCTGCACCAGGCGCTGGAAGCAAAAGAGAGTGTGCAGATTCAGAGTGAGAGCCAGACCCTCGCTTCTACAACATTCCAGAACCTGTTCCGCTTCTACCCCAAACTTGCGGGAATGACCGGTACAGCGGATACAGAAGCGTTTGAATTCCAGCAAATTTATGGCCTGGACGTGGTGGTGATCCCCACCAATAAGCAAATTCAACGTGAAGATCTCAATGACCTGGTTTACCTAAGCCAGGAAGAGAAGATGGAAGCGATTATTGAGGATGTGAAGCACTGTCGCGAAAAGCAGGCTCCAATCCTTGTAGGTACCGCTTCTATCGAAACCTCTGAAGAAATGTCCCGCAAGTTGCAAAAGGCGGGAATTAAGCACCAGGTTCTCAACGCGAAATACCACGAGCGCGAAGCACAGATTATCGCCCAGGCGGGTCGCCCGGGTGCAGTGACTATCGCTACCAATATGGCTGGTCGCGGTACCGACATTGTTCTCGGCGGTAATTGGGAGGCTGAAGCGGCAGCCCTGGCCCAGGAGAAGGGTAGTGAGCTGACCGAAGCGGAGCTCGCACAAGTCAAGGAAGATTGGAATAAGCGCCACGAGCAGGTGATCGCTGCGGGCGGTCTGCATATTATCGGTACTGAGCGCCATGAGTCCCGCCGTATTGATAACCAGCTGCGAGGCCGTGCAGGACGTCAGGGTGACCCGGGTGTTACTCGTTTTTACTTATCCCTGGAAGATAACCTTATGCGCATCTTCGCCTCCGACCGGGTGAAGAATTTTATGCAGATGCTGGGAATGGAGCGCGGTGAGGCGATTGAGCACCGCATGGTTTCCAACGCTATCGAAAAAGCCCAGCGCCGTGTTGAAGGCCGCAACTTTGATATTCGCAAGCAGTTGTTGGAATACGATGACGTGGCCAATGACCAGCGCCAGGTGATTTACGGCCAGCGCAATGAGCTGCTAGAAGCTGAGGTTATCAGTGATACCATCTCTGCCATTCGCGAAGATGTGGTTGACGGCATTGTCTCCGGTTCTATCCCCCCCCAGAGCGTGGAAGAACAGTGGGATATTCCAGCCCTGGAGCAGCAGCTCTCTGGCGAATTGGGTATCCAGTTGCCGGTTCAGCAGTGGCTCGATGAAGATCGCACTCTGCACGAAGAGAGCCTGCGGAAAAAGATTACTGTCGCCGCGCAGGAAGCCTATGCTGCAAAAGTTTCCCGTATTGGTGAATCTTCCGGTGATGCCAATCTGATGCCGACTATCGAGCGTCAGATTATGCTGCAAGTATTGGATCAGTTGTGGAAGGAGCACCTTTCCAGCATGGACCACTTGCGTGCGGGTATTGGTTTGCGGGCTTACGCCAACAAAAACCCCAAGCAGGAATTCAAGCGCGAGTCTTTCCACCTGTTCCAGAGCATGCTGGAGAACCTCAAGCATGAAGTGGTGCGTATTCTTGCCCACGTAGAGCCGATGACTCGTGAGCAAGCGGAAGAGATGGAGCAGCGTCGCCTGGAAGAGCAGCGCAGGCAGCAGCTTGAGCTGCAACACGCTCAAGCTTCGGCGCTTCCAGAAAGTGAGTCCAAGGAGCAGCAGCCGGCTGCCCCGGCACCGGAGCGTCGCGGTCCTAAAGTCGGGCGTAATGATCCCTGCCCCTGTGGTTCCGGGAAAAAGTACAAGCAGTGTCACGGCAAGCTGGCTTCCTCTACCCAGAGCTAATTCTCTACTGCTTGAATTCAGAAAGTGCCCCGCTTAGCGGGGTATTTTTTTAACCGGTAAAAGAATTATCTGCGGAAAAAAATTCCCATTCCGCAGATAAGTTTATTTTTGGCTTGCCTTACTGAAGTTCGGCTTTGATAATGTCGACCGCTCATTTATTTCCGCTAATCCGTTTGGGTGGACCGGGGTCTAGGTTTGCCTGCGCTGTGATAGCCCAAAGTCGTTATTCTTATGCCTGAATTATCCATACTCGTTGTCGAAGGGGTTCGCCTCGCCAGTGTACCCGCCAGGATCAAAGACTGGGAACGCAATGACCTGTTGTTGGTTGAGCTTGCTGAAGGAACTTCAGTTGCAGCCACTTTTACCCAGAATACTTTTTGTGCGGCTCCAGTAGCGGTGGCCAAAGAGCATATCGCCAAAGGAGAAGTGCGAGCCCTGGTGGTTAATGCCGGCAATGCCAATGCCGCTACTGGGGTAAGGGGGCTGGCGGATGCCCGGGCTACTTGCGAGGCGGTGGCAGATGCACTGAAGATTTCTGCCGAACAAGTATTGCCTTTTAGTACAGGTGTCATTGGTGAGCACTTGCCGATGGAGAGGTTACTCGCTGCTATCCCGGGGTCTGCTGGACAGCTTGATCCCGCCGGGTGGGAATTGGCGGCCGAGTCCATTATGACTACGGACACCCGGCCAAAGATTGCAAGTCGCAAGTTAATGATTAATGGTGAAGAGATTGCCGTTGTCGGTATAGCCAAAGGTTCCGGCATGATCCAGCCGAACATGGCTACCATGCTCGCCTATGTCGCCACTGATGCCGGTGTGGCGCAACCCCTGCTAGATCAAATGGTACGCGAAGTTGTCGGGGCCTCATTTAATCGGATTAGCGTAGATGGAGATACCTCGACGAATGATGCTTGTGTTTTGATGGCCACAGGTGCTCGGGGGGAGATGATCAGCAGCTCTGAGAACACTGGCTACCTGGAGCTGTATAAAGCAATTTCGGAAATTCATATAGAGCTGGCCCAGACCATTGTCAGGGACGGTGAGGGGGCGACCAAGTTTGTTACCGTACAAGTGGATGGCGCGCTCAGCAGTGAAGAGGCCTTGGCAGTAGCTTTTGAAGTCGGTGATTCTCCGCTTGTGAAAACTGCACTTTATGCTTCAGACCCTAACTGGGGTCGGCTGGTTATGGCGATCGGCAATGCTATCCAAGGCGAGTTAGACACCGATAAGGTGGAGATTTTCCTCGATGATGTACAGGTGGTAAGTGCCGGTGGGCGCGCACCTGGATATCAAGAGCAGGCTGGAGAGCGGGTATTTTCAAAACCCGAATTTACAATCCGTATAGAGCTGGGTCGAGGTGCCAGTAGTGAGCACATCTGGACCTGTGACTTCTCTCACGAGTATGTCACCATCAACGCAGAATATCGGACTTGAGGTAGTGGAGTGAGTAAGGTTGTCCATGTTGCTGTTGGTGTAGTAACCCGAGGGGACGGCAAGATCCTGATTGCCCGCCGCCCCGACCATTTGCATATGGGAGGGCGCTGGGAATTTCCCGGTGGCAAGGTGGAAGTTGGTGAGTCTGTGCAGGAGGCGCTCTATAGGGAGCTACTTGAAGAAGTGGCCATTGAAGTACAGGAGTTGCAGCCTCTGGTAGAAATTCGTCACGATTACCCTGAAAAAACCGTGCTGCTGGATACTTGGCAGGTAACGCAGTTCACGGGTGAGGCCCTAGGACGAGAGAAGCAGGAAATCAAGTGGGTGTCTGCTGGGGAGCTGGATAACTTCCACTTCCCCGATGCCAATCAAGCAATTATTGAAGCGGTAAAAGGGAGTTTCTCCTAAGCTTCATCTTGAACAGCTGCTTGCAGGCAGCTGTTCAAGTGGGTTGGATGGCCTTAATGGCGGGGCTTGTTCGGGTCCAGGTCATCACTCAGCACATCGTCATACACTGACTCCCCGGGAATCTTGTGTCCCTCACTAGCCCATTCGCCGAGATCAATCAGCTTGCAACGTTCGCTACAAAAAGGTTTGAAGGGAAACTTATTGCTCCATTCAATTGGCTTTTTGCAGGTAGGGCAGTTGAGTGTCGGCGTTACGCTGGATTTAGGCATAAGTTAGCTTGGGCTCTAAAGTGATCTGAATCGGAATTGTACTCTAATTAACTTAGCTCGACTGTTCCAGCCGGGCAATCCGTAAGTACTCCCGATGGAGTTGCTCTACTTGATCTTTGAGTGAAGCTAAGTCACTAGCGTTATCCAGCACATCATCCGCCTTCTCTAGTCTTTGCTCCCTTGTCAGTTGGGCCGCCATGATTTTGCGAATCTGTTCCTGCTGGCTGTTATCGCGCACGCTGGCGCGCTCAAGCTGCAAAGCCTCGGGTAGATCGACCACACAAATCCTGTTAACGAGCTCATATTGGCCTGACTCAATCAGGAGGGGGATTCCAGTATCGCGTAGGGCCCCTGAGTTCCGTTCAGCGAGGAAGTTATCTCCTCTCTTATCAGTGGGTGTAATAGACTTTCCAGCCATTGCCGTTCGCCTGGGTCGTCAAATATCAGTGTGCGCAGTTTGCTCCGGTTTAATTCGCCACTTTCCAGTAAGACATCGGCCCCGAAGTGTCGGGCTATCTGTTCCAGAGCGGGCTTTCCCGGTTGTACCACAACCCTTGCCGCCCAGTCTGCATCTACTACATTAATGCCCAGGCCACGGAAATACCCAGCTGCTGCTGACTTTCCGCTACCGATCCCGCCGGTTAAGCCTACGGTAAACAATGGCTGCCCTCCCCAAGAATAAATAGGTTGCGGTATAAATAAAAACCCCGGCCAGATAGCTGGCCGGGGTCATAGTAAAGCAAATAGGTGGAGAATAGTGAGTTGGTCGTTTAGCTGCTAAGACCAGAGATATTGAAATACCAGCTCATGATTTGATCACCCCAAAGCATGGCGATCCAGCCGGCTCCGGCAAGGTGGGGGCCAAAGGCGATGGGCAAGTTGCGATCCCGCCCTGCGGCAATGCTCCAGGAAATTCCAGCAGCTGCGCCAACAGCAGCGGAAAGTAGGATGACCATTGGCAGCACTTGCCAGCCAAACCAGGCGCCAATGGCTGCTAGGATTTTAAAATCCCCAGCCCCCATACCTTCCTTACCGGTAACAATCTTAAAGATATGGAACACCAGCCACAGTGACAGATAGCCGGAGATAGCGCCGATGACTGCGTCCTGCAAAGAAGTAAAAGCTCCCCAAATATTGATGAGTAAACCGGCCCAGAGTAGCGGTAGAGTAATGCTGTCTGGAAGCAGCTGTTTGTCAAAATCGATACCTGTTAGAGCAACGAGAGCCCAAGTAAAGAAGCATCCAGCTAATGCCTGCCAAGTGAAGCCCAACTGCCAAACAACAATGGCAGTCAGAATACCAGTTACCAATTCCACCATTGGGTAACGCTTGGAAATAGCAGTACCGCAAGAACCGCATTTTCCGCGAAGGAAAAGGTAGCTAATGACGGGGATATTTTGCCAGGGCTTAATCTCAACCTGGCACTTGGGGCAGTGGGAGTGAGGGAGTATCAGGTTAAAAGGCTTATTTAACTCTTTTTGCTCTTGGGCAGTGGGCTTTGTATCAAAATAGCTATAGAAATCCCGCTTATATTCCCGTTCCATCATAACGGGGAGGCGCAGGATTACGACGTTAAGGAAGCTGCCTATTAAGAGGCCTAAAATAAAGGCGCTGCCTATGAGCAGCGCTAGATGATTCTGGAGTACGTCTAACATTTGGCTTTAGATTACATTACCCATATTAAATATTGGGAGGTACATTGCGATCATCAGGCCACCGACAAGGACACCCAGAACAGCCATGATCATCGGTTCTAACAAGGTAGTAAGATTATCCACCAGGTTGTCTACTGCTTCTTCGTAAAAGTCTGCAGCTTTACCCAGCATCTCATCGAGAGCGCCGGACTCTTCACCAATTGCAGCCATTTGAATCAACATGGTGGGGTAAAGGCCAGATTGTCGCATCGCCAAGTTAAGGGGTACACCGGTAGCAACTGAGTCCCTTATTTTTAGGGTTGCCTCCTCATAAACACAGTTGCCGGTTGCTCCGGCAACGGATTTGAGTGCATCGATAAGGGGGACACCGGCTGCAAATGTGGTTGACATGGTTCTGGCAAAGCGGGCAGCAATTGAGTTGTAGGTGATAGTGCCAAGAATGGGAATACGCAGCATAATCCTGTCAAAAGCCTCAGCGACTTTTTTATTACGCTTCTTTATTTCAATCGTACCGCCGACACCAACAATGACGGAAAGCAGGGCATAAAACCAGTTGGCTTGCATCCACTCTGAGATATTGACCACTAAGAGGGTGAATGCGGGAAGGTCTGCACCAAACCCCGCAAAAGTTTGTGCAAATTGAGGAACAACCTTAATCAGCAAAATGGATGTGACGATAACAGCTACAATAATGACGGCGATAGGATAGGTCATCGCCTTCTTGATCTTTGCCTTTAGAGACTCGGTTTTCTCCTTGTAGGTAGCAATCCTGTCCAGCATAGTTTCCAGGGCACCAGACTGTTCACCAGAGGCAACCAGGTTACAAAACAGATCATCGAAGTACACGGGGTGTTTACGGAGTGCCTCGGAAAACCCTGTGCCAGAGGCAACTTCACTCCGAATTTTTAATATCAACTCTTTAAGGGCTTGGTTGTCGGAGCCATCTGCAACAATGTCAAAGCTCTGCACCAGAGGGACACCGGCTTTCATCATGGTCGCCATTTGGCGAGTAAATATGGCGATATCGACAGGCTTTACTTTACCTTTACCGCCGCCAAATAAAGGTTTTGGCTTTTTCTGCACGCGATTGGCGATAATCCCTTGCTTGCGAAGCTGGGCCTTAATTAGCGCAGGGCTGGTTCCGTTGATTTCACCCTCGACCTTTGCGCCCTTACTATCTACGCCTTTGTAGATATATGTTACTGCTGCGGCGTTGGCCATAGTTATTATTCCTGCCTGTTGTCTCTTGGTGCCAGTGATGAGGCTGGCAGTGTGGATTTTATCAGACCTTGGTGTTTTCTTTGTGTTTAGGGCTGAAACCTAAATGCAAAGGCAATAATGCCTGACCTTTCCTTAGGATACCGCTATAGATCAGTCGTCGCGAAGTGCTAATCCTTCGTGACCCTATTAGCCTCTTCCAGGCTTGTAACGCCCATGACAACTTTGCGTAGGGCTGAGGTTCTTAGGTTGTTGAATCCTTCATTTTTTGCCTGGTCGGCAATCTGAATTGAATTGCCTCCCTCCATTATAATTCTTGCGATACCATCGGTGATGCGAACCACTTCATAGACGCCGACTCGCCCTTTATAGCCTTTCGAGCAATGATCGCAGCCGACTGGTTGAAATATTGTCCACTCGTTTTCTGGTACTGTTACCGCATCAAACCCCTCGGCTGTTAAAACTTCAGGTGGGAGCGTTGTGGGCTTTTTACACTCTCCACATAAACGCCGCGCAAGTCGTTGAGCGATAATAACGCTGACCGAGGTTGCAATGTTGAAGCTGGGGACGCCCATATTCATAAGGCGGGTTAGGGTTTCAGGGGCAGAATTGGTATGAAGTGTTGAAAGAACCAAGTGGCCGGTTTGTGCTGCCTTGATCGCGATTTCTGCTGTTTCCAGGTCTCGGATCTCACCCACCATGACAATATCCGGATCCTGGCGTAAGAAAGAGCGCAGTGCCTCGGCAAAATCCAGTCCTACCTTGGATGATACGTTAACCTGATTAATGCCCTCCAGGTTGATCTCTACAGGGTCTTCGGCTGTTGAAATATTGCGTTCTGGTGTGTTGAGAATATTTAGGCCTGTATAAAGGGAAACTGTTTTCCCCGATCCAGTGGGGCCGGTTACCAGAATCATTCCCTGTGGCTGTGCCAGGGCATCCATGTAGATCTTTTTTTGCTCATCCTCATAGCCGAGTGCATCAATTCCCAGTTTGGCTGAAGACGGGTCCAAAATCCGCAAAACAATTTTCTCTCCCCAAAGTGTCGGTAAGCTGTTAACACGGAAGTCAATAGCTTTGGTTTTCGACAGCTTCATTTTGATGCGCCCATCCTGGGGGACGCGACGCTCGGAGATGTCCATTTTCGACATCACCTTTAAGCGGGCAGAAATACGAGGTGCTAGCTGTATAGGTGGCTTGGCTACTTCGTGAAGAACGCCATCGGTACGCAGGCGGACGCGGTAAGATTTTTCGTAGGGCTCAAAATGAATATCAGATGCGCCGGTACGGATTGCGTCGAGTAGGACTTTGTTGACGAAGCGAACAACAGGAGCTTCATCTCCCCCAGGGGCATCATCACTATCCTGGCTCTGCTCATCGCCACCGACATCCAGGGCGTCGAGTTCATCATCATCAATACCCTCCAATCCGGCCCCGATATCATCACCGTCAGAAAGGTAGCTCTCTATTGCTTTGCTGAGCTTATCAGCCTCTACAAGTACCGCATCTGTGTTTAATCCGGTGTTAAAATTTATTTCATCCAGGCCGGCGAGGTTGGTGGGGTCGGCCACCGCAATAAAAAGCCGGTTACCACGCTGGTATAGGGGGAGGGCAAAATGTTTGTTGATGAGCTTCTCATCCACAATGCCCCTGGGCAGCTGCTCGAAATTAAAGCAGCTGAGATCGAGTAGCGGAGAGCCAAAAGCTTGGGAGGCAATATTGGCGAGTTCCTTGCTCTTGATTAGCTTTGCTTCTATCACATGCTGAGCAAAAGCCTGGCCAGCTCTTTGGGCGGCCTTTAAGGCCGACTGGGCTGTTGCTTGGTCAAGAATGTTGTCTGCTACCAATTTCTTGGCGAGGCCACTTAAAGGGATGTTACTCATACCGAAAGATTACTCGTAAAAATAGCCGCTGATCATCGATACTGCTGCGAAGCCGGCTATTGCTGCAATCGAATGTTTATATTGCAAGGGGTACCACTAAATATAGGGTTGGCAATATAGCGAATAAGGTGCCGAGAGCCAAATAGTGGAGCTCACGACCGGATCTGTTATTTCTTTATTGTCTTGGTTTGGCCAAAACTGACATTTTTTGTCAGTTATCATCTTGCTTTGTCGATCTCAAATTTGGCTTTTCCGCCAAATCGATAGAACTGTGCTACCAGTCGCATTAACAAAGCTCGTACCATCGTATGTCTTGCAAGAGTTGGCATAAACCTTGTATCTTGCTTGTCGACTTCCTCACGGGATGCGCTCCCTAGCGGGATTCACTATCTAAAGTCTGTATGGAGACGGTTACAATGAAAAAGCAACAGGGTTTTACTCTTATTGAATTGATGATCGTAGTTGCGATCATCGGTATTTTGGCAGCGGTAGCGATCCCGCAGTACCAGACTTACGTCGCTAAGTCACAGGTGAGCCGTGTAATGCAGGAAACTGCTTCCCTGAAAACGGCTGTTGAGAGCTGTTTACTGGAAGGTATTACCGATGCAGCTGACTGTGAGCTGGGTTGGACCGACAGTAACCTGATTACCGCATTTGCTGGTGCTGGCGATCTGATGATTGGTGCTGCTGCTGAAGAAGATGACATCCAAGGCGGCCTGACTGTTACGCTTGCAGCTGATGGCTCAGCGTCTATCGTGGCGGCATTTGGCCAAAATGCAGCTGCGGCCCTAACTAATGCAGATCTGACTTGGGCTCGTGATACTGATGGCGTGTGGAGCTGCTCTTCTTCTGCAGACTCTAAATATCTGCCTACCGGTTGTGAAGAGGAAGAGGAAGCGCCAGCGGCTGACTAAGGCCGAGTAAAAACTGCCTCTTTTGCTAACTCCGGTGAAAGCAGCGATATAAAGGGCACCTACGGTGCCCTTTTTTATATAAGGGGATTTTGTGCTAAAAAAACTGGCTGCTTACATTTCACTGGGCATTTTGGCTGCATTTGTTATTCACCAATGGGTAGCTAACCCTTACAGAATTAAACGGCTCCTATATTCCTTTGAGGCTATCGCTGCTGAATCTTCTATACGCTGCTCTAATTTTGCCCCTCATTGGATGCCTGAGGCTTTGGAGTACGCTATTTCATCTGGAGGAGCGCTAGCAAATCAATTGGCCTATATCTCTCCTGAGGGTAATTTGTACCATTGTGAAAGTGGCTGGATGGGGTCAACTTTATTTTCTTCCAGGGTTTCTGTTGATAGCCGTTTCCGGTATGCAAGCCTTACAAAGGTTTTTACGGTTGATAGTATTCTTCGTGGCGTTAATACCGGAGACATTGACCTTAATGATCGGATTGTGGATATCTTGAGTATATCGGGCGAGGTGGCTGATTCACGAATTAACAGAATTACGGTCAGGAACCTTCTGGAGCATTCAGGGGGTTTGATCGAAAATTGACACCTGACCCAGTTGTGGTGCCAGGTGAAGAACCCTGGTGTCCGTATAAAATGGCAAAGTTTAGGGAGGTAAGCCTCGATTTTGAACCGGGTCAAAGGCAGAGTTACTCAAACTTAGGTTATTGCCTTCTGGGGGCTGTATTGGCGCAGACTCATGAGCGGCCATATAAAGAGTATCTTTTGCAAAACTATGATCTGCATTCTCGCGGGATAAAGTTTATAGCTTCAGGCTATTATCCTGATGAAGTCGAATACGATTTTCGCAATAGCCCTATTTATGGTAAGGGGTACACCAGCCAATTTGATTTTAATGCATTAGCATCCTCAGCAGGCCTAACGGGAAGCGCTGTGGCATTAGCTAGTGCTGTGCTGCCAATGTTGGATCAAGTGCCCATGAACATCCTGTCAGATACTAGTAGTCGAACTTGTGATATGGAGACAGCTATTCGCTGTTATGGCTTTGGCTTATATACTTATCGCTCCACAGCAGGGGGGCTAAAGGTGTTCGTGCAACCGGGGCGACTTTACGGGATGTCGGGGACATTATTGATTGATGAGTATGGAGGTGTCACTGTTCGCCTGGGGAATGGTGAGCCTGAAAGATTATCGACTTTTGGTATGGATAAAGTACTTTATCAAAAACTTTCTGCTTATTATGGGAAATGATTATGGTAGGCAAGTTTAGGGGGTTATTTTAAGTTTGAAGGGTAAACTAAAGAGCTAAATAGAAGCTCAGGACTTTGATAAGTAGTTACAATAGCAGTTAAACCTGAATGGTTTATTGTGAGCTTTAGTATATTTGATCCTCTATAGTTGAAAATGTCTTTTCTTTATAAAAAAATTGCGATTCCTATCTCTACTTGGTTATTTTCACTTTTTCTTTTAACACTTTCTGCAGGCTACTTCTATTACGGCCTGCTGTCAGATATCCCTCCATTATCTGAGTTTGCCGAATACAACCAGCCTAGAATGAACCAATTTCAGTCTGGAAACGAAGTGGTGAAGATTGTGATGATGGGGGATTCCAGGTTGCGCTATGCCACCCCATTAAGTGAAGACTTTTCTGTAATACTATCTAAGCAGCTTCATGTTCCCGTACAAGTGCTTAGGCTTACCCATGATATGGCAATCTTAAAAGACTTTAGAGGATTGTTCCCAGATATCTATGATGCAAAACCAGATTTGATAGTGATCCAGCAAGAAATGTTGACTAAAAAGCGGACTTTGGAATCGCGAATCTATTATGCTCGCCGTTTTATTGAGTCAGAATATTTCGGGTCAATAAAAGGGGAAACTGTATTTGATCAGGAAAAATTCCAAGTTTCTATGGGATGCGGCGTTATGCGTAAATCTGAGACTGCAGAAGAGCGACGTGACTTTTTCTTAAAGTGGGCTTACTTCAGTAGCATCCAGGAGCGGCCGCAGACGGTAACCGACTTTCTAAGTGAGTTAGGACACTTGGGGATCCCTTTGCTTGTTGTCTCGATTCCGGTATCCCCAAAGGGACGCTCTATATTTCCTATCCCGCAAGATGAGCCTGTTTTTTATACTGCTCGTCCTGAATATAATTTCTCGGATTCCCAATATTGTGATGTCGTACACCTGAATACAAAAGGAAGGAATGTATATACAGCTTGGTTGGCGGCTGAACTGGAAAAAAAACTAAAGGTTGGAGGATAGCCTGTGTCTAAAGATATCTATAGTCCGTTAGTTTCTCTATTTAAGGAGAGTTTTCAAAGTATCAATGGAGATGGATATTTTTTTAAGGGGAAGGACGCAACCTTAAAGTACAGTGAGTTTTGGAGCTTGATATGTAATACCCGAGGCTTACTGCGGCGGCTTGGTGTGGTATCAGGTCAGCGTGCCTTAATTGTCAGTAAAGAAAAGCATATTGTTGCCGTACTTTATGTTGCTTCTCTTTTGGAGGGGGTTACAGCGATAGTATTGGACCCCGATGCTTCAGGTACTGAGTTAGAGCTTTTAACGAAGAAAAGCGACCCAGCTATTATTTTTATAGATAGTCAGATTTTTTCTCGCGTATATAGTTTACAGCGAGCTGAATCTGAAAAAGTGGTCGAGATTGACTGTGCTGTTAAGAAGGCTAAATATCCAGCTCTGTTTGTCAGTAAGGAAAAAAAGAATTCCTTAAAGAAAAGATACCCTGCAATGTTGGATTTTGAGTCGGCGGCTTCAGATTTTCTGGAGTTATCCTCAGATACTGCGGGGTTAGTCCTGTTTACTTCGGGGACAACGGGAAAGCCAAAAGGTGTCGTGCATACCCATGCCAGTTTATATGCTCAAATGGAAGCCTTTATACAGCATTTTGGTCTTTCTAAAGGAGCTGTAATCGCCAATCACCTTCCCCTCCACCATACAGATGGTCTCAACCAGGGGGTCTTGCTGCCATTAGTTGTAAAAAGCCAATGGTTGGTTCCACCGTCCCCAGATATGCAAAATATTGGTCAAGTGCTGGACTTAATCTATAGAGAAAGAGCAACGCATTTTATTACTGTTCCTACAGTGCTTGGCATGATAGAGCGCCTGCCGGAAGAGTTTGATGATAGCTTTTCCTCTCCTGAATTTCAGTTTGTGGAGTCGACAGCAGGGCCTCTGGATAAAGAGGTTTGGGAGAGGTTTGAGCAGCGTTTTACTGCTAGGATCGTAAACTGCTATGGCTTGACTGAAACTGTTTGTGAGTCAATTTATTGCGGGCCAGATGAAACCTCTCGTCGAGTGGGAAGTGTTGGCAAGCCCGTTCAATGTGATGTAAAAATTGTTAGCCCGAAGGGTTGTGAAGTTGAACCTGGAAAAAGTGGTGAGCTATGTATTCGTACCGCAGCAATGATGCAGGGTTATCTTGATGATCCTGGCGCCACTAGTACAGTTTTGAAGGATGGTTGGTTTTATACTGGCGACTTGGCAAGGTTGGATGATGACGGTTTTGTATATATTGTTGGGCGAATAAAAAATATCATTATACGGGGTGGGATAAATATTATTCCGGAAGAGGTGTCTGGGATCTTGAAAGCGTTTCCGGGGATTGATGAAGCAGTAGTTATTGGGCTGCCAGATCAGTTGCTTGGTGAAAAAGTAATTGCTTGCGTTGTTTCTCATTCTTGTAATCCTTTGCCTATAAACGATATCTTCATACATTGCCGGGACTTGATGGCTAAGGAAAAGCTGCCGAATAAAATTATTCAAGTTGAAGGCTTGCCATATGGGCCATCCGGAAAAGTGGATTTGCCGACGCTTAAGGTAAAGGTAGGGGGCGATATAGGGGGAAAATCTGATATATTCTCCGGAAAAGAATCCGATATATGCGATAAAGTTCTTATGCTGGGTGCATCAGTCTTTCGCGTATCTATAGAAGCTCTTTCATTGAAAACAAGTCCAGATAATTTAAGGGAGTGGGATTCACTGGCTTTTCTAGAGCTGCTAATGGTAGTTGAGAGCGAGTTTCAGATAAAGTTAGATGCATCTGATGTACTAAAAATAAGATCTTTAGGTGATTTGGTCTGCTTGCTGGGAAAAGAAGTGGAGGCAGTAGGGGTGTGATGAAATTTGGTAAAGGTATTACAGTTTTAGGGCACCCTCGCTCTGGTACAACTTTATTGCGTCGGCTTCTTAATTTGCATGAGGCTATAGCATCCCCACCTGAAACACATTTATTTAGTGCCTGTGCACGCTTTATTGACAGGGATCATACCGCGGATGGCGTTGATATGGGGGTATTGTCAGGGCTTAATTTTGCTGGTTTTGATGATGAAGTTGTACTACAGGAGTTGAGAGAGTTTGCGTTTGGTTTCTTGAATAGGTTTGCCGAGCGTCAGGGAAAAAGACGTTGGGCGGAGAAAACCGCATTTGATATTTTCTATTTGGATTCGATAGAAAGAATCCTTGAAGATCAGGTTTTTTATTTGGGTATTATACGCCACCCACTGGATGTGGCAGTTAGTTCAGTTGAATTTTGTGATGCCGCTGGGGTTTACCCCAAAGTGATGCATAGTTACATTAAAGAATACCCTAGGCCTATCGAAGCGTTTGTGAATTCCTGGATTGAAACAACACAATCATTGCTATCTCTGGGGGAGCGTCAAGAAGACAACTGCCTGATAGTGCGATATGAAGATTTGGTTACAGATACAGAGGAAGTTCTTGCTCAAATCTTTTCAGTTCTTGGTGAGGCTTTTGATAAGTCTATTTTGTCGAATGGATTTAGTGGGTCAGAAGTTATAGGTTTTAGTGATCATAAGAGTTATCAGCGGAAAATTGTCGATACTGAGAGTCTCTCAAAATGGAAGGGATTGCCCTCACCTCTGATATCGCAAGTGGCTGAAAAGCTTAATCCGCTATTAGAGGTTTGCGGTTATGATCTATTGGATGTAGAAGCTCCCATTTCTATAGATGTAGCTCGTCGGCGATATCAGAATAGTTTGTTAGTACATTCAATGAGTCAAAAATAGCAATGGATGATTTCACTTTTGTTTCCATTGAATGGGTTGTTTGGGCTGTTTCTGGGATTGTACTTTTTTGGCTTTCGCCGGTTAAATATCGTAGCCAAATCGTTTCCTTGGTTACTTTTTCGTTTCTTTTTTGGGTGGATAAATATTCTTGCCTTATCCTGGTTTTAATGGCACTACTGTGTTTTATTGCTGTTGGAGGGCGTCAGGTCAGTCAGTTTAGAAATACCGTTTCGGTTTTACTAATCATTGCAGCATTACTTATTTATAAGGCGGTCGGATCCGGATTAAGCCTGAATTCGGATTTCTTTACTGTAGGTGTAATCCCTTTAGGTCTATCTTTTTACTCCCTGAGGTGCATGCATGTTATCTTTGAGAGAGGAAGAGGTAATTTGGGTCAGGTATCACTATCTGCGTTAATACCTTATTTATTTTTCTTGCCAACAATTTGGATGGGGCCGATACATAGATTTAGCGAGTTTGAACGGGATCGCCGTAGGCATAGATGGGATTATGAGCTTTTCTCGCAAGGGCTGGAGAGGATTATCTACGGATACGTAAAAGTAGTAATTATTTCCGGTTTTTTCCTGGAGTTAGCCTGGCCTCACTGGGTGGTTGAAATTACCAGTGAGCAATCACAGTTTTGGCAATATCTTGAGCTTGTCAGGGGTGGGCTTAACCTATATTTGCTCTTCTCTGGTTATTCTGATATTGCTATTGGTTTGGCATATACCTTGGGGTACAAGGTTGGCGAGAATTTCGCTATGCCTTATCTCGCTAAGAATATATCAGAATTTTGGCGTCGTTGGCATATCTCACTTACTAGTTGGAGTAATGAGTATATTTATAAGTATTTTATGGCTAATACTCGAAGTGCCAGTGCGAGCGTGCTTGCTTCGTTGCTGGTTATTGGTGTTTGGCATGAGTTATCTCTGAGATACTTTGCTTGGGGAGTATATCATTGGCTGGGCATTTTATGCTGGCAGGGGTATACACGGCTGAAGCCTATATTGCCTTCGGTAGGATCAGTTTTTTGGGTTAGAGTGTGGGAAGGCTTTTGTGTACTGTTAACGGTGCATTTTGTGTGGCTGGGTTTCTTGTTGGTTGGCCAAGTAACTTTTTCTGATATGTCTTCTGTGTTGAATTTACTATTTTTGGGGCGGTAGTATGAGATTGTTTCAGTTTTTATCCACTTGGTGCCCCGCTTGGGTCGCAACATCACTGACGGCAGTTTGGTTTTGTTTTCTGATATGCAGTGTCTTTTTCTTTTCTGTTACATTTGATGTTGAGTTCAAATATGGAGAGTTGTAGGCTGGCGAATTTAAGGCTGTTGTAGCTCTACTCTAGGCGGAAAATATGTTCCCCTTGCAGGTAGGTTGTTTGTGCCACGTTTCCCTTATGTGAGGCGGATATTTGGATTCGTCCGTTTATTTGTAATATGCGCCCCTTTATGATTTCTTTCTTAAATGCTTCTTGAGTATATTTCCATAAGATGATGTTTATTGACCCGCTTTCATCTTCTAAAGTAAGAAATAGTACCCCGGAAGCGCTTTGAGGCCTTTGCCTGCAAGTTACCAATCCGATCACAGATACTCTTTGGTCATTTTTACAATTTATGATTTCGATTGCTTTTTTTGTGTGATGAAATTTTCTTTGTTTCCGAAGGAAGCTAATAGGGTGCTCGCGTAGGCTCAGGCTAGTGATGCTGTAATCATCATTGGTGTTTTCCATGCTGGAATAACTGGAATATGGAGGGGTTCTCTATTTACCTCTGAAACATTAATAGAATTCCAGATATTCTTCCGTCGCCCTCCATTTAAGTTTTTAAGTGCATCAGCCTGGGCTAAGTAGTTAACTTGCTCTTTGAGTTCTGGGCGTTGAAACAGTTGTCTTAAGTTATACTTTGGATTTTCCAGTCTAAGATTAGCAACTAGCTTTGATGTTGATTGTTTTACTCCTTTAATTAAACGCATGCCAATGCGAAGTGCGACAATTATGTCGTGAGACTTTTTTCCATGGTTCGTTTTGTTAAGCCTGGATGCATGATTCTTAGTTTCAGTTTTAGGTGTCTTAAGCTCTAAAGTATGATCCCAATAGCTATAAAGTACATCAATAGGCAAAACCTTAACTCCGTGGCGTTGAGCATCATAAACCAGCTGTGCCGGCGCATAGAATCCCATCGGTTGGCTATTGAGCAGTCCACAGTAAAAGGCTGCTGGATGATGAAATTTAATCCAGGCGGAAAAATAGGCTAAAAGCGCAAAGCTTGCAGAGTGAGATTCGGGGAAACCATAGGAACCGAACCCCTTCATCTGGTTGAAGAGCTGCTCAGCAAAACTTTCCCTATAGCCATTACTTTGCATTCCCCGCACAAGCTTATCCCTGAATTTATACAAGTCTCCATTTTTTCCCCAGCTGGCCATGGCTCGGCGAAGCTCATCCGCTTCACCGCCGCTAAACCCTGCTGCGACCATCGACAGTTGAATAACTTGTTCTTGAAATATAGGAACACCGAGAGTGCGCTCAAGCACTGGCCGTAAGCTGTTATGAGGGTAGCGCACGGTCTCCAACCCCTGCTTGCGCTTAAGGTAGGGGTGTACCATACCGCCTTGAATTGGCCCGGGGCGGACAATGGCGATTTCTATAGTAAGCTCATAAAAATTTCGGGGTTGTAATCTTGGTAGCATGCTCATTTGAGCGCGAGATTCAATTTGAAAGACTCCAACGGTATCGGCCTTGCACATCATTTCGTAGACCTGTGGATCTTCAGCGGGAATATCCTGCAATCGCAATTTGGGGCCGTATAGAGCGATATAACTCAGGGATTTACGCAGTGCTGTCAGCATTCCCAGGGCGAGCACATCGACCTTCATTAGTTTTAAATCTTCAATATCCTCTTTGTCCCATTGGATTAGGGTGCGATCCTCCATAGCGGCATTTTCAATAGGAACCAGCTGGTGCAATGGTTGTTCCGTAATAACAAAACCGCCTACATGTTGCGATAGATGTCTTGGAAAACCATATATTTGCTGCAGTAACTGTGGGAATATTTTTCCTATTGCGCTGCTCGGATCTATTCCTACTTTCTGCATCTGCTGGGGGAAACTATCTAGAGTGTCCCACCAGGCGCGTTCAGCAATAAGTTGTTCTATTGTGGCAGCGTTGATACCAAGGGCTTTGCCGATATCTCTTACGGCACTTTTAAAGCGGTAGGTGATCTTACTAGCGGTAAGTCCAGCTCTTTCGCGGCTATATTTTGTGTAAATATACTGAATAACTTCTTCACGTCGTTCGTGTTCAAAGTCTACATCAATATCTGGGGGTTCATTGCGTTCCCGTGAGATAAACCGTTCAAATAGCAATCCAATTTTATGAGGATCTATTTCTGTGATGAATAGGCAGTAGCAAACTACTGAATTGGCTGCGGAGCCTCGGCCCTGGTACAAGATATGATTTTCGCGGGCAAACTGGACTATATCGTAAATGGTTAGAAAGTAATGCTCATAGTGCAGTTCTGCTATTATTGCGAGTTCTTTATTGATAATCTCATCAATTCTCTT
This sequence comes from Microbulbifer sp. VAAF005, assembly GCF_030012985.1. Lineage (NCBI taxonomy): Bacteria > Pseudomonadati > Pseudomonadota > Gammaproteobacteria > Cellvibrionales > Microbulbiferaceae > Microbulbifer > Microbulbifer sp. VAAF005. The sequence goes on along the minus strand of NZ_CP120233.1, from coordinate 1,754,887 downwards.
TTCAGGACCCTGTGGCCAGCGAGCAGCCCTTCCTATTTGTACTAGCTTTTTTAAATAGCTACTCGCATTACTTTCTTGAGGGATAACTTCTGATGGGTATTCGTAACTGAGTTCGCTCAAGCAAAAAGTACACTGTTTGGCAATGAGGTTGGTATTGTCTATAGACTCTTTGGAGTGTAACGACTGGATATCACCTAAGCTGCGAAGATAACGTTCAGCATTTTGCTCAATACGATACCCTAGATTATCCAGGGTACAGTTATGGTAATTTGCGTTGAGTACATCTTGTAGTGGCTTTCGGCTATAGCAGTGCATCAAGACATGATTGGTTGCAACCAAGGAAATATTCTCTCTTCTTGCAAGCTCACTAATTCTATTGGACTTAAGGCTTTCCTCTGCGTGTAGGTGATTGTTGATGGCAATGTAAAGCCGTTCGCTGAAGGTTTTCTTGATTTCTTCAGGTATTTCTATCTTATTAAAATTTGGAATCCAGATGGCAATTAGGTTTTTGCATAACTCTACCAGGTCACTTTGATAAGTAATGTAGGTTCCTTTTTCCGCTCTTAAGCGTGATTTTGAAATTAACTGGCATAGCTCGCTGTAGGCAGTTTTGTCCGGAGCCAGTAGAACTATTTCTATGTTGTTATGGAGCCGGAAATAACTGCCAAAAATTAGTTTAAACTCGGGATTTTTAGAGTCTGTAGACTTGATGGTTTCAAGTTCTTTATAGGCTCTAACGGCTCCGGAAAGGGAGCATTCATCGGTGATAGCAAGGGCTGTATATTGCAGGTTGTAAGCAGTTTGGACTAATTCCTGCGGATGCGATGCCCCCTGCAGAAAAGAAAAGTTGCTTTGACAAAAGAGTTCGGCGTACCTCATGCTGATTCTCTCGGCGTCTATCTGTTGATTGTGATGGGATTTGGGTTTTGGTGAAGATCAGTATTAAGAAAGGGGTTTAGGCTTAGCTATAAACACCATGTAAAAACCACTCTTCGGTTGTAAGATCCTGAAAGACCCAGTAGAGCTCATCTCTTCTATTTTTTGCGATATAGTAATCCCGCCCATGACGCCCGTGCTGCCACCAATAGCCATCAATTCGCTCTGGCCCCTGTAATAGTTGAAGCTCTCCCTGATAAAATAATTTGTGTTCGCTACTTTCCAGTTTGGTTGGATGAGCTAATAGCCAGTTGGGGCGCGGTGCTTGGATGGGCTTAATTTGCTGTCCCTTAGCGTTACTTTTAATTATCAGGGTATCTGTATTTTGCCAGGCCTGCTCTGGTAGGTAGCTTTCTTTTAGGGCAATTCCCGAGAGTGCTTGATGACCGAGGCGGGCTTTTAATTTGTCTAATAGCTGTTGGCTGCGTTTATGTCGGCTGCCTTCACCAAATAAATCTTCATCCAGTGATCCCTGCTCCAAGGGGAGTAAATGCTTACAATTTAAGCTGATGGACTGCACTGGCTGATTAAGAGTTACTCTTTCCATTTGCAGCTTGGTTAGTGCTATTAGGCGTTGAGGGTCCAACTGCGGAGTGGAGAGTTCTACGGTTATTTCCTGAGATTCATTTTGGCCGAAATCCATATGCCAATTTAATTGTTGTGTGTAGAGCTGGCGTCGCTGCAACTGGGAGCATAATTCCCTTAGTAGGCGACCGATAGGAAATAGCAGCTGTTCGCTATTATCCAAGGGGCTGGGGAAAAATAGCTCGCTGCGGAATTGTACTGGAGGCTGATAACTACAGACTGGATCTTGGCGAGTTCCGTTCAGGCGTGCCAGGTAGTCGACAAATGGACGGCCAAAACGAGAGCCTACCTCAGAGAGTGGAATAGCGAGCAGCTGGCTTACTCGCTTGATACCACATGCGTAGAGCTTGGAAATAGTTTTTTTGTCGCAATTAAGGAGCTTGGATGGGGCAAAGCTAATCCACTGTCTCCACTGCTGAGGGCTGGGCGGAGAATCTGATTTCGCAAGCCAGTTCCGGTGTTCTGTCAGTTGGCTTAGCATATGAGCTGCACTGGGACTGTGGCCGAGGCCCATCAGGCTGTGGATTCCCATCTGTTCAAGCTCATCGCTCAGCTGCTGTATCAATGCCTTGAAGCCACCGCTGGCCTTTAGGCAGCCGCTCAGCTCCAGGTATAGGTGGGCGGGAGTGCTCTCTCCATTGCTCAAAGGCCCTGCGGACTGAGGTGATACAAGTGGTGTAAAGCTGTATGCCCACTGGGCCAGTTGCTGTAACTCTTGTTGTTCCCGCTGGGAATCGCGTTGTAGCAGCTGTAAGTCTGCACAGAGAGCAGACGCAGTGGCAATACTGAGTCCGGTCTCAACACCGCATTGGGATGCCGCTGGGTTTCTATCAATCACCAACTGTTTTTCAACCACAACTTGGGGTAGAGCCTCTTCTCCTTGTTGCTGAGCGCGGGTCAGAACCTCTAACGGAAGCCTGGGGAATTGAATACAAAGCCATAGCATGGAGCTACCCCTTGAAACCGTTCAGTGCATTGGTTGGTCCTGTCGGACCAGTTTTGCTGCTCTTGCCAAATAGAGGTTTTGGCCTGAATTTCCGCCCAATTGCTTTGAAAGCCTTAGTGCCAGCTCTCCTTCCCTGGGAGTGAGCTGTAGGCGCAAGCTCGCGGGTGAGGGGTTTGCTGATTCACACTGAGGGCGAAAGTGGAAGTGCAGACAGTCCCCATTGCGGGCAGCGAGCTGCAGGCGACGAAGATCTTTATGGTTCAGGGATTGCCGCCCCTGCCAGCTGAGTAAGGCACCACAGCTTCCGGATTGTAGGGATTGCTCGATCGCCCAGAGAGTATCCTTGGGGCCTCGGGGGTGCAGCATCAGCAGGTTCTCAAGGCGGATACCACTGTTGGCTAATGAGGGCGCATAGGGGATATGGGGTGGATTGACCATTATGACCATTTGCCCCCTCTGAGTGAGATCTGCCAGGGCCGGAAGTAATAGGGTGAGTTCACCGATACCCATCTGGTCCATAAGTAGCTCAGTAGTGGCCCCTCTTGGCCAGCCGTGGTTCGCAAGGAGGGCATCGAGGCTTGGAAAACCACTGGCGATGCCGTTTTGCTGCCGTCGGGGCTCATTCGCTGCTTGCCAGATATCGGCTCTGGTGAGTAGCTGTGCCAGTTTCTGGTGTTTTGCCTGGCGGTCTAACTGATTGTTTTCTATGAAGTTTTCTGCGCTGCCCACGATTCCACCACTGAATTTTAGCCCGATCTGGCCAATACCTTTGCCTTAAACTGTATGTGTATACAGCGATACTGTTAATTTATACAGTATATATCCAGTGGCAACAAGTGAGAATTCATTGGATAGGCACTTTTTTGCACAGCCTAAACCGGCTATGATTCCGCCTCTTTAAATGAGCACTAATTATTCTATTCAGGGGGACGGAGTGAGTATCAAGTCCGACAAGTGGATTCGCCGCATGGCAGAGCAGCACGGTATGATTGAGCCTTTTGAGGCCGGTCAGGTGCGTCATAACGATAATGGCGATCGACTCATCTCCTATGGCACCTCCAGCTATGGCTACGATGTTCGCTGTGCTCGTGAATTTAAGATTTTTACCAATGTTCACTCAGCGACAGTTGACCCCAAGACCTTCGATGAAAACAGCTTTGTGGATGTTGAAGGCGACCACTGCATTATTCCGCCAAACTCCTTTGCCCTGGCGCGTACAGTGGAGTATTTCCGCATCCCGCGCTCTGTATTGACGGTTTGCCTGGGTAAATCCACTTATGCCCGTTGCGGTATTATCGTCAATGTGACGCCACTGGAGCCGGAGTGGGAAGGTCATGTGACTTTGGAGTTCTCCAATACCACTAACTTGCCCGCGAAGATCTATGCCAACGAGGGTGTGGCACAGATGCTGTTCTTCGAATCCGATGAGGTTTGTGATGTGTCCTATGCCGATCGTGGTGGCAAATACCAGGGCCAGCGCGGCGTTACCTTGCCTCGCACCTGATCACCGGTCTTACTGCAGTACTATTTCCTACCTATGACAGAGGTTTCTACCAGCCAGCTACCTGAAAGCGTCGATGTATTGGTCATTGGTGCTGGGGCAGCTGGACTAATGTGCGCGGCTACAGCGGGCCAGCGCGGGCGCAACGTGTTGGTCCTGGACCACGCCAACAAAGTCGGAAAGAAAATCCTGATGTCTGGTGGTGGCCGCTGCAACTTTACCAATCTCTACACCAGTGCAGAGAACTTCTACAGTAACAACCCCCATTTCTGTAAGTCCGCCTTGGCTCGCTATAGCCAGTGGGACTTTATTGCATTGGTGGAAAAGCACGGGGTTGCCTACCACGAGAAAACCCTCGGTCAGCTCTTTTGCGACAATAAATCAAGGGATATTGTCGACTTGTTACTGGCGGAATGCCGCGCGGCCAAGGCACAGATCCGCACGCGCTGTAGCATTACTCAAATTCGAGCTCTGGGGCAGGGGTATAGGGTCGAAACCAGTATGGGGACGGTTACCTGTGAATCCTTGGTCGTGGCTACCGGAGGCCTTTCTATCCCCACCATGGGGGCGAGCGGATTTGGCTATGAGATCGCTAAGCAGTTTGGGCTTGATGTAGTTCCAACTCGAGCAGCGCTAGTGCCATTCACCCAGCATAAACGGCAATTAGAGCGTCAGGGTACCCTGCCTGGAACCTCTCTTTCAGTGACCGCTTCTTGCGCTGAAGGTAGTTTCCAGGAGCAGATGCTATTCACTCACAGGGGACTGAGTGGGCCAGCGGTTTTGCAAGTTTCCAGCCACTGGCGAGAAGGTCAAACGGTAGTATTTGACTTGTCTCCAGAGAAAAATCTGGCAGAGTGGTTACCGTTGCGCCGACAACAGAGCCCGGATAGCCACTTACACAGCGTTTTGGCTGAGGTTTGGAGCAAAAAGTTAGTACAGTTTTTCCTGCAGCGAGCGCAAATTGTCAGCCGCCCCCTAAAACAGTTTGGGGAGGGGGAATTACAGCAAGCTGGAGAAAAGTTACAAAGCTGGAAATTGGTACCGGCGGGCACTGAGGGTTATCGCACTGCTGAGGTAACATTAGGTGGAGTCGATACTGCACAGGTCTCTTCCCGTACTATGGAATGTAAAACCCGGCAGGGGCTTTATTTTATTGGTGAGGTTCTCGATGTAACCGGCTGGCTCGGCGGGTTTAATTTCCAATGGGCTTGGGCTTCAGGTCATGCCGCAGGAGAGGTGGCTTAATGGTGTGCCGGTACAATAAAGTTTGAACACTGTAGAAAAAGTTTGAACACTGAATAATAAAGTTTGAACACTAATTATAAAGTGTGAATATTGCCACATCTGCGAGTGCACTCAGCGGGAGAGGTAGTCGTGCAGCCTATGCAGCAGGAATAAATGAGGATGAATATAACAATATATCCTTCGTTACTAGTTCAAAATCGATAACAAACCAAATCTTATATATAGATATTAAGTGCAAACTGTTGATTTGAATGCCACCTTTTAAGGCCTTCCGTATTTTAAGCCAAGCTCAGAAGTTGTGTAAGGCTTTATATGGCTCACAAAATACTCATTAAATGAGTCATAGAGCCTATTTCTATGACTCACAAAATACCCATTAAATGAGTCATAGAGCCTATTTCTATGACTCATAGTAGATTTACTTTGGCTGAAAATTTTATGAGATATTTTCTTTTTATAAGAAATTATCAAGACAATCCTTAAATCATATAACATAAAAAAATCAGATTTATAATAGGTAGAAACACTCTACGGTTTAGGCGTAGCGGTCCTACGAATTTGTAAGATCTGCTAAATTTCATAATGTTTGAATAAGGATGAACACAACCACTTAAATATGACCTCAGTATGTATACTATAGATACCGGATTAATAAATCTTACAGACCTAAGATGTTAATGCTTTAGTCATAAATCAGATTGGGGTGAAAAGTTTTGGCGCGACACAGAAGGTTAGAGAGGCTAACTGATTTTCAAAGAGCTCTGAAAAACAAGTATGGGCTGGGAGCTGGAGAAGAATACAAACCCTGGCTGAGAGTTCAGGATGTTAAATCTAAGGGAAATAGTGGAAAAATTCAGGGTATTAAAGTTAATAGAGAGCATCATACCCTCTCAGAAAACGAAAGCTGTCTCTTCTATCTGGTTGAAAACTGTGATTCAGTAATCGATATAAGGGAACAGTTTCCCCTTCTCCCCCTAGACTTTTCTATCAAGATTGCAAAGAATCTAGATATAAATCATCCAAAAGTGCCTGGTTCTGGATCATACAATGTCATGACTACAGACTTTGTTTTGACTTGCACAGATAAACACGACTTTTGGTATGAGGCTATCTCTGTTAAATCAGCCCAAGAACTATCAATAAAGCGTACAGCTGAAAAATTAGAAATTGAACGTATTTGGTGGGAGCTTCTGGGGGTAAATTTCCATATATATACTATGAATGAAATATCGGTTATTCAATCTAAAAATATTCAGTGGTTTACCTCTGCATATAGACAAGGACGTAGATTTAAGGAAAGTATAGAAAAGCAAGCCATAAAGACATTACATGTCGGGATCAATTTGATCGAAGATATATGCAATGGATTCTGTAAAAATGTAGATGTTAAGAACGATGAAGCTTTAGTACTTTTGAAGCATTTAATCGCTATTAAGAAAGTTGAGGTAGACTTAAGTAAACCGATAGCAGAGTCTGGAGTTATAGATATAACAAATATTCTTTCATCAATCGGTAGGTAAGCATGCGAGTTGAACGAAACAGTGTTTGGAGTATAACTGATATTGATGGGGTTGATAGTGGTGTGTATCGTGTTCTTGAACTTTTTTATGATATAAATATTCTGGTTCTTTTTAATCTTGAAGAATCTGGAGGTTTAAGAAGGCCTATTAAGATTGATAGCTCCAGATTTTTGTGTGCGATTAAAGGAGGAGCTGTGAAAAGAAACTTTAGTCCTCTTCCCTACTATCAGCTAGCTGATGAGGGGTTGATACCTGAAGCTCATATTAAAAAACGTGATAGAAATATTGAGCTGATAAGTGAGCTAATAGAAAATCCAGATTTTCTCCTTGAGATTTCTACTGAAGAAAGAAGCAAAGTTCTGGTAAATCAGGCGAAAAGTAAAGGGGTAAGGGCTCAGAGAATATATAGGTTATTAAATCAATATTGGAGGGGTGGGCAAGAAAGAAATGCCCTCCTGCCTGCTTACAAGAATTCTGGAGGAGCTGGAAGAGTTAGGGTCTCAGGAGGTCTTAAACGTGGAGCTCCAATAAGAATGCTTACACCGAGCATGGAAATACATCAAGGGGTTAACACTTCGGAAAATGATAAGAATAATTTTATTTTAGCGATGAAGAAGTATGGCTTGAAAGGGCGTCGAGTTCCATTTAGTCAAGTTTATGAAAAAATGTTGAAGGAGCTATACTCACAAGAACTAATACTGGCAGAGAGTGAATCTAGGTCGCCGAATGTTCCATCATATCGTACTTTTATATATTGGGTTAAAAAATTAATCCCAAAAAATGAAATAATCCGAAAGCAAACTACAGTGGGTGACTTTGAAAGAAACAAGCGTGGGTTAAGAGGAGCTGCGACAGATCATACCGAAGTTCCTGGAAGTTGCTTTGAATTGGATTCAACAGTACTGGATGTTCATATTGTCTCTGAATTTAGGCGCTCTCATGTTCTAGGTAGGCCTACTGTTTATTGTGTGGTAGATAAAGAAAGCAGGATGATTGTTGGGCTTCACGTTTCTATGGAATATGCTTCTTGGCGTGCGGGTCGTCAAGCTCTTGTCAATAGCTTTACGGATAAGAAAAGTTATTGTTCTAGGTTCGGTATCGAAATCGAAGATCATGAATGGCCTTGCCATCATATCCCCCAGCGTTTGCTTTGCGATCGAGGGGAGTTTATATGTAAGAGCGCTGAAAAATTAGCCGTTCCATTAATCGGTCACCTGAGTATAGCTCCACCTTATCGCGCCGATCTTAAAGGCATTGTGGAACGAAGATTCGAAATATTGAATAAAAATCTAGTCCATGAATTATTAGGGACAACTAGAGGACATCATTATATTCGAGGTGATCGTGATCCACGTCTCGATGCAACATATACATTAGATGAAGTAACAAAATTACTTATTGATGAGGTTATGGAGCATAATAATTCTCTATTTGACGGTTTAGCTGCACAATCCGTCTTGTTAGTGCAAAATGGATTGCCCCCTACACCGCTTAATTATTGGAATATCCATCTAAAAAAGCATCGGCATGCTTTAAGTAGATCAGAGGAGTCCGAAGTAAGGGCTAAACTTCTACCTGCGGTAGAAGTATCTATGACGAGTAAAGGTATCCGCTTAAATGAGGATATGTACTATGAATGTGACCGGGAAGAATTTCAAGAATGGAAAGTGCTTGCCAGGTCTACCAAGTGCTGGAAAATGGAAGCTCGTATCGATCAAGATAACTCTTCATTCATATATGTTCGCCTTAAGGAGCGCGAAGGGTTCACTAAATGCAACTTGATGAAGTTTTCTGCAAGCCTTAGTGATAAGCATCAAGCTGATATATTGTATTTTAAAGATTGGAAAAAGAAAGAAAAATGTAAAAATAAACCAGGTAAAAAGTCTATAGAAAGACATAATAGACGTAAATTAGTTAGCCAAGTAGCAAAAAGTGAGACAAAAAAAGATGTACAAGATAAGAGTAAGACTGAGCGAATAAAGGGAATGAGAACACGAAGAAAAGAGGCGGTTCTTGATAGACGAATTGAATACGGTGAATCCATTAGAGAAGAGAAATCAGAACTATATCCCGATGATGAGAACTTAGAGTCAAAAAGGAAAAATGAAGCTGTCTCATTAATAAAAAGGAAGAGGCGGAACCAGTGAGAGGTGTAAATTATGCAGAGTATAACATTGCAATACTCCCGGAGCATCGGGGGAACCCCTTGATCGAAGCATTACCAAAAAAATTGAAAGATGAGGATTTGGTAGAAAAATTAAGTAGCTATCCTTCATTTTCTGAAAACGAGAGAAAGTTGAGTGCTTTCGAGCGTATTGAATACCTTACAAGAATCGAAGAGTTAAGGCAGCCTCTTCCAGTATATCTAGAATGCTTTAGAGCAATTGAAATTGCGATTAAGAAAGGTTATTCAAGCAAGAATCCCCTGTCGCCGACAACCATGAACTATTTACACTACCCTGTAGACCAACGATCTAAAGTTGCTCCTAGAACAGGTTATTTCAAATCTAACGGGAGTGGTATAACTTTACTTGGGGAAAGCGGTGTCGGAAAAAGTTGTATGCTAGAGCAGATTTTAAATTGTTTTCCAGAAGTTATTGAGCATCGTAAATACCAAGGTGAGCCTTTATATATTAAGCAAGTAGTATGGGCTAAAGTAGATTGCCCAGAAAACTCAAGTATCAGAGCCCTTTGTCTTAAGATTTTATCGGAAATTGATAGAAAGCTTGGAGGAGAAGAGACTAAGCCAGAAAAAACGAGTGATCTACTTGTTAAGCAAATTGAAGCTAAAATAAAGTCTAGCTTTTTAGGTGTCATAATAATAGATGAAATGCAGCATTTAAATTTGGCAAAAGCTGGAGGCGAAGATAAATTTCTGGGGTTTCTTCATAATCTTATGAATGAATTGGGAGTTCCCATTCTTCTGTGTGCAAACCCTCCTTTTGACAAATTATTAGGGAAAACTCTAAAGACAGCAAGACGTGCAGAAAGTCAAGCTTCTTTTACTATGGACTTGATGAAAAATGATGAGGAGTGGACCATGTTTGTTGAAGAACTTTGGGTGTTGCAATGGACAAAGGAAAAAACTCCTTTAACTAAATCTCTTAGTGACAAATTATATGATCTATCTATTGGTAATATGGATCTGGCTGTAAGAATTTATAGGGAGTCTCAGCGTTTAGTAATTGGTTCAGATAACGAGTCTATAACAGAATATGTCCTGGAGTATGCAGCAAAAAAAGCTATAAATTTCTCCAAAAAATCTGTAGATGAAGCAAGGATAAATAGGCTTGAAAAATTTCGGCGTATCAGAAGGGAAAAGAGTAATAATAGGTCTAAGGTCGAAACTAGTGAAATTTCCGTTAAATCTATAGATACTTCGAAATCAGAAGTTATGATTATCCCCGGAGATTTAAATCGCCCCCAGCACCATGAATTTCATCAGAAGCTATCTTACTTGCAATCTATTGGTGACTTAAATGAACTTATTAAAGATCCAGACTTGATAAGGCGAGCATCTATTGCAGAGAATCCTGAAGCTGAGTTAAAAAAAATGGAAATTTTATTTAAAAATCCGATCAAGCATCTATCCTCAAAGTAAGTTTCACCCCATATTTGACAATATGCTCCTGCCCAAAGCTTTTCCTGATGAACTTTTCTTTAGTCGAATTATTCGCTTTGCTACTATTTCTGGATTAAAGGGTAAAGAGTTTAATAAAATATATCTTGCTGAGGAGAGGGCCTCCATACACCCCTTTTTGACATCGAATCTAAAAAAACTTTCAGCCCTGACAGATGATGAAGCGTACGAAATTTTATTTGGTCAGACATTGGCTCCAATATATATATTTTATTTGCCTAAGTATTCAAATAACATAATAAAATTTATGTTGAGTAATGATAGCGCGAGATCAATAAGGGAAAGTCAGCTCCCATCATTTGGTGCAGGTTCTTCGCTATGCTTGAAATGGTGTCAAGAGTGCGCCTGTAGCGATATAAATCAATATGGAGTTGCTTATTGGCATAGGTCGCATCAAATCCCTGGGGTCTCTTCTTGTGGTATACATCCAGTACTCTTAGAGAGAATTGACTTACTTAATCGTCAACGAATTAACCTTGGATTGTTACCATCAGTGACCTGCTGTGCTAAAGAAGCATCTAGTGTTGAATATAAGGTAGGTAAGTTTGGATATGATTTTTTAAGAAAGATCAAATGGCCTATTCCGTTAATAGATGTTACTTCAAAATATCGCCTTAAATTAAATAATATGGGCTTGGTAACGAATAGTGGCCGTATTAGGCGTCTAAAATTAATGCAAAATTTTTATGTATATTCACAGCAGTATCGGCCATTTTATAATAGCTCGCTCCCAAAATCTTCTGAAGACTTCAGATATGTTTCTCAACTTTTAGTTCAAGGAGCAAGCCATAATCCCTTCCAGCACATTTTTTTCTCAAGTTGGCTTTTTTCTACCTTCCAGCAATTATTAGAGGATCATAATAGTGTAGAGTTTGAATTCCAAACCCGTAAAAAGGATTTTGCTATGAGGACGAAAAGGAAAGAGAGGAAATGTATTGATATTCTACGAAGCAGGTCGCTTAATGAAACCTCTAAAATTACAGGGAAAAGTAGAACTTATCTGAAAAGACTTGCAGCGCTCCACGATATCCCCTTGAATCTTAAGCCAAAGAAATTATCTAAGGCTTGTAGAGATGAAATTATTCACCTTGGGTATACAAGAATGAACCGGCATCGAATAGCTACAATTTGTAAAATTGGTGTAGGATCAGTAGAACAAGTTATCTCAACTCATCCTGAACTAGTAACTTATCGTAAACGATGCCATATGGAGTCAATGCGACGTCGCTATAGGCTAAAAATCCTTAAATATTACAAATCCCACCCTAAAGCAATTCGTAAAGATATTAAGTTACACTGTAATAAAGCCTTTTATTGGTTGTATTTATATGATCGTGAATGGCTAGAGGTTGCTCTACCTAAACCTCTAAAGGCTAAGGGGAGGTATCCTAAAAAATAGAGAACATATTTATTGATTGAGAGGTGCAGGAAGGCCTAAGGGATGTTTATAACCATACTTCTTGCGAAACTCATATCTCTGTATGTTTAGCCAAGTAATAGCACATCTTTTTGTAAAGTCAATATAATTATTGCTGTTAATTTCCATTCTTGAATAATCGCTTTCACGAGAGCTAGCTATAACACCAGAAATTGAACAGTCAGTGAAAGAATCTATATTCCATCGGGAACAAGATGCGCAGGCTCCCTTTTTATCTTTAAGTATAGGGAACTCCATTCCCCATCGTTTAACTTTTATAGTTTCAAAATTTTCTTTTTCGAAGTTTTTAATGATTTTATAGTTTGATTGCAATTCTTTACTGTACACATCATAAAAACTCATATGACAATATCTCTTCAATCTTGCTCTTAAGAGGTTCAGGTCGCTCTTCGTGGGTTCTGCTGATCTCCTATCAGAAAATTTCCCAATGTAATTTTTCTGATAGGATAAAGTCTGAACAAAATATTCTATGTAGGTTAGTTTTGCACAGGGAGAAAAGTAAAGTTTCCACTTACTTATGGGGTCCTCATAATGTTTATTATTGTAAACTTCTGAAGTTAAATGTTTTATTGAGCTGGATACTTTCTCCCAGTTAGCCGATAAAACACCTAAAATCACGCTTTTAATTTTGTTTTTTACTGAAGGGGTTCTTTTGATTTGCCATAACGGACAGTTATGCTTTTCGCAATATGATATATATAACCACTTGCTTTCGAAAAACGCATGGCCCTGATTTGCAAGTTTTTCTTCAATACACCTTTTACAAAACTTAATAGGTATTCGTTTTCCAGTAAATTGTCCATGAGAGTAGTTAAGAATTTGCGGGAAGCCTTTAAAATGTGTAAATCTATTTCTGCTAAAAGTGTCCTCTGTTCCGATAGAGTAAGTAGAGTCAAAAATGTCAATCAGTACTTTCTCGGGATAAAAAGTGAAATATTTTTTGGCTGTATCCGGAATTGAAGGGTACTCTCTCCATCCACCCCCGCCAGCTATTAAGCTATTTATATTCCGAAACCCAGCTTTTATAAAAACTCTTAATATAAAGGAATGGATGGATTCACCCGGCTGTTGCAGTGCTCTAAACATAGTTATACCATATTGTAAAGATAGAAATATTGTGTGGTTTGTAGTTTCTCTATCTAGCTTGCTGATAAGTTTGTTCTGAGAGCTATAGAGCTTCATAAATATACACACATATATTTTGAAATGGCTTATTATTTTTTATGAATACCTAATGATATACCAAGAAATCTAATATTTAATAATTAAAAGTACTTAAAGGACATGTTATTGTTTCCATATAGTATATCCCTTGAAAAATTTACAATACTCTATTGAGCCATGTCAATTGATGACGGGCTCGTTCTAAATATCTCACTCTGTTTATATGTATATTATAATTTTCGTATACTAATGGGATTTTTTTCATTTTTAAAAAATACTATAGGGTTTAGCATGGTTTTTCAGAATTGCTTCAATGGTATTAAGCACCTGCTGATTGTAGATCTTGAGGCAACTTGTTGGAATGATCGCCCACTATCTGTTGGGGTAATGGAGGTCATTGAATTCGGACTTGTACTGACTACTTTGGATGGTGAAATCTTAGCTAGTCATAGTCAATTTGTTAGACCAATGATTAATCCGAAACTTAGTAAGTTTTGCAGTGAACTTACAGGTATCAAAAATAGCATGGTGGCTAGTGCGCCTGATTTCAGAGAAAGCACGAGTCTCCTTAACTTATGGTTATCTCATTATGAGTATCAAGCCTGGGCTAGCTGGGGGGAATACGATTGGAAGCAGATCAAAGTAGAGCTGATACGGCACGGTTGCGCGCCAGATTTTTTTGCTAAACCGCATATCAACCTGAAAGCAGTATGGCAAGAAAAGACAGGTAAGAAGCGTCGTTCAGGACTTGGATCTGCTCTACAGTCTCTCGGTATTGTCTTTGAAGGTCAGCAGCATCGCGGTGTGGATGATGCACGTAATATTTCGAGAATACTTCCTTACTTGACTATTTAAAAAATGTATCGTTGGTTTGATGCGAATAGGTGATGTACTTATTATAAATATAATTTTGATTGTATGAGAGGCTTAACCTCTGCCTTTCATGTCATAGAAATTTGTCTCATTTATTCATAGATGGCTATTGTATTTTATGACTCTTAATCTTTTATTGCGGGAAGATCAAGAGTACTCGATTTAATATTGTTTAGATACTCCGCTTTGATTGGTTGTTGATATGAAAGTTAAATTATTTTATATGATTATGTAATCCTGGGTTTGTTCAAAAAGATTGTTTTATATTTTCTGGGACTCATTATAGATATCGTATCTAAAGGAAATGATACCCACCATATCTCCTATAGTGGCAGTTAAGTTACATATTTAGATCTCAGACTAGAGCTAGAGGGGTAGTGTTCAGAATTCTGTGTCATTTCTTTACTATTAGCAAAAAAGAGATGACCCATGACCAAACCTACTTTCGATATGGATGCCGCCGTCAAAGCCTTATGCGAGGGTAAAGACCTCAATGGCAAAGATGGCATCCTCACCCCTCTGATCAAACAACTCACTGAAGCTGCCATGAAAGCGGAGCTGGAAGAGCACCTCGCCAGCGAGGATAAGCCCAACCGCAAGAATGGCACCACCTCAAAAACTATGAAAAGCCCCGCTGGCAGCTTCGAGCTGCAGGCGCCGCGGGATCGTGCCGGCACCTTCGAGCCTCAAATCGTCAAGAAGCATCAAACTCAGCTTACCGACGAACTGGAACGCAAGATTACCGCCCTGTTTGCCCTGGGTAACAGCTATCAGGACATCCGCACACATATTGCCGATATCTACGGAATGGAGCTTTCCAACGGCACCATCAATGCCGTTACTGACAAGCTGCTGCCTGAACTACAAGCTTGGCGTGAGCGCGACCTGGAGGCTGTCTATCCTATTGTCTGGCTCGATGCTATCCATTACAAAATCAAGGAAAACGGTCGTTATGCCAGCAAGGCCATTTACACGATTCTTGGCCTCAATATCGAAGGCAAGAAGGAGTTATTGGGGCTCTACCTATCCGATCAAGAAGGCGCACATCATTGGCTGAGTGTTCTGACCGATCTCCACAACCGTGGGGTCAAAGATATCCTCATTGCTTGTGTTGATGGCCTGCAGGGTTTCCCTGAGGCCATAGAGAGCATCTACCCTAAGACCGAGATCCAGCACTGCATCATCCATCAGATCCGCAACTCACTAAAGTATGTAGCTTCAAAGAATCAATAGGCCTTTATGGCCGATCTCAAATGCATCTACAAGGCGGCAACGCTCAATGCCGCCGAGCACGCTTTGGACGAGCTGGAGACCAAGTGGGGTGACAAATATCCAATGGTGATTAAGTCCTGGCGGGGTAAATGGCCGACTCTCTCGGCCTACTTTAAATACCCGGAATACGTCCGCACACCGATCTACACTACGAATGCGGTGGAGGCTGTACACAGGCAGTTCCGCAAGTTGACCAAGACCAAGGGCGGCTTCGCCAATGAGAATAGCTTACTGAAGCTTCTCTATGCCGGTATACTAAAAGCCTCCGAACGCTGGACGCACCCAATTCAAAATTGGAATCTGACACTATCACAGCTGACGATCCACTTCCCAGATCGACTGGAGAAATACATCAGCCTATGAGGCTATTTGGCTGACACAGAGTTTCCTAATTACCACCCTTGCTAAGTCACATGTAACTGTATATAAATACAGCTATCATGTTGATCTGTAAGGGAATACACCATGGCTCGCAACAAGGTACAGTTCCAGAAGGGTATTAGTTTGACCCAATTCCTTAAAGCTTATGGTACAGAAGAGCAGTGCTTCGATGCTCTCTGTCAATGGCGTTGGCCAAATGGCTTCTGTTGCCCTCACTGCGGACATGACAAACATTGCAACCTCGCTTACCGCAAGCTCAAGCAATGTAACCGGTGTCGACGTCAGACATCGATTACTTCTCGTACGATATTTGACTCCACCAAACTGCCCCTTACTACTTGGTTTCTCGGTATCTTTCTGATTACCCAGGATAAGAAGGGTATTTCCTCTATGGAGCTGGCTCGTCATCTGGGTCTCTCTTACAACGCTGCCTGGCGTATGAAGCAGAAACTCATGCAGGTGATGATGGAGCGGGACCAACAGTACAAGCTATCCGGTTTTATTGAATTGGATGATGCCTATCTCGGTGGTGAACATACTGGATGCAAGCCGGGGCGCGGAGCTAAGGGTAAAACTCCCTTTGTGGCTGCCGTTGAAACTACCAAAGATAGACGTCCTACTCGTATCAAGCTCTCTATTATCAAGGGCTTCAGGAGCAGTGAGATTTCTACCTGGAGCAAAAAGCATCTTTGCAGCGGTAGCATGGTTATCTCAGATGGCCTTGCATGCTTCAATGCTGTCACAGAGGCTAATTGTGTACATGACAAGATTGTTTGTGGTGGTGGTCGAGCTTCTGTTGAAGAGCCTGAGTTCTATTGGGTGAATACGGTACTCGGCAATCTAAAAAGTGCACTGCGTAGTACCTACCATGCGATTAGGCCGAAATATGCGCAGCGATATTTGGCAGAATTTCAATATCGATTTAATCGACGGTTCGACTTATCAGCACTCATTCCAAGACTTTTTTTCTCTCTTCGGACACCTCCAATGCCGGAAAGACTGCTGAAAATTGGCTTAGTATAGGTGGTAATTAGGCAGAGTTTTGAACACCCTCGCTAGAGGTGGTATCGCTATACTTTATCAGCTTAATTCTAAGGTATTACATTTACCTAAGCCCTTTGCTCGAATCCGTTTAACATTGATATTTATTAAATGACGGATCACGAAGCGAAATAGTAATTTCTTAATGCCAGTTAAATTACTTCCATAGAGCAGATAAAAATCATCAGGTTGCGTATAAACTCCGAAATCGTCTGCGATACCTTCTTTCTGTATAAATGTATCTTTATCCTCCCAGTCAATGGGTGGGTTTTGTAGGCATTTTGTGGCAATACCATAGCCTTTAAACTCAGAGCATTGATTACGGAACCCTTCTTGGACTTTGTTCAGGTATGGGCGGTCGATAATATATCCTTCAAGGTTGATCCACCTATCATTTGAATATACTTCAACCCAGCTGTGGATAATTCGTTCAGGTACGATATAGAATAGATAACTAGGTATGGCACCTTTCTGAAGGTCTTTAAAAATAGTAAATCCATGAATGCGTGTAGGAATGCCAACAGCGCGAAGCAAAGCCATTAGCAATGTTCCTTTAGTGTTACATTGTCCGTACCCGTCTTTCAGTACCCTGCTAGCCGGAATACGATCATCACTATTGTAACCAAATAAAATATCATCACGAACAAACTTATAGATGGCACCAATGGCGTCATACTGAGATAGCTTACGCCATTTCTTATTTTCAATTAACATCTGAATGGTTTTATTCTCAAAGTCAAGCATAGGGGTTTCTGATAAGTATTCACGAGTAAGTGTCTTCATTCATTTGTTCTCCAAGGTAAGTTATAATGTGGGCTTATTTAAACTCTGCCCTCTCGTATAATTGAATAAACCTCCTAAGACTTCACGAAAGCTCTCTTATCAAAATCATTCCTAAATGAATGTCGCATAGACTTTTATTTGGGCTGCTTATTCAAAGTTAATCCCCCACTTTCATGCAAGGTTAACGGTTCCTGAAAGAATTTTAATCTACTTAATGAATTTAACATTAGTATTATGATCTCGCATCCCGATTACTTGAAGAATATAGCCCTTTTAAAGCTCTACCTTTCCAACCCAAATTCCGTGGACTATGGGACCGATAGACTCCTTACTAGTGTAAGTGTCGTTAACTGTAAATTGACCTCTTCTAGAGGCTGACTCCTCACTTGGAGAGAAGGTGTGACCAAATAGCCACTTTGGGGTTAATGATAACTTTAGGGCAGTGAGTTAAGTTGAGGTGTCTGAATTTACTTGCTAGAATCCCATTCAGTAGATTCTGGTCTCTTTGTAACTTTTATGAATGTAGTTCGACTATCATTTCTATTAATTGTGCTTATGGTCTTTCAGACCGCAGGTGCATTCTATGATAGCCATGAAGAAGTTCAGGAGGTAACGAATCACCTGTCTCTACATCATGATGAAGATCTGCCCGGCAATTTACCGTTTCAACCGGACAGCTCCCCTTCTGATTTAAGCTTACAGATCCCCTCCAGCGGGGATGAGGCTGATCAATCTTCGTTTCTTCTGGATTTATGTAATCACTGCTGTCATTGCCATGGAAGTACCTTTACCGCCCTGGTAGGTCAATCATTACTCTCTATTCTGAGCGGAATCGTTAATTATCGAGAATTCGGCAATACACGTGTTCCCAGTGGTTATTTTACCCCTCTACTCCGCCCACCTATAACCCAAGTCTGATTGCTCTAATGCCGCGCGAGTAAGGAGAGCTACAAGGCCCCCTTGCGCAATTAAAAACTGACTTGGGAGATACCCATGGATTTTTACTGCACGCTCACTGAGAGTGTGATTCGTCGTCGTGCCATATTCCAGTTGATGGTGGCGATAATGTATTTAGCTGCGCAATCAGTATCCGCGCAGGAGGGGGATTTACTGACATTACCAGATGCGATTGAGCTGACGCTCGCACAGAATCCGGAGCTTGCGGTATTCCCATTACAGAGAAGAGGTCTAGATGGTGCTGAAGAGACTGCAGCACTGCGGCCTGCGTTAAGCCTAGGAGGTGAGGCTCAATACAAGAACTTTGGTGATGGTGGCTCCAATAATGCGCCAGATCCCGAGGATGATGCCGACAATGAGCTTGAGTTGACGGTAACTTTATCCTCCGTAATTGAGCTAGGAGATAAACGTAGAGCTCGAATAGATGTAGTCAATGCCCAGCGTAATTTACTGATCGCGGATGAGCAAGCTAAGGCGCTAGATCTTCTGGCAGAAGTTATCCGTCGCTATGCTCAGGTTCTTGCTGCCCAGGAATTAGCTGTATTGGCTAGGGAGAAGGTATTACTCGCACGTGAAACGCTAAGCGCTGTCAGCGCCAGAGTCAGCGCTGCTGCTAGCCCGGTTTCTGAACGCCTACGAGCGGAGTCCGCCCTGACAAAAGCAAGCCTCGCTAAGCAGACGGATGAGAGCATGCTAGTGTACTACAGGCATGCCCTATCGGCTCTGTGGGGACAGCCGAGTATAGATTATCGAGTAGACTCCAGTGAGCTCTATCGTTTTGAGCCCGGCGCTAGTTTTGAGGAACTTTATGCGCGTGCGCAGGAAAACCCAGCTATAGCGCGCTTTGCTTCCGAAGAGCGACTGAGTGCTTCACAGCTTCGTCTCACCCAGTCCAACTCAAAGCCTGATGTTGGATGGTTTGCAGGTCTTCTCGTGAATCGGGCTGTTGACGAAACTACAGCTTTAGCTGGTTTCGAAGTTCCACTCTTTACCGCAAAACGCAATCGTGGTGCCGAGCTAACAGCAATGACTGAATTGGATGAGGTTATGCTCCGTCGTGAGGCGGCATTACTACAACTTTATCCTCAGCTATTTCTTGCCGTAACCGGTCGCGAACAGGCCCTGGCTACTGTCTCCAGTTTGCAGGATTCTGTAATCCCTAAGCTTCGCGAGGCATTGACTGAAGTAGATCGTGCCTATCGTCGTGGCCGGAGTTCTTATCTTGACTTAATTGTTGCTCGGGAAGAGTTGCTCGATGCTGAACGTGCACGAATCGAAGCAGCGCGGTCTGTACTTCTTTTCGGCGCTGAGATTGAGCAGCTTACAGCAGGGCCTTTAGGTTCCGAGAGTGTAGGAAGCGGAAAATAATTTTGGATTTAGATATGAGCAGATTAAGTAAAGTAATTCGCCTGGCAATATTATCCATACTCCTCATTTTCTCTGGATTTTGGATTGCAAGCCTGGGTCATGCAAATGGTGGTCATGATGAACATGTTAAGCAAGATGAAGAGCTGGGCTCCAATGATAGCCATGATGAGCATGATGAACAGGAAGGGAAACAATTCTCTAGTCATGGACATAGTGATAACCATGGCGGACATGATGAGCATCAGGAGGAAAAGGGCCCCAATGGTGGCCGTTTACTGACTGAGGGGGATCTAACGGCCGAGTTGCTTATTTATGAAAGTGGTGTAAAGCCAGAGTTTCGAGCCTGGATTTCTCTTAATGGTAAACCTTTAGAGAATGCTCGTGTTTCCGTAGAGCTTGAAAGACTTGGTGGAAAAGTGGATCAAATACCCTTTGCCTGGGAGGATAGTGTTGGGTATTACCGCGGTGAAGGCGTAGTAAAGGAACCTCACTCTTTTGATGTTGCCGTTTCTGTTTTTTACAACGGCGAGCGCACAAGTTGGGATTATGAGTCCCATGAAGGTCGAGTGCAGATCTCTGAACAAATGGCAAAAAAGGCAGGCATTAAAACTGCAATTGCTGCTCCAGGTATAATTAAAGAAAGCGTTACCTTATATGGTAAAACTGCGATAGATCATCGTAACCTCAGTCATGTGCGTGCACGTTACCCAGGAACCGTAATCACTGTTAAAAAAACGCTTGGCGATTTGGTAGCGAAAGGGGAAGAGCTTGCTTCTATCGAATCCAATGACAGCTTGCAAATTTATCCATTGGTCGCTCCTATTAGCGGTCAGATAATTGATAAGCAAGCCAGCCAAGGTGAATTCAGTGGCGAACGGGTGCTGTTTACCATAGCTAACTACGACCAGCTGTGGGCTGAGTTGCAAGTATTTCCGATGCGTCGCGATCAGATCAAATTAGGGCAACAGGTTTCAATTACAGCTGGTGAGCGTTCTTTTGAGTCAACTATCAGCAGCCTTGCTCCGAGCAGTAATGGTCAGCCCTTCGCGATTGCAAGAGCGGTGATTGAAAACCCCAATGAGCTCTGGACTACCGATCTAATGGTCCAAGGCCAAGTAGTAACCAATGAAAAATCTGTGCCTTTAGTGGTCGAGAATCGTGCACTACAACCTTTCCGCGATTGGACGGTGGTATTTATCAAAGTGGGAGAAACCTATGAAATTCGTCCACTAAAACTCGGCCGTAGCGACGGCACTGTAACCGAAGTGCTGAGTGGCCTCAATGAGGGTGATCGCTATGTCACCGAGAACAGCTACCTGATCAAAGCGGATATTGAAAAGTCCGGCGCTGCACATAGCCATTAAATGAGGCCAGAAGATGATTGAAAGTATACTGCGCTTCTCAATTGAGCGGCGCTACTTCGTACTGTCCCTGATCTTTGTATTGGTGGGCCTGGGGGTTTGGAGTTATCAGAGACTTCCAATTGATGCGGTTCCCGATATCACCAATGTTCAGGTACAGATTAATACCGAGGCTCCTGGTTATTCACCTTTAGAGGCGGAGCAGCGGATTACTTACACTGTGGAGGCGGCACTCGCCGGCTTGCCTAATTTAGAATATACCCGTTCGCTCTCTCGCTACGGTTTGTCCCAGGTCACTGTTGTTTTTAAAGAGGGTACAGATCTCTATTTTGCTCGGAACTTAATTAATAGCCGTCTCAGTAGTATTAAAAGTCATTTGCCTCCGGAGTTAGAGCCTGAAATGGGTCCCATTGCTACCGGACTCGGTGAGATTTTTATGTACACAGTGGAGGCTCTGCCTGGCGCCACCCAGCCCAATGGGCAGCCTTACGACGCCACTTCACTGAGGGAAATTCAAGATTGGATTATAAAACCGCAATTATCCTTAGTCCCCGGAGTTACTGAAGTTAATACCATCGGTGGCTATAACAAGCAGTATCACGTAACACCCGAACCTCGACAGATGCTTAACTTTGGCGTATCCATGGAAGATATCGCTCTAGCGCTGAGCCGCAATAACGAAAGTCGCGGCGCTGGTTACTTGGAGGGGAATGGACGGCAACTTCTGGTGCGTTCACCAGGGCAGTTGCGAAATATTGCCGAAATTGAGGATGTGGTAATTACCAGTCGCGCCGGGGTGCCGGTTAAAATTTCGGATGTAGCCGAAGTAGCTATTGGAAAAGAGCTTCGCACCGGTGCTGCCACTCGCGATGGTGAAGAGACCGTATTGGGCACAGCTATGATGCTGGTAGGGGAAAACTCCCGGGAGGTAGCTCGAAGTGTAGCGGAAGCCTTAAAGCGAATAAAATCAACCGTACCTGAAGGTATTAAGGTAGAGGCGGTTTATGATCGGACCACTCTGGTAGATAAAGCTATCGCTACAGTGCAAAAAAACCTTGTTGAGGGTGCGCTGCTGGTTATCGTGGTATTGTTCTTGTTGCTGGGAAATATTCGAGCCGCCTTTATTACTGCAGCGGTAATCCCGCTTTCCATGCTTGCCACCATTTTCGGCATGGTGCAAACGGGTGTTTCCGCCAATCTGATGAGTCTCGGAGCCCTTGACTTTGGCCTGATTGTCGATGGGGCCGTGATAATTGTGGAGAACGCGATTCGCCGACTTGCCGAAGCCCAGCATCGCAACGGAGGCAAGCTGCCCCTACAAGAGCGTTTGGAGCTAGTATTCCAAGCTACCAACGAAGTGATTCGCCCAAGTTTGTTTGGTGTTTTGATCATTACCGTGGTGTATATCCCTCTATTTTCGCTTACAGGTGTGGAAGGGAAGATGTTCCACCCCATGGCTGCCACTGTAGTGATGGCTTTACTCGCTGCACTGGTGCTTTCATTGACCGTTGTGCCTGCAGCAGTTGCTGTTTTCCTGACAGGTAAAATCAGTGAAAATGAAAACAAAGTTATTGTTGCGACCAAATCTTTATATAAACCACTGTTGA
Organism: Microbulbifer sp. VAAF005; assembly: GCF_030012985.1. Lineage (NCBI taxonomy): Bacteria > Pseudomonadati > Pseudomonadota > Gammaproteobacteria > Cellvibrionales > Microbulbiferaceae > Microbulbifer > Microbulbifer sp. VAAF005. Next base: position 1,732,269 of record NZ_CP120233.1, on the reverse strand, counting down.
TTGCTGCAATGAAAGTGCGCTGGTTAGTACTTTCTGGGGCTCTTGCATTAGTACTGTTCTGCAGCTGGCTTGCAACAACACTGGGTTCTGAATTTATTCCTCAGCTCAATGAGGGTGATATCGCTTTACACGCCCTGCGTATTCCTGGTACCGGTTTAGAGCAATCTGTAGAAATGCAAAGCTTGTTGGAGCAGCGTATTAAGGAGTTTCCTCAAGTAGATAAAGTATTCGCAAAAATTGGTACACCAGAAGTAGCAACAGACCCAATGCCGCCAAATGTAGCCGACAATTTTGTGATCCTGAAGCCCCGTGACCAATGGCCCGATCCGAAACTGCCCCAGGAACAATTGGTTGCTGAAATCGAAGAAGCTGTGCGTCAGTTACCGGGAAATAACTACGAGTTCACCCAACCAATCCAAATGCGCTTTAATGAACTAATTTCCGGCGTACGTGCAGACCTGGGTATTAAAGTATTCGGTGATGATCTGGATCAGCTGGTGGCTTCTTCAAATGAAATTCTCGGTGTGCTAAATGGAATTGAGGGTGTTGCTGATGCTCGTGTAGAACAAGTGGAGGGTCTACCGATTCTATCAATAGTGCCGAATCGAATCGCACTCGCCCGCTATGGAATAGATCTGCAAACCTTGCAAGATTTGGTTTCAGCGGCTATTGGAGGTGAAGAGGCTGGATTGATTTACGAAGGCGATCGCCGTTTTCATCTGGTAGTGCGTCTGCCGGAAGGCTTGCGACGAGACTATGAGAACCTTGGGGATTTACCTGTTCCGTTACCTACTGGTAGCCCATTGGGTAGCTATGTGCCCTTGTCAGAAGTTGCTAACTTGGAAATGACCCCTGCCCCCAACCAGATCAGCCGGGAAAATGGTAAGCGCCGTGTTGTGGTAACTGCCAACGTCCGCGACCGTGATTTGGGGTCCTTTGTTGAAGAGGCGAAGAGCCGTATTGATCAGCAGGTCTCTTTGCCTGCAGGTTACTGGCTAGTATACGGCGGCACTTTCGAGCAATTGGAATCCGCCAGTACTCGCCTCTCAATAGTGGTTCCACTGACACTATTGGTAATTCTGGGACTTCTGGTGATGGCCTTTGGTTCATTCAAGGATGCCTTAATTATTTTCAGTGGAGTACCCCTGGCGCTTACTGGAGGTGTCTTGTCCCTATGGTTGCGCGATATGCCTTTATCTATTTCTGCTGGAGTAGGATTTATTGCACTATCTGGTGTGGCGGTGTTAAACGGTTTGGTAATGCTCTCCTTCATCCGACAACTTCGTCAGCAAGGTGGTGAGTTGCTCACATCCATTATCGATGGTGCTATGATCCGCCTGCGTCCAGTATTGATGACTGCGTTGGTTGCAAGTCTCGGTTTTGTTCCTATGGCTTTGAATGTAGGTACTGGAGCAGAGGTTCAAAGACCACTAGCTACGGTGGTAATTGGAGGCATAATTTCTTCTACTCTCCTAACCTTGTTTGTACTGCCATTGCTTTATCGGATAGTGCATGGAAGAGAAGGTATATTGAAAATATAAACATAATTTATGATGCTCACCTTTGCTTATATTTAGGTAGGGGTGAGCAAAATTTTAATGAAAATATTTAAGTGTTTGTTGGTTCATTTTTGAGCATGAAAGAAATGGATGCGCTTGATATTTATATAAGATAAATAGAAAATAATAGATGTTTCTATTGCCTCAATGGAGTGACGGGTTTTTAGTGTGTAGGTTTAGTATGAGTTTACTGCTTGCAGATTTTTATTCTAGTTCAATGCCAACCTTTATAGGTCCTAAATTGAGTGGGCGGAAGTGCTGGTGCCCTTGATCTCTGATTTTAGTGAATTGTAATTTGACTTCTCATGAGGTTGACTAATAAATATGATCTGAATTTTTAAAGAAAGACAGGATCTAGCCTCGAGAGAGAATTTGAAGTAAGTAATTGTTGATGTTTAAAACATAAATATCCCTAAGTGGAGTTCTGTTTAGAGAGGGCATGAATATGTCTGAATGTGGTTGCGGTGTAGAGCAAGCAGATAAATTAGAGAGAAGCACTTTAATGGTGCTGCTAGTGATCAACGCAATTATGTTTGTGTTTGAATTAATTCTTGGATGGTTTGCTCAGTCAACAGGACTGATTGCTGACTCTCTAGATATGTTGGCTGATGCTGCTGTGTATGGGATCTCTTTATTTGTTGTAGGTAGAGGGGTTATATATCAAGCTAAGGCAGCTAATGTCAGTGGAATAATTCAAATTATATTGGGATTGTGGGTGTTGTATGAGGTTTGTAGGAGATCACTTTTTGGAAGCGAGCCAGAAAGTATACTAATGATATCAATAGGGGCCTCTGCCTTGTTAGCAAATGTTGTTTGCCTCCTAATAATATCAAAGTATAGGGAAGGGGGTGTACATATGAGAGCCGCTTGGATTTTTTCAGCCAATGATGTTGTCGCAAATTTAGGAGTGATTGTGTCAGGACTACTAGTGGCGGTAATCGATAGTCGTTTTCCTGATCTTGCTATAGGCTTAATAATTTCGGCTGTTGTCACTCGAGGTGGTTTTTTGATTCTTAAAGAGGCGAGGGAGTCCACTCGAAAAGCCAAAATATCCTAAGTGACCTTAAGGTTTTAATAGTATGAGTAATATCAACTTCTTAGTGGCTTGTCTAAAATAGTTTGTAGATCAATGGGAGTCTTACCTGAAGATGCTTGTCACTAATTTCTGAGAGCAAAAGATGCAATGATCCCTTAAGGTTTGAGTTGGCGAACTTATGAGTGCTTTTCTCTCATAGAGCAGTTTTGTGCATCCATTTTAATGCGTTATGACATGACGCACTTTTTTCACCTTTGACCTAGATGGTCTAGGCAGAAATTTTATTATTATATGCTGCCGAATATTCCCTTACAGCCTCCAAAGGATCTAGTCGAAGTATTGTTAGGTGTTGAATATCTTTCATTGGGGCATAAAAGCCTAAGAAGTCCTCAAGTGTTTTTTTTATAGCTCTAAATTTTTAGCCGACTGTAACTAAAAATTGATACGTACCTTCTGTTGAAAAGAATATTGAGCCGCGACATTAATGTCTACTAGGTGAGCTTCATGGCAAAGTATGGTGCAATGCTTTAGATCGGTGATTTGATCTATATCTCTTCAGTCTTAAAGCCGTATGGCAAATAATTGTCGAGCAGCTGTTTCATCGAGTTAGATGTTTCAGAAAGTTCTCTGTCGCTCATATTCTATAGGTAATATTGGTAATGATAACGATTTTCAATTAAGTGTGTGGTTCTGTGCCTGTAAAAATTTATACTCTTCATAACTTCCGGTCTAGTGGATACTTTTGGTGGGAAAGTTGAGTTTAATAATTTAACACTAAGTTAGGGTGAAGTATGGGGCTTAATTGGGAGGTGGCTCGGAGGTACTAGGAAGGTGTTCTGTTTCTTTTGATACTAAATATCGCCATTGCTAGATGAAATAAGAAAATGTTACGTAGATTGCGTGTGCCGTATGCTCTCTCATTTTGCAAAGTACTCCTAAAGTTAGCTAGAAATCAGATCTTATCTTCAGCCACATCTACGAGGTTTGGTATGCGCTTTATAATTGAAGCCGATTTTGTAGTGCTTCTTTAAGCTGGCCGGCAAAGATAATGTTTTTCAGTTCATCGGCGGATGTAGGTAAATCTATCCCTGGTGCTCAGCTTTCAGCATTTTTAGTTTGGTGGATGCTTCTAAAGTGCCTGCTGAATAGATATTTTCCCATGGTAATAAAATGTGTAAGCACGATTGGGTATTTCTGAGGGATGTCTAAAGCGGTATTCTGGTTTTTTGTGTGTTGAAAATGGCCATTGTTTCTGTGGTTTTAATTGTGCAATAGGGAATCTCGCAAAGATAATGTGGATAATTTTTTATTGATAGTTAAAAAATAAAGAGTAATAAATAGATTATTATGGATGGTTGTCATAAATGAGACTGAGTTTTCTATTTTAGTCATGAGAATTAATGGCGTTTAGTTGGTGTAGGTAAAAGAAAAGGAGGTGGAAGTACAGTTGCGCCTTACTTGGTACTATTCTCCTTAAAGTAGATCGTTGTAATAAAAAAATATCCAATAAATTACTTGGTGTTGCGGGGCGTGTTGTTAATTGTGGTGTGGTTTATATGAATGTGATGTATCAATCTTTACTTAAAAATACGAATTTTCTGCTGAAAAATAGCAGGGAGATTAAAGATTGAGGAAAAACGACAATGTAAGCTTGAATATTTGTGCGAATTTACTCTACCCCTAAGATTGAATTAATTCTATTAAGCTTGTCATCAAATAGTTTATATTTGTTAATTGGCTGGTCACAATATGTTACCAAAATATAAGCTGTAATTTGCTGTAATTGGCGGCAAGGTGCTTTCTTGGGTTTCCCGTTGGGAGTCGGAGTTCAGGTGTGAGTGCAAGCTTCAATAGTAAAAAATATGTATAAAGCCTGTTCGTTTTGTTGTGAGTTCATGATCGCAAGATGATTTTTATGTGATTGGCGGACCGATTGTTCTGGCTAATTTTTAGAGGTAATTTGAAGGGGTAAGATTGTAAGTGGGTGTAAGTGAGAGGGGCTGGTCATGTAGCAAAAAAAAAACCATACTACGCGGCAAGAAAAATAAAAAAATAAAGAAAATTACTTTGAAGTGATTGTTAAAATTTCTAATGTGTTTAATATTTCTCTCGGAAAATAATAAATAGAATCGATAAGTAGAGACTCTTGATGGTGGTCAAAGATTTACCCGGCAGATTTACCCGGCAGATTTACCCGGCAGATTTACCCGGCAGATTTACCCGGCAGGTTTACCCGGCATGATTCCCGGATGGGTCTTTCAGTCGAGTTCTAAATTCTCTGATGTTTAAACCATTCTTAATTCAAGCTTTGAGGTTTTTGTTAAGTTTTTTGATATATATCAGCTTGATTAAAACAGTAAAAAAATAGCCTAAATGCCTCCGCATAGACGATTGAGGCCGTGTCTTATTTGACTTTAAAAATGGAGATTGAAATGTCGATACAGTTACAAAACATACTCAAGGAAAACGGGTTAGACCCTTTAAAGGTGGCACTGTCATCTGTGGCGGAACTCTATTCGATGACAGAGGATAACTTACTGGATTTCAAGACAGGCTTGATCCATGAGGCATTCGCTTATCACTATGAGAACAATGCTTTTTTCCGCTCCGCTTGCGATAGCAAAGGAGTGACACCGGATATGATCTCAACTCCAGCTGACCTGATCAAAATACCTCTGATTCCCATTGAGCTTTTTAAATCAAACGATAGCCATAAGTTACTTTCAGTCAGCCTACGTGATGTAGAGCTAGAAATGCGAAGCACAGGTACCTCTGGTATTCCCAGCGTTTCGCGCCGCTGCGCGGACACCGTTGACAATGCGGTGCTGGGGATTTACTCGATGTATCGCGAATTCCTAAAGATCTCCAAAGGTGCCGGCCTTTATCTTTGCCCCTCAACCGAGGAAATTCCTGAAATGGGCATGATCAAGGCCCTCAATATGCTCGCAGGTCTGCTGGACACTCATAGATTCATGGTTCGGCAAGAATCTTTTAAGCCCGAAGAGGCCTTAGAACAGCTTGAGGATTGGAATGATAAATTCAGTCGCCATTTGATTGGTCCTCCATTCCTGATCAATCGTTTTATCAGCTACCTCAAAGCTACCAACACCCGAATTAAACTCGATAAGAGTAGTTACATCATCACTCTTGGGGGTGGAAGCGCTTCTCAGGCCAGATGTTGTCACGTGCAGAATTCAACAGTGAATGTATCGAGTACTTGGGCGTTGAAGAGAGCCAGATCCGTGACATCTACGCCTTGGTTGAATCCAATGTCATTGCTATTGACGATGAGTATGGAATCAAGCATGTCTCCCCCTTCGTTCATTTCTCGGTAAGAGACCCCAAACAACTAGATCGAGAGGTCGAACCGGGCCAGACCGGCCAATTGGCAATTCTTGACCCTCTCGCACGTTCGACGCCTGGTTTCATGCTTACTGAGGACTTGGTGCGACTGTTGCCTGAAGCGAGTCGTTCGGGAAGAAGTGGTCAACGCATGCAGTATGTAATGCGCCTACCTGAGTCAAAAGAATTTGGTTGCTGTGCGGTTAATTTAGATAAGCGGCTTGAAGATTTGGACGCAGAGCAGGCTGCTAGCGGCAGTTGTCCAGTCGTCGCCTAATTACAGCTGTCCAAGATGGAGCTACAACATGTACAACGACATCATCATTGACAACTTTTCCGACCCGGCTCATGTCGGTGATATCAACGAACCCAATTACGAATATGAAATTGGCAATCCAGTATGTGGAGATCGGATTCGCGTTCAGATCAACATCACCAATGGACTGATTGACAGTGCTCGCTTTAGAGCTTGGGGCTGCGCTACTTCGGTGGCGACGGCCAACATTTTCTGTGCCTCGCTTGAGGGGTTGGCACCGGAACAGCTTGCCGGGAGAACAAGTAGCGAAATAGAAGGCATGCTTGGTGAACTAGAGCCATCACAACACCATTGTGTTGAGATTTTGCAGCAGCTTCATCATAGGTTGCTGAGCTTAGTTGGCAAAGATTGTCGGGAGGTGATGCCATGACAAATGCTCACTCGATTGAGGGTTACTTCGACTACAACGCCACAACCCCGGTGTCGGAGGCTGTAGCTACGGCTATGTCCTCTGCGCTTCGGCTCTTTGCTAATCCATCGGGGCGTACGCTTCCTTCGACCAGTAATCGTGAGCTAATCCAGCGAGCAAAGACCCATGTCGCTAGCCTACTGGGTACCGCGCCGGAAAAAGTTTTCTTTACCTCCGGCGGTTCTGAAGCCAATAACTGGGCTATTAAAGGAAGCCTGATGAACGACCTGGGTAGGGCCGGCCATATCCTAACCACGGCGATTGAGCACCCTTCAGTTCTAGAAACTATCCGATACTGCGCCCACCAATTCGGATTCGAAGTCACCTGCTTGAAGCCGGGACCGAGTGGCGCCGTCAGTTTTGAGGCTGTCGCTGAAGCTATCCGGCCTGACACCAGATTGATTTCCATGATGTATGCGAACAATGAAACCGGCGTTATTCAACCTGTGGATCAGGTGGCAAGGCTGACCCGCTCCCGAGGCATTCCGTTCCATGTCGACGCAGTGCAAGCAGTAGGTAAGCGGCCTCTTGATGTCGAGGCATTAGGTGCTGATTTTGTTTCTTTTTCCGCACACAAATTCTATGGTCCCAAGGGTATTGGCGGCCTATATATCCAGAATATAGATCGCATATCTCCCTTGATTCATGGTGGTGGACAAGAGATGGCAATGCGCTCTGGTACCGAGAATTTGGTCGCTATCGCCGGACTCGGTGAGGCTGCTGACGAATGTCGCAGGGAGCTTGAGTACTGGGATCATCACTGTCTGAAGTGCAAACAGCACTTGATCGAACAGCTTGGCAAATCCTCTATCGAAACACATATCAATGGTGCTAGTCATTATGAGGGGGCGATTTCCAATACCTTAAACCTATCGATTCCAGGCATTCGGGGTGAGGCGCTTGCTCTGTTAATGGAAAAGAAAGATGGGATTGTGGTGTCGATTGGCTCTGCATGCAGTAACAACAAGACCCGTCAACTATCGCCTGTATTACAAGGAATGGGGCTAAGTGATGAAGAAATACAAAGTGCGATCAGGATTAGCTTCGGCCGCTTTACCAGCCTTGATGATATAGATCGTTTTGTTGATTCATTGCAGCGGTGCGTGGCACAGCTCAAAAGCATGAGCTTTAAAGGGTGAGGAGTTGGGCTCATGACGGATAAGATTTTTCCAGCTCAGCGCTTCATGGATCAGTTCGCCCGACACGTGGTTAATGAGCCTAGCCGTACCGCCTGCGTATTCCAGCCTCATGGGCCTGATAGTGCTCTATCGCTGAGTTACGGTGAACTGAATCAGCAGGTACTGGAACGGGCCCGACTGTTAGTCGAGCGCGGATATAGAGGCCAGCCGCTTGCTCTGCTTTTCCCTGCTGGTCTTGATTTTGTGGTCAACTTCCTCGCCTGCCTCGCGGCTGGCGTCATTGCTGTACCCCTGAACCTGAGTCGCAATGCTCAGCAATTAGAGCGCACTGTTCGTATTCTTGGTGATGCAAAGACCAAAGCCATTCTGACGACCGCTGAGACTCGTGAACAGCTATTTGAGCAATTAGCAGAATTACCGGCGATTAATTTGGGCGACCAGGCCTGGATTGATGAGCAGCAGGTTGGTGCTGCTAAAGATGTAGAGTTACCTCTTCCGGCTCCAGATGAGTTGGCGTTTGTTCAGTACACCTCAGGCTCTACTGATCTACCCAAAGGTGTGATGGTAAGTCACGCCAACATTATCGATAACCAATTGGCTATCCAGCAGGCGTGTGGCCACCGCGAAGGTGTAATTGCTGGCGGCTGGCTGCCACAGTTCCACGATATGGGACTGATAGGCCATATGCTGCAGCCATTGTTCCTTGGTGGTACCTACGTCTTCATGCCACCGATGAAGTTCGTTCAGCGTCCACGCCGGTGGTTAGAATTGATATCTCACTATCGAATTCATAGCTCTGCTGCACCTAATTTTGGCTATGAGCACTGCATCAAGTTCATAGGTGAGCGAGAGGACTTATCGGGATTAGACCTGAGTTGCTGGAAGGTGGCTTTGAATGGCTCTGAGCCTGTCAGCGCCGACACTATGAGGATATTTGCTGAACGTTTCCAGCCTTACGGTTTTTCCTCTACTGCTTTCTTTCCCTGCTACGGCATGGCTGAAACCACTTTGTTTGTCTCTGGAGGACCGAAAGGCGTAGGCATTGAAACCCTGGCTTTCGATCCCGCAGCATTTGACTCTGGTCGACTGCAATCTACTGGTGAGGGGCGTCAAGTGGTTAGCTGCGGTCGTATCACGCCAAGGATGATTTTGAAGGTTGTTGATCCGGAGAGTGGCCGGCTAGCAGATGAGGGTTGTATTGGTGAGATATGGATTAGTGGTGCCTCAATAGCACAAGGTTATCTTAACAACCTTGAGATTAGTAAGCAGCAATTCGGTGCTCGTATATCGCCCTGCGACGGTCATTATTACCTCAAAACCGGGGACATGGGCTTCGTCCGTGACAATAAGTTGTATATCACCGGGCGGATTAAGGAAATGTTAATCCTGCGCGGCCGCAACCTTTATCCATACGATATTGAACGTACCTGTAGTGACCATCCTGATGCGGCAGGCAATAACGGAGCCTCGGTTTTCACTGTGGATAGCAATGGCCAAAACCGACTGGCAGCCATTGTTGAGATTCGCCGCCACGCCTTTCTTAACCGAAACCACGATGAACTCCGACAGGAGCTGCGTGAGGCAGTGATGTTGGCACATGATGTCGCCCTCGACCAGCTTTTGCTGGTCAAGCCTGGCGGTATTCCGAAAACCACCAGCGGCAAAGTTCGTAGGACTGCCTGCAGGGATCTGATTGCAGCCGAAGAGGCGCAGCTCGCATGAACCGTTGATAGGAAATATAAGATGACGAATGAATTTAGAATGAAAAACCTGGTGGAACAGATCACAGATTTTATCGCTGCTAAGACACCAGAATTTTCGATTGATAAGCACAGTGACACCTCTTTCTCAAGTCTAGGTCTAGACTCGGCAGACCATGTCCAGCTATCGACTATGGTGGAGGACCACCTCTCTGTTGACATCGATCCGACGCTAGCCTTCGACTACCCAACGATTAACGCTCTTGTGGCACATCTCGAAAAGAATTTTTCAAGAACAGCTTTGGAGCGCAGTTGATGTCGCGACTTGATTGCATAGTTATCGGTGGAGGCCAGTTCGGTCTTCACACCGCACGAATGCTGCAGCAGGCTGATCTCAACTACCTTCTGCTTGAACGGGATAGTATTGGCGACGTTTGGCGTAACCGGCTCGAAGGTATGAAGCTATTCACTTCACGTCAATTCTGTGCCCTGCCAGGACTAGCCTTTCCGGGCGATCCTGAGGGCTTCCCGACTACAGTAGAAATAGCTGATTATTTGGTCAGCTATGCAGGCCACTTTGATCTTCAGGTTCGAGAAGGCTGTGAAGTTGTTGGTCTCGATCGCCTTTCGAACGGCAGTTTTCAGGTCGACCTTGCCGACGGCACGTCTCTGCTCGCCACCAGTATCGTCAATGCAACTGGTGCTAATCAGATACCCCAGGTGCCGGCGATAAGTTCCCAACTTGCTGGAGAGGTGCAGCAACTAGACGGTAGTCTCGCCTCAACCGATGTCATTTCTGATGGCCACACTGTTGCCGTTATTGGGGATGGTGCTACTGGGCGTCAGATCGTGGACCGGCTAGCGGGACGTTGCAATGTGTTTTTGGCCACGGGTTCCCCACGTGGCCTGCCTCCCAACCGTTTGTTCGGACGTGATATTTTTTGGTGGCTTGATCGCTTGCGTATCCTTTCCGCCGATAAGAACAGCCTCATCGCGAAGATATTAAAAAAGCGTAACCCTGTCCCCTGTGGTGAATACAACAATAGACGGCTGAAGGCTAAAGGCGTAAAGATTGTTGGCCGTGCTTTGGAGTGCTCTGGCCGTCAAATCCGTTTCGACTCCGTCGGTTGGCATGACATAGATACAGTGATTTGGGCAACAGGCTATTGCGACCGAACGAGCTGGCTAAAGTTGCCGCACTGTGTCGATGAGAGGGGCTTCATTGAAAACTATGGAAGGACTCCAGAGCCTGGGCTTTTCTTAGTGGGACGTAAATGGCTTAGTTGTCGAGCGTCGGAGCTGGTAATGGGGGTTGAGAAGGATGTAGAGCGAGTAATGGTGCCGCTGCGAGCCTTTTTATCCGAAAGGAAAGAAATACCTTGAACAAAAATATAAAGACCGATTGGATCATTCGCTCTGGCGCCAGTAAGTGGCTATTAGCGCTGGTGCTGTTGCTCACATTGATGTCGGCTGTTGGCCTAAAACGGATGGGGCTGGCCAGTGATTATCGCGTTTTCTTCGATGATAACGATCGTGACCTACTGCGCTTGGAGCAGATGCAAGATACTTATAGCACGACTGATAACGTGTTCATCATGATTGAACCGGTGGATGACAACATCTACAACCAGCGTACTCTGAGCCTTATACATGAAATGACACGCGCGTTGTGGCGGACGGCCCATGTCTCTCGAGTAGATTCGCTAACGAACTTCCCCTATAGCTCTGCTGAAGACGATGATATTTTGATTGAGGAGTTCGTCTACGAGCTTGACGAATTGACGCCGCAAAGGATCGCCTTTATTGAAACTGCCGCTAGTAGTGAGAGGGACTTGGTTGGCAATTTGGTTAGTAAGAACGGACGATTTACCGCGATCAATGCGACCATTCGGTTGCCAGGGTTAGACCATAAGGCCGAAGTGCTAGCCGTTACCGGTGCTGTCGATGAATTGATTAAGTCATTCAAGATGGAATATCCGGATCATCGTTTTTTTGTCACCGGTGTGGTGGAGATGAACGGTGCCTTTTTCCAGGCGGCAAAAAAAGACTTCATCACGCTGATACCGTTGATGATCCTTTTTGTGCTGGTCAGCGCTGCTCTAATTCTCGGATCACCTGCTGCAGGTGGCGCTATTTTGACGGTAGTAGTGTTGGCACTGCTAGGGTCTTTGGGTCTAGCTGGTTGGCTCGGTATTCAATTGTCTGCGCCATCAGTATCGGCTCCAATCATCATGTTCACGGTGATAGTAGCGTCGGCCATCCACATCCTCAGCTATATTCAGCGCCAGATACGCAGTGGTGTTTCTCGTGAAGAAGCAGTCTTGCAATCCTACCGGCGCAATCTCAAGCCGATTGCGGTGAGCCATGTCACTACTATTATCGGTTTTCTGGCGATGAATTTCAGTGACTCACCGCCGTTTCGAGATCTTGGCAATATAGTTGCCTTAGGTGTGCTCTTCTCGCTACTTTTGTCGTTGACGGTTCTACCACAGCTTCTGCTGCGTATTCGTTTTTCAACGCGGGAAACAGGTGCCAACCGACTGATTAATCGCATGGCTTTGTTGTCAGGCTGGGTTATCGCTTACCGCCAGCGGATATTGTGGCTAATGCTACCTTTGTCCCTATGCGTCGCTGCACTCAGTCCATTGAATCAATTAAACGATGATTTAATCCGCTATTTTGATGAGTCGCAGCCCTTCCGTGCTGATTCTGAACGTATCGATCGCCACTTTTCTGGTATTTATACAATCGATTACTCGCTCTCGGTACCAGAGCAGAACGGTATGTTTCAGCCAGAGTTTTTACAGTTTCTTGATACATTCGATGACTGGCTACATGAGCAGCCAGAAGTTTTTACAACTGCAAGCCCCCTGCACCGAATCAAGGATCTTAACCGTTTGATGAATGGTGGTGATGAGGACTCTTACCGGTTACCTGGCGATACAATTACCGCTGCACAGCAGTTCCTGCTATACGAGATGTCGTTGCCGTTTGGTCGTGATGTGACCCATCAGGTGAATTTGAATAAATCCTCGGTGAAACTGACTGCACGATTAAAGAATCTAAGCTCGGTGGGCTTAATTGCTTTTGAAAAACGGGTCGAAGAGTGGTTATTGCAAAACCAACCTCGCTCCATTGATATCTATCACAGCAGTCCCGCAGTGATTTTTTCCCACATTGGTCAATCAAATATTGTAAGTCTCCTTGAAGGTGCCTCGCTAGCGTTTGTGGTGATTTCATTGACGTTGATGCTGGTATTCCGCTCACTCGATATTGGTCTATTGAGCTTGGTTCCAAACCTGCTTCCAGTCGCGGCAGCATTTGGATTTTGGTATCTCGTTAATGGTCAAATCTCAATGGGGCTGGCTGGGGTGTCGGCAATGGCGATCGGCATAATCGTCGATGATACAGTTCACTTCCTCTATCAGTATGTCAACGGTCTAAAGCGGGGGCTCAGTCCTGAAGATAGCGTAAGCGAAACCATTAGTAAGACTATGGGTGGGATCGTGATTAGCTCAATGCTGCTAGTGATAGGCTTCCTTCTATTGTCGACCTCGGCGTTCGAGAAAAATGCCCAGATGGGTATGCTCACGGGGATGTCTATTGTGTTGGCATTGGTGTTTGACTTGATATTACTACCGGCCTTGGTTCTAACCTTTATGCGCAGGACACGTACGTCGAACCTGCAATTTCGTACCGACAAGGAACTAAATAATGCGAACTGATTACCGTCTCCTCCTTCCAGTGACAATACTTTGTGGCCTAATCGGTTTGCCGGTTCAAGGCGCTGCTAGCGATGTTAGAAAGGGGCGGGAGGTCGCAGTGGCAGTGGATAACCGTGATCTTGGTTACGGCGACAGTGTTGCCGAATTGACGATGATTCTACGCAACAGGGCCGGAGATGAAACTCGACGTGAACTGCAGATCAGCTCACTTGAGAGTCACGAGGGTGGAGACAAATCGTTAATCCGCTTCAATTTTCCTGCCGATATCCGGGGCACGGCGCTTCTAACGCATCCGCAGTTAGAGGATACCGATAAGCAGTGGTTATATTTGCCTGCCTATTCCCGTATTAAGAGGATCTCATCTCGCAATAAGAGTGGTGCGTTCGTCGGTAGTGAGTTTTCGTTCGAGGACTTGTCTGATAAGGCGGTCGACGATTTCCGCTATACCTACGTGAGAGAGGAATCATGCGAAGATGGTGCCCTGGTTTGTGACGTAATTGACCGAGTGCCAGAAGACTCTCACTCTGCATATAGCCGGCAGCGGGTCTGGGTTGATCAGAGTGCTCGACGTATCTTCCGTATAGACTATTTCGACCGTAAGGAAACGCTGCTCAAGACTTTTTCCGCAAGGGATTTTCGCCTCTACGACGATCGTTATTGGAGGCCCATGGAGGTGGTTATGCATAATCAGCAGAGTGGAAACGTAACGATCTTAAGCTATAGCCGCATCGAGTTTGGTACCGGTCTCTCAGTTGCGAATTTCCATCGCAATACACTCCGGGATTAAGGGTATGGGGGTCTTGCGTTTAGCGTTTTGGGTGCAGCTGTGTCTAAGCCTTACCATTATGCCGGTCCTCGCAGAGGTCAAGGTTGACAAGTATTCTGTTGATATCGCGGCCACGGCTCGTATATTTGCAGAAGAGGAGTCGCTGGCCATTGATGATAGCTACCGCTTCGGACCGGGGCTGGAAATTGAAGCAAATGCTGAGGGGGATATTGGTGATACTGGCTATAAGCTGCGGTTGTTTGGTAGCTGGGATAAGCAGGATGGGGAGCGTCGTTATGCCGATATCCGCCAAGCCAGCCTTCACTGGCGCCGTGATCAGTTATCGCTGAATCTTGGTGTTAGCACTTTCTTTTGGGGCGTTTCTGAATCTCTGAATATAGTCAATGTACTTAATCAGGCTGACTTGCGCCAAGCTATCGACGGAAAGGAAAAGATGGGGCAGACCTTCGCATCTTTAGGTCTGCGTTTTGATAACGGCGAACTATCGATATTCTATCTGCCAACTTTTCGTGAGCGAGAATTTCCAGAGCGCCCGTCATTCGGACTACCGATTTCGGACCGGGCACTTTTTGAAAGCTCGAATAGAGGTGGAGATGTTGCTCTGCGAGGCCATTTTTACGCTGGTGATTTAGAAACAGGGATCGGTTACTTCAGAGGCACTAGGCGGGCGCCACTACTGGTAAGGCCTAGCCCTTCAGCGACGATGTTGACTCCCTTTTACATCGAAACCGAGAATTTTTTACTGGACACACTTTATCTCCTCGGCGACACGACCTTGAAGTTGGAAGCGAAAACTGGTCGCGAACTGGAGCAAGGTTTCTTTGCTGCAAACGTTGGCCTTGAGCACCCGATTTATTCGCTACCGGATAGTATGCAAGATCTGTCCTTGATCGCCGAATATCTAATCGACGATAGGGATGAGCAAGCTGAAACATTAGGTCAGAACGATCTCTTTGTCGGCCTTAGAGCTAGCTTCGGTGATACCGGTGACAGCGAATTTCGAGGGGTCATAAGTTATGACTTCGATAGTCATGGCAACTACCTCGACTTAGGCTTAGAACACCGTCTGAGCGATTATTTTAGAATCGAAACTCGGGCGTTTTTATTCCTCAATGTGGGCCGCAGTGATACTTGGCTGTATCCAGTACGGGATGAGGATTTTATCGAGTTTAAGTTGCATTATTCTTTTTGAGCGGACCCTATGAAGACTGGAGTTAACAGGGATATAGGTCTTTGGATTGCTACCGTGAAGGAGTTTGAAACTCTAATCGAGCATGATCCGCAAACTGTCTTCACCACAGTTAGCGAGGCTGAGCAGAAAAGATATAGTGGGATTGTTAATCGAGCGGCGGGCCTACATTTTCTGCTTGGTCGTTACCTATTGCGTTATGTTTTATCCGCTAAAAGTGGCGTAAGTATTTTGCCGGCAGATTGGGAAATTTTCCCTGATGAGCAAGGCAGGCCTAGAGTTTTAAACCAAAGTGTGGCCCCAATAAAATTTAGTATTTCTCATGCTAGTGGTGTGGTCGCGATTGCGCTTAGCTCTACCGTTGATCCAGGTATAGATCTGGAGCCCCTTGCTCGTGAACTGGGCTCAGGTCTAAATTTCAGGCATTTACTTAGTCCAGAGCAATATGACCAGGTAATGACTATCCCAAGCACTGCTCACTGTGAATTGTTAACAAGGGTTTGGTGCATTAAAGAGTCTGTGTCCAAAGTGTGTGGTTTGGGGCTTCGACTGCCTTTTTCTACGATCGAGTTTGATCTTGTATCTTTGCTTAACTCGCAACCAGCCACGTGGCTTGAGTGTAAGGTAAGAGAAATGGGGAGCTTTTGGTTTAACCTTTGCACGTTGGCGCAACGCTATTGGCTTTGTGTAGCGATGGAGTCGCCGGCGTTGTCGCCTTTGGGTCGATTGGAAACAAACCATTTTAACCTACTCAGCCGCAAGGCGTTTTAGAAACAAGACGTGGAGTTGGAAGTAGCTGCCGCACAAAATTAATTTTAGGTCCAGTTACGCTGCTTCAATGTCATTAATACAGGATGAGATGATGGACGTGCTCGAGTACATCAGGGAAAAGGAAAGGTTGCTTAGGGCTCGGATTAACAATTTGGACCTCAAAAGCACCCATGATAATCACCTGCATCAGTTGTCCTATTACATCAGTAACTTGCTTAAAAATTCATGGACTTCGAAAGCTGGGCCGGTTGTTGATCCTGCTACCAATCGTGAATTACAAGTCATTAAGAACCCTAAGGCCATCGCTTTCTACCAAGACTGGCAAGCACGTATTGGTCAGCAGATATATATTGGGCGCTGGATTGTAGTTGACCAGTCGCGCATTGACAGTTTTGCCGAAGTAACTGGAGACCGCCAGTGGATTCATATTGATCCAGAACGAGCAAGGGCTGAATCGCCGTTTGGAGGCACAATTGCCCACGGCTTTTTGGTCCTATCGCTAATTCCCGAGCTCACCGATGCTGTCAATCCGGAAAAACCGCCTTACCCTGAAGCTAGAATGATTATAAACTGCGGCCTTGAACAGGTGCGTTTTCCTTATCCAGTTAAGACTGGCAATCGTATCCGAGCTCGTACGACTTTAAAGTCCCTGGTGCCATCGAAGCGTAGTGTGGAAATGATCAATCATATTGAGGTAGAGGTTGAAGGTTCAGGTCGCCTGGTTTGTGTTGCGGATAGTGTGCTGAAACTTTACTTCTGAATTCAAAATGCACGCGCACCCTCCCGGCACTTACTAATTATCATAGGCAAACTGGGAGGAGAGTAATTCTCGATTGATCGCTCTTGCAAGAGCGCAGAATTAGCCATCTCTGGATAGAGATATGAACCTTGAGTATCTGTGATTATCGAAAGGTGTATTCCTGCTATCTGATAGGGAATTTCAGAGGCTATGGGGGCTGGGGTTTATTAATTTCCCTGGTTAAGTAGGGAAATGCAGCTGGGGGCGGCGTTAGACGTAAGACTTACCCACGTTTAGTAGACACCCTGTATAGTTAGGTTTAGGCCTAACACGGAGGTGTATCATGGGTAAGAAAAGAACTCAGGCGTATACGGAGGAGTTCCGCAGAGAAGCAGTTAAGAGAGCGGAAAAGGCTGGAGCAACAACGGCTTCTGTGGCGCGAGAGCTAGGCGTCAGCGCACAGCAGATCTACAACTGGCGTCGTCAATTTAATCGACTGTCTGATAAGCAGTTCAATAGTTTAGACGGTGTCGACTATTCCAAACAGGAAAGCGCTGAAGTTCGCAAACTCAAGAAGGAGCTGCATGAAGCTCGTCAGGAGGTTGAGTTTCTAAAAAAGGCAGCTGCGTACTTTGCGAACCACCAAGAGTAAAGTACGCATTGATACAAGAGCATGTAGGGTCATTCCCGGTTAGCTTGATGTGTCGGTGTTTAGAAGTCTCAAGATCGGGTTATTATCGATGGCGGGGGCGATTGCCATCTGCTCGCACGATTAGAGAGATACGAACAATCGAGAAAATCCGAGAGACGTTTGTTGAGTTTAAAGGTCGTTATGGCGCGCCTAGAATTGCTTGCGAGCTTCAAGAGTTAGGTGAGCCATGCTCGCGGAACTACGTCGCTAAGCTTATGCAACAGGAACATATTAAAGCGAGAAACGGCAAAGGCTTTCGATATAGTCAGCCCGTAGAGGGGAGCATTAACGTCTCCGCCAACTTACTTAAGCGTTGCTTTGATGTGGATCGACCAAATTGCCGCTGGACCAGTGACATTACGTATATCTGGGTTCTGGATAGGTGGCTATACCTCGCGGTAGTTATGGATCTGTACTCTCGACGTATTGTAGGTTGGGCATTCGACTCGCAGATGACCGATGAATTGACACGTCGAGCATTGAAAATGGCCCTAGAGCGACGACCAATAAAGCCTGGACTGCTAGTTCACTCTGACAGGGGTGTGCAATATCGATCGCAGAAATACCAGGATCTCTTGTCCGAAAGCAAGTGCAAGCCGAGTATGAGTCGCCAGGCTAACTGTTGGGATAATGCGGCAATGGAATCATTCTTTAGCAGGCTAAAAGTCGAGCTGGTCTATGCCGGAACATTCGAAAGCGAAGAGCAAGCAAAATCTGAGGTGTTTGAATACATTGAGATTTTCTACAATAGAGTTCGTAGGCACTCTGCATTGGGCTATGTAAGTCCAGCAGAGTATGAGCGAAAATACGCATAGTTAGAGTGTCTACTTTTTGTGGGCAAGACCAACGTGTCTTTACCACCTAGATAACTCTTTTATTTCTGACCTTTCTGACTGAGCGCTCCATTGCCGAGGATTAGTGGCTGCGTTGCTACAAATCTAGATGGATTCCATCAAAGATCGGGTGGTTCACTTGTAATGATGAGGTATGAGCGCTAGATTTGTAACCAACCAATAAGCAAATAAATAGAAAGAATTTTTTTAATAAAGATTTTTTTGGTATGCTATATCTAATTTTTTCTTTTTTTAGGATAAAATTGTCGGTATGTGTGTGTAATTTGAAGCAACTTACCTCTTCATTTATCTCACCTGTTTGATACCCCAAAGGTACATTTAGGCTCTTGAAGTGATTAGTGTTCAAACTTTATTGTTCCAAAATAAAATTAGTGTTCAAACTTTATTGTGCGAGAACAAATGGGAGATGTTATTCCTTTTAAAAGAAAAACCGCTTGGCAAAAGCACAAGGGCAGCACCCTGTGCAGGGAAGGTTTTCATAAATGGAAAGTGGTCACCGAGCGCAAGTTTGACGTAAAGCAGGGAAAGTTGGTTACTGAATATTGCTGTGAACGGTGCGGCAAAACGAAAACGAAGCTTGTGTAAATTCTGCCTTATAGAAATCAGTTTTGGTGGGAGCTGACTTCCTTACTTGGTTCAGTAGTGCGAGTACTGAAATAAAATAGCACTCGCACTATATTAATTAGCTACTGAAAATAAACCGTAAATTAATAACGATAGTAGCGACCGCGATAACGATAGTAATCTCTGCGCTTTCTTTCCCTATCATAGAGGTAGCCTGCACCGGCACCAATAACCGCACCTGCGGCAGTGCCACCGGGGCGCCCGCCACTAATCAAGGCACCTGTTACTGCGCCTATACCGACACCGGTGCCGATTCGGCGATCGGTATCACTCATATTGGCGCAGCCCGTACCTCCAAGGCTTGCAGTCAATACTGCGGCCAAGCTGAGATATTTGATAGCTTTGATACGCATAGACACCTCTGTTACTGGAAGGTTGAGGTATAAAGAGTCGGCGCAGGCCAACTATTTCGGAGCCAGTGTAGAGTCCGCATGAACTGGCAACAAATCCAAATTGGGAGTTTCATTCCCTTTTTTTGTCAATATTTAGGTGGTTGTTAAGTTGTTCGAAAAACAAGACTTGGTAGAACTGGCTCGACTCAAAATGCCATTTGGAAAATACTCGGGCCGGGTTTTAATAGATTTGCCTGAGGAGTACCTGCTTTGGTTCGCAAAAAAGGGGTTTCCAGAGGGGCGTCTAGGACAGTTGATGGCATTAGCCTTAGAGATAAAAGTAGAGGGGTTGCAGGGGCTTATTGATCCTCTGCGCTGACCTTTTAGTAGGTTTTCTCAGTATTGCAATCACCTTGGTCGGTTTGCTCTGCGGGACTTTGACATTAATATAGTAATGCCTAGGTGTGCTTTGCGGAGCGAAGCCCAAGAAAAAGCGGGCCGTAATGGAGACTGGACTGACCCGGAAATAGGCCCACAGCGGGTAACCACTGGTCTGAATGATTTCAGCGAGGTAGTAGCGGGAGTAGAGCCAGTCAGCTTAAAAGAGGGAGCGGTCGAAACGAATTCGGCCGCCACTCTTTTACATTATTCTAAACTCAGTTCTCACCGACTAATATCCGCCGGCAATATTTTGTGAGAGAGTTGCCCGACCCGAAAGTCGGACGCAGTTATTTACTAACTAACTGATCAGAGCGGGATTCGGATAACAACACCACCCATAGTGTGGCCCAGCTCAAAGTCAGTGCGCGGGCTGTCTACGTGATCGTTGTGACAGCTCACACAAGCAGGTGAAACACCTACGTCCGCATATACTGCAGTGAAGTATTCGGTATCACCTAGTTTTTCGCGGCCGTAAAAGTTTTTCCCTGGATTGTCGATTACGTACTGCAAGCCCTCTTTTTCCATCTCAGTACGCGGTTTGTTTTGTTTGTTGATTGGCCACAGGGAGAGCAGGGCATAGTTAAAGCCAGATTCATTTTCGGCAACACGTTCAGCTCCCATACGCATCATCTGCGCGGGAAGTGGTAGCAATTTCTTATCTTGCCAGTGCTCATCAGCGTCAAGGATTTTCTCCTCGTTCTGCAGGCGGTTTACAACCTTGTTGGTGTAGTTGGCCCTGTCTGCCTCGATAACGGCAAAGATGGCATCCGCCATTCGCTCCGGAGCAACTCCCTGGTTTTTCTCACAGCCCGTGAGCAGTGCCAGTCCAGCGATAATACAAGCGGCAATACGCATATTTTCCCCTCCTATTGGGATTGATTTTGCTTGTTTTTGCTTTTGGTAATCCTTGCAATACGCTCGCGGATCAGCTCGAAGGTTTCATGCTTCTCTGCGGGTTTATGCTTGAAATTATTGTTAATTAGAGTTTTGTCAGCCAGGGCAGCAAGGGAGAATTCGGCTCCATGACAGCTCAGGCAAACGGGCATCATTTTTTCATTGGGGCGAAGGTTATGATTTTGATTATGGTTAACTACAACCTGTTCGCCATGGGTTTCCCGTGGTAAATGGCAGCTGGCACAGCTTACGCCACCCTCTGGGTTTGAATTCCAGGTATCGAAATGAGGGGACTCTTTGTAAGAGAGACTGTGCTCGTCACTGTGACAACCCAGGCAAGCCTCTACAGCGGCAAATTGCAGATTTACTTCATGGGGCCCGTGACAACTGACACAGCTCAATTCATCCGTTGCGCTGCTATTCATGGGAAGGCGGGCCTGTTGCGGGGAGATGGCGCCGACCTGCTGGATAAAGCCCTCTTCCAGCTTGTTGGACATGCGCATTCCATGTTTTCCTTGAGTGAAGGACTCTTTTTGATCGCTGTGGCAACTAGCACATTGCTCGACAATCTCAACGCTACTGAATTGCATTTGCCCATCGACGTGACAGCTGCTGCAGTTCACCTCTGTTTGTGCGTGAATACTCTGTGCCCAGACCGTTGCGATTTCTGCAGTCTGGCTAGAGCTGCTAATGTCTGCCTCGCTAACTTTCAAAGGGGCTTTATCTGAATGCTCATTTAGCCAGGACTGAACTGCTGTACGAGCGGGAAGTTTTGCAGTTTCCAATAGATCAGGTTGATCAACATGGGCGATAAGGAAGTCTTCATAGAGCGAGCCATTATCGTGATAGTTGTGGCAGCCCGCACTTGCGCAGGTTTCAAATCCCAGGTCTTTGTGACTACTGCGCTCTTCGGCAATATCGCTGTGGCAGTGAAAGCAAAAGTCGCCCGCCAGGGTTACGCCCATCTCTCCGGTGATCTGTGGTTTGTGCTCAGTGTGACAACTTACACATAGCCGGGCGTCAAGAGTTTCTAGAAGTACAGCATTGCGTGGATCTAAAAATTTCTGCCGGGGGTGTGAGTCGTCTACAAGCTCCAGTTCTTCCGCATGGCAATTCAGGCAAGCTTGCTGAACAGCATCCTCACCAGCAAAGCCATCGGTATGGCAGGAAGTACAAGCCAGCTCAATCTGGTGGTGACCGTGCGTAGCATCTCCACTGATAAATAGAGATTTATCGTCAACATTAAGGTTGTATGCCACCGCAGAGCCGATAGCCAGCGTTAGCAATACACCGTAATGCCAGAATTTAAATTGATATGATTTCATCTAGAAGTAATAAACCGCAAAAATATGGTAGGCGAGAAGGACCGGTAAGGCCCAGAGCAGGGCATAGTGAACTCGGGACCACCATTTTCGGTGTTCGCGAAGTTTCAGGTCAGTCCAATGGTGGTTGCGCGCCATAAAAACGCCGACGAGAGAACCAGTTGCGGTTGCAGTTAGAAATACCAGCATTAATGCCAAGTTCAGATTTTCACCAAGGCGGAAGCCAGAATGTACAGCGAGTGTAATTAGAGCGATTAACCCTGTAACGCTGTGTGCATACCGCCAGTGATCGACATGCCCAAGGCTAAGCCTCTTCCAGCGTTTTCTGATACTGAGAGCGGCAGTAAACAGGCACATAGCAAGAATGGTATAGCCCGTAATCTGCTTCCAAAAATTGTCATACCAGAGTTTTTCCCAGAAAAGTGCCGTTTGCACTGAGGAGGAAACCGGAGTTGGTGGCATCAGGAAGGCGAGCGAAATCAGAATTAGTGAGAGTATTGAAGTGATCAATATCCCCTTTGAATGACGCATTACCAAGTTTGGGGCTGGAGTATCTAAAAGTTCCGCCATTAGAGGGCGGCAACTACCACAAACTGACCCGGCAGTTGTTGCCTGCTGCAACTCATTTAAATTGCGCTTACCGTCGGAAATAGCTTTGCATAATTCCCCTTTGGTGACAGAATTGCACTGACAAACCAAATAACTATCGGGAAAATCTTTGATGCTATTGCCGGATTTTTTGGCAAATACTCGCCCTTCGCTTTCAAAGTCTTTCAGTGCGCGCAGAGAAATTTTTTGTTCTTGTGCTACTGTCTGGCGCAATTCATTGGCTTCGTCCCAGCTGCCGATATAAATGGCCCCGACAACATATTCGCCCTTGATAAATAAACGCCGATAAATTCCCTTGAAGCGATTCCGATAGATGTAGCTTTTTACGCCTTCTAACTGATCGATATTCTCCGGTGTTACTTCCCCCATAATTCCGCAGGGAATATGGGCAATTTTCAGCTGGATATCGGTATAACTTCCGGAGTAAGGTTGAGCCGAAAGGCTTCTATTGTGATTGCGGTGAATATGCGAACAGCAACTTTCTGCTTGCTCGTATCCCGGCCGAACAAGCTGGTAAACTTTTTGATCAAATTCAGCACACTCTCCTACAGCATAAATATCTGGATCGGAAGTTTGCATCCATTCATTGACTACGATTCCGCGCTCAGTAGATAGACCGCATTGTTCGGCCAGGCTAATTTCCGGCTTAATTCCCGTGCACAATACGATAGCGTCAACGGGAAGTTTTTCTCCACTGGCAAAAGTGAGTATGCGCTTGCTATCATTTTCCTCAATGGTTTCTAGCGAGTCTGATATCTTTAGCTCGACACCCAGTGCGGTGAGTGCTGATTTAAGAAACTCTTCACCTTCCTCTCCTAAGAGGCCACTGAGTAAGTGACCTCTAGATTGCAAAGTGACATTATTTTTTGGTGTTTTCAATGCTGTAGCAGCTTCAAGCCCCAGAGCACCGGCACCAATAACACAGACATCAGCATTTTGCTCTCTTAAGGTGAGCAGGTCATTGGTATTTCGCAAGCTTCGAAAAGGGTACACACCCGACAGATCTGCGCCTTGAATATTTGGAATAATCGGGTTTGACCCGGTAGCAATTATGAGCTTGGAATATGGCTGTACATTTCCTGCAGCATCAGTAACTGTCTTTTGCGATCGATCGATCGAAACGATTTTGCGATCAATATATTCGGCAAGCCGATGGTCACTTTGGCTGAGAATAGGGTTATTAAGCTCCTCCAGCTCAACATGGCTTGATAAATACTGAGAAAGTTTTACTCGGTTGTAGGGAGATTCTGTTTCCGCTCCATAGATAACAATTTGAGCTTCGTCACAGAATTCCAGCAGTTTTTGTGCGCAGCGCACACCCACTGGACCCGTACCGATAATCACATAAATTGGGTAACTACTGTCACTGGTATGAATACCACTTGGTAGTTGCTCGGCAAGTGTGCCGTCTAGCTCAGTCATACCTCCCCCGACTGCTTTGGTTTTTCTATCGGTCTTTGTATTTTTTAACTTGTTAGCCAGATAGCTTACAAACTTTCTTAGACCAATATCCCACTCTGTATTGTTTTTTTGAATTCTAATTCCTATATGTTTAAACAAAATTAAATAAACGTCTAGTGCCGATTGAGTGATGACGATAGAGAATTGGACGTAAAGCGAGGTTAGTTCGGAAAATTTGAATGGACTTAACTTGAGTGCGCAGCTTTGGTTTCCTTTCGGGGTGGCCGAAAGCCTTTTGCCCCAATGCGGTGCTTTAAGTTTTATTTAGCTGCAAAAATTGCGGGATGGTAGGAGAGACTCTTTGGTCTAAGGTTAGGTGCTCGGAGTTCAAAAGCATGCGGCCCCGTCCTTGTGGGCTGCGGACTTAAAAATAGTATGCCTATTGTAAAGAACTGTTTCTTACTGGCATTTCTAGGTTAAATATCTCACCACTCCTGATAAAAAAACTAATAGTTGCTTTTAGGAGGGTTGATAAAGGACGTAGAGTTCTTTTTCTTCAAGGGCTGTGCGACGGGTCAAAGCTTCCCCAATTTTCTGGTAATCCATTTTGAAATCGCGAACCATTTCCGAGGTGAAGGCTTCATGGTTGTAGCGCTTACAAAATTGCACAACAGCATTTGCAATCTCGTTCATATCAGTACGGAAATCTTTAACTACCTGCAGGGTGTGGGCGTCGCCAGCCAGGGCCTGCTCTAGATAAACATAAAAGCGTACATTTTCCTTGATCAGGTGAGCTTGAAAGCCAGACTTAAATTGGGTCAACAGCTGCGATAACTGGCGATAGTTTTGTTTCTCGTAACCTTCTGACCACATACGCTGAAAAATACTGATCAGGGTACGGTGATCATCTTCGAGTGCTTTGATTAAGTTGGGGTCATAAGAGATGGTGCGGGTACCTTTAGTTCCTGCATAGGAGCTGCGAGTGTATTTTTCTTCGAGATCCGCCGCATCTTCTGTTTTGTTACTCCGGAACATTCCAGAAATAAAACTAAGCATGAATTTAGTCCCAGTAATTTTTAAAGGTTTGTTATGAGGTCTGATCGCTCCGCGAAGTTGGGGGTAACTTAAAGAAAGCAAAGCTATTTGGGTCCCAGCGGGCGTGGCGGATTTTACATTGGATGACAATGGGTTTGACCGCAATGGGGGGTTAAAGGCGGGTAAAATTTGCAAAGTGAGACTTGTGTCACGCTTAAGCTATTTGCTTTTGTAATTTTACCGGAATGCAGTTGATTAACTTGAGAATAATTGGGTGGAATTTTACTGCCAGCCTAATAAAAAACCCGGCGTAGCCGGGTTTTTTGCTGGAGGCTAGCGTTAGCGTTGCTCGAGCGGTACATAATCGCGCTGCGGATAGCCAGTATACAGTTGGCGAGGGCGGCCAATTTTGTACGGGTTGGAAATCATTTCATTCCAATGTGCGATCCAGCCTGAGGTGCGGCCAGTGGCGAAAATTACAGTGAACATATCGGTGGGAATACCAATAGCCTTCATAATAATGCCGGAGTAAAAATCTACATTCGGGTAGAGTTTCTTCTCTACGAAGTAGTCGTCCTCGAGGGCGATTTTCTCCAGTTTCTTGGCGATCTTCAGTAGAGGATCATTTTCCGCACCCATAGCACCCAGAACTTCATCGCAGATGCCCTGCATTACGCGAGAGCGAGGGTCAAAGTTCTTGTAGACGCGGTGACCGAAGCCCATCAGGCGGAAGGGGTCATTTTTATCCTTGGCGCGCTGTACGAATTCGTCTATGCGGCTTTCATCGCCAATTTCCTGCAGCATGTTCAGTACCGCTTCATTAGCGCCGCCGTGAGCGGGTCCCCACAAAGTGGCAATGCCGGAAGAGATGCAGGCGAAGGGGTTGGCGCCAGAAGAGCCGGCCAGGCGAACAGTGGAGGTGGACGCATTCTGCTCGTGGTCGGCGTGCAGCAGGAAGATGATATCCATTGCCTTGGCGACAATCGGGTCTATCTTGCTGGGCTCACAGGGATTGCCAAACATCATGTGTAGGAAGTTCTCGGAGTAGCTGAGGCTATTGTCCGGATACATGAAGGGCATGCCTTGGGAGTGCTTGTAGCACATGGCAGCCAGAGTTGGCATCTTGGCAATCAGGCGGTGGGCGGAAATCTCGCGGTGCTCTGGGTTGGTGATATCCAAAGAGTCGTGATAGAAGGAGGCGAGGGCACCCACTACGCCGCACATCATTGCCATTGGGTGGGCATCGTAACGGAAGCCTTTAAAGAAATTCACCAGGGATTCATGAACCATGGTGTGAGACATAATAGTGTCTACATACTTCTTCTTTTCTTCTGCATTCGGCAGTTCGCCATTCATCAGCAGGTAGCAGGTTTCCAGGTAGTCGGATTTTTCTGCCAGTTGCTCGATGGGGTAGCCGCGGTGCAGCAGTTGGCCTTTGCCGCCATCAATAAAGGTGATCTTGGAATCACAAGAGGCGGTAGATACGAAGCCCGGGTCGTAAGTGAATAAGCCTTTGCCGGTCAGACCGCCGACATCGATCACATCGGGGCCGAGGGTGCCGGAGCGAACGGGCATCTCAAGAGCGCCGTCGATACCATCGACTGTGAGGTGCGCTTTTTTATCGGACATTGCGGACTCCTAAAAATGTTCTTTTGCCGGCCTTTTCCCGCTATTTTCGGGTGCTGGCGGCCTTTTGAGCGGGGCCAAACTTAAGTGCCGCGCCGCAAATTGTCAAACCAAAAGGAGTGGACGGCCAGTCTATTGGCGGCAGGATATCCGGTTCCGCCTCGCACCAGTAGATTATTTGTCTAGATAATACACAGTAATGTCTAAGGAAATCCCGCAGTTCCCGATTTACTGCGTGATAGTAGTGGGAACCCAGTGTAATCGCAGGCGTTCGTTGTGTTTTGACTAGTGAATGCCTATAATCCGCGCGGCTTGCGCCATGGTACGGCTACTTTGTATAAGGCTTAATCAGATCGAGTGCAAAGTAATTAGCAAGCAGCTCGTCCCTCCATTGAAAAGCTAACGGGCGCCCGGTCGTTCAGGGCAACAAGGTGTTTTTCCTGTGAACAAAAACAGACCTGTCAATTTAGACATTTCCACTATAAAGCTTCCCGCTACCGCTGTGGTTTCCATTTTGCATCGTATTTCCGGTGTAGTGCTCTTCGTTGTTGTTGCACTACTGCTGTGGATGCTCGATGTCAGTTTGGAATCCGAGCAGGGATTCGCCGAAATTGCAGCGGTATTTAACAGTATCCCTGCCAAGCTCATTCTCTGGGCATCGCTGGCGGCACTTATCTACCACATTCTGGCAGGTGTTCGTCATCTGTTTATGGATATGGGAGTAGGTGAAAGTCTCGAAGGCGGCCGTCGCAGCGCTGTGTCAGTGCTGGTGCTGGCTGTAATCCTTATTCTTCTGGCGGGAGTATGGTTGTGGTAAAAACAGTAACAAGCTTTGGCCGTAGCGGTACTTTCGATTGGCTCTACCAGAGAGTCACTGCGGTAATATTGCTCGCCTATACCCTCTTTATAGTGGGTTTTATCTTTTTTAGTAAGGACTTCGGCTACCAGGCCTGGTCCGAACTGTTCGCCCAGCGCTGGATGCGTGTTTTCAGCCTGGTTGCCTTGCTGTCCACCATTATTCACGCCTGGATTGGCCTCTGGTCCGTGGTAACTGACTACATCACCAACCGGATGATGGGCGGTAAAGCCACTGTTCTGCGCTTGTTCGTAGAAGTGATTCTGGCTGCCGTTGCCGTGTTATACGCGGTGTGGGGCATTGAAATTCTTTGGGGTGTATAAGCAATGGCGAACATGCGTACTATTTCATTTGACGGGATTGTAATTGGTGGAGGCGGTGCCGGTATGCGCGCTGCCCTGCAAATGGCTCAGTCCGGCTATAAAACTGCGGTTATTACCAAGGTATTCCCGACTCGTTCTCACACAGTATCTGCCCAGGGTGGCATTACCTGTGCAATTGCCAGTTCAGATCCCAACGATGATTGGCGCTGGCATATGTACGATACCGTTAAGGGTTCCGACTATATCGGTGACCAGGACGCTATTGAATATATGTGTTCCGTAGGTCCGGAAGCGGTATTTGAGCTGGAGCACATGGGCCTGCCTTTCTCCCGTACTGAGGAAGGTCGTATTTATCAGCGCCCCTTCGGTGGTCAGTCTAAAGATTTCGGCCGCGGTGGCCAGGCTGCACGTACTTGTGCTGCTGCTGACCGTACCGGCCATGCACTGCTGCACACCCTCTATCAAAACAACGTTAAGCACAAAACCGAATTCCTGAACGAATGGTTTGCGATTGACCTGGTGAAGAACCAGGACGGTGCTGTTGTCGGTGTGATCGCCATGTGCATCGAAGATGGCGAAGTGGTTTATATCAAATCCAAAGCGACTGTATTCGCTACCGGCGGTGCCGGTCGTATCTTCGCTTCCACCACCAACGCACACATCAATACCGGTGACGGTGTCGGTATGGCCCTGCGTGCTGGCATGCCGGTCCAGGATATTGAGATGTGGCAGTTCCACCCCACTGGTATTTACGGTGCCGGTGTACTCGTGACCGAAGGTTGTCGCGGTGAGGGTGGCTACCTGATCAATAAAGATGGTGAGCGTTTTATGGAGCGCTATGCGCCCAACGCCAAAGACCTCGCTTCCCGCGACGTTGTGGCTCGCTCTATGGTTCTCGAGATTCTCGACGGCCGCGGCTGTGGCCCGGAAGGCGATCACGTATTCCTGAAGCTTGATCACCTGGGTGAAGAGCTGCTCAACAGCCGTCTGCCCGGTATCTGTGAACTGTCCAAGACCTTCGCTCACGCCGACCCAGTTAAGGTGCCGATCCCGGTAGTACCTACCTGTCACTATATGATGGGTGGTATTCCCACCAACGTTCACGGTCAGGCTCTGACCCAGGACGCTGCGGGTAACGATCAGATTGTTGATGGCTTCTACGCCTG
Source organism: Microbulbifer sp. VAAF005 (assembly GCF_030012985.1). Taxonomy (NCBI): domain Bacteria; kingdom Pseudomonadati; phylum Pseudomonadota; class Gammaproteobacteria; order Cellvibrionales; family Microbulbiferaceae; genus Microbulbifer; species Microbulbifer sp. VAAF005. Next base: position 1,703,383 of record NZ_CP120233.1, on the reverse strand, counting down.
TGGCGAAGTTGCCTGTGTGTCCGTACACGGAGCCAACCGCTTAGGCGGTAACTCCCTGCTAGACCTGGTGGTATTCGGTCGCGCTTCCGGTCTGTTTATTGAGAAGTCCCTGCGCGAAGGTATCGAGCACCGCGAAGCTTCCGAGTCTGATCTCGAAGCCGCTATGGCCCGCCTGAATCACCTGGAAACCAATGAGAAGGGTGAGAAGGCTGCCGACCTGCGCAAAGAGCTGCAGGGCGTGATGCAGAACCACTTCGGCGTATTCCGTCGCGGCGACTTTATGGCCGAAGGTGTGAAGAAGCTTGCAGATCTGCGCGAGCGTATTGAAAATGTGCGCCTCGAAGACAAGAGCCGTGCGTTTAACACCGCCCGTGTTGAAGCGCTGGAGCTGCAAAACTTACTGGAAGTTGCCGAGGCCACTGCAGTTGCTGCAGAGACCCGCACTGAAAGCCGCGGTGCTCACGCCCGTGAGGACTTCCAGGAGCGCGATGATGAAAACTGGCTGTGCCACTCTATGTATTTCCCCACGGAAAAACGTGTTGGCAAGCGTGCAGTAAACTTCGCGCCTAACACTATGGAAGCCTTTGAACCGAAAGCTCGGACTTACTGATTCGGGAGCGGAATAGAGTATGTTGAAAGTAAGCATTTACCGTTACAACCCGGAAACCGACAAAGCGCCTTATATGCAGGACTATGAACTGGACACCAAGGGCAAGGACCTGATGGTGTTGGACGTTCTGGAACTGCTGAAAGCCGAAGATCAGACCTTGTCTTTCCGTCGTTCCTGCCGTGAGGGCGTTTGTGGCTCCGATGGTATGAATATTTCCGGTCGCAATGGTCTGGCGTGCACTACGCCACTGTCTGAAGCTGCCCCCAAGGGTAAACTGGTTCTGCGTCCGCTGCCGGGCCTGCCTGTTATCCGCGACCTGGTTGTGGATATGGAGCAGTTCTACGAGCAGTACAAGAAGATTGAACCGTACCTGCAAAACGATACTCCGGCTCCGGCCATCGAGCGTCTGCAGTCTCCGGAAGATCGCGAAAAGCTCGACGGTCTGTACGAGTGTATCCTGTGCGCCTGCTGTTCCACTTCCTGTCCGTCTTTCTGGTGGAATCCGGACAAGTTCATCGGCCCAGCTGGTTTGTTGCAGGCTTACCGCTTCCTGGCAGATAGCCGCGACCTGGCTACTGATGAGCGCCTGTCAAATCTGGATGACCCCTTCAGCGTATTCCGTTGTCACGGTATTCAAAACTGTGTCAATGTTTGCCCGAAAGGACTGAATCCGACGCGCGCGATCGGCCATATCCGCAATATGCTGCTGACCCGCGCCGTGTAGGGGATACTGCGGCCGGTTATCGGCCCGCTGGGGTTCGCGCTCTGCGAACCCGGTGCCAGGTAGGGTGCCAAGCAAACGACAAAAAGCCGGTTCTAACCGGTAAAAAACTGAAAAGGGGAGGTGGCTTTGTGCGCCTCCCCTTTTGTGAGTGAAAGGAAAGCGCAGTGGCTCAAGAGAAATAAGCACACTGCAATTGAGGTAGGCATCAACATGCACGAAAGTACCATGGAGCAGCTGTGGCGTAGCTCCCATATCTCCGGGGGCAATGCTGCCTACGTGGAGGAGCTTTACGAGACCTATCTGCACGACCCCAACGGTGTCCCCGAGGAGTGGCGCAATTATTTCGATAGCCTCCCCCGCGTTGAGGGCAGCAGCGATGTTTCCCACGCTGCTGTTCGCCAGCACTTTGAGCTGCTCAGCAAACACCGCGCGCGTCCGGTGGCCGCTCCCGGTGCGGCCGGCTCTGCCAATATTGAGCACGAGCGCAAGCAGATTAAAGTTCTGCAACTGATCGATTCCTACCGCCATCGCGGCCATAAAAAAGCGACCCTCGACCCCCTGGGCTTGATGGCTCGCGAACAAGTGCCCGACCTGCAACTGAGCTACCACGGCCTGACTGAGGGTGATTTCGATACCACCTTCAATACCGGTAGCCTGTTCCTCGGTAAAGAAGAGGCGACCCTGCGTGAAATCGTCGAGGGTTTGGAGAATACCTACTGTGGCAATCTGGGTGCGGAGATCATGCATCTCTCCAACCTGGAAGAGCAGCAGTGGTTCCAGCAGCGCCTTGAGCGCAGCCAGTCTAAAGCCAACTTCGGCACCGACATCCAGATTGAAATCCTGCAGCGCCTTTCCGCCGCTGAAGGCCTGGAGCGCCACCTGGACTCCAAGTACCCCGGCACCAAGCGCTTCGGTGTAGAGGGTGGTGAGAGCCTGATCCCGATGATGGACGCTCTGATCCGTCGCTCCGGCACCTACGGGGTGAAGGAAGTGGTGATCGGTATGGCCCACCGCGGCCGCCTGAATACCCTGGTCAATATCCTCGGTAAAAACCCTGCGGATCTGTTCCAGGAGTTTGAAGGCAAGAAGACCCTCGATACTTCTGGTGACGTGAAATACCACCAGGGCTTCTCCTCTAACGTGATGACTCCCGGTGGTGAAGTGCATCTGGCCCTGGCCTTTAACCCGTCGCACCTGGAAATCAGTGCGCCCGTGGTAGTGGGTTCCGTGCGCGCCCGCCAGGATCGCCGCAAAGATGCGACCGGTGAGAAAGTAATGCCGATCAACATCCATGGTGACGCGGCTTTTGCCGGCCAGGGTGTGGTGCAGGAAACCCTGCAGATGTCCCAGACCCGCGGTTACTACACCGGCGGTACTGTGCACATCGTACTGAACAACCAGGTGGGCTTTACCACCAGCAAGCGCGAAGATGCCCGCTCCACCGAGTACTCCACCGATCCCGCTAAGATGATCGATGCGCCGGTGCTGCACGTGAATGGCGACGACCCGGAAATGGTCGTATTGGCCGCGCTGCTGGCGGTGGACTACCGCTACGAATTTAAGAAAGATATCGTTATCGACCTGGTCTGCTACCGTCGTCGCGGCCACAACGAGACCGATGACCCCTCTGGTACCCAGCCTCTGATGTACCAGACTATCCGCAAGCACAAGACTACCCGCACGCTCTATTCCGAGAAGCTGGTGGGCGAGGGCATCCTGGACAAGGTTGCCGCAGACAAGCTGGCCAACGACTACCGCGACAAACTGGATGCCGGTGAAGACGTTGCTACCGGTCTTGTGAAGAAGCCGGACTCCTCCATGTTTGTTGACTGGAGCCCCTACCTGGGCCACGACTGGCAGGTGCCTGCAGATACCGGCTATGCGCTGCCGAAGCTGCAGGATGTCGCTACTCGCATGACCAACGTGCCCGATGGCGTGGTAATGCAGCGCCAGGTCTCCAAAATTTATGAAGACCGCCGCAAAATGGCCGGTGGCGCCCTGCCTCTGAACTGGGGCATGGCGGAAACCTTGGCTTACGGCACTCTGCTGGAAGAGGGCTTTATGGTCCGCTTTACCGGTGAAGACGTGGGTCGCGGTACCTTCTCCCACCGTCACGCGGTGGTTCACAGCCAGAAAGACGGTCAGAGCTATGTGCCTTTGCAGCACATGTTTGAAGACCAGCCGCCTTTCTATATCTACGACTCGCTGCTGTCCGAAGAGGCGGTGTTGGCGTTTGAATACGGCTACGCCACCACGACACCAAAGTCCCTGGTGGTGTGGGAAGCCCAGTTTGGTGACTTCGCCAACGGTGCCCAGGTTGTAATCGACCAGTTCATCACTTCCGGTGAGCACAAGTGGGGCCGTATGTGCGGCCTGGTAATGCTGTTGCCGCACGGCTACGAAGGCCAGGGCCCGGAGCACTCCTCTGCGCGTCTTGAGCGCTTTATGCAGCTGTGTGCGGAGCACAATATCCAGGTGTGTAACGCCACTACCCCGGCACAGATCTTCCACCTGCTGCGTCGCCAGGCGGTGCGCCCAATGCGCCGTCCTCTGGTGATTATGAGTCCAAAGTGGATTCTGCGTCACAAGCTGGCCACTTCCAGCCTGGAAGAGCTGGCAGAAGGTCGCTTCCACAACGTGATCCAGGACCAGGGCGTAGATCCAGACAAAGTGAAGCGTGTGGTTCTGTGTTCCGGCAAGGTTTACTACCACCTGCTGGAAGCCCGTATGGAGCGCGAACAGGAAGATGTGGCGTTCGTACGAATCGAGCAGCTGTACCCATTCCCGGACGAAGAGTTTGTGGAAGCGGTTTCCGCATTCAAGAAGATCAAGAGTGTTGCCTGGTGTCAGGAAGAGCCCATGAACCAGGGCGCCTGGTACTCCAGCCAGCACCACTTGCGTCGCCTGTTGTCGGAAACCCATCCGAAGCTGGATCTGGAATATGTGGGCCGCGCCCCATCCGCAGCACCTGCGGCGGGCTATATGTCCACGCACCTTGAAGAACAGAATAAGTTCATCAACGAGGCGCTGACCGTCAAATAACCGGCGGCAGTAATAAGTGAAGAGTCAATCTCAGGAAACAGAAAAAATGACGATCGAGATTAAAGCGCCAACTTTCCCTGAATCAGTTCAGGACGGAACTGTCGCCACCTGGCATAAACAACCAGGTGAAGCTGTGTCCCGCGATGAACTGATCGTGGATATCGAAACCGATAAAGTTGTGCTGGAAGTTGTTGCACCTGCCGATGGTGCCCTGACTGAAATCATCAAGGGTGAGGGCGATACCGTTCTCTCCAATGAGGTGATTGCCAAGTTTGAAGCGGGCGCTGGCGCAGCTGCTGCCCCGGCGGAAGAAAAAGCAGAAGCTCCGGCTGCCGAAGCCGCAGCTCCTGCGGCTGGCGACAAAATTGCCATGCCATCTGCCAAGAAAATGGCTGCTGAGAAGGGCGTAGACCTGGCCGGTGTTGAAGGCACTGGCAAGGGTGGTCGCGTTCTCAAGGAAGACGTAATGAAAGCGGGCACTGCGCCGGCTGCCGCTGCTGCACCTGCCGCCGCTGTTGCTGAAGTTGCGGTTGCTCCGGGTGAGCGCGTAGAGAAGCGTGTACCCATGACCCGTATGCGCAAGCGTATCGCTGAGCGCCTGCTGGACGCTTCCCAGTCCACCGCCATGCTCACCACCTTTAACGAGGTGAACATGAAGCCGATTATGGACCTGCGCAAGAACTACAAAGACCTGTTCGAGAAGACCCACAACGGCACTCGTCTGGGCTTTATGGGCTTCTTCGTAAAAGCTGCAGTAGAAGCGCTGAAGCGTTACACCGCAGTGAATGCGTCTATCGACGGCAACGATATCGTTTACCACGGTTACCAGGATATCGGTGTAGCGGTTTCCTCTCCGAAAGGCCTGGTTGTGCCGATTCTGCGCAACGCGGAGAACATGGGCCTGGCGGATATGGAAAACAATATCCGCGATCTGGGTGTTCGCGCCCGCGATGGCAAACTGTCTATCGAAGAGATGACTGGCGGTACCTTCACCATCACCAACGGTGGTGTATTCGGTTCCCTGCTGTCCACTCCGATTTTGAACCCACCGCAAACTGCAATTCTGGGTATGCACAAAATCCAGGAGCGCCCGATGGCGGTAAATGGCAAGGTGGAAATCCTGCCGATGATGTACCTGGCGCTGTCCTATGACCACCGTCTGATCGACGGTAAGGAAGCGGTTGGCTTCCTGGTAGCGATCAAGGAAATGATCGAAGATCCAGCGCGTATCTTGCTCGAAGTTTAAACAATAAATCTTGGGGCCTGCGGGCCCCTCGATCACACTGCATTAGAAATATCTGGAACTGATCATGTCCGAAAAATTTGACGTAATCGTAATTGGCTCCGGTCCTGGTGGTTATGTCGCTGCCATCCGTGCCGCTCAGTTGGGCTTGAAAACGGCTTGTATCGAAAAGTGGAAAAACAAGGAAGGTAAATACGTAAATGGCGGTACCTGCCTGAACGTTGGCTGTATTCCTTCCAAGGCACTGCTGGACAGCTCCTGGAAATACCACGAAGCCAAAGATGCTCTCGACGTGCACGGCATTGAAGTCGGCAAGGTCAAGATGGATGTGAGCAAGATGATCGAGCGCAAAGGCGAGATCGTTAAGAAACTGACCGGTGGTGTAGCAGGTCTGTTCACCGCCAATAAAGTGACCTCCATTTTCGGCACCGGCAAACTGCTGGCGAACAAGAAAGTGGAAGTAACCGACGACGAAGGCAACAGCACCGTCTACGAAGCTGAAAATGTCATTCTGGCTTCCGGTTCTGTACCGGTAAATATTCCGCCCGCTCCGGTAGACAACAAAATTATTGTCGATTCCACCGGTGCACTGGAATTCGCTGAAACTCCAAAGCGTTTGGGTGTTATCGGTGCCGGTGTTATCGGTCTGGAGCTGGGTTCTGTATGGAACCGCCTGGGCTCCGAAGTGGTTGTTCTGGAAGCGATGGACAAGTTCCTGGCGATCATGGACCAACAGGTTGCCAAGGAATCCCAGAAGATCTTCAAGAAGCAGGGCCTGGATATCCGTCTCGCTTGCCGCGTAACCGGCTCCGAAGTGAAAGGCGAAGAAGTGGTTGTTACTTACCAGGACAAAGATGGTAAAGAGCACCAGGAAACTTTCGACAAGCTGATCGTTTGCGTTGGCCGTCGTCCTTACACTGAAGGCCTTCTGTCTGAAGATGCCGGTGTGAAGATGGACGAGCGTGGATTCATCTATGTCAACGACCTGTGCATGACTTCTGCACCGGGCGTATGGGCGATTGGTGACGTGGTACGCGGCCCAATGCTGGCACACAAGGCCTCAGAAGAAGGTGTTGTGGTTGCCGAGCGCATCGCTGGCCAGAAGCCGATGATGAACTACGACGTGATCCCCAACGTTATTTACACTCACCCGGAAATCGCTGCGGTTGGTCGCACCGAAGAGCAGGTGAAGGCCGATGGCGAGCCCTACAACGTAGGCAGCTTCCCGTTTGCTATCAACGGCCGCGCTATGGCCGCCAACGATACCCAGGGCTTCGTGAAAATCATTGCTCACGCGGAAACTGACCGCGTACTGGGTGCCCATATTGTTGGCCCGTCTGCCGCAGACCTGGTTCAGCAAGTGGCGATCGCGATGGAATTCGGCTCCAGTGCTGAAGACATCGGTATGACGGTATTTGCGCACCCGACTCTTTCCGAAACTGTGAAAGAAGCGGCGCTGGGAGTGAACGGCCATGCGATTCACACCGTAAATCGCAAGAAGCGCAAGTAAGAATATTTTTCGATTTCGGGGCACTAATTATTGATTAATTAGCGCCCCGGTTTCATTTGTGGAATTTGAAATTTGCAACGACGGAAATTTTAAATTTCTCTTTCAGGTGCAGAGTGATCTGCAATTAGTAAACACATTTTATATGTGAATTGGTATTGACTATGAACTTGCATGAGTATCAGGGCAAACAACTGTTTGCGGAATACGGATTGCCGGTTTCCAAAGGCATTGCAGCGGAAACCCCGGCAGCGGCAGCAGCAGCGGCTGACGAAATTGGCGGTGATAAGTGGGTAGTAAAGGCCCAGGTACACGCTGGTGGCCGCGGTAAGGCTGGCGGTGTAAAGCTGGTAGATTCCAAGGCAGAGATTGAAGAGTTTGCCAAGAAGTGGCTGGGCGAGCGTCTGGTAACTTATCAAACAGACGAAAATGGCCAGCCGGTTTCCCGTATCCTGGTTGAAAGCTGCACTGACATCGACCAAGAACTGTACCTTGGCGCCGTTGTTGACCGCTCCACCCGTCGTATCGTTTTCATGGCTTCCACCGAAGGCGGCGTTGAGATCGAGAAAGTAGCGGAAGAGACTCCAGAAAAAATCCTGAAAGCCACTATCGATCCGCTGGTAGGCGCTCAGCCTTACCAAGCGCGCGAGCTGGCTTTCAAACTGGGCCTGAACCCGACTCAGGTTAAGCAGTTCACCAAGATCTTCCTCGGCCTGGCAAAAATGTTCCAGGAAAAAGATCTGGCCCTGCTGGAAATCAACCCGCTGGTAATCACCACCGAAGGCAACCTGCACTGCTTGGACGCCAAAGTGGTAATCGACAGCAACGCGCTATACCGCCACGCTGACCTGCGCGAAATGCACGATCCTTCCCAGGAAGATTCCCGTGAAGCGCACGCTGCCAAGTTCGACCTGAACTACGTAGCTCTCGATGGCAACATCGGCTGCATGGTAAACGGTGCTGGTCTGGCCATGGGTACCATGGACATCGTAAACCTGCACGGCGGCAAGCCAGCTAACTTCCTGGACGTTGGCGGCGGCGCGACCAAAGAGCGCGTTGTTGAAGCGTTCAAGATCATCCTGTCTGACGAGAACGTAAAAGCCGTACTGATCAACATCTTCGGTGGTATCGTTCGCTGTGACATGATCGCCGAAGGCGTTGTGGGCGCAGTAAAAGAAGTTGGCGTTAAAGTACCGGTTGTTGTTCGCCTGGAAGGTAACAACGCAGATCTGGGCGCCAAGGTTCTGAGCGACAGTGGCCTGAACATTATCGCGGCTACCAGTCTGACCGATGCGGCTCAGCAAGTGGTTAAAGCTGCGGAGGGTAAATAATCATGTCAGTATTGATTAACAAAGACACTAAAGTAATCTGCCAGGGCTTCACCGGCTCCCAGGGTACTTTCCACTCCGAGCAAGCGATTGCTTACGGCACCAAGATGGTTGGTGGTGTAACTCCGGGTAAAGGCGGCCAGACTCACCTGGGCCTGCCAGTATTCGACACCGTTAAAGAAGCGGTAGAGAAGACCGGCGCTGAAGCTTCCGTAATCTACGTACCTGCGCCTTTCTGTAAGGATTCCATCCTGGAAGCGGCCAACGCTGGTATCAAGCTGATTGTTTGTATCACCGAAGGTATTCCGACTCTGGATATGCTCGACGCTAAAGTGAAGTGCGACGAGCTGGGCGTGCGCCTGATCGGCCCGAACTGCCCGGGTGTTATCACTCCGGGTGAGTGCAAGATCGGTATTATGCCAGGTCACATCCACAAGCCGGGTAAAGTGGGCATCGTTTCCCGTTCCGGTACCCTGACCTATGAAGCGGTTAAGCAAACCACCGACTACGGCTTTGGCCAGTCCACCTGTGTGGGCATCGGTGGTGACCCCATCCCGGGTTCCAACTTCATCGATATCCTGGAAATGTTCCAGAACGATCCGCAGACCGAAGCAATCGTTATGATCGGTGAGATCGGTGGCACTGCTGAAGAAGAAGCAGCTGCTTACATCAAGGAAAATGTTACCAAGCCTGTAGTTTCCTACATCGCTGGTGTAACTGCTCCTCCCGGCAAGCGTATGGGTCACGCGGGCGCGATTATCTCCGGTGGTAAAGGCACCGCAGACGAGAAATTCGCTGCTCTGGAAGACGCTGGTGTTAAAACCGTGCGCTCCCTGGCTCAGATCGGCGACGCTCTGAAGGAAATTACTGGCTGGTAAGTAATTGCCAACTTTTAGTTTTCAAAAAAGCCACCCATTGGGTGGCTTTTTTTATGGCTGTATAAAGTCGGGTCAGATTAGGCAGGGTTGCGCTGGGCTCTCCCAGTAAATAGTTTTACCTATCTTTACATTTTCATGGTGTTTACAGTTTTATCTGTTGTTAAGTTTTCTTTTTTTCGCTGAAAGTTGATTTTCATTCTCTCTTCATTTTTGTACTTCTATCTATAGGTCACGTAAGTCTGCGTTTTGTAAGGCTTTTCTTGTGGTTCCTGATTCTTTTGGTTGCTTGCTGAAAATATTTGAATATTTTTTATTGCAAAAATCGATTTTGGTTTTGGTGTTTGGAAAAGGTTTTTTGTGATCTCTTCCCTCTTTTTGTTTTCTATTTCTGTCGGGTGAATTTTGACTTGCCGAATTTGGTGCGGCAGTGTTGGTTCTCGTTATGGCAGCGAAAATAACTTTTCAGGAGGTGCGTCAGCATGGGGCTAGCTATAGATAAAAATATTCGAAAAATATCCTATAAGATAGACTTTGGTGGATTTTCTTTGGATAGGAATGAAGAGGTAGGTGGGGTTTGGCCGAATGGTGTGGTGAAATATTACGTGCCCTCCAATTTAGATTCCGGTTATGTTAATTCGGTAAAAAAGGCTATGTCTCATTGGGAAATTTGCATTTATCGAAAGTTCAGATTTGCAGCGATTAAGTTCCTGCAGGTTGGAGCGGCAGGCCGTGGAGTGGTTACAATTAAGGACGACCGCAGTAGTGCGACGGTAGGGTTTACCAATAAAACCGATCAATATTGTGGTGTAGATTGGAAAACTAATAGAGCAGCGATTGCCTCCCTTCCCCATGAAATCGGTCATACATTGGGTTTGGCCCACGAACACATGCGTGCCGACGCCCCTCTGTCAGTGAAGAACACACTGGACTCCCTGCAGCAGCAAACTCGGGTGCAAACCCTCACCAGGTTTTTAACACACAATTCTGCTTTTGATGGAAACTCCATCATGATGTATGACGACCAGGCAAGGGCACTGGGGATTGTAAAAAACACTCGTGAGGGAGGCTGTAAAATATCGGCCAATCAGGTGAATAGTTCTACCTGGAATCCCAGTGCTGGGGATCTGGATATGCTTTCTTATCTCTATGATGGCAAGCGTCAGACTCTGCCGAGATCTTTTGCCGGGCCTTTGATGTAGCCGAAAGAACTAGGGTGCGATGCGATTATTTTTTTTGGAATAAAAATAAGGGAGTTTTTTGCTCCCTTTTTTATGTTGCTACATGGTGTCGGGCTGAGCTGTAGTGGCCTCTTTAAAATTCAATTTCATATCTATCAATTAAGAAAAGGATTTTCTGGGTTTTGCTAGGAGAATATTGCCTTTTCTGTGTCGATGATTATTAACTGTCAGCTCTTAATGTGGTGGATAGAAATTCATTATCGTAAGCTGTAAATCGTGACGTTCTATTGATCTAAATTCTGAAGAATAACTCTAGCTTACCTGTAAAATTTTAGCGGCCAGGGTATAGGTAATAGAGATGCCACGGCTTTTCTAAGTTTCCTTTATCGTCGCTGGTGATATACACGACTTGCCCCCACTCCTATACTGCCGAAAACCAACTGTTTAGGAGCGGATATGACCAGGGCATTGATTGGGGTGATTGGAGGTAGTGGTCTGTACGATATGCCGGGGTTGACTGAGGTGGAGGAGGTCCATATCGACACTCCCTTTGGCAGGACTTCGGATGCCATTGTCTGCGGTAAGCTTGCAGGTGTGCCAGTAGCTTTCCTGGCCCGTCATGGTCGCAATCATCACCTGGTCCCTTCCCAAGTACCTTATCAGGCAAATATCCATGCCCTGCGCCAGCTGGGCGTGCGCTACATCCTATCTCTCTCAGCTGTGGGCTCCCTACAGGAAGAGGTACGGCCGCTGGATATGTTAATCCCCGATCAGTTCATTGATATGACTCGCCGGCGGCAAAGTACCTTTTTTGGAGATGGTGCGGTTGCCCATGTGTCCATGGCCGATCCTGTATGCCCTGCTGTCGCTGATAGTTTGGCGCGTGCTTTCACGCTGACCCAGGCAGAGCAGCCAATTGAGTTACACCGGGGCGGCAGTTATATCTGTATCGAGGGCCCCCAGTTTTCCACCCGTGCCGAGTCCCACTGGTATCGCAGTATGGGGGCGTCGGTCATCGGTATGACCAATATGCCTGAGGCCAAGTTGGCCCGGGAGGCACAAATTGCCTATGCCACGCTGGCCATGGCTACTGACTACGATTGTTGGCACCCTCGTGAGGAGGCGGTAACCGCAGAGATAGCGATTGCTAATCTTCAGCAAAATGCCGCGCGCGCGCAGCAGATTGCGATGGAAGCTATACGTATTTTAGGCGCTGAGCAACCGGAGTCCTCCGCTCATACAGCACTGTTGAGCGGTCTGGTGACTCCGCTCGAAGCTATGCCTGAGGAGACACAAGCTGTAATAAAACCACTGCTTGCTCCGACAGAACCAGAGCTTGAAGAAATGGAGCAGTGATATCGATGCGTGAGACCTTACCCCTGCTGGAGCTATCGGACTTCCCCTCTCTGCACCGGGGGGCCATTGAGACCTTGCAGGTCAATATTGGCTACCGTTGTAATCAGCGCTGTTTACACTGCCACGTCAGTGCTGGGCCTAATCGAACCGAGATGATGTCGGACGAAAATTTGGCGCTGTTATTGGAGGTTCTCACGGTCCGTAAACCCCGTGTGCTGGATGTGACTGGTGGGGCCCCGGAATTGCACTGGGGCTTTCGATCCCTTGTAAGAGGGGCGCGTGAGCGAGGAGTACATGTAATAGATCGCTGCAACCTGACAGTTCTTTTTGAGCCGGGCCAGGAAGATACCGCAGAATTCCTCGCTGAAAACCAGGTTGAGGTCGTTGCCTCCCTGCCGTGTTACTCAATCGATAATGTTGATAAGCAACGAGGTAAAGGGGTATTCGATAAGAGTATTGCCGCGCTACAAAAATTAAATGCATTGGGCTACGGCAAGCCCGGCAGTGGCCTAGAGCTCAACTTGGTCTATAACCCCCAGGGACCCTTTTTACCCCCGGAGCAAAGTGCTTTGGAGGCGGACTACCGAAGAGAGTTGGCGAACCACTTCTCCATTAAATTTAATCATTTGTTCGCTCTCGCCAATATGCCAATCAAGCGTTTTGGTTCCATGTTGGTTTCCAAGGGGCAGTTTCACGATTATATGGCGCTACTTAAAGACAGTTACAGTGCGGATAATCTCGCTGATGTTATGTGTCGTAGCTTGGTTAGTGTCGATTGGCAGGGAAACCTATTTGATTGCGATTTTAACCAACAACTCAACATGCCTATTCCCGGCCGATTACATTTGCGAGATTTAATCGAGATAGATCTAAAGGGGGCGGCAATTTGCGTTGCAGATCACTGTTACGGTTGTACAGCTGGGCAGGGAAGTAGTTGTGGTGGGGCTCTCTAGCTTTCTGTTAAGGCAGATGGAACCTGAAAACGATGAGTAAAAAAATCCTGCTGGTAGCCGCTATTGTCGTATTGGTGGTGGCTTTCTACGTGCTTGATCTGCACCACTGGTTGAGCCTGGAAAAGTTAAAGGATGGAGCGGAGGACTTTAAGCGCTGGCAGATGTCGTCGCCGCTTTTAGTCGGGTTTTTGTTTCTGGTCTTCTATATTTTGGTGACTGGCTTATCACTTCCCGGGGCAGCAATTCTAACTATTGCAGCCGGCGCATTGTTCGGTCTTTTCTGGGGTACTGTAATCGTTTCGTTTGCTTCCAGTATCGGTGCCACCCTGGCCTTTTTAATGGCTCGATATTTATTCCGGGACTATATTCAGGGGCGTTTCTCAGAGCGGCTTCAAGTCGTCAATAAGGGAATTGAGCGGGAGGGGGCATTTTACCTTTTTGCGCTGCGATTGGTGCCGGCTTTCCCTTTTTTCTTAATTAATATCCTGATGGGGCTCACCCATATTAAAGCCTGGACTTTCTACTGGGTTAGCCAGCTCGGAATGCTGGCGGGTACGATAGTTTACGTAAATGCCGGCACCCAGTTGATGAGAGTGGAAAATCTCAAGGATATTTTATCTTTGCCACTGTTATTGTCTTTTGTTCTATTGGGTGTGTTTCCCTTAATTGCAAAATATGCGCTCAACTGGCTTAAGCGCAGGCGTCAGGCCGGGTGATCGATTTATGCAGAAACCTAAGAAGTTTGATCGTAACTTAATTGTTATTGGTGGTGGTGCGGCGGGCTTGGTCACGGCTTATATCTCTGCGGCGGTTAAAGCAAAAGTTACTCTGATCGAAGCGGGTAAAATGGGTGGTGATTGTCTCAATACCGGCTGTGTACCCAGCAAAGCATTGATTATGTGCGCGCGGCAGGCCCATAGGGCGCGATGTGCAAGTGAGTTTGGCGTTATTCTTCAAGAGCCCGTAATTGATTTTCCCCGGGTTATGCAGCATGTCAGAGAATCAATTCAAGCAATCGAGCCCAACGATAGTGTTGAGCGCTATACCGAGCTTGGGGTTGAAGTACTACAGGGAACCGCAGAGTTGGTAGACCCCTGGACGGTGAAGACCTGTCTAAACGGTGGGGGAGAGCAAATACTGACGGCGAGAGCTATTGTATTAGCTACCGGCGCTGAGCCGAGTGCCCCGCCGTTTCCCGGACTCGATCAAGTGAATTACCTCACAAGCGATACCTTGTGGGATCGCTTTACCCAGCTACAAGCTCCGCCCCGCCGACTGGTGTTGTTAGGTGGCGGGGCAATAGGTTGTGAGCTGGCACAAGCATTGGTCCGGCTCGGTTCGCAAGTCGTCTTGGTGGAGAGATCCGATACTATATTACCGGAGCTTGATACGGAAGTATCCGCAGCCGTAACTGAGGCGCTCACCCGCGATGGTGTAGAAATATTAACAGATCATGAAGCCGTTGAATTTGAGGGTAGTCCTGAACGAAACGGTGGAACCCTAATTGTTCAGAATAAGGGCAATAAGGTTAGGTTGGAGTTTGATGAAGTAATTCTGGCGCTGGGTAGAAAAGCGAAATTGGCAGGTCTTGGGCTTGAAAACTTGGGCTTGCAGGAAAGTGGCAGGCTTCAATTGGATGGATACCTGCGTACAACCTATCCCCATATTCTTGCTGCAGGGGATGTTGCCGGACCTTATCAGTTTACCCATATGGCCTCCCACCAGGCCTGGTATGCAGCGGTGAATGCACTTTTTGGTGATCTCAAAAAGTTTGCCGTAGATTATTCATTAGTTCCCAGTTCTGTATTTGTCGATCCTGAGGTGGCCAGTGTTGGCCTTTCTGAGGAGGCCGCTCGTAAACAGAATGTTAATTACGAGATAACCCGCTACGATCTCGAACATTTAGATCGAGCGATTGTCGATGGTGCGCGCCGGGGTTTTGTGAAAGTACTTACGGTGCCGGGGAAAGATAAAATACTCGGTGTTTCCATTGTCGGTGAGAATGCAGCGGAATTAATTGCGGAGTTTATTTTGGCGATGAAATATGGGCTGGGATTGAATAAAATTCTCTCAACGATTCATATCTATCCCACTATGAGTGAAGCCAATAAATTTGTTGCGGGCAATTGGAAACGTGCTCACGCACCAACAGCTATTTTACGTTTCTTAGAGGTTTTTAACCGCTGGAGGCGTAACTAATGCAATTCAGTGTGATAGTCCCTCTATTAAATGAAAAGGAGCAAATAACCTCTTTACTGGAGCACTTGCAGAATTTGAAAGTGCAGGAAGGTTGTGAAGTTATTGTCGTAGATGGCGGCAGTACCGATGGTAGTGTTGAGATCCTAGAGCAGTCTGGTTTGCAGCTGGTCCACGCCACTCGGGGTAGGGCGGTTCAGATGAATGCCGGTGCGTTAATGGCTAAAGGTCAGTGGTTAGTGTTTTTGCATGCCGATAGCCGTCTACCCGCAGATGCTCTCAAGTCCATCACAAACCTCGAAAAGGAGAATGCTCACTGGGGGCGTTTTAATATTCAAATTGTCGGGAGCAGTTTTTGGTTTCCATTAATTGCCTCCCTGGTTAATTTTCGCTCTCGTTTTAGTGGTATTGCTACAGGGGATCAGGCCATTTTTGTACGCCGTGGTTTGTTCGAAGCCATCGGTGGATTTCCTGCGCAGCCGTTGATGGAAGATATTGAGCTGAGTCGCCGTTTGCGCAGTTATTACTGGCCCTATTGTTCTCGGGAAAAAGTAGAAACCTCAGGGCGTCGCTGGGAAAAGTACGGCGTATTGAGAACCATTTTATTGATGTGGCGATTGCGTTTTGATTACTGGCGGGGCGTATCAGCAGAGAGTTTGGCAAAGCGCTATGAGTAGTTTTCTATTGCCGCCCATGCGTCTTGTAGTGATGGCCAAGGCTCCATTGCCAGGGTATGCAAAAACTCGGCTAATTCCTACTTTGGGAGAGAAGGGCGCAGCTGCTCTCGCACTACAGTTATTGCAGGGTACATTGGCAGAAGCGGTGAAGGCGGATCTGGGCCCTGTCGAGCTGCATGTTGCGCCTAACTCCCGGCACCCTTTCTGGCAGGAGTTCAAGTTGCCTCAGGGGGTAACGCTTTACAGCCAGTCAGAAGGTGATCTCGGTCAGCGCTTGTGGCGGGCTGCGAAAAGTTCTTATGCCGATGGTCAGGGGCTCTTTTTGTTGGGGACAGATTGCCCTGCATTAAATGCAGAAAGACTCCGAGCTGCAGCTATGGCACTAGTGCATACAGACTCCGTTATGTATCCCGCAAATGATGGTGGCTACACCCTATTGGGCTTGAGGCAGCTGCATTCTCGCTTGTTTGAAGATATATGTTGGAGTACTGAAGTCGTTGCCCAGCAAACCCTGGCGCGATTACAGGAATGTGATATGCAGTGTCAGCAATTGGATGTGCTTGTAGATATTGATGACCCTGAGGATTTGCAGTTTTTACCTAGAACTCTTTCGAGGAGTCTGGCAGATTTTCGGGAAGCAGATTAAAAGCAATCGAGAGTAAGGGGTATTTCTAGCTTGAACCAGGAAGTGCTGGCTCTAGGAATATAACTTCCCGCGTGACCTGCCAGCGCCCATCTTCATACACCAAATCGATCGCCAGTTTTAACAGTTGCTCCTGGCCAGCCAAATTGTTTTTTCGCGAGAAGATCACTAAAGCACTGTTTTCATTTGCCACTATGTGGTGAATTTTTTTCCAGCCGTTGAGAGGCAGTTCACCCGCGTCACGCTTGGCCTTAAACATATTGATGAAGGCTGTTTTGTCTGCCACTGTGACCCGATCCGAAGGGTCTAGTAGGAAGACCTGCATTTCCCGGTGGTAGACACTTTCCAGTTCGTCTTCTTTGCAGTACACCCCGGCCTGCACGAGGTAGTCCATAAACTGCTCAATCTCTCTTACTGTATCTGGATTATCCATCGCTCAGGCACTCTAACCGGGACCAGATGAATATAGATTAAGGTGGAGATATTTGGGGCTTTCTTCGGCCAGGCTAAGCTGGCCTAGAAGGGGATCAGAGAGCAGGGGCGGCGCTGGCTTCGGATTTAACTGGGCTGTTCTCGGCAAGTATTCCACCGTTATCATCATTGGCTGCAGCCAGGCGCTGTTCCTCGATGCGGCTACTCCAGCTCAGCAGGGCTTGGTAGTGGCGGATATTCTGTACATAGGTTACCGGCTCCCAGCCCCGGGCATAGCCGTGCTTGGTAGTTTTGTAATACTGGCGCTTGGCCAGAAGGGGCAGGTGTTCGCGCACATCGGGCCACAGATCCGGATTGCCGCCCATTCGCTCTGTCAGTACTCGGGCATCTTCAAGGTGGCCATAGCCTACGTTGTAGGCAGCCAGAGCCATCCAGGTTCTGTCGGGCTCGCGAATGCGATCCGGCAGTTTGTTGCGGATTTGTACGATATAGCGGGCACCACCCTCAATGCTCTCTTCGGGGTTTAGGCGGTTTACACCGAGATCTTTTGCGGTGTTCAGAGTCAGCATCATCAGGCCTCGTACACCGGTGCGAGAGCGGGCGCGCGGATTCCAATAGGATTCCTGGTAGCTGAGGGCCGCGAGTAAGTGCCAATCGAGATTATATTGGCCGGCAACCTTTTGCATGGTGCCGCGCCACTGGGGCAGGCGCTCACGGCTGCGCTTGGCAAAGGCCTTGGCGCCGCCCACATTTAGGTCGCTGACGTGGCCGAAAAATTCTTCCCGCAACTGGGCAATCATGCCATTGGTATTGGCGCGCAACATAAAGCGGCGTGCACTGCGATAGAGGCTGTCGTCATCACTTTGCGGGAAGGCCCAGGAAACCGGTTGAAATTGGGTGAGGTTAAAGGCAATCGCAGTATTGGGGTAGAGGCCACGGTGAACTGCGTAGGCGTTGGAATCTACAATTGCATAATTGTATTTTCCTTCCTGTACCATCTCTACCAATTCCATGGCGTCCACGTCGGAAACTTCCTCCCAATCCAACTCGGTATAGCGGGCGGAGAGTTTCTTCATTTCTTCTGCGTGAGCACTGCCGGCAATGACGGCGACCTTTTTTCCTTCGAGATCGCTAGTTTTGCGCGGCCGCTGTTCGCCAACTCGGTAGATAACCTGTTGGCGAATCTCAAAATAGGATGGGGTAAAGCGGACTTGTTCGCGACGCTCTGGAGTTACCGTGAGGCCGGCAGCCGCGAAGTGCGCACCACCCTCCGGGTCGCGCAGCTGATTGAACATTTCGTCCAGATCGTGCACGTCGCGAATTACCAATTTCACCCCCAGCTCTTCAGCAAATGCACGCAGCATGCCGTATTCAAAGCCCGTCGGGTTGCCGGAGGCGTCTTCGTAATAAGTGGTGGGGCCATTTTGTGAAAGTACAACCAATTCACCGGAGGCTTTGACACGCTCGAGAGTATTCGGTGCTTTACTGGCAACCAGCAGGGAGGCACAGCAGGACAGGGCGATCCCTTTGCACACACGGCGGACGTAGCGCAGCATACGGCTTTTCATCATCATAGGCTGTCCCCTCTAGCTAGTCCGTTGGTTTATTTGCTGTTGTGCCTAAGGCCCTGTATGTCGATTTCGCTCTCAAATACGAGGGCAAAATTTGACGCAGTCAGCCAATTTTACATTATTTGACGACAATCTGCCCAGTTTGTCTTTTGAACACTGTGATCTGCACGCTTGCAAAGCATTACAGACTTAGGTAGGTAGCCCTAACTTTGGCGCAAAACTGATTTATTTGCAGGTAATTCTGCTGGTCTTTTGAACATTCAGATCACTAATTAGTTCATGTGTATCCAAGTGTCGGGCGGGTGTGTTGGAGTAGCGATGCTTCAGGTACAATTGCGCCTCTCAAATTTCCGGGGCCTTGTGCGAAATCCCATTCGCGCAATCTTTCTCATTTAGACAAGAGGCTATCTCCCGCAATGTTAGTTCTGCGTGGTGCTCCTGCACTGTCGAAATTCCGCCATAAAAACCTGCTCAATCAACTGCGCGCGCTGCAACCGACCATCGACGATCTCTACGCTGAGTTCGTTCACTTTGCAGACAGCGACTCACTGGATAACCAGGAGATGGCCCTGCTGGAGCGACTGCTCCAATACGGCCCAACCGAGGAAAAGCACGAGCCGAAAGGCGAGTTGATCCTGGTAGTGCCGCGTCCGGGCACAATTTCTCCCTGGTCTTCCAAGGCTACTGATATTGCGCATAACACTGGCCTGAACAAAGTTCATCGCCTGGAGCGTGGCATCGCCTACTACGTTACCGGTGTCGAGTTAACTGAAGCTGAACGCCTTGTGCTGGCCTCCCGCTTACACGATCGTATGGTTGAAGCGGTATTCACCGATTTTGCTAAAGCTGAGCAATTATTTGTGGAAGAAGCGCCGCGCCCGTTGCGCGGTGTGGATATTCTCGAGGGCGGTCGCGAAGCTCTGGAAGATGCCAATGTCACCTTGGGCTTGGCCTTGGCCGAAGATGAGATTGATTACCTGCTCACCAGTTTCCAAGAGCTGGAGCGCAATCCCACAGATGTAGAGCTGATGATGTTTGCCCAGGCAAACTCCGAGCACTGCCGCCATAAGATCTTCAATGCCTCCTGGACCATCGACGGCGAAGAAATGCCGCACTCCCTGTTCGGCATGATCAAGAATACCTACCAGAAGGGTGGTGACAATGTGTTGTCCGCCTATGCGGATAATGCAGCCGTCGTTACTGGTAGCGAAGCGGGGCGTTTCTACCCAGACCCCGAGACCAAAGAATACGGTTTCAGCACTGAAGCTATTCATCTGCTGATGAAAGTGGAAACCCACAATCACCCTACCGCGATTGCTCCTTTCTCCGGTGCTGGAACCGGGGCCGGTGGTGAAATTCGTGATGAAGGTGCAGTTGGCCGTGGCTCCAAACCGAAAGTGGGCCTGACCGGTTTTACGGTTTCCAATTTGCGTATTCCCGGCTGGGAGCAGCCTTGGGAAGCCAACTATGGCAAGCCTGAGCGTATTGTTACCGCTCTGGATATTATGATCGAAGGCCCGATCGGTGGTGCAGCATTTAATAATGAGTTTGGCCGCCCGAATATCTGCGGTTACTTCCGTACCTTTGAAGAAAATTTCGATGGCGAGCGTCGCGGCTATCACAAGCCGATCATGTTGGCTGGTGGTTACGGCAATATCCGCGAAGAGCATGTAGACAAGCCCGAGTTTTCCCCTGGCGCCAAACTGGTAGTGCTGGGTGGCCCGGCCATGTTGATTGGCCTCGGTGGCGGTGCAGCCTCCAGTATGGCCAGCGGCTCCAGTTCTGAAGATCTGGATTTCGCTTCAGTACAGCGCCAAAATCCGGAAATCGAGCGTCGCTGCCAAGAGGTGATCGACCAGTGTTGGCAGCTGGGTGAGAGCAATCCCATTGCCTTTATCCACGATGTGGGTGCGGGCGGTTTGTCCAATGCTTTCCCCGAGCTAGTGAAAGATGGCGGTACCGGCGGTAATTTTGAACTGCGCAATGTGCCCTGTGATGAGCCGGGTATGAGCCCGCTGGAAATCTGGTGTAACGAATCCCAGGAGCGCTATGTACTGGCGGTTATGCCGGAAGACCTGGAGCGCTTCGAGAAAATCTGTGAGCGCGAGCGCGCGCCTTACGCCGTTGTCGGTGAAGCTACCGAAGACAAGCACCTGCTGTTAAATGACAAGAAGTTTGAATCCAAGCCTGTGGACCTGCCGATGTCGGTGTTGTTTGGCAAGCCGCCGCGCATGCACCGTGAAGCAGAAACTCGCCAGGTGGAAAATAAGGCATTTTCCACAGCAGATATCGACCTGAATGAAGCGGCTGAGCGGGTGCTGCGCCTGCCCACAGTGGCTAGCAAGAGTTTCCTGATCACTATCGGTGACCGCACTGTAACCGGTCAGGTTTCCCGCGATCAGATGGTCGGTCCCTGGCAGGTGCCGGTGGCCGATTGCGCGGTAACTACCGTTGCCTATGACAGCTACGCCGGCGAAGCCATGTCTATGGGTGAGCGCACCCCGGTGGCATTGCTGGATGCACCGGCCTCGGGCCGCCTGGCAGTGGGTGAGGCAATTACCAATATCGCCTGTACCCCAGTGAAGCAACTGTCCGATATCAAACTCTCCGCCAACTGGATGTGTGCAGCGGGCCATCCGGGTGAAGAGGAAAAACTTTATCGAACCGTAGAAGCGGTGGGTATGGAGTTGTGTCCTGAATTGGGCATTACCATCCCGGTGGGCAAAGACTCCATGTCTATGCGCACTGCCTGGGAGGAAGAGGGCGAGCAGAAATCGGTTACTGCACCGCTGTCTCTGGTAATTTCTGCCTTTACTCCGGTAACTGATGTCCGCAAGACAGTGACACCGCAGCTGCGCACCGATAAAGGTGAGAGTGAGTTACTGTTTATCGATCTGGGTGCCGGCAAAAATCGCTTGGGCGGCTCCTGTCTGGCGCAGGTCTACAACGAGCTGGGTGACAAGCCCGCAGACCTGGACGATGCCAAGAAGCTGAAAGGTTTCTTCGAGGTGGTACAGCAGGCTCTGAATGAAGACCTGATCATGGCCTACCACGACCGCGCTGACGGCGGTCTGTTTACAACCTTGGCGGAAATGGGCTTTGCCGGCCGCGTGGGTATGGATGTGGAAATCTACGAATTGGGTGAAGACCCGATTGCGGCGCTGTTCAGTGAAGAGTTGGGTGCGGTATTGCAGGTTCCCGCCTGTGAAGCGGATATGCTGGTACAGCGCTTTGCCGCTGTGGGTGTACCCACCCACAAGATCGGTTACCTGAACAATAACGAACACCTGTGCATCACCAATAACGGTGTTGAAATCTTCAAGCGCTCTCGCGCTGAATTGCAGCAGATCTGGTCAGAGACCAGCTTCCGTATCCAATCCCTGCGCGATAACGCCGAGTGCGCCGAGCAGGAATTTGCTGCAATCGCCAAAGAAGACCCGGGCCTGACAGTAAACCTCACGTTCGATATCAACGACGATATCAGCGCACCCTATATCGCTAAAGGTGTTCGCCCGAAAGTTGCTGTACTGCGAGAGCAGGGTGTGAACAGCCAAGTGGAAATGGCGCACTCTTTCCACCGCGCTGGCTTTAACGCTGTCGACGTACATATGAGTGACATCCTGTCTGGCCGTGTAGCGTTGGATGAGTTCAAAGGTTTGGTGGGCTGTGGTGGCTTCTCTTACGGAGACGTACTAGGTGCTGGTGAGGGGTGGGCTAAAACCATCCTGTTTAACGATCGTGCCCGCGATCAGTTTGAGGGCTTCTTCAATCGCAACGATACCTTCGGCTTGGGGGTGTGTAACGGTTGCCAGATGTTCTCAGTGATCAAAGAGCTGATTCCAGGTGCTGATCACTGGCCGCGCTTTGTGCGCAACCTCTCTGAGCAGTATGAAGCGCGCTTCGCACTGGTGGGCATTGAGGACTCACCTTCCGTGTTGTTTAAAGGTATGGCGGGTACTTACATGCCGGTTGCCGTTGCTCATGGTGAGGGGCGAGTGGAGTTTGCTGACCAGCAGGCGCTGGAGAAGTGTGAAGCTTCCGGCACTATCGCGATGCGCTACCTGAATAACAAAGGGGAAATCACCCAAACTTATCCGGCCAACCCCAACGGCTCGGTAAATGGTATTACCTCCCTGAGTTCTGAGGATGGCCGCGTGACTATTATGATGCCGCATCCTGAGCGTGTTGCTCGAGCTGTCAGCAATAGCTGGCATCCAGATGAGTGGAAAGAGGATTCCGGCTGGATGCGCTTGTTCCGCAACGCGCGGGTGTTTGTCGACTAAGACAGGCCATTCCCTCGGCTTTGCCTGCCGAGGTACGCGTAAAGATTGTGGTGGCCGTTTCAGGTCACCACAATCTTTAGTAAAAATAGAAATATTTCTGTAATATTTTTCAGCCCTTTCATTTCCTGGCGTATTTTTTCCCTTCCTTAAAGTAGAAACTTCAGCTACTGCTATACTTAAACGATTATTCGAAATAACGTTTTTGCTATGGTGCAGTTATCTGTTGTATTTGCAGTTTACTTGCTCATTGCTCCATCCAATGTCTTGCTGGGATTAGGGTTCACATTTAATTCCGCTCGATTCTTTTCAAATTTCATCGTTTTTAACCTTTTCAGAAAAAAGCAGTTTCTGAGGGGGTATTCCTGCCTGGTAAAAGTGATTAAGGAGAAAACTATGGCGTACAGCGAAACTCTGGCTGAAAAAGTGCGCAAATTACTTCAGGGAAATGAAGGCCTCAGTGAAAAGCAGATGTTTGGAGGTCTCGCTTTTATGTTGAATGGCAATATGGCCTGTGGGGTTGTTGGAGAGGAGTTGATGGTCCGGGTTGGGCCTGATGAGTATCAAACTGCGTTAGCCGAACGCTATACACGGCCTATGGATTACACTGGGCGCCCCTTAAAAGGCATGGTATATGTGGAAGAAGATGCTGTCGCAGAGGATTTGGATAACTGGGTCAGTCGTGGAGCGGTATTTGCGGGTTCACTTCCTCCAAAATAATCGCTTATATTCACTGAACTTAGAAAATTAGTTTCTTTTTATTGCGTGGTGAGTGATTAGCAGTCAGGAGTTGGCGTGTGTTCGCTGTTTTCTACGCGTTGACTTCTGTTCGGCCTACACTCAGCGAAATAAATGTGACCCCGGTTATATTCCCTCTTGGTCCTTGCTGATTTACCGCTCAGTAGTCTGAAAGGATATTGATTATGTATTTTCTCGAATTGAATAACGGTGTAGAGATACCTCAGCTCGGTATGGGAATGGCTGCGATTGGCAGCTGGCAGCAGGATGATGAGTATGTAACAGAAGTTATTTTGAAAGCCATGTCTGTGGGATACCGTCATTTTGACACAGGATCGGTCTACGGAAATGAGCGAGCTCTGGGAAGAGCGATCAAAGAATCCGGCCTAGCGAGGGAAGAGCTTTTTATTACCAGTAAAGTTTGGGATACGGAGCAGGGAACCAATAAAACTCACGATGCATTTGCCCGTAGCCTGGAGCGATTGCAGCTGGAATACCTGGACCTATATCTGATCCATTGGCCTATGCCGGCCTATACCCGGGAGACCTGGGGTGCAATGGAGGCGCTTTACCAGCAGAAAAAAGTGCGGGCCCTGGGGGTATCAAACTTTCGTAAATCTGATATTGAACAACTGGCGACTTTCTCGGAAGTGCGCCCAGTTTGTAATCAAATTGAACTGCATCCCTACTTCACTCAGCAGCCTTTAGTCGATTATTGCCAGTTCCATAAAATTGCGATTTGCAGCTGGTCCCCTTTGGGGTCGGGATCTACATGGAGCGGTGTCGAGGCTCATGAAAAACCTCTCATAGATCCAGTAATTGTGGATATTGCGCAAAATCACGGGGTGACTTCGGGGCAGGTTATCCTTAAGTGGAATATCCAGCAGCATCGCATAGTTATTCCCAAGGCGGAAAGCCTGGATCACATTCGCAATAACTTCTTATTATCTGATTTTAATTTGAGCAATGCGGAGATCCAGGCAATTAATGGATTGAACTGCAATAAAAGGTTGGGCGGTGATCCCGACTATGTTAATCAGAAAAATATAATGGTCAAAGTGCCCGATTAAATTTTTTCCAGCAAAGCATAGGTCGCTATAGCGCAGGCGGAAGTAACATTCATTGAGGAATTGATACCCTGCATAGGTATGTGTACCACAGCATCTGCCAGTTCCAGAAGTTCGGGGTTGACCCCATCCTTTTCAGAACCCAATACCAAACATATTTTATTCCCTTTGGAAACGGGGGTATCTTTGAGTTCGACGCTATTTGAGGCAATCTCCAGGCAAATTAATCGATAGCCCTTATTTTTTAAGGTTTGCGCGATATTGACTGCAGATGAATGATATTCGTAGGGAACGTACTTTTCTGTAGACCGGGAAACTTTCCGAATTTTGGAATTAGGTGGAACCAGGCTTTCACCAGTTAAATAAATTTTCTCTACGCCGAGTGCATCTGCGATACGAAATAGGCCGCCGACATTGCTCGGTGTACCGATATCGGTGGCTAAATAGCATAATGGGTAAGTGTCTGTGCTGGGTTGATGACTACTGTGATCTGTCTGCATTTTTCGGTTTGTTACTATAGGAAGTGGGGAAGTTACCACTTCCCCAGGAAAGTACTGCGGTATTGATGGGGTAGTTAGTGGCTGCTCTCTGCGATTTCGAGAGCCTCCTCGGCGACTCTTTGCGCAGCAGCCTGGCGATTACGCATCTGCTCTACCAGAGAGGGCTCTCGGTTGGCCTTTTGATTCTGGATATGCACCGCTTGCCTGTATACCTTATCTGAGACAATAAACTCTTCTGCTCGCTGGTTGATTTCACTGTAGCGTGTATTCAGTTCTGAGATCTTCTTGGATAGATGCTCAAGATCCAGGATATCGTCGAAGTAAAGGGCAATCAGCCGCTCACACTCCCTGGCGATTGCCAGGTACTCGTTGCCTACCTGCCGATGTCCCTCATAGTTTTTCTTAAAATTGAAGAAAGTTTGCACGCCGCCCAATAGCGCGGCCAGCAGGGCCAGCGCCGCACCACTCCACTTGGTCCAATCAGGCAGCTCTGCATTGATCAGGGAGAAGAAAAGCGAACCGAGGAACAGGTTGACGACAACGATGGGCACCCCGCAAAGCACATGCAAATTGCGCCCCTTCATGGAGGCTCGGAAGTGGCTGTGTTTGCACAGGTGAGCATTCCAGCGGAGCTTCTCCAGGACTTCCACAGTGTTGGGTATATTGCTCATGATTCCTTTCCGCCCTCATTCTACTACTAGCTATTGTGGGCGATAGTTTGACGGATGCCAGAGAGATGTACAAAAGTGATGGTACAAAGGGCTACTTTTTCAGTCTTGATAGTCAGTTATGTCCATATTTTTGGGTGCGCGTAAGTGATTACATACCCTACTGCTCGCAATGCCTTCAGTTACATAGATTGCTATTTGATCACTGAACATCAGTTATTTAAGGGATTCAACGGTGTAACACCCAATTCCATGAGGGAATTTTACTCTAGGAATAAAAAGAGCTGCGCAAAAGGACCAGTTTCTTGTATTTTTATCGGCCATCTTGACCGAGGAGTTTATACCCCTCCCAAGATTCAAACTTATAAAAATTAAACCCTTGAGTAGTTGGGGGCAGGTATGTCGATTGCGCGGCAGCGCTTTATAGTTCTGGGTCCTCTTTTTGCTGTGGCCTTCTATTTCTTTTTATCAGCGTTGGGAATGCAGTACCTACCGGCAGTAACTGCTGCAATTACCTTGTTAACAGTGATTTGGTGGATAACGGAGGCACTGCCAATCCCCGCAACGTCACTGGTGCCTTTTGTCCTCTTGCCTCTATTTGGAGTAGCGGATCATCGGGAGGTGGCAGCTTCCTTGGGAAGTCATGTCATTCTGTTGCTGATGGGGGCCTTTATTTTGTCCAAGGCCCTGGAGAAAAGTGGGGCCCACGAGCGCCTTGCCCTGTATATGTTGCGTATTGTGGGCGTCTCCAGCGGCCGCAGGCTGGTGCTCGGATTTATGCTGGCAGCAGGCTTCCTGAGCATGTGGATTTCCAACACTGCTACCACATTGATGATGCTGCCTATAGCCCTGGCAATTCTCAGTAAGATCGACAACGAACGCTTAAGTATTGCCCTGATCCTGGGTATTGCCTATGCCGCAAGTCTGGGTGGGGTAGGTACTCCTCTGGGCACGCCGCCCAATGTTATTTTTATGGGAATATACGAAGAAGTAACCGGACGAGAGTTTAGCTTCTTGGGTTGGATGAAAATAGGAGTCCCAGTTGCTTTGGTGACGCTGCCTATAATGGCCCTCTGGCTGACCCGTCATGTGCATCTGAAAAATGACATTGAGCCCCCTCAAGTGGGGGAGTGGAGGCAAGAGGAAAAGCGAACCTTAATGGTTTTCGGTGTGGCAATTCTCCTATGGGTTACTCGCAATGCACCGTTTGGTGGTTGGAGCGAATTGATAGGTATTGATGCTGCTGGTGATGGAACCGTGGCTCTAGCAGCCGTTGTCGCTATGTTTCTAGTGCCTAACGGTAAGGGAGGGCGCCTGCTCGATTGGCAGACGGCAGAGACGATCCCCTGGGGAATGCTATTACTGTTTGCCGGTGGTATAGCGCTAGCAAAAGGTTTCTCCAGTTCCGGCCTGAGCGATATGCTCGGCAACGGTCTTTCTTTCCTGACGGCGATGCCACTGTGGTTGCTGTTGGTCATTCTATGCCTAAGTGTGACCTTCCTGACAGAGATAACCAGTAATACAGCTACGGCAACTCTACTTATGCCAATTTTAGCTGTAGCTGCCACTTCAGCGGGTTTTGAGCCCATGGTGCTGATGATACCTGCGGCGATGAGTGCCAGTTGTGCATTTATGCTGCCTGTGGCTACTGCGCCTAATGCGATTGCGTATGGAACCGGTAAAGTACGTATACAGGATATGGTTCGAGAGGGCGCGATACTCAGTGTGACGGCATCGCTGATAATAGCGGGAATGAGTTGGTTGATCCTGGTCTGATAGATTCCGCTTGCGGCGGGCTAGTAAAAAAATGATAGTAATAGATTTCCAGCCTCGGGAGTCTGTATGTAATCTCGCGGTGTTTTTAATAGAGGGTTTGTCGAGATATTGTGGAATGATGTAGGGGGTACCCTCAGTTGTTAGCTAGATTCAAATATTAATTAATAGTCTAGAAGCGATGTTTAGGACGTGAGCGAAGCTACAAAGTAGGAGTAGGTGTGAAGAGAGCAGAATATAAAGTTGCCGTCGGGAAAACTGGTTTTTCAAGTTTGGAGGAGGAAGTGACCCGAATGCTCAATGAGGGCTGGAAGCCTGTTGGCGGACTTGCATTCAACTCAGGGTATCCTTATCAAGCAATGGCTCGTGTAGTTACAGTTTCAGTGGGTTCCAAAAGCCAGCCAGCGCGGCCAGGGCAAGCAGAAGGGAATGCTAACCCAGAAAAGAAAAACCTTGGAGCTCAGGATGCGATGCGGCTTATTGATGATTTAACCTAATCATAATAAAAAGTATCAGTATATAAAAAAGCACACATTGGAGAGACGTTTTTTTATGAAGAAAACTACGGCGACATTATTATTCGCTCTTGGTTTGGCGGGATGCGGCGAGACAGAAAATAACCAAGTAGCAAAGGACAAAACCTTGTTTAGCGAGCAGGCTTCCGCTCCTGTAGCCAAGAAGGTGCCCCATAAAATGGTTATGCATGGCCATGAGCGCATCGATAATTACTACTGGATGCGCGACGATGAACGTAAGGCGCCAGATGTTATTGCTCATCTGGAAGCAGAAAATGCTTATACCGATTTGGTAATGCACCACACTGAAGAGTTACAGGAATTACTCTTTGAGGAAATGACTGGTCGCCTGGAGAAAGATAAATCAACGGTTCCCGTTTATTATAATGGCTACTGGTATTACAGCCGCTATCTTCCTGAGAAAGAATACGCGATCCACGCGCGACGTAAAGGGACCCAGAAAGCACCTGAAGAGGTTATGCTGGATGTGAATGTGCTGGCTGAAGGCCACGGCTACTTTAGTGTAGGGCGCCTGGCGGTTTCTCCCAGTAATCAATTGGTAGCATATCCTGAAGATAGTGTTGGGCGCCGTGTTTACACGATTCGCTTCAAGGACTTAAAGACTGGTGAGATGCTGCCAGATAAATTGGAGAATGCTTCACCAGTTGCCGTTTGGGCAAACGATAACCAAACTGTCTTCTATATCAATAAGGACCATCAAACTCTGCTCGGCTATCAAGTAATGCGCCATAAGCTGGGCACGCCGCAGAGTGAAGATGTTGTTGTTTACGAAGAGATAGATAAGGCTTTCTATACGTGGATTTCCAAATCCCGGGATGGAGAGCTGATACGCATTCACCACAGTTCTACAACTAGCAGTGGCCAGTCAATCCTGGATGCGAACACTCCTCTTGCTGATTTTACTCCCTTATATCCCCGGGAAGAGGATCACGAGTATTCAGCGTTAAAGTTAGGGAGTGATTTTTATATCATGACCAACTGGCAAGCTGAAAACTTCCGCCTTATGAAGGTTGCCATGGACGACGCAACAGATAAGTCTAATTGGCAGGAAGTCATACCTCATAGTAGTAAGGTTTTGCTGGAAGATTTCACTTTATTTGATCATCATCTGGCAGTAATAGAACGAAAAGCGGGGCAAACGGGTCTCCGAATCATTAATTTAGAGAATAATAAGGACCTCCAAGTAGGTTTTAATGATCCGGTATACAGATTGGGCTTGAGTGCAAATCCAAACTTGGATTCAGCGAGTGTTCGAGTATCTTATTCGAGTTTAACGACACCAAATAGTGTTTATGAAGCCAAGCTGGATAGTGGCGAGTTGGAATTACTTAAGCAAGACAAAGTTCTGGGTGGTTTTGACCCAGAGCACTATCAGAGCGAGGGTATCCTGGTAGCAGCACGCGATGGTGTTAAAGTGCCGGTATCTTTGGTTTATCGTAAAGATAAATTCAACAAAGATGGCTCTAATCCATTATTGCAATATGCCTATGGCTCTTACGGCAGCACCGTTGATCCCTGGTTCCGTTCTTCAGTGGTGTCCTTACTTGATCGAGGCTTTGTATTTGCTATTGCCCATATCCGTGGAGGCCAAAAACTGGGACGTGCTTGGTACGAAGATGGAAAGATGTTCAATAAAAAGAATACTTTCACTGATTTTATCGACGTTACCAAGGCGTTGGGGAAGTTAAAATATGGGGCCCCTGATAAGATCTTTGCTTCAGGTGGTAGTGCTGGGGGGTTGTTGATGGGCGCGGTAGTCAATATGGAACCGGATTTGTACCGGGGTGTTACTGCGGCGGTGCCATTTGTTGATGTGGTAACTACCATGCTGGATGAGTCAATTCCCCTGACTGTTAATGAGTATGACGAGTGGGGCAATCCTAATAATAAGGATAGTTATGAATATATGCTTTCCTATTCTCCCTATGACCAGGTGAAAGCTCAGGATTACCCCAATATGCTGGTAACCACTGGGCTACATGATTCCCAGGTGCAATACTTTGAGCCAATGAAATGGGTGGCAAAGCTACGCGAATTGAAGACCGATGAAAATCAGTTGTTATTCAATACCAATATGGAAGCGGGTCACGGTGGCTCTTCGGGTCGTTTCCGTCGCTATAAGGAGACCGCTTTACAGTATGCATTTTACCTCGATTTACTTGGGTACAAAAATGGAGAGACCAATAAAAAAGTTAAGCAATAAATAAGTTATGCTTATTTTAGCGATATAAGTCTGATTATGGGTGGCTAATTATTCTTTACATCCTTAATTAAGTATCATGTAAATAAAGGGGAGCTGGCTCCCCTTTATTTGTTGGAAGAATTGAACTGTCCTTTTCTTTTACAGCATTCTGCAATATTTATCTCTAGAACCTGTTGGCTTTTCGTATTGTGTGGGCAGGCTAAGCGTGTACAACACTTTTTAGTGTTCCGCTAAAAACTAAAAACTTTGAATTTCTAGTTATAGGCGTAGAATGAAGGTGGATTTATCTGGAAGGTCTGAATTATGCGTGAGTTCGCCGCCATTGAGGCACCTGTGATTGATCGATTTGGAGGGTTAGACGGACTTCAGGCGAAGCTGGTTAAGCCCAAGCCTGCGCAGTTCCTGAGAGAGATACATGATAGCCAGTGGTTGTCATCGGCATCCCGGGCTGTTTTCCAAGCCGGTTTTAGCTGGAAGGTTGTTGAAAAAAAGTGGCCGGATATAGAGAAAATCTTTTATGGCTTTGATGTTTCGTTCTGTCGTTACTTGCCGGAAGAGGCATTAGATGACCTAATGCGGCAGGAAGGTATGATCAAGCACTGGACTAAAACTCGCTCCATTCAGAGAAATGCAGACTTCTTCTGGCATTTATCTAATGAGCATGGAAGTTTGGGCGAGTATTTTTCCAGCTGGAATATAGACAACTATATTGAGAATCTTCTGTACCTACGTAAAGGTGGCGATCGACTTGGTGGTAAGACTGCCCAAGTATTTCTAAGGCGAATGGGAGTTGATACTTTGGTTTTTGCAAGTGATACCATTCGAGCCCTTATCAGAGAGGGGGTTGTCGACAAATCCCCCTCCTCAAAGAAAGACTGGGCAGCATTAAAAGCAGCCATTGAAACTTGGCAATCCCAGTCAAATCGTAGTTTAAATGAGATTAGCCAGATATTGTCACTTTCGGTAGGATAAATAACTGAGGTATTTAGTTGGTAGAAGTACCTGTTTGGACTTCTATCAATTAGAGGGTTTAATCGAAAACTATTCTTCCATGTCTGCCGGCATAACCTAAAAATCCACCGATAACGAAGCCTCATACTGAACTTCATCGAATGAGTTAACCCCAGTTTCTCTATATGCTTCTGAAAAGCTAATTTCAGCTTACTATTTCTAGCTCTGGAAGCAGTAACGATAATCTCTTCTATTGCTCCAGCTCTTGCTGTTCCATGGTGGTTGACATTCTTCACAGTGAATAAATAAGGGTCCGATTCAGTACCAGCTCATAGTGTATTAATGGGACTATATCAGTTTTATAAACTTCTCAGTTTCGGTAGGCCGTTACAGCTGTAACAGTTGAGTAAAAGTGTATGCTATAAAAAATTGGCCAATTTTTGTTCGTGCAGAATTGCTTTACTCGGTGAGAGCTTAATACCGTTTATCGCTATGGAATTACCACTTGTCGCTCCCAGGCGGCCCCCAGAACCAGTTCACAGACAATCGATTGCATTTCTCTAAAGTTCACGCCGGTCCTTAGCTTTGAGATACAAATTCAGGCGAGGATATTCAGTAGTAATGAATTATTTTAGTGACATACGAGTTGGGCAGAACTGATGGGCTTACTAATAAATAAAAAGTTATTGGCACTTTCTTTAACAGCATTGCTGGCCGCATGTGGCGGTGGGGGAGGAGGCTCCTCTTCAGATTCAAGTGGTTCTTCTACAGATAGCGGTAGTGGTCAAGGTAGTAGTGGCGAGGATACGTCTGGCGATGATAATACGCCGATTTCCGATAATGTCGGTACCACAGTTGTTCTTGGGGATGTAGAACTTACTGATTTGGGGTTTGCGTCATTGACCGCTATTGATGTAACCCTACCAGAAGGCATGAACAATGCTCGTGAGGTTTATCAGATGGCGCACTACATAGCGCGTACTGACGGGGAGCAGGATGAAGAGGATATTGATATCCCGATTCGCAGTTATACTGCGACCTGTGCGACAGACACTGACACTCCGAGGATGTTTGTTTCTACTACTTTGTCAGAGGGTGACACTGCTGCGGATACGACCCACGGTTCTGTTTATGAGCTGCAGTATGATCCAGATACTTCCAGTTTTGAACCAACAGGAAATGCCACGCTGCTAAATCAGTGTTATGAATCCCACGGCATAGCCGTAAGCTCCGATTGCTCCACGGTAGCAGTTCTATGCAATACAGAGTACCAAGCCAATGAGCGCTATGACGTTGAGGCTGATCTTATTGAACAATACGGTTCAACCTGGATGAAAATGGAAGATAATATTGACACCATTGAATCCCGTATTGAGAACGAAATTGGTCTTTTGGTTGCTACCAACCACAGTAAATATATTGATTTCTTTACAGAGCACCCCTCTCTGACTTTTGATGATTTCCTTGCTGGCTTGGAGGCAACCTTCCCTGATACTGATTTTGGGGACTCACCTTCATTCACCACCATTAAAGGGTCAGATATGCAGGAGGAGATGGATTATATTATTTCCAGCCTATCCTCTGGTGACTATGATGATTTGTTGCAGCATATTCGCGATGCCAGCTACAGTTATAACGAGCAGATCTGGCTTTTGGAATGGGAAAATCAGTCTTTGGATGAAGTTCCCGATGCTTATGTAGTCAATAAAATGCATGGCGGAACTCATCTTGGCGCACAAGAGCTGATTTATGTTGAAGATGACAGCCAAGGTCGTAGTAGCTACGGGTTCTCAGTTTCTGCGCGGGTATTTGACGGGAATGGGAGTTCCCATTATTCGGCAGGCTTAACGGTTATTGATCGTAATAATTGGTCTCTGGATATGAGTAGCACAGATAATCGCGGTTGGTATTGGGCCTGCGGTGATGGCCACGTTGTAAATATTCGCTCGTTCTATAATCCAGATAATGAAATGTTCGGTGCGATTTGTACCAGTGATTGGAATGACTGGATTGGCAGTACTCATGGGCAGCTGGGAACTATTGCCGTTAAGATGGAAACATCCAGCTCATCAATTGAAGGGCGTTTTAATCACTTCGTGCCTTCAACGTCTGCGATGGTATCTAATGGTGGAGGTCACACTGTTGTACCTGTGGATGCGAATACCAACCTTTCCTTGATCGTCTCGCCTAAATATATTGAAGATGCGGATATGGATCGTTTTCTTGAGGATGAGGTTGGTGTTGATCTATCTGGGGAGGGGCCGTTTGATGAAGATTGTGCAGACTACGACACCACAAACTGTTTCCTATCTTATATGAGTTACAACTACTGGGAGGGTGATGACAGTTTCCCCACAATAACCAGGCAAGGACTATATTCTGGTGATGCATTAGATTCCAGCTCATTAACCCGTATTGGCATCGCCAAGGTCAGCTCTACTGGTAGTATGGAGGGGCAGGGCTTTAATTGGTTGGTCGAGGACGATGATTGCCAAATCAGTGATCCACAACTTATTGATTTAAAAAATGGACGTTACTTATTTGGGTATGCAAAATTTCAGTGTATTTCTGACAACCTCGCATATAACCGTATTTATGCCGATAACGGCTCTAAGCGATTATTAGTGCCAAAGGCCTTCTATGTAATGGAAATTGATGCAGATTTAAATGTACTTGAAGGGCCTGTAGAATTGCCAAATTATGGTTGGGGTGGCTTGGATGAGCCTATGTATTTAGGCGATGGAAAGGTGGCTTGGACTTATATCAAGAATCCAACGCATGATAACTATGTGAGTGGTCAGCAAAATGTTTGGCAGGCAATGGTATATCATTCAAATAGCGTGAACTGATAAGGCTGGGGGAGCTATACCTCCCCCTTGTTAATAATTGTAAATAGTTTTCTATAGCCTTTTGATACCCTTTTCGCTTGGGCTGAATCGTGATTTTCTGGAGCTTACTTTCTTGGCATCTCATTTTTTTCGCTTGATTGTGCTCTAAATTTATCTTTCTAGCTCTATTTCCCTTTTTGTTTGCCTCATAATTATTATTAGGTGTCGCTATTCTTTTTGTTGATTTGCTTTCATGTTCACACCTTGATGTCAAGCGGCGCCCTTCTTTTTGAGTTGTTGCGGACACATTTTACGGTAATGTGGATTTTCTGCTTGTGAGTGCTTAGAAAAAATTCTAGTGCATATATGAAGCGAAAATATGACTCTTATTACATTTGTGCTTTTTCTCAAATTGTTATTTGTTGTTTTAGGCTTTTCTTGTAAAAATGTTCTTTACGGAATAGTATTCCGGCAATTTTTTACATTTTAGAAATGTTTGTAAGTGCAGTTGTTTAGGGGCACTTTCTGGTTACGTACTTAAAACAATAAGAACTTGACCTTTATTCTTACGTTAAAGAAACGTAAGTAGCCTACAAAAGCATCGTTCTGGGGGATGAAGACGCATGTTAAAAATGAAATCGGTATTGGGTTGTCTTTTCGATTTTCGACCCCCCTTAAATTAGCATTATTTTTTACTTTTGCAGGTTTCGTTGGAACAGCTAATGCCAATGAAGTCGAGTGGACAAGTGTTGGCCATGAAGTATTGACTGGGGATTATGATGGAGATGGTAAAGATGACCTCTACCTGTCACCAAATCCCAATTATGTCTTACTTCACGGAGATGTAATTACCCCTATTGTTACTGATTCGTTGTACGAGGCAATTGTACTGCTTTCTAATGGTGATGGGACTTATAGCGTGGTCTCTTCTCCCAATCAGTCAACGCTGGATAGTGTCAGTTGGTCCAGTGCACGCCAATCACTTTTGACGGGCGATTTTGATGGGGATGGTAATACTGACTATTTCCTGCAAGGCACCAGCGCCAGTGATGACAGCCTGATTTTATTGTCGGGGAACACTCCTGTTATTTCAGATTATTTGGATAGCAATTTATTTGCATCTAATCGGGCATCGGTGTCGGTATCGGATGTTGATGGTGACGGGATTGATGATCTGCTGCTTGAAGGCTCTGATAGTGTTCATGAAGTAGCTTACGGTGATAGCAGTGGTGAACTATCAGCGCTTAAGGTTTACCTCGATAGCAGTAGTAGTTTTGTTGCCCTTTCGAAAGGCAATGCCGGGGTGGGGCCCACCGGAACAGCTTCATATAATATGCCCCTTGAGATCCCTGTGGGTATTAACGGGATAGAGCCCAAGCTCTCTTTAGGATACAGCAGTCAAAGTGGTAACGGCTTGCTGGGAATGGGGTGGCAACTAAACGGCCTTTCCTATATTCATCGCTGCAAGCCTACTCTGGCAACAGAGGGCACGTCTGCCCAATCGGGGGCGGAGCGTTACAGCACCAGTGAGCGCCTTTGTCTGGACGGGAAAAAACTGATTGCAGTTAGCGCTGCCAGTGATCCTGCAACCAATAGCCAATACTGGGCAAGCGGTACAGAGTACCGCACTGAGATTGATGTATTTACCAAAATTGTTTCCAGTGGTTCACAAAGTAATGGCCCCAAGTATTTTAAAGCCTGGACCCGAAGTGGCCTGATTCTGGAATTTGGTAATACTTCCGATAGTCGGGTAGAGGCCCCAGGCCAATCCAGCGGTCCTATAGGTACCTGGGCTGTCAATAAAGTAACCGACCGTTTTGGTAATAGTTATACGGTTACCTATTACGAGGATAATTCTTCTGGTGAGTTTTATCCCCAGCGAGTGGATTATAGTCCCGATTCAGCTGTGCGTTTTGAATATGAAGATCGCGAGACTGGTAGTGCCAGCTATCTGACAGATCGCCCCTGGGGTTATGGCGATGGTGGCAGTATCGTCACCAGTAAGCTTCTTACATCTGTAACCACCTATATTGATGTTACCAATCCCTCAAGCTCTACCAGTGGAACCCCTGTGCGGGAATATAACCTGCACTATGAGCGTGGCGGTATTACTCATCGATATCGCTTAGCGGGTATAACCGAATGTGGGTATCGCGATGATGGGGTGACCCAGGATTGCGCGCGCCCGACTACTTTTGCTTGGCAAGATGGTGAGATGGGCTTTGAGAGCTCAGATTTTAGCCACTGTGAAAATGATCCAGCTGATTACCTCCGTTCTGTATCTCCTTTGATTATGGATGTCGATAATGATGGTATTAAGGACATTGTTTTTAAGGGTGATAGTTGGTTTGTTGCTCGGGGGACTGAGGAGGGTTGTTTTACTTCTACAGCGGTTACTACGGCAGATGGTGTCATTACAGAGGGCACCGATGATGGGGATATCGTTCAGCCCATTAGGCTTGGTAGTGAGTACGGGATGCTGTTGGGGGATCGGTCCGTTGCTCCTACAGGCCAAGCATATTTAGCGTTACATGTAGTCCGATTTGATCTCGATGGTTCTGGTAACTCTACAATTACCAAGGTTTTCCCTAAAGATGATGACTGTTGCGCCAATATGGTGTCCTCTCAGGCCACTGTGGTAGTTGCGGATTTTAATAGTGATGGTCGCGATGACTTTTTCCTAAGTCGTATCGGGTTTGGTGGTTCTGTATGGTTGAGGAATGACGCTGAATGGGATGATGGCGGGGATAATTTTGTTGATAAAGGTGATGGCTCCATGTACGGGAGTTCGGATCGTTTCAGCACAAGAAGCCCCTTGGTTGTTGATATAGATAATGACGGTCTGCTAGATCTTTCTGTTCATAGCAGTAGTGGGCGCTACATTCTTAGAAACAAGGGTGATGGAGTTCTGGAATATGACTCCACACCGATTTTACCGCGCGGTGATGGTGAAGATGTTGATATCGTGCAGGTCTCCGAGTTGTCAGGCACAAACCGGTCAATTTTTAGGACTAATAAGTGGCATATAAAAACGACGAAACACAAGCATTACGACACTAACTATAACGGTATATTTACCGATATTAATGGCGATGGACTGCAAGACTTCTTGGTCCGAATTACAGATGATGGTGCAACAAACGGTAGCTGGCGGATCTATTTAAACGAAGGCGGTACATTTGGTGATGAAATTGACACAGGTATTAGTACTGGTGATCACCAAAACCAGGTGTCCTTCCCGATGGACTATAACCGCGATGGGTTAATGGATATTGTCGCTCAGAAGGCGGATGGATCGGCCTGGAGAGTATTGCTGTCGACACAAGTAACCGATTCGCAGGGGCAGGCAACTCCAACTTTTGTAGAGCTCGATGTTGACCCCTTTGGTGGGATTCTGGAGCACCTGTTGGATTACGATATCTCTGAAGATAATCCTCCAGTGATATTTGATATCAATAGCGATGGCCAAGCAGATGTTTACTATAGTAGGGCGGCTCCATCTGAGGTTGGGGGAGCTGGAGACCCTGTTCAATTATTAATGGGAGCTGAGAGTAGGACTGATCTCTTAAAGAGTGCCACTAACAGTCTTGGTGCCGGCGTAGAATTTTCATACAGCCCCCTGATATCTAGTCGTATAGTGAATGGCGGTAGCGTATATACCAGTGTACAGGGCTCTGATTTTCCGGCTATTAATGATGTCAGTGGCCACTATGTGGTTTACCAAACGGAAACCAGTGATGGCTTAGGAGGAGATAGAAATCGTTATTATCACTATAAGGGATTCAAGCGCGATCTATACGGTCGTGGTTTCTTGGGCTTTGAAGAGCAGATAGTTGAAGATGCTGTTTCCGATTTGGTTACAACCAGCGAATACTTGCAAGAGTTTCCCTACACTGGATTTTTGTCTTCCAAGACGATTAAAAACTCCAATGGCAAGCTGGTAGAGATAATCGATAATAGCTATAAGCTACATAGCAGTAATGATCGCTTCCCCTATTTGGCCGATAGTATTACCCGTGAATACGGCTTAACAACGAGTAGTGCATCGTCTCCTTTAAAAGTTAGCAAAGCAGAGAGCAGTTTTGATGCCTACGGAAATTCGCTAACAGTTACTTTAACCTCCGGTGCAGGCCTCTCTGGCAGTACGGTGACTGGGGTGGAGGGCACTAAGAAAACAGTTAGTAGTGTTTCCCCGAATGAAAGTGACTGGCTGATTTCCTTTGTAGATAGCCGTACGGTAACTACCAATAATGGCAGTAGCTCTGACCAGCGTTCCTATACCCATTCCTACACTGCAGAACCTGATACGCTGGCGGTAGCGGTCAGTAAGGAGTTTGTAGGCGAGGATAACTGGCTGCAAAGTACTTACACACGCAATAGCCAAGGCTTGGTGACCAATACCAAGATTACCGGTGGCGATATCGATGGCGGCAATGTAAGTAGCCGCTCCATTGAAACGCTCAGTGATTTCCTGGACCAGCTCTATCCCCAGACTGTAAAAAATGCACTGGACCATACCGGCACCTTAACCTATGACACACGGTATGGCCTGGTTAACTCTACTACCGATGCCAACGGGCTGACCCAAACTACGCTGTATGACGCATTTGGCCGTGCTGAGGTTGAGCAGTCTGCAGATGGCACCTACACAGAAATTTTCCGTTATTTCTGTGACTCTGGTGAGGTATCCTGCCCTGCAGACGCTGTATATGCGGTAATTTCTGAGGTAACCAATGACGCGCTGCCAGGCTATCTCGGCGCTCCGACCTCAGCGGCCTACTACGATATGCTGGGGCGAGAGGTGCGCAGTGAGCAACTCACCATGAGTGGCGGCAGCGTTAAAGTGGATACTGAATACAATGCGGCTGGCCAAGTCTACCGTGAGTCAGAACCTTTTACTGGAAGCTCAGCGACGGCCTGGACGACTTATACCTATGACGAGCTGTCGCGGATGGAGACCAAGCAGCGTGATGCAGGTGGCAGCCTTGTAATTAGTTACAGTAGCGACAGCACTTACGCACAAAAAATAAAGCGTACGGTGACGGTAGAAGATGGTGATGGAGGCAGTAGCCAGCAAGAGCACTACACCTACTTGAATAGTTTGGGGCAGGTTGTTCGTGTAGTCGATGCCAACGGCACGCCTATCTCCTATGAGTACGATAGCCAGGGTAACCTGGTGCAAACTGAAGTTAATGGTGATTCGAATAGTCGGATTTCTATTGATTACGACTTGTCTGGCAATAAGATTCAGATGCAAGACCCCGACTCGGGACAGCTCAACTTTGAATACGATGGGCTGGGTCAGTTGCGCAGGCAGACTTGGGCGCAGGGAACGGCTAATGAAAAGTATTTTATCCAGGAGTTTGATTTACTGGGCCGGGTTACCTCCCGTATAGATATTGCGGCAGATAATACGTCTGAGACCAGTAGCTGGGTTTACGATACAACCAAGTACGGTCTGCTCAGTAGTAAATCCAAGGCGGACTTTAGTGAATCCTATCATTACGACAGTCTGACACGAGTCGACCAGATATCGACAACAATCACTGGGCTGGGCACAAAGAGTTTTTCTTATAGTTACGATGCTTTCAGCCGGGAGCAATCGGTTACTTATCCTGGAGGGTTTGCTGTTGAGCATAGCTATGACAGCAAAGGTTTCCCGCTGTACGCCTACGATATTACCGATCTCAGTGCCCCGGCCTTGCTGTGGCAGGCGGATGATACTGAGGATGAGCGGGGCAACCTGATTTATCAGCAGTACGGTAATGGCCTGGTCAGTAAAAGTATTTACGATAGCGACAGTGGCTTGTTAACCGGAATTATTACCGGAGATGGAAACCTGGGGGGTACGGTTACCGGCAATGTCCAATCCCTAAGTTATCAATATGACAGCATGGGCAACCTGCTGAATCGGGCCAGCAGCAGAGAGGACAGTGCGGGTTCCGCGCAGGAAGCGATTGTTGAGAGCTTTACTTTTGATGACCTTAACCGCCTGACTAAAGCGAGTACCACGGGCCTTTCCTCTGGCAGTCGGGTTATCAATTACGGTTATGATGACCTGGGCAATCTGACCTCCCGTACCGATGTGGGCACCCTTAAATACGAGCGTAGCGGTAATGCTGGCGTCCATGCGGTAACTGAAGCGGGCGGTCTTTCATACCAGTACGACGTTTACGGCAATATGACGAGTCGGGCAGGTGTTGCTGCGGAGTACGATGTATTTAACAAGCCCACCCGTATCGATAGTACCTACTTCAGTTATGGTCCGGACCGCGCTCGCTATAAGCAGGTCAATGATTCAGTAACTACTTACTACCTGGCGGGAGGCCAGTATGAAGTAGTGGTTGGGGAGAGTGACACCACCCAAAAGAGCTACCTGGGTAGCTACCTTTTGCACAGTGAAGCTGATTCCGGCGATACACAAATACTCTATATGCACCTCGATCACCAGGGGTCTGTAGAGAGTATTACCGATGCCGATGGCAACTTGGTGGAGCGGTTAGCCTACAGCCCATTTGGATTGCGCCGCCTGGATGATTGGAGTGATGGCGACCCAACTGGTGGTGACCCAGAGGCTCTACCGACCACAAAGGGTTACACCGGCCATGAAATGCTGGATCAGCTCTCTTTGGTGCATATGAATGGGCGGGTCTATGATCCAGTCATTGGCCGCTTTATGAGCGCGGACCTGTTTATCCAGTCGCCTTACAATAGCCAGAGCTTCAACCGGTATACCTATACCTTTAACAACCCGCTCAGCTTTGTTGATCCCAGTGGCTACTATGTAGTTGGTAATAGTGAGCAGTCTACTCATCGTTTCAATGACCCAGGGGTTCTTGATGATGGCGAAATCATAGTGATTGGTCATCCACCTGAGAATGGAAGTTTTTGGATCGATAATCTTGGCGCCTATGACGCGGCCATGCGCAACCTCCATAAGATCCAGGATTATGGTATTCAACAAGGAGGGTTCTCAGGGGCATTTGCCTATGTTGGGTTCACCACGATATTTGAGGTGTTTGTTGCTGATGCTTTGCATGCGGTAGATGAAGCGGCAGCAGGAAATCTAGGCGGGGCCCTTTCTAAGGCAGCACAGACTGTCGTAAAGCCTCTGAAAGCAGTCAATATGGTCTCGAAGCTTGAGAAGCAGGAGGAGAAGCTTGAGGATTCTTTGTCGCAGGTTACAAAGAGTGTAGATCCAAATACTTTGCAACGCACTCATAGTATTTCGGGTAAAACATCATCGAAAAAAGTCGATAAAATTTCCGATAGCATGAGGCAAGATGGCTTTGTTGGAGATGGGATTGACGTAGTTGAACATAATGGTCAACGTTTTATTATTGATGGCCACCATCGTGCAGCCGCTGCAAGGAGAACAGGCACAAATGTGAACGTTAATGTAGTCGATGATATTGCGAATCACCCGAGCAGTTTTAATAGCCTTGATGATGTTTTGAAGTCCGCTGATTCAGTAGGCCCTGATAGATTGAGACCTCCAAGAAGATGATTAGCGTAGAATTTAAAAAAGTTGTTGATGATTATCTCGCGGCAGTGGGAAAAGGTATTTCTCTATTTAAAAAAGAAGTTGGAGAAATGCCACCGCTGGAGGCTTGGCGCGATAAAAAACTACCTCAATCAGGTAGTTTCCCTAGTGGCGTTGAATATCAATTTCATGGAATCGGTTGTTTATTAATTTTTAATGATTGCGAAGTTGATTTTGATTTTGGGCCTGATAATAGGAGTGATGGTTTTGATCTATGGCGGTTGTCTGGTTATATCTCTAGCTGTCCGCAGAAATATCCCGCATACTCGGAAGAAAATCTTAAAAAAGATTTTGCCGAGGCGGTATCTCAGGAATTGATCAAAAAGTTAGATCACCCTTACTGCAACTTGTATTTTTACTCATAGTAATTAAGCCCGCATTCGCGGGCTTTTTTATTTAACCCACAATAAAAACCAACTTCGTGTCATACACCTCAATCGAGGAGGAAATGGACACCCAGTGCGCCGAGATAAATCGGCAAAAGATTGGAGGTGAAAGCCCTCTACCCGGTAAGGTTTAGCAAGCCGCTGGGGCCCC
The DNA here is from genome assembly GCF_030012985.1 of Microbulbifer sp. VAAF005. Taxonomy (NCBI): domain Bacteria; kingdom Pseudomonadati; phylum Pseudomonadota; class Gammaproteobacteria; order Cellvibrionales; family Microbulbiferaceae; genus Microbulbifer; species Microbulbifer sp. VAAF005. The sequence goes on along the minus strand of NZ_CP120233.1, from coordinate 1,661,421 downwards.
GAGTCATGGGCGCTGTCCGGTAACGGCCAGGGTTAAGCGTTGACAGGGGAAGGTGCAGGCTCAGTATTGAGCTCCGAAAACAAGATTTGAGATCGCCGACCTTGTTGGGTGATGGGGAAGGCAACAGAGGTAGATGCGTTTCTTGCGAGTATCTACATCGGTCTCCGGAGTCATTTGACCTGATGCATGTACTGATGTCTTTTGCGCGGAACTCGGGAGATCCTGTAGGTGATTCGTGCGTGTCCCGCACGGGTCGGGTCCGGCGAAGCCAGTTAGGCAAAGGCCGGGCATTTACGCCTTCAGGAAGTCAGATAGATCCATAGTAGTGAAGAACCCGGTGAACAAAGTGCTAACTAATAAAGTGCCGCATGGCGGAGCCGGTGGAGCGAAGGGATCTAACGATAAGAAATGGCGTTCTGTGCCGGATCTGACTGCGACTCAGAGCGCAGCCGCAGGGTCGTCGGGGCTGGAGCGTCTACACACTCGTGCAAAAGCGCAGCGCAAGGAACGGTTCACTAACTTATTCCACCATCTCACCCCGCGACTATTGGCCGAAGCTTATAAAAGCATCAGCCGCAAAGAAACTCGGGGCCTTGATGGAGAAAGCTTAAAAGAGGAAATGGACACCCATAGATTAGAAGGTGGCCGTTGACTAAGAGTTTCTGTGCCAAAGGGCTGCCGGCTGGGCAACTCACAGCGAAGTGGACGGAGATCTGGCGTAAATAAGGTTGTTATCTTAGAGGTGAAAAAGTGCGGGGCAGGTTGGGGCGCTGGTACTTCGGCGATAAATGCAAATCGGTGTTTTGCGGTTCAGCTGAGTGTAGGACTAAGAAATTGTTGGCAGTCTCGCAGTCCATGTACCCAGCGTTTATCGAGCGGAGAGCAGGCTTTCCGCACCGCTTCTGCGGATCCCACCAAGATTTTAAATCGGCTTTCAAAGTTTCGGTTGAGGTAGAGCCAGTATTTTGGTGAGACGCCTAGCCGCTTGAAGGTAGAGGAGATATCTTCAAAATAGCACCGCATTTTCTGGGGGCTAAATGTTGCCCACTCCACTCCACCAGTACCAAGTTGAGATCTAAATGAAAGGGCAGTCCCTTAAGCGTGTTCATACATACGCTCGCCAACCACAAGTGGTAGTTTTTTGGGGGTCCATTCGAGCTTGCTGTGCGCTTATTCCTTTTTGATTTAAATCGTTTTCTGGTTAATTGTCATTGTGATCGGAGTGTGTTTATTTTCTAGATTCAAATGAAAAGAGCGAGACTTAGCTTTGACCTCTCCAATTTATAGAGCCCAATTTAATCCTCTAAGGGATAACAGGCCCATGACGTTTATCTGTGATCAACTTATAGTTTGGATTGGTGTGGGTAGCCTCACCTAATAAAACACTAAGTTATAATAAACTCTAGTAGAATGAAAGGATGATGGACCGTTAGTGGATGATTTCAATCTTGTCAAACATTAATATTTATTTGATAAATCCAGATCAGTAATTTTTATTAGCTTTTGTTAAAACAAAAATTCTTATTCTGATCTGGATATTTTTACATTAAATTCTATTGATTATCTAATTAGAATGGAAAGTAATTTAATGTTTCCTCCAGCTGAACAGTTTGAATCATCTATTATTAGATTTACTTCTTTTCCTGCGGTATGAGCGCTAAGGGCAATAGAAAGAATATGGTCCAAATTCGGTGCACTTTCATCGGCCTGAACCATGTACACTGCATCGCTACAATCAAGTGGGTCCGGCATTTCATCTTTTAGTGTTAGGTTTACTCTTTTAGTGCCCCATCCAAGAGAAATCTGTTCGATGGTTGTCCACCCAGAGTATTCTGCTGCATAGCTATGAGTACTTAGAAGACCTGCTGTTAGAATTGCTGCTAGTTTAGATCTCATAATATATATTGGCCCCTGCTTTTGGTATGATTGTGTTAATTGTCTATTCCACAGTTTTATCGGCAACTTCTGACTTTGTGTATCTTAATACACAGATAGTTAGAGTAAGGTGGGAGACTTTACTATTATATGATGTTGGTTCGCATTAATCCATCAGCTCTGCGGATGGTGTATTTTTCTGGTTCAAGTTTTGATTGTTCATTGTGGTCAACAGGATATAATGTACGTTCTAGTTTATACATTTGTATTACTTCATCCTTTTTCTCAGGTTGTTGATGATGGCTTCAGGGGTTTTTATGCCTTAACTGGTTAAATAGTCCTATTTAGAAGTAAGATTCCCGTACCTTTTTTGAACTATATAGATTTTGACCTGTTATGTTGTCAGGGCGATGCCGTCACCTCTTTTTCCAGTCCAAAAATATAAGATTACTCTGTATTTGACTAAACCAATTAGGGTAGTTGTCACTTTTGAGTCATGTGGCGATTAATATAGGAACAATATAGTTTTAAGGGTGACTTGGTGTGAATGTTGGTGTAATCTCATCCGGGTTTTGAACCTTTACAGTTTTGTATTTGCAAGTGAGTATTTATATTCTGTCAGCTAGAGTGAGTATTAGTTATGAAAAAGATTTTTTTATTTTTAGCTGCGATTGGTTTTTCCAATTCAGCACTTGCTTGGACTGAGTGTACCTTTACCCCTGAGCATGTTTGGCTTGGCCTTGACGCCGAAAATGTTTGGGTGAAGTTTGAAGAGGGAAATTGGATCTTCAAAACTTCTGATCAAGCAACCGATCGCCAGCTTAATTCAATTTTGTCTATGACGATGGCTGCTATTACCTCAGATAGAAGTATTGTGGTCAGGTATACGGACGATAATGTTGTATGTACCGATTTAGATGGCGATAAAACCAGTGACTTTATGGGTATTAGCTTTAAGTAATCCATAGTTACTTCGTGATTAGTTTATTTGAGGGATTATTAGTATCCCAGTAATTGTGCTTGTTGAGCTTGAAACTCTCGAATAATTTGGGGGTTTCAGGTGGATGGTTATTGTAGGTTGTTTAGTGTTTATAGGAGTTTAGTGGCGTGAACTTAAGTATTATTTAAGGTGATGTTTTATTGGGTGAGACTTGTTTTTTCGCAACAAAAAATACTGACCCTTTTCCTGGCTGCCACTCTTTTTCAATGCTAAACCCAGCTTGAGTGAGTTTATTTGATAAGTCTTGCTTGTCAAGTGGATTAACATAAGGGGCTAACTTTAAGAACTGCATAATGGGCAATATAAGTCTCCAATTGCTGTTTTTGAGTAACACTGTGCTAGAAATAAATATACCTCCAGGCTTTAATAGTTCATAGGTTCTAGCTATTGCTGTATCTATATCTTGCAGTAGATGTAGGATATTTAATCCTAAAATGGCATTAAAACTCTCATTGGTAAGCTTCAGTGTATCTAACGTTCCTTGCTGAAATATAATATTTTTTATTGAGGCATCTATCGTTTTTTGTTTGGCAATTTCCAGCATCTTATCAGAGATGTCGGTAGCAGTAATGTTGTTCACATATGGTGAATGCTGAATTGCTGTGCTGCCGGTACCACATCCAAACTCAAGTACAGACCAGTTTGATTTAAAATACCCTTGTGTTATAGCCAGTTTCCTTTTGTAGGCATCTAAATCTCTTATTGGGCTTTTCTCGTATCGGGCTGCAGTTTTGTCCCAAAATGTTTTTGAATCTATCACTTTTCATTCCCTCTTTAGGCTTGGTTGCTGATGTTTATGTAAACTGTGGATAATATGCTCAATATAAATTGCTCTCACGGTTTCTAGTTGTTGCCGGCTAACTTTTCAGGATGGAAGTAAGCTTTCCATATTTTTGGAACTTTAGTGGCTACCATTGTTCTCTACCCAAAGGTGATTGCTGCATATATTTATATCTCGAAATTTCTACTAAGTGTTTAACTTCCGCGCCAAAATTTGTACTAGAAATATAATGTGTATTTATTTTGGGTAGATAGCTTATTCTTAATTACCTATCTTGATATATGTATAAACATAAAAAATGAGACTTAAATAATTTCCTTTACTTTATATGGGTTAAGTCAAATTTTATACGAAGCCTGCTTTCTCCAAATATATCAATCTTTCAATTTTGGGGGGCTATATCTCAAATTTGTGTAAGCATTACTCACTTTCTCTCTGGTTCACTTGACACGGTTTAGGCTTGGGAAATTAGAGATTTTGAGAAATGGATCACACTGCATTAAGTTCAGAAGCCTTTCTTGACCGGCTGGTCAATTTCATTGTCGCCCTGGAGATCTATGTGGCGCTATTAGTCATATTCTTGGCACTAATTAACCAGATACCTTTCGCAAGCCATAAAACAGTCTCGGCAATATAAAAAGACAATTTAAAAATTGGGAACAAGCCCGAGCAAAATAAAAGGACATCACAATGACACTTTATCAGCGATTGGGTGCGAGCTTCTCTCTACTATTGGCTGGACTCTTGGGGTCGACTTCAGCGAGTGCAGATAATTGCTACATCCTGGTTCATGGCCATGGTACTGAGGGCCATATTAAACAGCGAACCGATTCCCAGGGGAATCTTGAGCAGCCAGCTTTGGATTACTGGAGTGAAGCGTACTTCGATGAGTATACGGGTAGTGACTTTATTGAGCAGTTGCGTGTAAACGGCGGTAATTATGGTGTAGTTGGGTATAACTCTACCGATGAAGGCGAGATGCCATATTGGCATGACGGCACAGCGGGTGAAATTGCCCGGCAGATTATTGCCATTCGCAATGGGGAAGGCGATGACTTTGAGCACGAAAACCAGTGTGCAGCCGATGATACTTTCTATGTGATTGCACACAGTCAGGGCGCTACCCAGATGATGTATCTCGCTGGTAATGCGATCCCGGGTTCGCCCTACTATAACCGCGCCTACAACCAGTATGATTCCAACACCGTGACCGAAACCTCTGAAGTTTGTTCTGGTTCCTGGTTTTGGAAAAGCTGCAAAACGAAAACCGAAACTGTAAATGTTGCCGGCCTGGATGACGATTACGCAGTTGAAGTGGATTTTGAAACTGCCATCAGTGGCATCGCAGCAATCTTTACTACCGGTGGCGCAATAACTGGCACTGAGGGCGTTGACCGTTTGTGTAATGGTAGTTGGATTGAAGACTTGATCAATGACTGGTTTATCGGTCGTGAGTGTTCAGCCGTACGCTACCTGCAGACCAATGATGTCTATGCTGTACGCAACTATGTTGGCACCAACCTGGCCGCGCCGGTTTATACTATTGGTGGCTATGCGGGCTTCCCTGGTATCGAGAGCGCTAGCTCCCTGTTATTAAGCGGTGAGGACGATGGTTACATCAACTTGGCTTCCCAGATGAACTGTTCTGGATCTGCCAAGCGTAACTTGTGGTCAAACCTAAAGGAATATAAGACTTTCCTGGGAGTTGCTTACGGGAGTGCTATCTTCTCCTGCGATAATGACAACAAGGGAACAGCGCGTTCCTATAACCTGGCGAGTATTTATACCGACCATGATGCTCAGCGTAACGGCGGTATTATGGCCCCAGACTACACCGGTATCCCCGATGGCCTGAACTGTGGTGCCGGTAAAAATACGGCTGGTCGTATTGCTGCCTGCACAGAGTAATTAGCTGATCGTTTTAAAGAGCCCGCTTTTACGCGGGCTTTTTAATTTGCGGGAACCTAATATTTACTGCTATTAATTTTTAGCTCTAGTGATCCTCTATCACTTGCAAATTGTTCTCTGCTTTCATACGAGATATTTCGATCTCTTCCGCAAAAATCTCATGGATGCCGAAACGGTAACTGTCAGTACTATTTGCCGCATGGGTACCGTATGGAATCGTTGTAAATGCAATGCGCCAGGGAGTGTTTCCTCGTTCTTTCCAGTGCTTATGCCAAGAGAGTGCATCATTGCGCAGGTTTGGCATATCTTTAGAGCCGCTGGTTACTACCAGAGTCAGATCCTCTCTTGTCGCTTGCACAGGTTCCCTGTAGAAAAATTCCTGTTGTGGTAGGAAGGTGGCGTTACTAGCTATCAAGCCTTGAAATAAGTCGGGCTTAGAAAATGCCGTGTAAAGCACAAAATATCCCCCTCGACTTTGACCGAAGAGAACCCGTTGCTGAGGGTTTACCGCGTAGCGGCTTTCAACTACTGGCAAGAGCTCCTGCTCTAGAAAGTTGAGAAACTGCGCCGCACCGCCATACTTAAGTGTGTCACTGTCACCGGGTAGAGAAAAGTCAAAACTGCGATGATTGATCTCGGGTTTAAATGAGCCGTAAGCAATACCTACAATAATCGCCTCGGGGGCGTAATCGTCGTAATGCATAAACAGGTGATTAGTAGCCAAAATTGGGAATAGGGAATCCCCATCAAGGAGATAAATGACCGGGTAAGTTGTATCCTCGTTTGGATTATAGCCCTCTGGCAGGCGAGTATAGATATGGTAGGGGCGCCCAATAATCGCTGAATCCAGCTTAAAGTAGTCCCCATTCAGGGCAGGCAAAAACTCAAGAGGCTGGGAATGACTTTCAGGGGAAGAGTTACTTTGGTGGTTAGCAGGGCAGCCACTTAGCAGTCCGGCTGCTAATAGCGTTGATAGAAAACGAATAAGGGGCTTTTTCATCGAGTCTCCTATACTAACGATGGGATTCATTGGTTGACCAAATCTCTTCTTATATTCTCAAGTGGAGTGCTAATGAGCAATATAAAGCTTGCTGCTGGTATCGATTTTCCTGCAATAGAAGTAAAGCGACTTGGTGGAGGTGAGTTGGTACTGGGGAAGCCTGAAGGTAGCTTCCCTTGGCAAATGGTAGTCGTTTACCGAGGTAAGCACTGCCCTCTTTGTACCAAGTATTTGCGTGTATTGAGTGTGCTACTACCCCGCTATCATGCGGAGGGTATAGACGTGGTCGCTGTCTCTTCTGATACAAAGGAAAAAGCTTCTCTGCATATGGAAACAATTCAGCCGGGATTTACTATCGGTTACGATTTATCAATACCCCAAATGCAGCAGCTTGGGCTCTATATTTCAAAGCCCCGCTCCCCTGAAGAAACAGATAGGCCCTTTGCTGAACCAGGTGTTTTTGTTATCAATGAATCTGGGAGCTTGCAGGTTGTAGATATTTCTAACGCGCCATTTGCAAGGCCAGATCTACAAACATTGTTGGTGGGCATTGAGTTTATTCGCAATCCAGAAAATAATTATCCGGTTCGAGGGACTTACTAGGGCCCTTATATACAGGCACCGCTGAACATACAGATCATAGGGAATATTCAAACGTTTGAAGTATCACTTCACTCTTTGAATAAACTACACTTATATTGGTTCCTATATAGGTTTATGTAATGTTGGATTTCCCTTTTTTCGTGTGGTAACAAATCAAACTCGAGTAGTCTTTGTAACGTTTGGATGGCTTTTGAAAAATTACCTTTTTCAGCATCTAAGGCAGACTCAACAAAATCGATATATGGAAAGAACTGACTTTTGTTGGCCTTTCTACTCTTGATTAAGGTGGCGGCGTATTGTACATCCTTAAAGGGGGAGGGAGTACACATTAGAAATAAAGCATAACTTAATTCTAAAAATCCATTTTCATGATTCATATATTTTTCATATATACTCTTTGCCTTTAAAAGATCTTTCGGGTGGTGCTTTCCTACTGCATTCCAATATGCTTGCTGCAAAATAGCCATTTCAAAATTTTGGGCTAGTGACAAATTGTAATAGTGATGTGCTTTTGAAAGGTTTATCGAAGTTCCATATCCATACTCATAGTGCAGACCTAAGTTGTATAGAGCTCTTGGGTCGTTGTACTTAATGCCTTCCTTTAGCCAGTAAATTGCTTGCTCATAATCGCGGGGTATTACGCCTGTTTGATATAAAATTCCTAGCTCAGTAGCGGCTTCATCGTGACCTTTTCCTGCGGCATCAATAAGCAGGTCTAAGCCCTTAGAAGTGGATCGATACGGTGCCTGCCCATTAATATACATATATGCTAGTTGAACCTGGCCAGACAGATCTCCGCGATCTGTAGCCATTTGATAAAGTTCAAAGGCTTTCTCATTGTTTTGCTCTACATGCCTTCCTCTAATGTAATAATTACCAAGTTCATCGAATAGAGTTGGGCATCCTAAATCTACAGCCCTCTGTAATATCAAAAAAGATTTTTCAATGTCAATTGGTACATATAGTCCATTATCGTACATGGCAGATAAGTTGCCTGCAGCATCACAGCTTCCCAGGGCTGTAGCTCTCTCAAAGTGTTTAAATGCTTTTTTTAGATTTTTGGGATAAAGATTACCAAAGAAGTACTCAACACCTGCTAGGGAGTGAGCGCTGGCACTGTCAGACTTTAGGGCTTTCTCAAGATAATCTCTTGAGAGAGAACGGTTTTGCTTTACGCAGAGTCCAAGCCCGTAAGCACTTGCCAGCTTAACCTGGGCCTTGGCGTTTCCATTGCTTGCTAGATTTGTTAATGTTTGAATAGCATAACCGCAATTTTTCTCAGTAAGTACGCCATCAAAATATAGTTCGGCTAGATGTAACTCTGCTTTAGAGGAGCCAAGATATACTGCATCAGATATAAACTGGATACCTTTGGTGGAATTTTGTGGGATGCCATTTTTGCCGTAGAGGTTGGATACCCCTAGCCAATAGAAAGTCTCTGCAGTAGCAGTTCCCTGCTCGAGAGAATTATAAGCTTCTTGGGCCTTTCTTGATCCCTGATGTGTTGTGGTCGTGTTATCCAGGGTATCTCTAAGTTGCGAAGCTGAAATTGATTCGCTTAATATGGTTAGTAAGAATAATATATGTATAATTTGATTCAGCCTAACAGTTTTCATTTTAGAGTTTTTGTTATGGAAAGCAGCTCATATTTTATTATTTTTTTAGGCTGGAAGTACAGATATGTAGTAAGTTATCTTCACTTTCTGTGAATAAATTTCGGGAATTTTAGGTTTTTATAGAGGAGGGGGTATTTGTGGGTGTTTTGTTGACATGTATTGTTCAGGGTTTAATAAAAGGCCCGCTTTTGGTAGTGAGCCCTCTATTATAAGGTTTTTGTGTGATTATTGTGTGGGGGGATATGGATGTGTGAACGTTAAAATTGATTTAGTTCTTCACGTAGGTCATCCCCTAATTCTTCTGAGTCGGTAATCCATACGCTTTTGTCCGGCGCAGGAAATACACCTATTTCAATGTCGTCACCTTTTAAGCCGGAAAGCCACTTCTTTAAAAACTGTGGTAAGGGAATGCTTTTAGGGGTGAGGCCCGTTTCATTCTCAGCATAGGCTTGGGCAAATTCAGCGCTTGGCCATACTGGCAGATATTCAAAGCCACCATCTTCATCGGTGTGTATTTTAAGAAAGCAATTTTGGCTATCGATCAGTATCCAGATCTCCCGCTCTTCTCCGGCTATGCTCAGAAAATACTCGTAGCGATCTTCACAGCTGAGATTAGTTATTTCACTTAAATCTGGGGTGCTCATATATCAATTCATTGTAGCTAGGTAATAGGCGAGTAGGGATAACTGAAGGCCTGCTCATCTAGAGGCATAGCTGTTATACCAATTAATGCGGGGCATTATGCGCGAATACAAGCCGCTATCCAAATGCTTTGCCGAGATGGTCAGCGCCAGGGGGAGAGAAAGAGTTTCTATAGAACTTAAGTCTATGGTTAGAGTGAAGAGTAAACTGGGATGCTCAAAATAAAAAAAACGGGCATTAAGCCCGTTTTCAATACTTCTCTTCCTGTGAGCGACTACTTTCTCCTTTTTAGTAATTCGCTAACCAGGAAGCGCTTACCACTGCAGTGCGCCGCCGGTTTGGTATTCGATAACGCGGGTTTCAAAGAAGTTTTTCTCTTTGCGCAGGTCCATAATTTCAGACATCCACGGGAATGGGTTCTGAGCGCCAGGGAACTGCTCTTTCAGGCCCAGCTGGCTAAGGCGGCGGTTGGCGATAAACTGGAGGTACTCCTCCATCATATTCGCATTCATGCCGAGTACGCCGCGGGGCATAGTGTCGCGGGCATAGGCTACTTCAAGCTCCATACCCTCGAGAATCATCTGGGTCACTTCCTGCTGGAATTCCGCTGTCCACAAGTGTGGATTTTCCAGCTTAATCTGGTTGATGACGTCGATGCCGAAGTTCAGGTGCATAGACTCGTCGCGCAGGATGTACTGGAACTGCTCGGCAACACCGGTCATTTTGTTACGGCGACCCATGGACAGGATCTGGCTGAAGCCACAGTAGAAGAAAATACCCTCAGTGACAGCGTAGAAGGCGATCAGGTTGCGCAGCAGCTCCTGGTCGGATTCAACGGTGCCGGTTTTGAAGTTGGGATCACCGATGGCCTGGGTGTGGGACAGGCTCCAGGCCGCTTTTTTGGCAACCGCTGGCACTTCGCGGTACATATTGAAGACTTCACCTTCGTCCATACCCAGGGACTCTACACAGTACTGGTAGGCGTGGGTGTGAATGGCTTCTTCAAAAGACTGACGCAGCAGGTACTGGCGGCACTCAGGGTTGGTGATATGGCGGTAGATCGCCAATACCAGGTTGTTAGCAACCAGGGAGTCTGCGGTGGAGAAATAGCCCAGAGAGTATTCCACGATGCGACGCTCGTCCTCGGTCAGACCGTTGGGGTCTTTCCACATGGACACGTCTTTGTTCATGTTGATTTCCTGGGGCATCCAGTGGTTGGCGCAGCCGTCCAGGTATTTTTGCCAGGCCCAGTCGTATTTAAAGGGAACCAACTGGTTGAGGTCAGCGCGGCAATTAATAATGCGCTTTTCATCTACCTGGATACGGGCCGCACCCATTTCCAGTTCTTCCAGGCCGGGAGCCGGGTCCATATTAGCAACTGCGGCACGGGCGGCATCAACGGCAGTGGAGCCGCTTTGGGCCGCAGGCGACGCCGGAGCGGCTGTGTAGGAAGCGCTGGGCTCCTGCACGGATTTTGCCTGGGCCTCCGGCGTCGGTCGCGGTTCGGTTGCTTTTTCAGGTTGTTGGGGCTTGGTGTCGATGTCGTCCCAGCTCAGCATAGTTGGCCCTTTTGATCGGTCTCACTATCGAAAGTTCGATAAAAAATTCTTAAATCTTCCTGGTGTATTACTCACTAATTGTGTGTAACCAGGGATGACATACCGGTGATATTTTTTACCGGTAATAATTCATTACAGGCTCGTATTTTTAACTCGCCTGGGCACAGAAAATCCTGTGCCAGATCAATTTTTGCTGCGCTTTTGTGCATTTATTTGCACTGAATTTTCGCTAGCAATTGCACTGGGTTTTCTCGGAAAAATAAGCCGCAGCCGATCCCCGGTCCCTATGGTATTACCCACTATTAAAATAATGGGTGGACCGGGGTCGCTGCGCATGGTCATGCCCGCACTTGCGGTTACGACGCTCTCCCCCGAGAGTCAGTGCAGCCCCTATAAAAAAGGGGCTTAAATTTTACTGGCAGGCCTCGCAATCCGGGTCGTCCAGTGAGCAGGCCTGAGGCACTGCGGCCGGTGCAGGTGCAGCTTGCTCAGCAGGTGCTGCCGCAGCCACTCCGTTGCTACCGCCGTGTGCACTTACCGCGTTCAGGGTGCCACTATTTACCGTAGATTTCTCTGTGGTAGTGGCAGCCAGTGCGCGCAGGTAGTAAGTGGTTTTCAGGCCGCGGAACCAAGCCATGCGATAGGTCAGGTCCAGCTTCTTGCCGTCGGCGCCGGCAATATACAGGTTCAGGGACTGGGCCTGGTCGATCCACTTCTGGCGACGGCTGGCAGCGTCCACGATCCAGCGTGGCTCCACTTCAAACGCGGTGCGGTATTTCGCTTTCAGGTCTTCCGGTACGCGATCGATTTTCTGTACAGAACCTTCATAGTATTTCAGGTCGTTAACCATGACCTGATCCCACAGGCCGCGATCTTTCAGATCGTGTACCAGGTAGGGGTTTACTACGGTGAATTCGCCGGACAGGTTCGATTTCACATACAGGTTTTGGTAAGTCGGTTCGATCGACTGGGAAACTCCGGTGATATTGGCAATGGTCGCAGTAGGAGCGATTGCCATTACGTTGGAGTTACGCATACCTTGGGCTTTTACTTTCTCGCGCAGGCCGTCCCAGTCCAGAGTGGAGCTGGTGTCCTGTTCGATAAACTGCTGGCCGCGCTGCTCAGCCAGGATCTGGATGGAATCCAGTGGCAGGACACCTTTGCTCCATAGGGAGCCTTCGTAGGTCTGGTACTTGCCGCGCTCGGCAGCCAGGTCGCTGGAAGCGGAGATGGCTTCGAAGCTGATCGCTTCCATGGTGTTGTCGGCAAAGGCGACGGCTTCGTCGCTGGCGTAGGCGATACCGGCCTTGTACAGCGCATCCTGGAAGCCCATCAGGCCCATGCCCACAGGGCGGTGACGCATGTTGGACTGACGTGCACTTTCAACTGCGTAGTAGTTGATGTCGATAACGTTATCGAGCATACGCACCGCAGTTTTTACGGTATTGGCCAGCTTGGTGCGGTCGAGTTCACCATTCTCACCAATGTGTTGAGCCAGGTTGACGGAGCCCAGGTTACACACGGCGATTTCGTCGTCGGCCTTAGTGTTGAGAGTGATCTCGGTGCACAGGTTGGAGCTGTGAACCACACCGGCGTGTTGCTGCGGGCTGCGCAGGTTGCAGCTGTCTTTAAAGGTGATCCAGGGGTGGCCAGTTTCGAACAGCATGCCCAGCATCTTGCGCCACAGGTCTAGTGCGCGGATCTTTTTGAACAGACGCAGCTTGCCTTCGGCAGCCAGTTGCTCGTAGTGGTTGTAGCGCTCTTCGAATGCGGTGCCGAACAGGTCGTGCAGGTCCGGGCAATCGGCCGGGGAGAACAGGGTCCACTCTTTGTCTTCGAACACGCGCTTCATAAACAGGTCGGGGACCCAGTTAGCGGTGTTCATATCGTGGGTGCGGCGGCGGTCGTCACCAGTGTTTTTGCGCAGCTCGAGGAATTCCTCGATATCCAGGTGCCAGGTTTCCAGGTAGGCACAGACAGCACCTTTGCGCTTACCGCCCTGGTTGACGGCTACTGCGGTGTCGTTGGCCACTTTCAGGAAGGGCACAACACCTTGGGACTTGCCGTTGGTGCCTTTGATATAGGAACCCAGCGAGCGCACCGGCGTCCAGTCATTGCCGAGACCGCCTGCCCACTTGGACAGCATGGCGTTGTCGCGGATCGCGCCGTAAATGCCATGCAGGTCGTCCGGTACCGTGGTCAGGTAGCAGGAGGACAGCTGCGGGCGCAGGGTGCCGGCGTTGAACAGGGTCGGGGTGGAACTCATGTAGTCGAAAGAGCTCAACAGGTTGTAGAACTCTACCGCGCGCTCGTTTTTGTTCTCTTCATTAATGCTGAGGCCCATGGCGACGCGCATAAAGAAGATCTGCGGCAGCTCGAAACGAATATCGTCGCTGTGCAGGAAGTAGCGGTCGTACAGAGTCTGCAGGCCCAGATAAGTGAACTGGTGATCGCGCTCGCCTTTTAGAGCTTCGCCGAGTTTTTCAAGGTCGAAGGTGGCCAGCGCAGGGTCCAGCAGGTCCAGCTCGATACCCTTTTTCACGTAAGTGGGCAGGGTAGAGGCGTACAGCTTTTCCATCTCGTGCTGGGTGGCGCGCTCGGCAACACCGAGGAAGCGCAGAGCTTCGGAGCGCAGCTTGTCCAGCAGCAGGCTGGCGGTAGCGAAGGTGTAATTGGGCTCCTGCTCAACCAAGGTGCGCGCAGTGATTACCAGCGCGGTATTGATATCGTTTTCGGAAACACCGTCATACAGGTTTTTCAGGGCTTCGTTAAGAATTGCCGCGCTGTCGACATCTTTGAGGCCTTCACAGGCTTCTTTGACAACGGTGCGCAGGCGCTCCATATCCAGAGGTGCAAGGCTGCCATCGTCCTGCTTTACACGGATGCTGGGGTGGGCATCGACGGCTTGCTCGGCAATTTGAGCAGTTTTTTCTTTCTCTGCGCGCAGGCGGGCGTGTTCTTCGCGGTAGAGTACGTAGTCGCGGGCAACCTTTTGTTCACCGGCGCGCATCAGGGCCAGCTCTACCTGGTCCTGGATCTCTTCAATGTGGATAGTGCCGCCAGAGGGCATGCGGCGTTTGAAAGTGGCACTGATCTGGCCGACCAGCTCTTCAACTTGCTCGTGGACACGGCTGGAAGCAGCGGCGGTGCCGCCTTCAACAGCGAGGAAGGCTTTAGTCACGGCGACGGCGATTTTGCTGTCGTCGTAGGGTACAACGGTGCCATTGCGCTTGATTACGCGGATCTGGCCCGGTGCAGTAGCGGCCAGAGTCGTGCCGCCAGTCGCCTGGTCGCTGGAGGTGCCTGATTTTTCCGCAGGCACGGCTTGAGAGCGCCCTGTCTCTGTGTGCATGTAAATCTCCGAAAGGTTTGTACTGTTGTCTGTCCGCGTGCGTTCAAAAGAACGGCGGCCACATGACTGCGTGGCATGGCGGAGCGTGTCCTTCGCATTGCCAGTGTTTATCCACAGCTGTGGACACTGGAAACAGGCGGCTTGTCACTGGCTATCTGAAAAGGTTTGCCAGCTGCTGCCTGTGGCGGAAATTCCATTCCGCCCGCTTACCTCTGATTCTGCTTTGAAAAAAGCAGCGCCTGACGCCCACTGCCAAAAAGTGTGGTGATGCGCCGGAATTTGCCCCACAAAATGGGGGTGCTCTTAAGCCTCTACCCCAATATATAGGGGGTCGGCCTCGAGTGCGCTACAAGATAATGCGGTAGGCGGGTCAGTTCAAGGCGAATAACTATGTAGTTGTTTGTGGATAAATTGTGGGTAGAGGTGCTGAGTCAGTAGCCACTTTCGCGGCAGAGCCCGCCAGCCCTGGGCTGCAAAGGAGTGGGTGCCGGGGAAGAACGCTGGGTACAGTGTCTTACAATTTTTTTTAATAGCTCGAGCGCTGTAAATTAACAACGGCAATAACCATTTGCAAATGGCTGCTCTTTGAGCAAAGTGGTACTCAATTGCTCAATTTACTGACGCTTATTTAATTCTGACATCTTGGCTGGCTGTAAATTAGTCGTTGGCGCCGATTGCTAAATTTAGCGATCTCTTGATTGTTTTGTCGCCAATCGCATCTTTTATACATTGTCGGGGAGAGGCGCAGGGGAGTGAGTACAGGTAGCAGGGTACAACCGCAGGAGTGGCTGTACCCTTTTAGGGTTTATCGACTGTGGTCTTGGAGGAATTCCATCAGGGCTTTTTGCGCATGAAGGCGGTTTTCAGCCTCATCCCATACCACCGAGATGTTGCCATCCTCTAAAAGTTCGGCACTCACCTCCTCTCCACGGTGGGCGGGCAAGCAGTGCATAAAGATGGCATCGCTATTGGCATGGCTCATCAGCTCGTGGTCCACGAGGAAGTTCTCGAAGGCTTTCAGGCGGATCTGTTGTTCAGTTTCCTGTCCCATGGAAGCCCACACATCGGTAGCCACCCAATCGGCCCCTTTCACAGCCTCCACTGGATCGTGTACTACGGTGACCCGATCACTTGCCGAAGCGAGGATATTGGCGTTGGGCTCGTAGCCGGGCGGGCAGGCTATGCGCAGCTCAAAATTGCACAGGCGGGCAGCATTAATATAGGAGTGGCACATATTGTTGCCGTCGCCAACCCAGGCGACCACCTTGCCCTCTGGACTGCCGCGGTGCTCTACAAAGGTTTGGATATCTGCGAGCAGCTGGCAGGGGTGGTAGCTGTCGGAGAGGGCATTAATCACCGGTACCTTTGAATATTCGGAGAAGCGCTCCAGTACCTGGTGGCCAAAGGTGCGAATCATCACCATATCCACCATGCTGGAAATTACTCGGGCGCTGTCTTCAACGGGCTCCCCACGGCCTAACTGAGTATCGCGGGGAGATAGGAAGAGGGCGCTGCCGCCCATCTGTGCCATACCGGCCTCAAATGAAACGCGGGTGCGAGTAGAGGATTTCTCAAAAATCATCCCCAGCACTTTGCCGCGAAAAAGGTCGGTATTTATTCCTTGAGTGCGCAGTGTTTTGAGTTCGATCGCGCGCTCAATAATTTGCTTGAGCTCTTCCGAAGACAAGTCTGTCAGGGTAAGAAAATGTCTGATCGCCATAAGCTGTTCTCCTTTTTTTGCATCAGACTGCTTGCAGTGCAAACTGGTGAATCAGTGAGCTGATATCGTTTGCCAATTGATGGCACTCGTCGTCGCTGAGTGTGAGTGGGGGAAGCAGGCGAACTACATTGCCGGCTGTAACATTGATCAGTAATCCGAGCTCGCGGGCTTTGTCCACCAGTGTGGCACAGGGCTGCTGTAATTCGATGCCGATCATCAGCCCCAGCCCGCGCACCTCTTTAACCTGGTTGCAATCGGATAACTGCTGTTGCAGCTGATGAAGCAAGCGTTGCCCTAACACCTCGGCACGCTCTACCAGCCATTCATTTTCCAGTGTTTCGAGAACTGTCAGGGCTGCGCTGCAGGCGAGAGGGTTGCCGCCAAAAGTGGAGCCGTGGGTGCCCGCAGAAAATAACTGTGCGGCAACTCCCCTTGCCAGGCAGGCTCCGATGGGAACGCCATTCCCGAGCCCTTTGGCGGTTGTCACAACATCGGGCTTTATTCCTTCATGCTGGTAGGCAAACATTTTGCCGCTGCGGCCGTTCCCGCTCTGCACTTCATCCAGCATCAGGAGCCAATCATGCTGATCGCAGAGTTCTCGCAATTGACTTAGGTAGTTGGGGGAGGGGATACGTACACCACCCTCCCCCTGGATCGGTTCTACCAGTATTGCGACAATATCGTTACGTTCAGCCGCGAGCTTTTCGATGGTTGCGGTGTTATTAAACGGTACACGCAGGAAGCCCTCAGGCAGAGGACCGAAGCCTTCTTGGATTTTTTCATTACCGGTTGCTGTCAGGGTGGCCAGGGTACGGCCGTGGAAAGCGCCTTCCATTACCAGGATTTGAGGGATTTCAATGTTGCGGCTATTGCCTAGCCGGCGAGCTAATTTAATCGCTGCTTCATTGGCCTCAGCACCGGAATTGGAGAAAAAGACATTGTCCATGCTAGACAACTGTACCAGCTTGTCCGCCAGTTTCTCCTGAGCCGGGATATTGTAGAGATTGGATACATGTAACAGGGTTCGGATCTGCTCGTGTAGGGCTAGGGTCACTTTGGGGTGGCAGTGGCCAAGGCCGCAGACGGCGATTCCAGAGATTGCATCCAGGTATCGTCGGCCCTGATCATCCCACACATAGTTGCCTTCACCCCGCACTAGCGTGAGGGTTCGATCGCCATAGTTTTGCATGAGTGTCGAGGTGGCCACTGAGGCATCTCCTTAGATATTGACTGTCTGGATTATCTCTTTTCCGCAGAAAATTTTGTTTAAGTCTTTTAATCTGCACTTAATATTGATTGGGGTAATACTAACACAGCATTTATATACTGTGCGCTACCTGGGTGGCTGAATTTTCAACATTGTGTGCAGTGTTTCAGGTCTGCGGTTCTTGCATTCATCAGGGGGATGGTGTGCCGGCCCCACTGGGGTACAATGGATGCCGGCGCGCTATATCAGATGATGGTATGGTGCCTATACACTTACTTTTTGCTTCGACCACCTGAGGTTTTTCACGCTTATGGATACACTGGAGAACATCAAGCAGCAGATCGCTGATAACACCATTCTGCTTTATATGAAAGGTAGCCCTAATGCCCCCCAGTGCGGCTTTTCCATGCGGGCCTCCCAGGCGATGATGGCTTGCGGTAAGCGCTTTGCCTACGTTGATATTCTGGCTAACCCGGACATCCGCGCTGAGCTGCCTAAGTACGCGAACTGGCCGACGTTCCCCCAGCTGTGGGTTAAGGGCGAACTGATCGGTGGCTGTGACATCATTATGGAAATGCACGAGAACGGTGAGCTGAAAACCTTGATTGATGAGGCATCAGCGGAGAGCGAGGGCGAGGATTGATTTCCGTTTTTGCTCCAATATGTCTGTCGCTATAGATGGCAGGCATATTGTAGGAACAAAAAAACCGCAGCGAAAACTGCGGTTTTTTTATGCCTGTGAGAGGACTTAAACTACTTGCCAGAGTGGCCGGCTGCAGTTTCCATTTGAGTTTGCAGGTAGTTTTGAATGCCAACTTTGTCGATCAGCTCCAGCTGGGTTTCCAGCCAATCTACATGCTCTTCCTCAGACTCGAGGATTTTCTCCAGCAATTCACGGCTGCCGTAATCCCGAACGGACTCGCAATAGGCGATGGCCTCACGCAGGTCGGGGATGGCCTTGGATTCAATTTTTAAGTCGCATTTGAGCATCTCTTCGGTATTTTCACCGATCAGAAGTTTGCCCAGGTGCTGCAGGTTTGGAATACCTTCGAGGAAAAGAATGCGCTCGATCAGCCAATCGGCATGCTTCATTTCATCGATGGATTCATGATATTCCTGTTTGCCCAGCTCTTTTAAACCCCAGTTATCGTACATGCGGGCGTGTAGGAAATACTGGTTAATAGCTACCAGTTCATTACCCAGTACTTTATTTAAATGCTCAATTACCTTGGGGTCGCCTTTCATAGCCTGTGCTCCTGAAGCCCTGCCAACTCAATAAGGTTTGCAGAGAGTTCCTATTTGTAAGTCGCTAGAGATTAGTTGATATTTTTAGTTACTAAAGTTTATTAGTCACTAAAGTCTGCGGCTGCCTGATTTACCTAATTTTATTTTAGGGTTTAAGCTGCAATCGGGGCTGAGTTTGCGTTGCGATTTGCGGCAAGTCAAGAAATAATTTTTCTTGCGGAATGCAGGAAAAACAAGGGTTTTAACGCAAATTTAGCCGAAAATGGCAACGAAAATAATTATCATTTAGGTTGTGTGAGCAATGCAGCAATAAGTCATTTATTTCGAATATTAACCCTTGTTATTGATAGGTTGCGTACTTTAGTTGAGGCTAATGTTTTCACGTTTGGTATTAATAATGCTTCTTATTTATATATGCAGGTGAAACGCTTGTAGTCATAAGCTGAGTCAAAACCTTTTCCAGTATTCGAATGGCGCTTGAATAATTAATTTTATTTATAAATTAAATGACCTCATCTTTTGATGGTTTGCCATCTGACCGACTCATTGAATGGCTACCTGAGATATAAAAGTGATTGGGGGATCTTTTGTTGATGGAATCATGTCCTGAATTGATGTTGATCACTGTTGAATGTCACGTGGATTACAAAGGGATTAACAAAGCGGTGTCTGAATAAATCCATGATACTTTCGGGCTCCTGAAGTCAGCAGATATTCGGTGCTTCGTTGCAAGTACCCTGTCTAACAAGACCCACCCTACAGGCTTTCATGGCAATTCATGCTCTGCGCTGTAAGAACCAAAAACCTCACGGAACTATTTAGAAGCTCTCTAAAACAGGTTTTCTTAATGTTCAGCTCTTCCGATCCAAAGGATATTGCTGAGAGACCGGAGAGGTAAGTAACTCGGAGGGCTAAAGTTTGGTGGGTATGTAAAGCCGGGGGGCGTTTTCAGGTTGAGATTTATAGCTGTCTAAGGTTGGCCAATATATGTTCAGGCTGAGAGCGGCGACAAAGACAATGGGTGTAAGTAAGTTCGATCTGAGTGGGGGTCTTATACAGGCTCGTAAGGTTTTACGGAGAGCTGGAGAGATGAAAGTGGTAAAGAGGCCACTAGAGGAGGGTGGCCATCTTGGACGGTCAGCTGGCGGAGTAGAAGAGGCCGCTGTTGGCAGAGGACACCATCCCACCGCTCATGGTCTCGTCGATGATCTCCTTGGTCTGCTCGGCACAGCGTCCACATTGAGAAGAAACGCCTAGCTGGCGTCTCAAAGCCTTCACCGAAGTGGAGCCATCATAGATCGCCTCTTTAATCTGGCGGTCAGTTATGCCCTTACAAATACATACATACATGGCGGTGGCTCTGTTCAACTCTTACTCAATAGTAGTCAGGTAGGAATCCTATTGCAATTGAGAATGAGTGTCAATAAGATTCCGGAATGGTCGCATTTCGCCCTCTTTGTTTGCTATTTGTACATCTTTGCGGGTAGGTCATCCTATTTTGGGTGTTAGTTCACGCATAGCCGTTCTGCTATCAGCCTGATTTAAAAAATTTATGGGCCTGAAATAAGTGGGTGTGTATCATAGCGGCCCACTATTAATTCCCATTCGATTTATAGCTGCTGCTCATAAATTGAACACTCTACGTATCATCAACAACCCATCATTGGATTGAGGAGGTTTTCATGGCAGTTCTGGTAGGCAAGCCGGCTCCGGATTTCACCGCTGCAGCGGTATTGGGTAACGGCGAGATCGTCGATACTTTTAACCTGAAAGAAGCAATCAAAGGTAAGAAGGCTGTAGTTTTCTTCTACCCGCTGGACTTCACCTTCGTATGCCCTTCTGAGCTGATCGCTTTCGACCACCGTTTCGCTGAGTTTGAAAAGCGCGGTGTTGAGGTAATCGGTGTATCCATCGATTCCCAGTTCTCTCACAACGCATGGCGTAATACCTCCGTCAACGACGGTGGTATTGGCCCGGTTAAGTACACTCTGGTTGCAGACGTTAAGCACGAAATCTGCCAGGCGTACGACGTAGAAGCTGACGCTGGTGTTGCTTTCCGCGGTTCCTTCCTGATCGACGAAGAAGGCAATGTACGTCACCAGGTAGTTAACGATCTGCCGCTGGGCCGTAACGTTGACGAAATGCTGCGCATGGTTGACGCTCTGGCGTTCCACCAGGAGCACGGTGAAGTTTGCCCCGCCGGCTGGCAGGAAGGCGACAAAGGTATGAACGCTTCTCCGGAAGGTGTAGCGGCTTACCTGAGTGAGAACGCTGAGAAGCTGTAAGACGCTTTTTGCGTTGGGGTCTCCGGACTCCAAAAAGAAGAACCGCCGTAAGGCGGTTTTTTTGTTTGTACAAGCCTTGTTGCGCTGATCTGCGCTGATTGGCATGGCCGTCCCCGCGCCGGAGAAAAGTGCAGACTAGAATTCAGCGGTCAGTCCTGCGTGGCGCCTAAATAGAGTTTTTGCCCGCTGGCTGCTAGTCTTATCTGCAACTACCGGATTGCTTTGGCGGCTCGATTTGCTTATGAGACCTGCAATTCTTTCAAATATTGTCTACGGCACGCGCGCTTTTATGGCACGTTTTTTCCTCTCCCTGATGATTCTGGGGAGTCTGTCCCTGCCTGCGCAAGCGGTTGATATAGACGACAGGGCCAAGCAGTTTGGCCGCTACTTCAAACAGATGATGGCGGGTAAATCTATACCCGGCGGCGCCTATGTCATTGTGGATGGCAACCGGGTGGTCGCGATGGACACCTATGGCGTCAGGGTCAGGGGTAAATCCGGCAAGGTGGATCAGGACACGGTGTTCCGCCTGGCCTCGGTATCCAAGACCTTCGCTGCCAGTATGGCCACTATGTTGGAGCATGAAGATCGCTTCAAATGGGATGACAAGGTGGTCAACTATGTGCCAGACCTCAGCTTTAAGACGCCCTCGCTGTCTCGCCAGCTTCAGGTGGAGCACTTGCTCAGCCATTCCTCGGGCCTGACCCCCAACGCCTACGACAACTACCTTGAGGACAACAAGCCTCTCAGCAAGATATTGCCCAAGTTTGCCAATATCGATCCGCGCTGTACGCCGGGAAAATGCTACGGCTACCAGAATGTGTTGTTCAGCCTGATTGAGGACGTGATTTTTGAGGCGACCGGGGTCTCCTTTGCCAGCCAGCTGAAAAAGCGAATTTTTGTCCCGCTGAAAATGCAGAACGCATCGGTCGGCTGGGAGAGCTTTATGGCCTCCGACAACCGTGCGGCACCCCATATCCAGACAGGCAGCGGCTGGCGCCCGGTAAAAGTAGAGAAGGAATACTACTTTGCTGCACCGGCGGCGGGAGTGAATGCCAGTATCTCCGATATGGCCCAGTGGCTGAAAGCGCAGATGGGCTACTACCCGAAGGTGCTGTCACCGGAAGTGATCGCCGATATGACTACTGAGCGAGTCGCTACCCAGCGCCATATGCGCCATCGTATCTGGAGAGATTACCTGTCTCACGCGGGCTACGGCTTGGGCTGGCGCCTCTACACCATCGGTGACGATCGTATTATTTATCACGGCGGTTGGGTTGCGGGCTTCCGCGCGGCGGTGGCCTATTCGGAAAAGTTGAAAGTGGGTATTGCCATCCTGATGAATGCGGAGTCCCGAGTGATCTCAGATCTTACTGCCAATTTCGTGATCGATATTACTGGCAAAGGCAATCTCGCTACCGCTCAAACCAGTGGAGATCGCTGATCTCTACTGGCAAGTGATTGTCCCTCCCCCTTGAAACCTGCTGGCTGATCCCAATATTTGCTCCCTGTTCCGATTGACGTTTACGGGGAGACCGAATAGATGACCGTTGAGGCCCAAAAAGAGAGCCATGGATTCCAGACGGAAGCCAAGCAGCTACTGCACCTGATGATCCACTCGCTCTACTCCAACAAGGAGATTTTCCTGCGCGAGCTGGTATCCAACGCTTCTGATGCCGCCGACAAGCTGCGTTTTGAATCGCTGTCCAAGCCCGAATTACTGGGTGAAGATGCAGACCTGCGCATTCGCATCGAGTTTGACAAGGAAGAGGGCACACTCACCATTACCGATAACGGTATTGGTATGAGCCGCGATGAAGTTATCGAAAACCTCGGTACTATCGCCCGCTCCGGCACCTCTGCATTTATGCAGCAGCTGACCGGAGACCAGAAAAAAGATGCGCACCTGATCGGCCAGTTCGGTGTGGGCTTTTACTCCGCCTTTATCGTTGCTGACAAAGTGGACGTATTCACTCGTCGCGCCGGTTTGAATTCCGACCAGGGTGTGCACTGGGAGTGTCACGGTGAAGCGGAATACTCCGTAGAGACTGTAGAGTGGCCCCAGCGCGGTACCCGGGTGGTTCTGCACCTGAAAGAAGAAGCGAAAGAGTTTGCCGATAACTGGCGCCTGCGTTCCATCATTAAAAAGTACTCTGATCACATTGCCATTCCGGTGGAAATGTTGAAAGAGGAAATGCCGGCAGCGGAAGAGGGCGAAGAGCCGAAAGAAGAGAAAGCGCCTGAGTTTGAAGCAGTAAACGCTGCCCAGGCCCTGTGGACTCGCCCGCGCTCGGAAGTGAAATCTGAGGAGTACAAGGAGTTCTACAAGCATATCTCCCACGATTTCGACGATCCCTTAACCTGGAGTCACAACCGCGTAGAGGGCAAACAGGATTACACCAGCCTGCTATACATCCCTGCGCGCGCACCGTTTGATCTGTACCAGCGCGATGCCGCTCGCGGCCTCAAGCTGTATGTGCAGCGCACTTTTATCATGGACGATGCGGAGCAGTTCCTGCCGTTGTACCTGCGTTTCGTGAAAGGTGTTCTGGACTCCAACGATCTGCCGCTGAACGTATCCCGTGAAATCCTGCAAAAAGATCGCAATACCGATGCGATCAAGAGTGCGCTGACCAAGCGTGTTCTGGATATGCTGGATAAACTGGCGAAAAAAGATGGCGATGAGTACCAGAAGTTCTGGGATCTGTTCGGTAATGTATTAAAAGAAGGTCCGGCTGAAGATTTCTCCAACAAAGAGAAAATTGCCAAGCTGCTGCGCTTCGCCAGCACCCATACCGATACCGAGAAGCAGGATCAATCCCTGGAAGACTATGTGGGTCGCATGAAGGATGGCCAAAAGGCGATCTACTACGTGTGTGCCGACAACTTCGCTACGGCCAAGTCCAGCCCCTACCTGGAAGTATTCCGCAAGAAGGGTATCGAAGTGCTGCTGCTCACCGATCAGGTGGACGAGTGGTTCGTGGGCCATATGAACGAGTTCGACGGCAAGCAGTTCCAGGACGTGGCCAAAGGTGCGCTGGATCTGGGTGAAGCCGAGAGCGACGAAGACAAAGCTGAGCGCGAAAAAGTTGAGCAGGAGTCCGGTGCCCTGGTTGAGCGGGTACAGGAAGTTCTGGAAGGTCGCGTTGAATCCGTACGCGCAACCACTCGCCTGGTGGACTCCCCAGCGTGTCTGGTGGTGAGCGAACAGGATATGGGCCCGCAAATGCGCCGCATCCTGGAACAGGCTGGCCAGGCCCTGCCAGATGCCAAGCCGATCTTTGAAATCAATCCGTCCCACCCACTGGTACAGCGTCTGGACCAGGAGGCGGATGAAGATCGCTTTGCGGATCTCACCAATATCCTGATGGACCAGGCTAATCTGGCTGCCGGTAACCAGTTGGCAGATCCGGCGGATTATGTGCGCCGCCTGAACACGCTGTTGCTGGAAATGCACGGCTAAGTCAGCGCTATTGATTGGTGCTAAGCGATGGCCAGCGGAGTTGTTTTAGACTTTGCTGGTCCCAGAAGCGGCCCCTGCCGGATCGAGCGGTGTTTTATCGGTTGGTCAAGGCAGAGGGCCGTTTTTGCTATTTACTGTGCCGTTTCGCACAATTGGCAGAAGTTTAAAACAAATTGACCCCATTGGGCTCAGCGGGTCATGCCTCTATAATCCGCAAGTCTTATAAGAAGCTTTATCGGTGTGACAATGCAAAAAGAAACTTCCAACCCCCTCGCTATTGCCGTATTGGGCGGCGGCAGTTTCGGAACCGCGATTGCTAACATTGTGGCGGGCAACGGCCACGATACCCGCCAGTGGATGCGCAATGCGGAGACGGCGGCTGAGTGTCGCGACACTCGAGAAAACCATAGATACCTGCCCGGCGTGCCCCTGCACCCGGAATTGCAACTTACCAGCGACCTGGAGCAAGCGGTCGATGGCTGCAATATCGTCTTTGTGGCGATACCCAGTAAATCCTTTCGCGAGGTGGTAAAAAAAGTAGCCCCTTTGTTGGCGCCGGGCACCATGCTGATCTCCACCACTAAGGGAATCGAGCACGACAACTTCCACTTAATGAGCGATATCCTGCGCGAGGAAACCACCGACATGCGTGTCGGGGTCTTAAGCGGACCAAATTTTGCAAAAGAAATTGTTGCGGGGCACTACACTGCAACGGTGGTGGCCAGTGAAGACGAGGCACTTTGCAAAGCGATTCAATCGGCACTGCACTCGGAAACTTTCCGGGTTTATTCCAGTAACGATGTGTTTGGGGTAGAGCTTGCCGGTGCGCTAAAAAATATCTACGCGATCGTCACTGGTATGGCTGCGGCGCTGGAGCGCGGGCAAAATACCATCAGTTTATTGATCACCCGCTCCCTGGCAGAAATGATGCGTTTTGCCGAAGCGATGGGTGCCGATCCCATGACGTTTATCGGTCTAGCTGGTGTCGGCGACTTGATTCTAACCTGTTCCTCAGATCTCAGCCGAAATTACCGGGTGGGGTATATGGTCGGTAAAGGCAAGCCGCTCGATCAGGCTGTCGCAGAAATCGGTCAGGTGGCCGAAGGTGTGAATACGGTTCGTCTGATTAAACAGAAAGCCGACGAAATGGGTGTCTACATGCCCTTGGTTTCCGCGATTCACGCCATATTATTTGAACAGCGGCCGATTCCTGAGGTGATTCGTAATTTGATGTCGGGCGCGCAAACTTTTGATGTGGCCTACTCGGCCAAGCCTTAAATGGAAGCCTCATATGAAAAATGACGATCTAAAGCGCAATCTTACTTCCGGCAACCAGTGGGTGCGCCTTATCTATATGGTGCTGTTTGCAGTGTGCCTTCAGGTTGCCGCGTGGTTACTGATGGCGGTAGTGATACTGCAATTCCTGTTTTCGATTATCAGCGGGAAATCCAACGATAATCTGCGTCGCTTTGGCGATCAGCTCGCCTCCTATGTTTACCAGGCGATCCAGTTCCTGATCTACAACTCCGACGAAAAGCCTTTCCCGTTTGCCGAGTGGCCTGAATCTGAAGTAGAGGATTTGTCCGGTTACGAGGGCGCCGAAGATGTTTCTGCAGAAGTGGTTTCTACGGAAGTAAAGCGTGAAAAGGACAAGGCTGAAGACGAAGCTGAGGATGCGATTATCCTGGGTAGCTCCGAGCCCGAGAGCAGTGAAAAGCCCGAGCTGGTTGAGGAAAGTGCCGACGACGCCGACAAACCTGTCGACAAGAATTGATCGCTTTTCCTATCGCTAATTTATCCGGTGCCTTATCCGTGGGCGCCGGATAAATATCCGCTGCCCTCCCTACGAATATTCCCGCAGGCATCGATAAAGTAACAACCCACCGTTGAGGAAGCCCCATGCAGCTGTTTATTTTGCGTCACGGTAAAGCCGAGCCCATGCTCGCCAATGATGCAGAGAGAGCCCTGACAGAGCGCGGGCGCAGGCAGGTTGCACAGGTTTGTAAAAAGCGCGCTGAGGAACTGGCGGCGGTAAAGGCAATTTGGGCCAGCCCATTTGTACGCACCCAGGAAACCGCTGAGATTGCTGCCGCCCAGTTGGGGTTGCCCGTTATTACCGAGCCGCTGCTAATCGGTAATACCCACCCACAGCAACTGCTCGACCATTTGCAAACCCAGGATACCTTTCCGCTTCTACTGGTTAGTCACCAGCCTCTGGTGGGCAGCCTGCTTAATGGCCTCTGTGGCAGCGGTAACGAACACCCGATGGGCACTTCCAGCCTCGCCTGTGTCAGTGCGGATGTATGGGCTAATGGCTGCGCTGACCTGGAGTGGTTGCAGCACGCAGAGTAATTTTTCCGGTCGTGTCTGCCAGTAAATCCCTATTGCGCTGATCACAACTGTCATTGCGGATGTTGTTGGTGGGCCGCACCATTTCACCACCTGTTTTAGTCACTATCCGGTGGATATCACTTTGGCGATAAATCAAATCACTCCCCGTGAAATCACCCTTGAGTTTGATCACAAGTCGATTGCCGCACGCCAGTGGGGCGACCCGGAGGGAGAGCCGGTAATTGCTCTTCACGGCTGGTTGGATAACTGTGCCACCTTCAGTCGGCTGGCTCCCCTGCTGAGCGGAATTAATCTGGTAGCGATAGATATGCCGGGCCACGGACGCAGCTATCACCGCTCACTTGATGCCAACTACAACATCTGGGAAGAGGCGGAAGATATTTTGGGTGCGGTGCACGCACTCGGCTGGCGCAAGTTCTCTATTGTGGCGCATTCCCGAGGTGCTATTGCCGGGGTGATTACCGCTGGCGCTTTTCCCGATCGGGTAAAGCGCTTGGCACTGATCGATGGTCTGGTACCTCCCTCCACCGAAGATGAAAAGGCTCCGGAGAACCTGGCCAAGGCCATTGCCCAGAGAGCCCGTTACGGCACGCGCAAGCTGCGGGTTTACGGTACCTTCGAAGAGGCTGTCGAAGCGCGCAAGAATGGCATGTTTCCGCTAACTGAGTGGGCTGCGCAGGTATTGACCGAGCGGGGCACCCGGGAAGTGGAGGGTGGCTATATGTGGAGTAATGATCCCCGGCTGATGGCGGCTTCCACGGCCAAGCTCAATGAGCCACAGATTAAAGCTTACTTATCCCGATTGAAGATGCCGGTGCAGTTGGTTCTCGCTGAAGACGGTATCGCAGATATGCTCAAGCGCCTGCGCCCTGTACTGCAAGAGTTTCCGGGTATTGAGGCGCGTGAGATTCCCGGAAGCCACCACTTACACTTGGAGGAGAGTGGTGCCCAGGCGATTGCAGAGTGGTTTGGGCCTTTCTTGCGCGGTGAAACCGCTTAGAAGGGAACCCGCTTGGAATAGCAGCTGGCATCCATCTCCCGCACCTCTACCGAGACTGCGGGAACTCCCTCGGCAAATTGGCACAGGCTGTTAAAAACCGCCGAGCTCAATGCCTCCCTTTCCCGCGTAGAGCGCCCTTCAAGCAAGCGGATCTCTGCGTGGATAAAGCTGTTGCCATTGTCCCCAGCGATAAATTGGTCGTAGGACTTGGCGCGGGTCTTGATATTGTGGGAGGCGAACAAACCGGAACGGTGCATCGCCTCCTGAGCCGAGCTGACCAGTGCAGCGACAGAAATCTTCTCTTCCAGATTTTTCGCATACTCTATGATCAGGTGAGGCATAGCGGTCACTCCTCGGTCAAAGCGGCCCTGGCGGCCGCTGGGTACCTGTGGCGTTTACTGGCGCAGCAGGGAGAGGAACTCGTTGCGGGTGGCCTGGTTGCTGCGGAAAGTACCGAGCATAGCCGAAGTCTTCATCACAGAGTTCTGTTTTTCCACACCGCGCATCATCATGCACATATGCTTGGCTTCGATGATCACGCCGACACCGGCAGCACCGGTAACGTTTTGCAGGGTCTCGGCGATCTCTACGGTCAGCTGCTCCTGGATCTGCAGGCGGCGCGCAAACATATCCACAATGCGTGCTACCTTGGACAGGCCAACGACCTTGCCATTGGGAATATAGGCTACGTGGGCGCGGCCGATAAACGGCAGCAGGTGGTGCTCACACAGGGAGTAGAGTTCGATATCCTTAACCAACACCATTTCGCTGCAGTCGGACGGGAAGAGCGCGTCGTTGACTACATCTTCCACGGTCTGTTTATAGCCGCGGGTCAGGTATTCCATGGCTTTGGCGGCGCGCTCCGGGGTGTCTTTGAGCCCAGGGCGTTGCGGATCTTCGCCGATTGCTTCAATAATTCGCGCGTAATGTTCGTTCATGCTGCTCTTTCCAACATCTCAGCCCGAAGGGCGGGTGCGCTACCCTAAGCGTTTGTAACCCGAGAGTAAAGATCCACGCGGCCCGAGGAGCTTGTTAGGTGTTATTTGACGACCACTGACGAAGGCTATTTTGTTAGCAGGGCGGAGCGAAGTTGGGCGGAAAAATGGCTTAGGGTCTTTAGGTAGCAGCTGTAAAATGGCCACTTAACCTTACTCGTCGCTTATTTGGTGTGAGCAAACTACACTCCCCGGGCATTGATTGGCCCCTCTGCAGCAGCAACAGAGGGCACCCGCTAGTGACAGTGGGCCCCGACGAGATACAAAGCACTTAAGGATAGATTGATGATAGAAAGGCGTGAAACAAGCCTCCACGAACTGACCACTGTTTTGGACTATATCCGCTGGGGGACCAGCCGATTCAATGAGGCCGACCTCTACTACGGCCATGGCACCGACAACGCCTGGGACGAGGCCGTTTTACTGGTAACCCACGCCCTGCATCTCCCCCTTACAGTAAGCCGGAGATACTCCAGGCCCGTTTGACCATGGAGGAGCGCCGTGACGTACTCACTATCCTGGAGCGGCGCTTTAGCGAGCGGGTACCGGCGGCCTACCTGACCAAGGAAGCGCATTTCTGCGATATGACATTTTATGTGGACGAGCGGGTACTGGTACCCCGTTCACCGATTGGCGAGATGATTCGCCACAACTTCCAGCCCTGGCTCAATGTTGAGCCCCTGGCGATTCTGGACCTCTGTTGTGGTAGCGGTTGTATCGGTATCGCCTGTGCCGAGGCCTTCCCGGAAGCGCGTGTCGATGTGAGCGATATTTCCGAGGACGCGATCGAAGTTGCACAGATCAATATCAATCGTCACGAATTGAACGAACGCGTGCGCGCAGTGCAGTCGGACCTATTTTCCGGCCTGCACGGTATGAGTTACGAGTTGATCGTGTGCAACCCGCCCTATGTCGATGCCCGCGATCTGGCCGAAATGCCCAAGGAATACCACGCTGAGCCGGATATAGCCCTGGGCTCTGGCGATGACGGTCTCGATTTTACCCGCCGCTTGCTGCGCGAGGCTGCCAACCACTTACAGCCCGACGGCCTGTTGATCTGCGAAGTGGGCAATAGCTGGGAAGCCCTGGAAAAAGCCTTCCCGGAGGTGCCGTTTATGTGGCCCGAGTTTGAGGATGGTGGCCACGGTGTTTTTGCCATCAGCCGGGAAGAACTGCTCGCCTACCAACCCTACTTCGAAAAGGAATAATTCCTTTTGCCTCCGCGGCCATCTCGGTTGCCGGGTTATGGGTACAAGCCCGGTTCTGCGGACACTTGTGCTTTTTGCCCCAGTCTGCGCACTGGGGCGGGCAGATCATTTATAATGCGCGCCCCTATTGTGGGCCATCCTGTTTTACCACCTACTAGCTGGAAAAGTCGTCTATGTCGGGCAATACCTTTGGCAAGCTGTTTTGTGTCACCACCTTTGGCGAAAGCCACGGCCCCGCGCTCGGCTGTATCGTCGATGGATGCCCTCCGGGTCTGGAGATTAGTGAAGAAGAAATTCAGCGAGAGCTGGACCGCCGCAAGCCGGGCACTTCCCGCTATACCACCCAGCGCCGCGAACCCGACCAGGTAAAAATCCTTTCCGGTGTTTTCGAGGGAAAAACCACCGGCACGCCCATTGGTTTGTTAATTGAAAATACTGACCAGCGCTCCAAGGACTACAGCAATATCGCTGAACAGGTAAGGCCAGCCCATGCCGATTTCACCTATTGGCAAAAATACGGCATCCGCGACTACCGTGGGGGTGGCCGATCCTCCGCCCGTGAAACTGCCATGCGGGTTGCCGCCGGGGCCATCGCCAAAAAATGGCTAAAACAAAAATACGGCATTGAAGTGCGCGGTTATCTCTCACAATTGGGCCCGATAAAAGTACAAAAACTGGATTGGGACCAGGTAGAACAAAACCCCTTTTTCTGCCCGGACGCGGAGCGGGTTCCTGAAATGGAAGCCTATATGCAGGCGTTGATCAAAGAGGGGAACTCCATCGGTGCGCGTATCTCTGTACACGCCAGCGGCGTTCCCGCCGGACTGGGCGAACCGATCTTCGACCGTCTGGATGCAGATTTGGCCCACGGCCTGATGAGTATTAATGCGGTAAAAGGTGTGGAGATTGGTGCGGGCTTTGACTCCGTGGAACAGAAGGGCACCGAGCACCGGGATGAAATCACCCCGCAAGAGGGATTTCTATCAAATAATGCCGGCGGCATTTTAGGGGGGATTTCCAGTGGCCAGGACATTATTGCCCATATCGCCCTGAAGCCGACTTCCAGCCTGCGTATCCCTGGTCGCAGCGTCGATCGCTCCGGCAACCCCATTGAAGTGATAACCAAAGGCCGCCACGATCCCTGTGTTGGTATTCGGGCAACGCCGATCGCCGAAGCGATGATGGCCCTAGTCCTGATCGATCACACCCTGCGCCAGCGCGCGCAAAATGGTGATGTCACTCCGGGATAATTCGACCGATATTTATATTTTTTATTGGGATACCGGCGCAAGCTGGTATTCGGTCTCCCCGCTGCTAAGGCGCGGCCAATAAGCTAAGCCCTAGCACCTCCCCTATTTTGCGCGCTACAAAATAGTTAGCTTCAGTCTCTTCAATTTTATTTATGTTGCGCAGGCGATCTGAGGGGCTTAAAACGCCTTTATCTCCCCGATTTACGACATGAGTATAAATTTCAGTAGTGCTTATATCCGAATGCCCAAGCAGCTCCTGAATCGTACGCAAGTCATAACCTGCTTCGAGCAAGTGGGTCGCAAAGCTATGGCGAAATGCATGGCAGCGTGCTGGTTTGTTGATTCCCGCCTTTCTTACGGCGTTACTTACTTGGCGCGTCAATGTGGATGAGTGCATATGGTGCCTTCGATATATGCCGGAGCGGGGACATTGACTGATAGAATTAGCGGGAAACAAATATTGCCAGGCCAGCTGTTTGGCAGCATTGGGGTATTTTCGATCGAGGGCATCTGGTAGATAAACTGAGCCGCAACCGGCGAGTAAATCCTGCTGGTGAAGAAGAGATACGTGCTTGACTTGACGCTGTATATCTTCAGCTATCCCTTTCGGCAGAAGGGTAGTGCGATCCTTATTCCCCTTCCCGCCACGGACAAAAATATTGTTGCTGCTAAAGTCCACATCCTTTATTCGGAGAGACAGTAGTTCGGCACTGCGAAGCTCTGAGCCATACATCAACTCAATTTGCAATCTGAAAACGCCCTGTAAATGACTGAGAACTGCGAACACTTCCTCGCGGCTATAAACAACAGGCAGTCGCCGCTGCCTCTTGGCAAGCTTAAAATCCAAATCTGGGATTTCCCTGTCTAAGAACTGTTTGTAGAGATAGACAATGGCATTCAATGCCACTCTTTGCGTATTGGTTGCGCAGAGCCCCTGAACAGCAAGGTAGGTAAGAAATGTCTCAACCTCAGCGGCCCCCATATCGGCAGGGTGCTTCAAGCGATGAAAGTGGATAAATCGCTTTATCCAATGGGTGTAAGTCTGCTCCGTTCGGTACGATAGTCCCTGCTTGCGAATATGCTGGCGCAAGATATCCATAAAACGCTCTGGTTTAGCGGGCAGCTTAGGGCGAATATCATCCATGATACTTTCTCATGCTGTTTTTATATACAGTATTTGCTATTTCCCTATGCTGTCAATATCGGAGATCAAAAGCAGCTGCACATATCCACATCAATATAGGCGCTAACTTATTGATTTTTAACGGTTTAGGTTTGTGATCAAAAGGAGCAAAATAACAAGATATGGTGCAGCTGCAATATATCCACTTGGGTGTTTTTATGTTGGCGTTGACTAACTCACTGATTTGTATGTGTTTTTTGGGTTTTGGTGAATTCTTACTCCTGGGATATATTGGCAGGTGATATAATGCAGCTGCTTTTGAATACACTGTTAAACGATAATTATGGAAGCAATCTTAGATTTCTTATCCCCCATTTACTTCATTGCTTTGACAGGCTCTTACGCTTTATTACAGAACCTTCAGGCATTGGGAATAACTAGTATATGGAGTGGCCCATATATTGATTTGCCGGGCACAATAAACATTATTTCAGGAGGTTATTTTTTATTTCTATTGCTCCTATGCCTAGTTAATGTAATTTCCTCCGTAGCACTATCTAGTAGGTTTGCACTTGCGCTCTTTGCGGCCTGGCTATCTCCATGCATATTGCATAGCTTTGGGGTGTATACGGTTGAACCAGTAGTTCCAGAGAGGTTTACCATTGGATCAGGTGGTCCAGATCAAATGGGCTTGCCTGAAGGGGCTCTAATAAACTCTATTACTGTAGTCGTGCTTAGCTGGTCGATAGCAACAATTACTCTTCATGCATTCCGAGCAGGCAAGAGTTTTAAAAGCTTCTTTGACCATATTTGGTACCTTTTTGGTGTGTCAGCAATTGTTTTTTATGTAAGCGATCAAAGCACAGTCGGCCCATCTAATGAGCTTTCACAAGCAAAAAGTAATCTTTATACATCACTTTCAAGACTGGATAACGAGTTAAGACGCCTAAACAACGGATGTGCCGGTAATCTGAAAAAAGAATACCAGGATCTATGTTTGTGGTCAGAAGAATCTAAAAATTACATTGATCGCTATAGAAACATGAACGATGTAGAGGTCACTCTTACCTCGGCTCCAAATATTGATGAGATATTATCATTATCCAGAAACCAGAATATCAGTGCTGTTAACTTGAAGGCTGAAATCGAGCGATACAATACTAATAATTGTAAAACATCAGCCTATTGCAGTTCATTAAGTGTTGATCTGAACAGGCATCCCGGCTTACTTAAAGGCGATGTGAATCCTTATACAAAGTATGCACTTTCTATAGAGGCTATAATGCCGACTATCACAAGAGAGTGGAGTAAATTTAAAGAGATTAAGAATAAAATTAATGGAAAATCTACTAAAGAAAATAAGCGATGGGTTATTCTTGTTTTTGTATTTTCAATACTAATCGGCATCAAGGTTTCAAATTCAAGCAGAGAGTTGTTTGGGGGTAGAGAGGAATCTATTTATAGAAAAACCTTATTCACCACTATAAAAAATATCAAAACGAACTCATCTAAGTTGATAGATTTAGCCGGTAAAGCGTTTAACAAAGCATTACAGCGGACAAGCCGCTGAATGCGGCGTTAAGCGGTAGCAAGGAACTAGCATCGTGCTATTTGAAAAACCGAATCTAAAAAGGCCTATATCGCTTGATCTAGTCGGGATGATTTGTATCGTTGTGATAATCACAGCGTATGTCACCTATGGCGCCTGTGTTATATATGGAATTGTGAATGGATACGACTCTGGTGCCCAAATAACGTTTTTAGACCTCATCAATGGCATCGCACAAATAGCTACTGCTCTAGCTTTTATTTTGGCTTTTGTTCAATTCCGAAAAAACAGAATTCAGCAGAGGCAGGCAATAATTGCCAAAGAGGCCGAATCACAGCTAGAGAAAATGATCACTGTTATAAGTGGTATGGAGGTTGGTGAGAATTCGGACTTAAAGAATCTCAATAAGTCATTATCTCTTCTTTCTAATTTGGCCACCAATTTTGATGAGCTATTTAAAGCCATGAATGAAGATATTCAAAAAGGCATCGTCAGGATGCAGTGGCAAGATATGTATTTCAACTATTTAAGTCATGCGCTGGGCGACATAGATTCAGTGGCAATCTTGAAAAAGGAAGCGTCAATTGATGAGGCTGCTTTAGAGGAGGCAGTTTCTGAAGCTAAACGGGAGTCTGAAGCAGAGAATATTTTGCCTGTATTCAAGAATTATGTATTTACCGAAAAGCTCTTCAATCACCCGAATATAAAAGAAGCATATAGCCTTACCGGTAAAATAGACTCTCTCGATATGTTTGTTTCGCACTATCTAAATGACCATAATTTAAACGACCTATTGTATGGGCTGCTTTCTCGGATCGATATTAGAGTTCGCGCTCCTATATTGGCAGTCTCTGGGCCAAGCGATTGGGCATTGGAAAAGTCGGCATGAATCGCTTAACAAGCGCGTCAATTAGGACGCTCGCAAGCTCGCGCCTATTACGCGGGCGTTATTGTGGCGGTCGGTTTTATTGATTTTTCGTGATAACTGAAGGTTTCGTGCCACTAAATAGCATCTGGTATTGAGCAATTTTACTGATTGCTATTCAGGCAGTTTCGCTCCAAGAGTGTTCGCTCGGGTGTTGTAAAAAGAGGCAGTCCGCTGCAATTTCGCGGATTGCCAGTAAGATAGGAATTGGTTAGGGAAAGTGCGGTATTCTTCCCTCGTAAATATTGGGCAGCGGCCAGCCAAACTATGGCTGGCAAAGTGCTAGTAGTCGGTCCCGAGCGCGCCAGCCATAACCAGGCTAGGCAAGCTCGCCCAACCCCTTCGGGGCTGGGCTGGACAGCCTACGCGTTGCTTCGGCTGCCCTTGCTAGCGGCGTGTGTGCCAGGCATGGCATTTAACTAGAGAGGTGAAAGTCCTCTTACCAGGTATTCGTGGAGCCGAAGGTTAGCGAAAGGGCAAGGTTAATATCGCGAGGTATTGGCTGGAGGAAGCCCAACGCAAATTCACGGGGTGATGAACAAGAACTGGATATGAGGTGTGACGTAGGCGGAGCCAGTGGGCACGTGACCATAAAGCTCTCCATCCACAACTGGCCTACGTTTTATAAATCCAGCATCTACGTGAAGAAAGTTAAATGTCTTACCCTGGGAGGTCTATGGGTTGTTAATGGAGTAACTGAAAACTGAGAGATTGGTTTTGACCGACCCATAGAAGTCAGCAGAGGGCATAGTAGGTAGATTTCGTGCTACTGAAGGCCTGAACAATTCTGGACGGTATTATTAATGCAGAGCTTGATGACTGCATCTGACAAGTAACTTAGTTGCCAGAAAAAAAATATTTTTTTCTGGATGAACATCAAACTGGAAACTTAATCATACATTGTCCAATTTCCCATCTCTTTTAATGCAGCGAATTCTAGATAGGAATAATCTGTTTCGAGCATTAC
This sequence comes from Microbulbifer sp. VAAF005, assembly GCF_030012985.1. Classification (NCBI taxonomy): domain Bacteria; kingdom Pseudomonadati; phylum Pseudomonadota; class Gammaproteobacteria; order Cellvibrionales; family Microbulbiferaceae; genus Microbulbifer; species Microbulbifer sp. VAAF005. The sequence goes on along the minus strand of NZ_CP120233.1, from coordinate 1,625,796 downwards.
AACAAGTTTCTCGTAACCAGGGTGCGCCAGGTCTCGATGGTATGACGGTAAAACAGTTGCCGGAACATCTTAAGCAGACCTGGATTGCTACCCGACAAAAGGTGTTAAGTAGTAGCTATCGTCCTCAACCGGTGAAACGCGTCTTTATACCAAAAGGCAATGGAGGCCTGCGTCCATTGGGTATACCCACTGTGCAAGATAGGTTGATCCAACAAGCTATCGCACAGATACTCAGTGAGCAATGGGAGCCGAAGTTTCATGCTCTTAGTTTTGGTTTTAGACCAAATCGATCGGCACACCAGGCGATTAGACAGGTCCAAAACTTTGTCCGGCAAGGAAAGCGCTGGACGATCGATATGGACTTGAAATCCTTCTTTGATGAAGTGAATCATGACAAGCTCATGCTAACACTGAAGAAAAGTGGAATACCGGCTGATGTTCTGGGGTTGATAAACCGATACCTAAAAGCGCCGACGGTAGTCGATGGCGAGTTAATAGCTACTACAAAAGGCGTACCGCAAGGTGGGCCGCTATCTCCGCTTCTAGCTAATATTGTGCTTAATGAACTGGACTGGGAGCTGCACAAGCGGCAACTCAGTTTTGTGCGATATGCCGATGATTTTCAAATACTGGTGGGAAGTCGTCGGTCTGCAGAGCGGATAAAAGTAAGCCTTACGCACTTCATCAAATGTAAGCTGAAGCTCACAGTAAATACTGAGAAGAGTGCAGAGGATCACTTCTGGAAGCGGAGCTTTCTAGGATTTAGATTGCTGAAGAAGGATGCCCGGATAAAGGTATCAGAATCATCGATTAATAAATTGAAGGCAAAGATCAGAATGATCACCCGCCGAACACGAGGCCGCAAGTTTACTCAGATCATAGAAGAGTTAAAGAAGTCCCTGCTTGGTTGGAAAGCGTACTTTGACATCAGTGAAGTACTGAGCCCTCTGAAAGATCTGGACAAGTGGATAAGGCGGAAGTTGCGATGTTATCTATGGAAGCAATGGGGACGTAGTGGTTACCGCAGATTAAGAAAGCTGGGTGTTGATCGCTTTTTAGCGTGGAACACGGCCAAATCAGCGCATGGACCATGGAGGCTAAGCAAAAGTCCTGCCCTTTACAGAGCATTGCCAAATAGATACTTTAGGAACTTGGGGCTGCCGGAATTGGCAGATAGGAAGGGGAATAGAATTGAACCGCCATGGTACGTGACCCGTATGCCTGGTGGTGTGGGAGGAGAGGCATCGTGAGGTGCCTCCCTATCCCGATTAAGCCTCAAGAGAAGTCATGATCGGACAACACAGAATATTTGCAGATCACTATCAGTTTTATGTCTTTGACAGTGATGCCGACCCTTATGCGGTAGATGAAGAGTGGTCTGATGAAGTGCTTAAAAAAGGATATCTTCAAGGTAAGAACAGCATCCATGTTGTTGCTATCGGTGATTACAATGATCATGCTGTGACCATCCACAAAGGTGCCCCCAGTGAAGCACTGCCTGAAGGCGGGCATGATGCTATCACTGAAATTATAATCAATTCTGGCAAGGTAAAATTGTCATCACCAGTTTATGGTCGTGATGATGAGCCAGAGTTTAATATTGGGGCTGGGGTTTACAAGCTAACCATAAGATCTCTAAATTCAGGCAAGGAAGACCCTGATGCCGTAGAAGATCTTGAAGACCAAGAATTTTTTAAACTGGAGCACTTAGAAAGGTATGAGCTTTATTTCGAACCAAAGGCTTAACAAGTCAAAGCACTCGGACTTGGCAAAGCTGTCACCTTTTTTGTTCCAAAAAAGCCGCCAACTTCACTAAGCCGGTGTTTGAGGCGTTATACGCGAAATTGATATGAAGTATCTACTAATACCAATACTATTTTTGATATTAACGGGCTGTGACACAATAAGAGGAGTCACTCGTGTCGCATATTTCGAGGCATACCCGACTACCGATTGTGTTTTGTCCGCTGTGCAAGCTATCGATGGTATCTCTCAAATTTCTTACAGTAGGGAGGAAGGGGGCAGACCATTAACTTTGCATAGAATAGAAAAGCCAAATATCGTTCATCGCTACTGGTATACGTATAGCGGAATTAAGAATAACTTCTATTTTTTAGAATCCTACGATGGAAAAGTCGAATTCAGACATGGGTATGGGTGTCTAAACTGCTATCCACCCCAAGAAGCTGTTGATGCAATCTACCCATTTATTATCAAGCTAGAGAATCAGCTGCAAGAACAATGTGCAGTCAAAGAGCTGAAATCAGGCGTTCAGGAGTACTGTAGTGGTGTTAATTGTCCTAGCGCATAACAAAGCCATTAAATTCGCTCCCTTTGGTCGCCGGACGCTCATAAACTCGCGCCGTTTATGGCGGCGTTGTACAAACCCGCTGCGCGGGAGTGGTGCCACTTTTAAATTATAAGAGGCATTTTAGAAAATGCATAACCGGGTATTGCAAAATATATTTTCTGCGTACAGTGGTTATTTATCTAAAACTGCGCAGCCACTAAAAAATTTAAAAGCTATCTCCTCGATACAAGAATGCCGTACAAAATCGATGGGAAGCAGTTATTATCGTTGTAAGCACAACCATGTCACTGAACAGCATCATTCTTGTAGGCATAGAAGTTGCCCGCTCTGCTCAGGCAGAAAACAGCTCCAGTGGGTTGATCAGCAGCGTCGTAAATTATTTGATACAGAACATTTTCATGTGGTCTTTACTATACCTCATGAGTATCTGCCGTTATGGCAATACAAGTGACTATGGTTACTCGTCAAGTTTTTAAGCCATACTTTCATCCCAATAGGTGTTATTTTTCACCATCGTATTCAGGATGGTAATCTGCTTTCTCATGCAGGCAATCAGAGCAACCTTTTTAGGTTTGCCAGCGTCGACTAATCGCTTATACATCGGCTTTAATTTGGGATGATGCTGAATGGCTGACATGATGGAGACAAACAAAACTGTTCGTACACGATGCCTTCCTCCTCGAATATATCTCTTTCCCTGGAAGCTGCCGCTATCACGGTTCATCGGAGCGATACCTACAAGTGCAGCGATTTCTTTACGGTTCAATTTTCCTAGTTCGGGAAGTTCACTCATCAGCGTATAAGCCAATACATTTCCGACCCCTTTGGCACTCAACAATAGGTCGCGCCTTTGCCGCCACTCAGACACACTGTTAACCAGTTTATCCAGTTGCTTGTCGATACCTTGTAACTCTTTCTTGATGGTGTTTAGAATGGTCTGGATAGGTTTGTGTACTGATTTCGGCATCCTCTGAAGCCGATTCTTTTGCATTGTACTCATCTCTAAACACTGACTTCTTACAGCCAGTAAGTCACTGATCTCCCAAAGCTTTTCTGGCTTTAGCTCCGATAGTCTTGGCTTCATGGCCTCACCAAAATGTGCAATATCCATTGCATCTAGCTTGTCAGTTTTGGCGAGGCGCCCTGCGGATTTGGCGAAGCTTCTTATCTGTGAAGGGTTGCAAACAACAACAGGTAATCCTGCTTTGTCAGCGGCGCAAACAAACTCTAATTCGAGTCTTCCTGTAGACTCTATTAATACTCTTTGAGGTTTAAGAGGTTGTAATTGTTTAATGGCATCCTTAATGCCATTTTTATCATTGGCAACACTAAAGAATTGGCCAGTAGGTCTCACATAAATATCGAGTTGTTTACTGCTGGTATCGATACCGACATTGATCTCTTGAGGTTCCATAAGATAAGCTATCTCCGCCTTGCTATTCGGGCTCGAGGCCCACATGACTATCCGAGTTATGCCTAGTGAGTGCTTATCACGTTCATACTTGTTATCGGTCTTTTACGAACCAGCCAAGCAGCGAACTGTGATAAACAAGGCCTTCGGTGGCCGCCGAAGGTGGGTCTCAATTTACCCGTTAACGAAAAGGATTTTCAACATCAGAATCGGGCAAGAACAACCATACAAGTCGAGCAAGCGGGACAAAGCACTGGGTGCTTCTCCCCTTCACTCAACGGAATGTGTAACAAAGATTTGATAGATGAATAGAGTTCAAGTAGGTACACCTTTATCGAAAGATATAATGGACCGGTACGCAGGGGAGGGAACCTTTTTACTGACTTCCTTCTTGAGTGAGCTTAAAAAACGACCAGGCTTTGTCGTATGGCGTCATCTCTGATATAGAGTCAGAGGTGGGTGTTGAAATATTTAGTGCTGCCGAGAAAGTCGCAGAAGTTTAATGCGCAGAAAATAGGGATGGGCTTCTTACCGGTGAGCTACAGGTTCATAGTATAAAAACTGGGAGAAAGCTGAAATATTGAGTGTCAGAGAGGCCAGTATCTATGCGGACACATAAAATACATATCAAACGCAGACTGCCGGAACGCCTTTCTACTACTTCGTCGCTACAAGTCGTCTGCAGCTGCGAGCGTTATGTGAACATATGAATTACTATATATTTTCAAAAGATTTTTACATAGGTCAATCGAGACTGGAGTATTCTGATTTAAGTATGGGCATGGTTCATGGGCGTTTTATACAAGGTCCGGGCTATCAAAAAGTAAAAAATGTTTTTAAGTTATTCACCAGCGAGCAATATGATGAGTATTATCAAAAGAGAGATGATCTGGAGTTGATACTTCAAGATGAATCAGGTAATAAAATTTCCAATGACTTTATTCATGTTGAAGACTTTTCTCCAGAATTTGAAGAGATTATTGTAGAGGTCAAGTTAGTAAGCGCCCAGTCATGGGCAGGTATTGAAAACACATAACTAGTGACTATGGTTGCTCGTAAAGTCTTTAAGCCATACTTTCATCCCAGTAGGTGCTATTTTTCACCATCGTATTCAGGATCGTAATCTGCTTTTTCATGCACGTAATCAGAGCAAGCTTTTTAGGTTTTCCGGCGTCGACTAATCGCTTATACATCGACTTTAACTTGGGGTGATGTTGTATGGCCGACGTGATGGAAACAAACAGAACCGTGCGTATAGGATGCCTTCCATCCCGAATATATCTCCTTCCCGGGAAGCTGCTGCTATCATGGTTTATCGGGGCGATACCTACAAGTGTGGCAATTTCTATACGATTCAATTTTCCTAGCTCAGGAAGTTCACTAATTAGCGTATAAGCCAATACATTTCCGACTCCTTTGGCAATCAACAATAATCTGAAGCCGATTCTTTTGCATTGTGCTCATCTCTAAACGCTGACCTCTCACAGTTAGTAAGTCACTGATCTCTCAGATTTTTTCTGGCTTAAGCGCTGATAGTCTTGCTTTCATATTCTCGCCAAATTGTGTGATATCAATAGTATCTAGCCTGCCAGCCTTGGTAAAATGTCCTGCGGATTTGGCAAAGCCTCTTATCTGAGAACGATTGCAAAAAACTACAGGTAATCCTGCTTTGTCTGCGGCACAAAAAACTCTATCTCGAGTCCTCCTATAGGCTCTATTAATGCTCTTTGAGGTTTAAGTGGTTGTCGTTGTTTAATGGTGCCCTTAATGTAATTTTTATCATTGGCAACACTAAAGAATTGGTCAGTAGGTTTCACATAAATATTGAGTTGTTTACTGCTGATATCGATATCGATATCGATATCGATCTCTGTAGGTTTCATAAGATAAGCTATCTCTGACTTGCTAGTCTGGCTTGAGGCCCATTGCCCATAGTGCTATCTGAGCTATGCCTAGTGAGTGTCCGTCACGCTCCTGGGTATTAATGACTGTTATGAGTTGGCAATCAAACCAAGTGTGACAAACAAGGCCTTCGGTGGCCGCCGAAGGTGGGCTCAATTTATCCATGAGTGGAACGGATTTTCAACATTAGAGTTAGGCAAGAGTAAGTATATAAATGTATATTGTTTTCCTCTATTGCGGCATAACAATATACGTTATGTACCAGTTGCCGAAAGTATGGGTGGTGGGGCTAATATTGGATGATAAATATTTTGTTTGTTATCAAAAATAAAGAATTAGGTAGTTTAAGAGTAAAAATGCTATTTGGTAACTTACTGGGAAGTGGGGTTTTGAGATTTTTATTGTGTTTTTTTATTATTATGACTGCTTCTTGTGCTACTAAAGTTAGTAATGGTTCTGGTTGGGTAAAGCCAGAAACTACAACTATTAGCTGTGAAGACTTTCACAATGTAGCTACCAAGCTGGGTATAATGAATAATAATGTCTGGAATAAATATGCTGCAGAAGATGATCCTTGGTCCCAATGTTTGGAGAAAAGACTGGTAGAGGGTGAGTTACAATTTGGTTGGTCATGGTCTTGGCCTTTAGATCGACGGGTAATTTATTCCCAACCACAAATAAAAATAGGGTCTTCTCCTTGGGCGCCGGAACCTAAGTTTGATGATGCATTTCCCTTAAAGATATCCAGCCTGGCGAAGCTTGGCATTTCACATCATACAGAAAGCAAATCGAGTGGAGATTATAATACGGCTACGACGATGTGGTTAATTTCTGAAGCTTATAGGGGGCGTGAACCAAATCGTTCAGTAATAGCTGCTGAAATTATGATCTGGACATATTTTACTGACGGACATTTCAATCCTGCAGGGATAAAACATAGTGAGGTATCAATTAATGATTCAGTATGGGAGGTTTGGTACCATAAGAATTGGAAGGATATGTCGGGAGTAAATGATAATAATTGGGTGTATGTATCATTTAGGGCCAAGCAACCTTCCATGATTGCCGCTATTCCTGGTTTGGAATTACTGAATTACGCAGTTCGAAATAGTTTAATCCCTAAGGGGCTATTTATTGCCGATATAGAACTTGGGAATGAAGTTATGAGTGGCTCTGGAATTACATGGGTAAAGGATTTTACAGTTGATTATCAGGTGAGGGAATTATGAGCTGTAGATACTGTTGATTATATATTGCTACATGTTTCTGTTCTTTTGAAGGTTGAGATACCTATGCTGCCAGATAAAATCTATTTAATTGATAAGCCCAAGGAGCTTGTGGAAGCTTGGAGCGAAGTATTTGAAGATTTTGGAGTTGTAGGTGTTATTGAGGGAGATTTCTTTTCCAAATCAGCTGATGCAATGGTTAGCCCTGCCAATAGCTTCGGAATTAGGGATGGAGGGTTGGATCTGCCAATTATGGGTAGGCTCGGTTTTCAAGTAGAGGATCGGGTGCAAGCACGGATCAAATCCGACTTTCATGTAGAACTCCCGATAGGATCAGCTGTATTAGTACCTACCTCCCATGAAAATTGGCCATATTTAATATCAGCTCCAACTACGCGCGTGCCGGAAGATGTTTCCAATAGGCTAAATGCATATTACGTTTTTCGAGCAATCTTAAACTCTGTGCAGCTATTTAACCGATCAAACTCCCCGGAGAGAATTAACTCGATTCTATGTTCTGGCCTGGGAACAGGTATAGGTAACTTATCGGCTAGGCGTTGTACAGGCCATATGTGAGCAGCCTATAACTCCTTATCCAAGCCCTCAAGAATACCCAGTTATACGGAAATACATGCAACACATAGGGGGCTGCAATTAGCTTACTAGTGCATAGTAAGTATCTTTATATAAAGTGAGTGAAAAATAGTCAGGAAAGCCTTAAGCTGCATTGAGTTGAGAAGTATATCTTCTTTTAGCAGATTAAGGCGTTAAGCATAAGTACCAGTACTAAGGGGATACTCTATGGCGTTTGATTACGGCTCGATTGATTTGGGCCTGAAGAACCCTTTTAAGAAAGAAGGCCGGGTTACCGCAATTAGGGGGAGTTCAGTTTCTTGTTGCCCTAATCTTGCTGTTTATCGCTGCTGGCCAAGTGAAGTCGGACCCCGTAAGTGGTTGGGTGCTTGTCGTAGTGGGGGCAATTCTACTGGTCGGCGGTATCAGGGCTCTATCAGGCGGCATTTTGGCCTTATTGCGCTTCTTTGTTGGTCGAAATCATCCCGTATCATTAGCTTTTAACCATTCTAAATCTGAAACGAGTACGGCATCAGAAGAGAAAAATGAAGTGGCTTATACCGCTTCCGGCTTAGAAGAGATGTTAGTTGGCCGGAAGAATCCAACCTTTCTAGAGCCTAAGGGCTTCTTGGCTCGGGTATTACACAGTATCTTCCCTAAATTGCTTTATATGCCATACCCCATTCGAAATATGGCTCAGGCACAGTTTGGCGCATGGGTAAGTACATTAACTGTCTTGCTCTCTTATGTCATTGTCGCTTTTATTTGTCTCAGTGGTTTTGCTGGTGATATGGGAGAAAAGCTATTCCCGATGTACTCTGCCATCGCTTTACTTTATACATTGATTGTATGGCACTCTGCGAGTAAAGGTATTTCACGGGAAGCCCAGAAAAGTGTAGCGAGCCTTACGGGGGGAAGTATTGCAAAAACGATATTATTCTCGATTGTGGTGCCCCTGTTACTGGGATTGGGGTTAAGTTTAGGCGTTGAGGCTTTTAAGGGGGAAGGTACTACTTCCCTAGATGAAATAATCAGTGTGTCCGGTGTATTGACTGAGGCTTTACCGAGCTTTAGCCCGTTCTTGTATATTCTTGGGGTTATATTTGTAGGCGCTGCTTGTAGTTTTGCTGTTGTCTATATGCTGCGCTTTAGAAGCGAAATAGCAAACCCAGTCACTGAGGTTTCTGAATTAAGGGATAACTGGCAGGAATCGGTTCACCCGAAGGAAATCTTTATAAACTTGGATAACCTTGTGATGGCAAATCGTCGTTATAAGGAAGTGCCCAATCGTATTTACAGAGAGCTTGATCCAAAACTTGAAGAGCAAGTGGATGGTAAAGGTTCATTCAATGGGGAAATGATCCAGGAAGTACAACCTACGGTTCGTCCTGTTGATTTGGGTGAAAAATTCAGGCTGATTCGCGATATTAGTCTTTTCGCAGGTAATGCGCTTTATATCGTTGTTACTGCGCTAGCTATTTGGCTGGCATACTCTTTGATTGATGTTATTCACTTTTTTCAGCCGGAATCTATTACAGCCATTAAGCAGGAGTTTGGCGCCTTAGAGGGGGAAGCTGGCCGCTTAGCTCTGCTAGAACAGTATATTTCAGCAGGTGGCGCTCTCTGTATGACGCTAATTCACCTGCTTTTGATAGGATTTATTCTTAATACATTTGCTCGATTGTTGGTCAATGCGTCACATATCTTCTTTGCTGAGATGCAGTTTGAATCACTATTGGTGTATTTTAAATGCGAAGGGACATTCACTGAATCTAAGATCTCAACGGGCACTGGAATACATGACAGTACTCGCTCTGAAAATGTACTAGTCAGAAGTTCGATTACGCCTTGGGTGATAGTAACCAGGGTTGTCTCAAGTACATTTGCGGCTTCTGGCATGAGAAACTTGGAGTATCCAAGGCATATACTTGAAATGCATAAGTCTGAACGCGACTTATCTGAAATCAGGGATGACGTAATTAGTTTCTTGAAAGATAGAGAGTCTATTGCCTCCATTACAAGCAGTAGAGACTTGGAAAACACTTCGAATATTCATGCTATTAATCAGCAAAGTCGTGCTCTGCCAATGACAGAACAGGGACAATTAGCTCAAGATGAAAATGCGGCTGGTTATTTGAGGCAAGAAGATAAGGATACGGTTGAGTAGGATTTACTGTCTTTTCTTTGGTTCTACTGTCACTTACTTTGAGTCAAAGTGATAAAAAAAGCTGGCAAGGTTCGGAGTCTCTGGACCAGAAAGAGAATTCCTGGTACCCCTTGCCAGCTGAGGGTACTAGGCTAGCAAACTACGTATTTTTAGTAATACTGAGCCCCTAAGATTGACCGTATTTGCTGGTAGAATTACAGAAAAGTACTGTTTTATCTTTATTGTTAGGTACACAAGACGACTTTTGTTGGTATTTAACAAGCTAGGTTATTATTCTGGAAGCAGCTCTAACACTGTGTGAGACTCTTCTTTTGTGACTTTCAGGTTATAAGATTTGCTCAGACAGAGGACGGTATCTTCTATATGATTCAGGTCATAAACTCCACTAACAAGTAGTCTACTAGTGTTCTGGTCTCTCGTCACAAGTGGTGTATTTGTAAAGCGATTTAGCGATATTAGAAGTTCTGTTAATCTGATGTTATCAGCCTTTGTAAATCCACTTCCCCAATCCTTATAGCTGGAAACCTCAAAATCTTTGATTGCACCGGTGTTGTGCTCAGTTACTTTGAGCATCTCCCCTTTCTTTATTTCGGCGCGATTTTTATTTTGTTTTACTGGGCTGACAGTGATTTTCCCTTCGAGAACAGTGACTTCTGTTACTCCATATCGCTGGTCAATATTGAAAGTGGCCTTATGTGTACGGATCAATGCTTGTCGTGATTCTACTATAAATGGCCAGGTTACCTCTTTACAAATGCTTATTTGGGCCTCCCCATTTAATAGACGTATGCGTCTGCGTGTCTCTGAATAATTGACGAGTACTTTAGTTGTGGCGCTCAACTTTATATGGCTGCCATCGGGGAGGGTTTGTTTAGATATCTCCTTGGGGGCTGTTTGGTAACGGCATTTAAATGGCTCCCGTGTCTTTAAATCTTCCATACTTTTCCCCTCGGCTTGGCTCGAAAGCAGAATTGGTCCTGATAGGTGGTACCTTTATCCACTTTATATATTTTATTGTGAGCGCCTGACTTTTTATTATTCCACCTGATTGGGGAGTTAATAGGGCATGCTTGTCCCCGATATTGGCTCTTATCTTGCGATTCTTTCTTTTCTTTTTTAAGGGGTATTTGTTGTGGTTTTATTAAATGGTCATGACTAGGGAGCTATTTCGCTGTGGTTTTACCGTACTATGATAAATTTTATCTGCTTGGAGGTAGGTTATCTTGGCCTGAACCGAGGATTGTTGCTGTTTTGTGAAATAAACAGGGGGCTTATTAGAATGGCCTGGGTTACTTTGTGATAGGCGATTCAGAGAGTTTCCACGGGGACACTTACTTTTTCGGTGTTAAAGAGCTTTAAACGCCATCAGGGACTAAAGTTGGAGACGTATGAGTTTGGTACATGTGTGATATTTGGCATAAAGATTGCTCCTTTTATCTTGTGGGTAGAAGTTCATATTGTTGGAATCGTAAAGGAATTGTTCATCAAGGGAGCTGAAAATGTCGTCACTCTATTTTTCATCGCATGCCATGCCACTTAGAGTCCCAAGTTACTGCTGCTTTGAACTTGGGTCCTGTTCGGACATAGAGTATGAAAGCTATAAGATAGCCCTGTTTAAAAAGGGGATTGCGCTTATCCATCTCAAATTTTCTGATGATTCTGCTGAAGTGATGGAGGATATTGTCAATACCATTGGGTTGGTACATGAGCATGATTCTATGGGGCGAACGGTTTGGGATGTGAGAATTGGTGGTGAGACAGGCGATGAGGCATTGGCTATATCTCATAGTGATAGAGAATTCTTCTTGCACAATGACGGTGCTTTTGAATCGGAGATGCCTGGCTACTTTGGTCTCTTCGTTGTGCACGCTGATATGCATGGAGGCGGAGAAAATATTCTTGTCTGTGCCGACAGGATAATCGAGAGCCTCTCCGATAAAACTTTCCAGGTGCTTTCAAGTAGTAAGTTTAAACTGCGTGTTCCTGAAGAGTTTCGCAAGTCGTCTGAGTTTATAGAGGCATCCTTAATTGATGAGAGCCATGGTTTCAGATACAGGTATGATATTATCGAGCGTGAGTATTGCTCTTCAGATGAGCTTGATGCTTTACGTGAGCTGGAGCTAAAAATATCGTTGCCACATAATATGTTTAAGGTTAGGTTGAATAATAATCAGATATTGTTATTGGATAATCGACGATACCTTCACGCGAGAACAGGAATTAAGGATAGGAAAAGGCACCTTAAACGAATACGTTTTAATATGCCTGCTATATCGAGGGTTGCTTAACGGGTGGTCATAGAGATAGTTATAGTTGGGTTGTTGCTTATTTTGGTAGCAGGTATGGCTCACGGAGCATTGGGGTTTGGTTTCCCAATGCTTGCGACGCCTATTCTGGCACTTGCTTATGATTTGAAAACGGCGGTGGTGTTAACCATCTTGCCGTCGCTTTTGGTAATTATATCCAGTCTTTATAAGTGCCGAGATTATAGGGTTGATCTTTCTAAATATAGTTTAGTAATACTATTGGTGTCTATTGGAAGCCTTACCGGAACATGGCTGTTAACCTGGGCAAATCCGGATATTCTCAAGTTGTTACTGGCGGTTTCAATCTTGATTTACCTGTTTTCCAATCGTTTAAGGGGTTATCTGTCCAAATTCTCCAGTCGGCCAGTACTTTTTCCTGTTATTATGGGCGGCTTGGCTGGGGTGATTGGTGGCGCGACTAATGCGATTGCGCCTCTACTGATGATTTACTTATTGGAAGTTGCCAAGTCTTCAAAGGAAGTAATCCTTATTTCCAATATTTGTTTCTTGATTGGCAAGCTGATACAGCTTTCTGTGCTTTCAGTTTACTTGAGTTTTGATGATTTGGAGTTGATGTCGCTATCTGCAATTACCGTATTTGCATATTTTGGACTAATTATCGGATTTAAGCTTCAATCGAGGATTGATGAAGAGCGATATCGATCGATTATTCGATATGCCTTATCAATTTTTATGTGTGTGCTGACCTATCAGGGGATTTCTAATTTGATATTTTCTGGTGGTGTGATTGTTTAGGTTCTCTGCTTGAGGCCTCACTGACTGTGACAACCAAATGCCCTAAACTGGCTCTACTGAATAGCTCTGCTGTTGCAGGCTAATCATCTTTTCAAATGGTTGCAGAAGCTTGGAATACTCATTTTTATCTTCAAGTCGAGTCATAGCCAAGGCAATACTTTCAATGGTTGACAGACCATCCGCAACGGTGGTTTTCCGAATTGCATAGTTGGATTTCAAGTCCCCACTGAGATTGACTCTTGGAAGCTGTTGTAGCTTGGGATTCAGGTGAAGAATCTTTTTAGATTTTTTCCAAGTCGCATCTATAACAATTAGCTGTTCAATCTTTTCCAGCTGATTCTGGTGGCTAGGGGTATTGTTCCCTTCAGCTAATCGGGGTGTTTGGGGTAGCCATGATAGTGACGGATAGAGTAGAGCGCTGGGTGTATCGAGTAGCCTTTCCAGCTGTTGATTAGGAAGAGTTTCAGAAATAAGCATTTCACTGTTATTTAAACACAGGTTCGCCATACGCCCGGTATTGAACGGGTGCTTCTCTTCATGTGGGTGCTGTATGATCACCACTTTTATGGTATTAGCCAGGCTCACCAACGCACTGCAGTAGCAGACATTGGGCGGGCGCAGGCAGGTGCTACAGGTCTCTCTGGGCATTTTTCTACTTCAGGGGTACAGGGGCAGGTTTATGGCGAAAACGCAGCCTTCTAATAGTGTTCAGTGGCTGGCAGATATAGAGATTCCGCTAGCGAACAAATTTTATCGCATGTATGGATTTCGTGGCAAAGCCAAACGCCATGAGGACTGCGGGATAGTACGCGGCGAACGGGGGAGGTGATTGCCTGCGGTTATTTGCGGCGCTATGAGAACTTTAAGCTCCTGGCCGGAGTTGCTGTTGCACCAGATCATCAAGGGCAGGGTGTTGCAAGGCAGCTGCTGACGCTCCTCGCTGAACGTTTTGATAGTGACACCTATACATTTCCCTACGACCATCTGGAGCCTTTTTACTCCTCTTTGGGGTTTGAGAGGGTTGAAGTGAATGAGTTAAGTGGTCCTGTTGGGGATTTATTCCGCGGTTACGTGAAGCAGGGTCGCTCGATCCTGGCGATGGTCTACCGTTAGCCTTGGGAAGGTTATTATTTTCAGGTTGGCTTTGAATTAGAACGAATTACTGTGCAAAGATGTGTAGTACCTCTAGCTTTGGAATTTTAGTTCTTTCGGGGACAGATTATAGGCAGGGCAGCACTGTAAAAGTGCTGCCCAAGTTGCTACTACCAGCTGCAATTAGTAAGTGCTAATTTCCCAAATGGAGTAGCCGTACACGGTATTGCGTTCAGTGCAGTCAATCTTCAGGTAACGGTAGTTTCCCTCTACGGTGATTGCGTCGGTGCGTTCACCGGTTCCCATTCCGGAAAATGACTCAACAGTTGTCCAGTTGCTGCCATCGGTACTGCCGAGCAGAGTGTAGGCAGCCGCATTGGCAGTTTCCCAGTCGATATTGAGGGTGCCAATGGACTGTACAGAGCCCAAGTCATAAGTCAGGCTGACATTGTCCACACCGTGGGCGCTCTCCCAGCGGGTGTTGCTATCTCCGTCGATTGCCAGGTCAGCACTTTGCAGTTCAGAGGTTGCAGAGATACTTGAAGCCTGACCGTCGCCACCAGTTAAGCCCAGCTCCCAGATGGAGTAGCCATAGCTTGTGCTGCGCTCAGTGAAGTACAGGCGCACATATCGATAGCTTCCACTCAGGGAGTGCTCATCGGTTCTCTCTCCGGCGCTACCACCACTAAAGTTGGCCAGTGTGGTCCAGGAAATAGTGTCGTTACTGCCTTGTACCGTATAGGTCTCAGCGTTGGCTGTTTCCCAGTCGATTGTCAGGGTGTTCAGAGCTTCTGCCTCACCCAGGTCCAGTAGTACCCATACTGAGTCACCGCCATGGGCGCTTTCCCAGCGGGTGCTGCTGTTGCCATCAACGGCATTAGCTATGGATTGGACCTCACTGCTGGCGGTGACGATAGCTTGGGCAGTTAGGTCTTGGTCGCCGGCTTCGCTGTTGTCACTATCGTCGCCGCTATCTGAGTCATTTCCAGAGTCATCACTACTTCCGTTACCGCCAGCGAAGTGGATATTGTCGATCTCGATATCATTGATATCGCCATCTACACCTAGCAGTTCAAATAGCTGGATAACGTCGGACATGTCAACTTCATCACTGAAGTCGGATACTGGGATGGATATCTGGTGCCATTCACCGTCTCGGGTAAAGCCGTAGGGATCTGAGCCATTGGTAAACTCAATCCACTTCTGTCCAATATCACCGACGCTGCCGCTCTTCATGCCGATCTGGAAAGTCGTTGTCGAGCTGCTCTTCAGGGCGAAGTTGAGTGTGGCAGTATCGTGGTCGAATGCTGATAGGTCGTAGTAATAATCAGCGGTAAAGGCCATGCCGAACCAGCCTGCACCGGATGATGTGTAGGATAGGGATTCAGAGCCTTCATAGGGGGAGGGGGAGGTTTCAATTAGGGTATCTCCCCAAATGTACAGATTACCATCGGTACCCAGCTCGAAAGTGGAGTCGGCTTCGGTAGTTTCGCTGTAAATAGAGAAGGTACCTGTTGGTGCCGTCTTATCGACGCTTTCACTAAAGTAGATATCATCGAAGGATAGGGTAAAGGCTTCTGATGGTGCGTCGCCACGCACCATAATTGCCTGGCTGATGGTGTTGAAGTCCACTCCGAATTTGCTTAGGGGAATGCTTACTTCATGCCACTCGCCATCGCGCTCAAGTCCAAAAGTGTCTCCGTCAACGCTCAGGTCTACCCAGGCATCTCCACCACTGGTGCTGGCAATGCCGATTCCGATGGTCTGCTCGGTGGTCGTTTTCATCAGGAAGTTCAGGTGACCATTTTGATAGTTCATCAAATTCAGGTCGTACTGCATCCATACACCCATGCCGAACCATTCGCCAGTACCCACTTCAAATTCAAGTGCGTCACTGCTGTCCTGGCTTTCCATGTTGTTCCAAACATAGAGCTCGGAGTCAGTGCCAAATGTTAGGGATTCGGAAAATTCACTACTATCACCGTAGACACCAAGGTTGCCACTTTTCGCAGTATCGGCTGCGAAGGAGAGTTCAGTGCTGTAGCTGCTGTCATCGTTGTCATAGATACGCACGTAGTCTACATACATCTTGGCTGGCATGGGCGCAGTGATATCACTATTGGCGTAAAGTTGTGGGAATATGCCGCCAACCGCGAGGTTGAGAATTAAAAAGTGATGTTGTTGGAATTCATCAAATGCAGGGTCATCGGTGCCAATGCTGATAACCTCATTGGTTTCATCGTCTACCCACATAGCAATGCTTTCAGGTGTCCAGGTCATACCGAAGATATGGTAATCCTCAGTCAGGTCGGTACTGGAGCCAAAATCTTCAACCAGGTTCTTGGATTCACCATAGTCTGCTTGTCCTGTGTAATCATCGGACTCGTGCCACCAGTGGAAGGCCCCAGATACTTCAGAGTTTACAATGCCAGCTTCAAGCGCTTCGGCCATACCGCCTTCGAGAATATCCAGCTCACCACACGCGGGCCAACCAACCTGGCCGTAGTCGCTGCCTAACTGCCAGAAGGCCGGCCATAGGCCTGCGTCCATATCTGGCAATTTAATACGGGCTTCGATAGTTCCATATTTGTAGGTTAGGCGGCCAAGGGATTTAAGGCGTGCCGAGCTAAAGCTGCCGTCACTTTCCTCTACGGCCTGAATAATTAGGTTTCCATCTTCGATGTAAGCGTTGTCGCTATCATCGGTATAGTTTTGTAATTCGTTGTTGCCCCAGCCGGAGTTGCCAACGTCGTAGGTCCAGACGGAAGTATCGATCGTGTCCCCGTCAAAATTATCTTCCCAGACCAGAGTTTTTGAATTGGCCATTGAGGACACAATTGTGCCGACAATAGCGGCTGCTATCGCTGTTTTTTTAATAATCATGATTTTCTTTCGTTGTTAATTATTTATAAGAATAAAATGCCTGATAGTGATGGTGTGACACAGTTAAATACTATTTGTAAATCTAGTGAATGCTAGATACTTAAATTGCAGTTTCCTTCAATTCATTTGAAAATCGGGTGCTGGCCACGAGCAAAGCCTAGCAAAACGATTGTTCTACAGGGAAGTGAATTTAGGCCTCTCGTCGTAGTTGTGGTCCTGCTTGTCGCATACATCGGAAAGATAATTTCTTGTAATTTTTTTACAAAAAGAAAAAATTCTTTTTTGTGTTTTTGTTCGCAAATATTTTGTGTGGAAATTTTTTTTCCGGCCCTACTGCATTGAACAAAATTGTAAGCGATTTAATCTGGATTTATTGTTTTTATGCTTTGTCTTACGCCGGGTCATATCCTAAAAGGTAATATCTGTCGGCAAATAAGGCAGGTTTTGATATTGGTGAAAAAGATTGAGTGGTGTAATAAAGAAAGGGGCGCTGCTATTTGGCAGCGCCCTTGTACTTTTAGTTTCTGCGAGGTCCCTGTGCGCATCGTGCGGGTGGGTTGCAGTCTCTATGGCGATGGTTGTGCCCTTTATGATGAGGGTGGCACTTGTGAGAGTGAGGACGGCAGTTGCCATTGCTATCGCTGTCTGAGCTTCCGCCAGAGAAATAGATGTCGTCAATCTCAATATCGCTGATATCTCCATCAACACCCAGTAGCTCAAATAACTGGATAACATTTGACATATCTACCTCGCTACTGAAATCAGTAACGGGGATTGATACCTGGTGCCACTCGCCATCCCGCGCGAATTCGTAAGGATCAGAGCCGTTGGCAAATTCAATCCACTGCTGCCCAATATCGCTGACGCTACCGCTCTTCATGCCAATTTTAAAGGTGGTTTCTGAGCTGGTTTTCAGGGCGAAATTCAGCGTTGCAGTATCATTATCGAAGGCGGATAGATCGTAGTAGCTGTCGGCAGTAAATGCCATTCCAAACCAGCCGGCCCCGGAGGAGTAATAGGAGAGGGACTCTTCACCTTCGAATGGGGTTTGAGTGGCCTCCAGCAGGGTATCGCCCCAAATATACAGGTTGCCATCAGTTCCCAGTGTGAAAGTTGAGTTGGCCTCTGTAGTTTCGGTGTAGAGAGAAAAGACACCGGTCGGGGCTGTTTTTTCAACACTTTCGCTAAAGTAGATATCGTCAATGGACAGAACAAAATCTTCAGAGGCGGCATCACCTCGAATCATAAACGCCTGACTGATAGTGTTGAAGTCCACTCCCAGTTTGCTTAGGGGGATACTGACCTGATGCCATTCGCCATCGCGCTCCAGGCCGTAGGTATCATCACCATCCACCAGATCTACCCAGGCATCTCCGCCACCAGTACTGGAAATACCAATGCCGATAGTCTGGCTGCTGGTGGTTTTCATTTTGAAATTGAGATGACCGTTTTCGTAGTTCATTAGGTTTAGGTCATAGTGCATCCAGAAGCCCATGCCGAACCATTCACCAGCGGTAATATCAAACTCCAGGGCCTCATCACCCTCGGCAGCTTCGGCGCTGACAGTAGCTGACATGCTGTTTTGGTTCCAGACATACAGCTCGGTATCGGTGCCAAGCTCCAGGGATTCGGAGAGGTTGCTGCCCTCGGAAAATACGCCGATATCACCTGTTTTGGCGGTGTCTTCAGCCAGGGAGATTTCTGTGCTGTAGCTGCTGTCGTCGTTATCGTAGATGCGAACATAGTCCACATACATTTTGGCGGGCATGGGGGCAGTGACGTCGCTATTGGCATAAATCCCCGGGAATTTGCCACCTACCGCCAGGTTTAGAATCAGGAAGTTGTGCTGGCGGAATTCATCTAGCGTCTCGGGTCTATCCTCGGGTTCAGTGTTGAAGCTGATGATTTCATTGGCTTCGTCGTCGACCCACATAATGATGCTGTCCGGGGTCCAGGTCATGCCGAAAATATGGTAGTCCTCGGTAAGGTCTGTGCTGAGGCCGAAGTCGTCAACTAGATTTTTTGATAGGCCGTAGTCCGCTGTGTAGTTTATACCTTCATCGGATTCATACTGCCAATGAAAAGCGCCAGAAACCTCTGAGTTGACCGTGCCGGCGTTGAGCGCATCTGCCATGCCTGCCTCAAGAATATCCAGTTCGCCGCAAGCGGGCCAGCCCACTTGGCCGTAGTCGCCACCCAGCTGCCAGAAGGCGGGCCACAATCCGGCATCCAGGTCGGGTAATTTAATGCGGGCTTCAATGGTGCCGTATTTATAAGTCATACGACCCAGGGATTTCAGGCGGGCGGAAGTAAAACTGCCGTCGTCGTTTTGCAGTGCTTGAATAATAAGGTTGCCATCTTCAACATAGGCATTGGCGCTATCATCGGTGTAGGTTTGCAGCTCATTGTTACCCCAGCCTGAGTTGCCCACATCGTAAGTCCAAACGGACTTATCAATACTGTCGCCGTCGAAATTATCTTCCCAGACCAAAGTTTTTGAATTGGCAAGTGAGGACACACAGGCGCCTACAATAGCAGCCGCGATCGCTGATTTTTTCAAATTCATGATTTTGTCTTTCTTTAATTATCTATGGGGGTGCCAACTTCATTGTGTTTTTATAATGGCGGTGATCTGCCACGATGATTAATGCTTGTTGGGCTTGGGAATTTATCTGCTTTTTTATTGTGATATTTATATATTCAGTACAGCAGTAACAGACTAACAAAAAGCCGATTGTTGCATAGGGAAAGCCCGGGCCCTTTGTCGTAAGACTGGTCCAACTTATCGCATATACAAAACTTTTCTGCTTTAAAATTAGAATCAGCCAGTGCGTATTAATGTGTTTTTACATTGTTTACGTTTTTATTTTTAAATTTGCTGTTGCTTATTGGATTGCCCGCCTGAAATTATTTGCTGATTTAAGACCCCTTTTAAAATTTAAATTCTAATTTGAAGGTGGGCCGGCGGCGGAAATTAGAATTGGCAACCTGGTTCCCATAGGTAGTTTTATTTTCTAGAGTGCTGCCGCCGCTTGCGAGCGCTTCGATAGCGTGAGATTTATCTTTTGGTGTCGGCGCCGGTGTGCAGCCGGCGTGGATTGAGTTTTTAAAGGGGTTGTGGCTTCACCACTGAGGGGCGGTTGTATATTCGGTATGGGGCAGCTTACTTAAAATTGAATTTGTAAGCTTGCTGCAGGTCGGCACCCAGAATAAGAGCCCACTTCTGTGCTGTAATATTCGGTTGTGGCCCAGGAGCGGTTGAATAGGAAGAAACGGTGGAATACAGAGAGATAACTGAGCTTGCCAGAGAGTTGGGCGGGGAGCTGGAAAAGAGAGATTGGCGTGTGACGTCGGCAGAATCTTGCACCGGTGGTGCGATTGCGGCGGCTATTACCTCTATAGCAGGTGCTTCTAATTGGTTCGATGGATCGATCGTGAGCTATGCGAATCGTATCAAGAACGGTGTTCTGGGTGTCGACAGCGATGATCTCAAGCGGTTTGGGGCAGTGAGTGAACCGGTTGCTCGGCAGATGGCTTGTGGGGTTCTGGCGATGATGGATGCCAATCTTGCGGTTGCGGTCAGTGGTATCGCGGGGCCTGATGGCGGCACTGCTGAGAAACCGGTAGGTACGGTTTGGATCGCCTGGGCCCATGCGGAGGGGCAAGAGCCAGTGCAGATTGATGCGAAGTGTTTTCTGTTCAGTGGTAACCGGGCAGAGGTACAATCGCAGACGGTCGTTGAGGCGCTGAAGGGAATGTTAAGGATTGTCCGTGAGCACCCGGTTTGAACTTGTCCGCCGGGTCAATCTTTGTTCGTTTACCCCGGCTTCAGACTTCTTTTTGAAGCGAGGCTCGCTCAGCCTGAAGCTGGTACTCAGTATGAGGAATTACTGGTTGCCTATACAGTAATCCTTCGTTAAGCTTGCCACCACTCAATTCAGCTCAGAAATACGGGAATGGTCATGGATTCCAATAAAGACAAGGCATTAAAAGCGGCGCTATCTCAGATTGAACGTCAGTTTGGTAAAGGCACTGTGATGCGTATGGGAGATAAGGAGCGCGAGCGTATTCCTGCGATCTCCACCGGCTCCCTCGGCTTGGATGTGGCCCTGGGTATAGGCGGCTTGCCGCGTGGCCGTATCGTTGAAATCTATGGGCCAGAATCTTCCGGTAAAACCACCCTCACCTTGCAGGTGATTGCCGAGGCCCAGCGCAAGGGTGGCACTTGTGCTTTCGTGGATGCTGAGCACGCCCTCGACCCTATCTACGCTGAAAAACTGGGTGTTAACGTCGATGAGCTGATCGTATCCCAGCCGGATACCGGTGAGCAGGCGCTGGAAGTTGCCGATATGCTGGTGCGCTCCGGTGCCGTTGATGTGCTGGTAGTAGACTCCGTTGCGGCCTTGACCCCGCGCGCTGAGATCGAAGGTGAGATGGGTGATTCCCACGTGGGCTTGCAGGCTCGTTTGATGTCCCAGGCACTGCGTAAGCTCACTGGTAATATCAAGAACACCAACACCCTGGCGATCTTCATTAACCAGATTCGCATGAAGATCGGTGTTATGTTCGGCAGCCCTGAAACCACTACTGGTGGTAATGCCCTCAAGTTCTACTCTTCTGTGCGCTTGGATATCCGTCGTATCGGTTCCGTTAAAGATGGCGATGAGGTGGTGGGTAACGAAACCCGAGTGAAGGTGGTTAAGAACAAGGTCGCTCCTCCGTTTAAGCAGACCGAGTTCCAGATCATGTATGGTGAAGGCATTAACATGATTGGTGAGGTCGTCGATTACGGCGTGAAGATGG
This sequence comes from Microbulbifer sp. VAAF005, assembly GCF_030012985.1. Taxonomy (NCBI): domain Bacteria; kingdom Pseudomonadati; phylum Pseudomonadota; class Gammaproteobacteria; order Cellvibrionales; family Microbulbiferaceae; genus Microbulbifer; species Microbulbifer sp. VAAF005. The sequence goes on along the minus strand of NZ_CP120233.1, from coordinate 1,604,366 downwards.
GGCTGGTGGATAAAGCCGGAGCCTGGTACAGCTACAAGGGTGACAAAATTGGCCAGGGCAAGGCGAACGCTACCAAGTTCCTGCGCGATAACCCCGATATTCGCAACGAGATTGAAGGCCAGTTGCGTGCGCAGCTGCTCGGTGATTTAGTGCCTGCGACCCCTGAAGAGGCTGCGGAATTACCGGAAGAGTAAATGCCGTACTCAAAAGCGGATTTTTCCGTTGATCCAGCTCAAGCGCTTTTCAGCGCGGCGCTTGAGCTGTTGACCCGCCGCGAGCACTCCCGCCATGAATTGAGGCAAAAGCTCGCGGCAAAATTCCCCAGCGCCGATTTCGACACGCTATTTGAGCGCCTACACGAACTCAACTATCAATCCGATCAACGCTTTGCCGAAGTTTTTGCCCGCTCCCGTGTCCAGCGCGGTCAGGGGCCGATGCGTATTCGCCAGGAGCTACAGCAGCGCGGCGTACGCGGTGAACTAATTGCCCAGGCGCTCGATCAGTTGGAAGTGGATTGGTTTGAGTTAGCTGCGGAAATGCTTCAGAGAAAATACCGGGTCCCTATGAGCGCAGAGCTTCCACGGGATCAGTGGATGAAGGAGCGAGCGCGGCGCCAGCGATACCTGGCTTACCGGGGCTTCCCCACGGATGCGATTAGCTGGGCGCTGGACGGCAATTAATCGGGCTTATACTCTGACTACTGCCTGAATGACTGGTCGATAGGTTTCGGCCGTATTTTCAGGTACAGAAAGAGACTAAAAGAATAAGCGCGAGAACTTTATGATCCTGTCTATTGACCAGGGCACCACCGGTACCACAGCCTTTATCTTCGATGGTAAGGGCCACCTGATTGGTCGCAGTTACTCGGAAATTCCCAATCATTACCCCCAGCCTGGCTGGGTTGAGCAGGATGCGGAAGAGATTTGGTCGGTAACTCTCCGAGTCTGTGCCGCAGCACTCCAGCGCGCAGGTGTTCGCGCATCGGATATCACCGCGGTGGGAATTACCAACCAGCGTGAGACCACGATCGTCTGGGATAGGTATACCGGTGAGCCGGTTTTTCCTGCGATTGTGTGGCAGTGCCGGCGCTCGGCAGAGGTATGCCGGGAGTTGGCGGAACTCGGCAGGTCTGGTTGGTTGCGAGAGCGCAGTGGCCTATTGCTGGATGCTTACTTTTCCGCAAGTAAGTTGACTTGGCTGTTCCGCCGCAATCCGGATTTACTAACCCGAGCTCAAAATGGCGACCTGTGTTTCGGTACCGTAGATAGCTGGTTGATCTGGAAAATGAGCGGTGGCAAAGCCCATCTCACCGATCACACCAATGCCAGTCGTACCCTCCTGTACAACATAAAAGATAAAGCCTGGGATAGTGAGCTGCTGGATTTTTTCCAGTGCCCTGAATCCATTCTTCCCAGAATTCTACCGTCGGCTGGCCACTTTACCGATACAGACCCCCACGCTTTTCTCGGCACATCGGCTCCGATTTGTGGTGTTGCCGGGGATCAGCAGGCAGCACTGTTTGGCCAGGGTTGTACCGAGCTCGGTAGTATAAAAAACACCTATGGAACCGGCTGCTTTATGCTGGCTTTTGCCGGCGAGGATCGCCCGGAGCTACCCCAGGGGTTGCTGGCTACAGTGGCCTGTGATGCCCAGGGTAATCCGGCCTATGCCGTAGAAGGTTCAGTTTTCACAGCGGGCTCCGCTATACAGTGGCTGCGGGACGAGATGGGAATGATCCAGCAGGCGGTGGATACCGAAATTATCGCCCAGAGTATTCCTCATACCCGCGGCGTTTATCTTGTGCCTGCATTTAGTGGACTGGGTGCGCCGCACTGGGACCCATCGGCACGGGGGACTATTTGCGGATTGAGTCGGGGGGCTGGTCGAGCTGAGGTGGTGCGTGCCACTTTGGAATCTATAGCTTACCAGAGTGATGAATTGGCCCGCTTGATGGAGCAGGCCCTGGGCTTGCCGATTACCCATATGCGTGTGGATGGGGGTGCTTGCGCGAATAATTTCCTGATGCAATTCCAGGCGGATATTTCCTCTTTGCGTGTTGAACGGCCCCAGCAGATTGAATCGACGGCTATTGGTGCTGCGTTGCTGGCTGGTATTGGCAGTGGGATCTGGCGACCAAGGGAATTACCGGAGTGTTTGCAAGAAATTGAACGGGACTTTATGCCGGCAATGACTCAGGCGGAGAGGGAGCAGTTGTTGGCTGGTTGGCGGAGGGCGGTAAAAGCCTGTAAAGCTTTTTAGGCTGGACCGCCTATCCTCTTAGCGTAATAACCTAAGGGAGGGGTAGAGATGTCACATATCGATATGCTGGAGGAAACTGTAGCAACTTTGGTCGATGGTCAAAGGGGTATCCTGGCTGCCGATGAAAGTGGCGGCACTATTGCCAAGCGCTTTGCCACGATTGGAGTGGATTCCACTGAGAAAAACCGGCGCGACTACCGTGCTGCGCTGCTGTCCTGTAAGGGGTTAGGTGAATGTGTCAGTGGCGTTATTTTGTTCGAGGAAACTCTGGGGCAAAAAGATGCCGAGGGTCAGCCCTTGCCGGAAGTGGCAGCGTCACAGGGGATAGTGCCGGGTATTAAGGTGGATAAGGGCAAGGGCCCTCTGCCTGGAGCGCCTGGGGATATGATCACCTACGGGCTGGACGGGTTGTCTGAGCGCTTGCAGCAATATAAAAAGCAAGGAGCTCGCTTCGCCAAGTGGCGTGAAGTCTATCCTATAGGCCATCACAACCCCACGCGCCTGGGGCTTACCGCAAATGCTGAGATGTTGGCCCGCTATGCAGCGGTATGCCAGGCCGAAGGGGTGGTTCCTATTGTGGAGCCAGAGGTTCTGATGGACGGTGAGCACGATATAGAGCGCAGTGCGGCGGTAAATGAGCGGGTTTGGCACTCTGTGTTCCACGCACTCCACCAGCACGGGGTAATACTGGAACTGATGTTGCTCAAGCCCAGTATGGTAACCCCGGGTGCGGAGGCGGAAACGGCTGATCCTGAGCAGGTGGCCGAATACACCCTGCGCAGCTTGCGGCGAACGGTCCCCGCAGCAGTGCCGGGGATTAATTTTCTTTCCGGGGGGCAGGGACCAGAAGAGGCCACGGCCAATCTCAATGCAATGAATCAGCAGGGTGGTGGCCCCTGGCAGTTGAGCTTTTCCTATGGGCGCGCACTACAAGAGCCAGCACTCGCTGCTTGGCAAGGGCGCCCGGAGAATGTTGAAGCAGCCCAGGAAGCGCTACTTAAACGGTCCCGCATGAATCATTTGGCCATGCTGGGCAGGTACCGCGAAACCCTGGAATAGCAGTTAGCTAGCAAAATAATAATCAATAAGGAGATTGCAATGGAGTTTGTGACCAGGGGAGTGACGCTGTATTACCGGCGCTGGTGGGTAGAAGAAGCCGTGGGTGTGGTAGTTATATCCCACGGGTTGGGAGAGCACAGTGGACGTTACAGTGATCTGGCGGAAGACCTCAATCGAGCTAGGTACAGTGTCTATGCCTTAGATCATTATGGCCATGGATTGTCGGATGGGAAGCGCGGGGATATTGAGGATTTTGCACTTTATAGTGAGGATCTAAATGAATTTATTTCCTTGGTAAAAAGTGGAAACCCCGGACTTGGGATGCATCTTCTTGGCCACAGTATGGGAGCTGTTATCGCTTGTGGCTGTGCTATTCGATATAAATCTGTCGACAGTTTAAATCTTTCCGCACCGGGCTTTCGCGGTAAAAGTGAGCCAAAAGGCCTTCTGCTATGGTTCGCGCTATTTTTGGCTCGCTGGCTTCCGGGGTTGGCTCTTTCCAGCCAGATAAATAGTCAGTGGATATCTCGTAGCCCGGATGTGGTCAAGCGGTATGTCAGTGATGAACTTGTGCATCACAGCATCTCTCTGCGCTGGTTTAAGACTTTTTTGCAGGAGCGGGAGTTTTTATCTGGCCGGTTGGATGGGATATCCATGCCTTGCCTTCTGTTATTGCCGGAATCAGACCATATTGTCGATGTGGAACTCAGCCGCAAGTGGTTTGGACAGGTGGGGTCAAAAAACAAGCAGTTGCACTGTTTCTCAAGGTCTTACCACGAGGTATTTAATGAAATAGAGGAGGGGCGTTTAGCCCGGGAGCTGTTACTTAGCCATCTCAATTCTGTTTCAGTAGAGACTGCTTCTGTCACATAAGGGTAAAAAAGCGCTAAGCCAGCAGGTGGCGCAGCAGAAGCTATGGCGAATACCGTGTAAAAGCGTATGAAGCATTGTATGATACGCGGTCATTTTTGCCCATCGGAAGTATTACCGAGGGAAAATAGTGGGGTGGAACATGGATAAAAAGTTGCTGAGCCTGTTGGTATGTCCGGTGAGTAAAGCGCCGCTTGAATACCGGGAGGACACACAGGAGCTGGTCTGCAAGGCCAGTGGTCTAGCCTATCCGGTGCGGGACGGTATACCGGTAATGCTGGAATCTGAAGCGCGGCAGCTGACAGCCGAGGAAAAGCTGGAAAAGTAAACCAATGGGTGAACCCAGCGTTTTCAGTCAAATTATCTCGGGAGATATCCCTGCTGAGATGATCTACGAGGACGACCAATGTGTCGTTATTGAGGATCGCGCGCCACAAGCGCCGACCCATCTCCTCATTATCCCACGCAAACCCCTCGTGAATTTATCCGTTGCTCAGGCTGAGGATAAACCCTTGCTCGGCCACCTAATGTGGGTGGCGACAGAATTGGGGCGCAAGCTGGGACTCGAGGGCTATCGACTGGTAGTTAATAACGGTCGAAGCGCAGGTCAAACCGTATTTCACCTGCATGTTCACCTGCTTGCCCAAAAAAGAATGCCCGAACAGGGGCTGGCACAGTAGTGGAACAGAAGTGACACCGTGTCACTGACGCCAATCAAATAAAACTCAACTAACGAAGTGGAATTACGCTGGATGAAAAGCGCACAGATTCGCGACGCCTTTCTGAATTATTTTGCTGAGCAGGGCCATGCTATTGTGCCCTCCAGCTCCCTGGTTCCGGGCAATGACCCGACGCTGTTATTCACCAATGCCGGCATGGTGCAGTTTAAGGACACCTTCCTGGGGCAGGAAAAGCGTTCCTACAATCGCGCCACCAGTTCACAGCGCTGTGTACGTGCAGGAGGCAAGCATAACGACCTTGAAAATGTCGGTTACACCGCACGGCACCACACGTTTTTTGAAATGCTCGGTAACTTTAGCTTCGGCGACTACTTCAAGCGCGAAGCGATTCGCTTTGCCTGGGAGTTCCTGACCAAAGTATTGAACTTGCCGGAAGAACGTCTCTGGGTAACCGTACATATCAGCGATGATGAAGCCGCTGATATTTGGCTGAAGGAAATGGGAGTGAGTGCCGAGCGCTTCTCCCGTCTCGACGAGGATAACTTCTGGCAGATGGGTGACACTGGTCCCTGCGGTCCAAGTTCTGAGATTTTCTACGATCACGGTGCCGATGTGCCCGGCGGCCCTCCCGGTTCCGATAATGACGATCTCGATCGCTATATCGAGATTTGGAACCTGGTATTTATGCAGTATGAGCGCACCGCTGATGGTGAGCTGCACCCACTGCCCAAACCCTCAGTGGATACCGGTATGGGGCTGGAGCGTATTGCCGCCGTAATGCAGGGAGTACACTCCAATTATGAAATTGACTTGTTCCAAGCGCTGCTGAAAGCGGCGGGGGAAGTGGTTGGCTGCAGCGACCTGGAAGAGAAATCCCTGCGAGTGATCGCTGACCATATCCGCTCTTGTTCATTCCTGATTGCCGATGGCGTAATGCCTTCCAACGAAGGCCGTGGATTTGTACTTCGCCGCATTATTCGCCGCGCAGTGCGCCATGGCCACAAGCTTGGGCACAAAGACATCTTCTTCTACAAGCTGGTAGAAGCGCTCGCCGAGCAGATGGGTGACGCATACCCGGAGCTGCGTGAAAAGCAGCAGGTGATTGAGAATGCGCTGCGCAAAGAGGAAGAACAGTTTGCGAAGACTCTGGATAAGGGAATGGCGCTGCTAGAGGATGCCCTGGCGTCCCTCGAAGGCAGTGAGATCCCCGGTGAGTTGGTATTTACTCTGCATGATACTTACGGCTTCCCAACAGACCTAACCCAGGATATTGCCCGTGAGCGCGATCTATCCCTGGATATGGATGGGTATGAAGCTGCTATGGAAGCCCAGCGTCAGAGAGCTCGCGCTGCCGGTAAATTTAAACAGGACTATACCGATGTCCTCGAACTGGAAGGGGCTACAGAGTTTCTCGGTTACAACGCGACCGAGGCAGCAGGCAAAGTGTTGGCCATCGTCAAAGGTGGTGAGCAGGTTGAACGCTTGGAAGAAGGTGAAGAGGGTGCAATTGTTCTGGATCGGACACCCTTCTATGCAGAGTCCGGTGGTCAGGTAGGTGATAGTGGCTATTTGAGTTCCGGTGATGCCCGCTTTGAAGTGCGCGATTGCACCAAGCAGAGCGCGCATCATTTGCATACTGGTAAGGTGTTGAACGGGGGCATCGCTGTGGGCGAAACCCTTGAGGCAGTCGTATCTGCAGATGTTCGTCAATCCACCGCCCTGAATCACTCCGCAACCCATCTATTACACGCCGCCTTGCGCAAAGTGCTGGGAGAGCATGTCACCCAGAAGGGCTCCCTGGTGGACTCCGAGCGCCTGCGCTTTGACTTCTCCCACCCAGAAGCCGTAACAGCAAAGCAGTTACATGCGATTGAATCCCTGGTTAATAGTCAAATTCGCGCAAATACTCCAGTTGAAACTCACGAAACCGATATTGAGTCTGCAAAAGCGATGGGCGCTATGGCCCTGTTCGGCGAAAAGTACGGCGATACTGTGCGTGTACTTTCCATGGGCAAAACCGATGACAAGGCTTTTTCCGTTGAGTTGTGTGGCGGTACTCACGTGAAGCGTACCGGTGATATCGGTTTGATTCGCGTTGTTGGGGAAAGCGGTATTGCTTCCGGCCAACGTCGAATCGAAGCGGTTACTGGCGCTCACGCAATGTCTCTGTTTGATCAGGCACAGCAGCGTCTGGAGCATGTAGCGACTCTGCTTAAGGCGCGTCCGGACTCCTTGGCTGACAAAGTTGAACAGTTGCTGCTTAACAACCGAAAACTGGAAAAAGAGATTGCCCAGTTAAAAACCAAGTTGGCCAGTGGTGCTGGCGGAGATCTTTCCGCTCAGGCCATTGAGCTGGCGGGCTTTAAGTTGCTGGCAACCTCTATTGACGGAGCTGACCCCAAATCACTGAGAGATCTGGCGGATCAAATGAAGAACAAGCTGGGCAGCGGCGTAGTGTTGCTGGCGGCTCCGGGCGATGAAAAGGTGGCTTTGGTTGCCGCAGTTACCCAAGACCTGACAGATCGGCTTTCTGCGGGTGACCTTATGCGCTTTGCTGCCGGGAAGCTGGGCGGCAAGGGTGGCGGTCGAAAAGATATGGCCCAGGGTGGTGGAACCGATGTGTCCGCACTCCCTAATATGCTGAAAGAAGTGCCAAATTGGATTGAGCAATCCTTAAACTAGTTAAGTTTTGTCAAATTAGTGGTCTGAATTCGTAGTTGAGTTGATTTCGCAGAGGTTTGGTGATTAAGTGCGCGCCTGCACGAGTTGGGCAGGAAGCGTACTTATTGTGGAGCTAAGGAAACACAGTAAGTTATGAGTTTGTTCGTGCAGAAGTATGGCGGGACTTCAGTTGGCTCCATTGAGCGAATTGAAGCTGTGGCCGATAAAGTCGCCGCGTTTCGCGCTCAGGGACATGACATGGTTGTCGTTTTGTCTGCCATGAGTGGTGAAACTAATCGTCTGATTGATCTCGCTTATCAAATCCAGGAAAAGCCAGATCCCAGAGAGTTGGATGTTCTGGTTTCCACGGGAGAGCAAGTCACAATTGCCCTTTTGAGTATGGCCCTGAAGAAGCGTGGTTATGACGCCTGTTCCTACACTGGTGGGCAGGTAAAAATTCTTACGGACAATGCTCATACCAAAGCTCGCATTCAAAGTATCGATGTGGAGCGAATGCGCACCGATCTCAATGAAGGCAAGGTCATTGTTGTAGCTGGTTTCCAGGGAGTGGATGACGACGGCAATATCACCACGCTGGGACGCGGAGGGTCTGATACGACGGGTGTGGCATTAGCTGCGGCGTTAGATGCTACCGAGTGCCAGATTTATACCGACGTGGACGGGGTCTACACCACCGACCCTCGAGTGGTCGATAGTGCACGCAGACTGGATCGAATCACATTTGAAGAGATGCTGGAAATGGCCAGCCTCGGCTCCAAGGTCCTGCAGATTCGCGCCGTAGAGTTCGCTGGTAAGTATAAGGTTCCCTTGCGCGTGCTCTCAACTTTTGAAGAGGGTAACGGAACCTTGATTAGCCTGGATGAGGAAGATAACGATATGGAACAGCCCGTTGTATCCGGTATCGCATTTAACCGCGATGAAGCAAAGCTGACAATCCGTGGAGTGCCCGATACCCCTGGGGTTGCATGCCGAATTTTGGCTCCAGTTGGTGCTGAAAATATTGAAGTTGACGTTATTGTTCAAAATATCAGTGCTATCGACGGTACGACCGACTTCACTTTTACTGTTCACCGCAATGATATTGGCAAGGCTCGAGATGTATTGGAGCGAGTTTCTGCGGAACTTGGTGCCCGAGAGGTGATCACAGACGACAAGATCGCCAAAGTTTCTATAGTTGGCGTAGGTATGCGTTCACATGCAAATGTGGCAAGTCGTATGTTTAGCGCTTTGGGTGAAGACAATATCAATATTCAAATGATCACCACTTCGGAAATTAAGATCTCGGTGATTATTGATGAACGCTATTTGGAGCTTGCTGTTCGGGCGCTGCATAGCGAATTTGAACTTTCAGACAAAGAAAGATAACGAGATTTTTTAACCGGTTAGCTGGCAGGAAAAACAACACATTACAATTCAGTTGCTCGACGTAGCTTCCAACCTGTTGAGATTTTGTTCGACTGGTCAATACTGAAGAGTGTGAAGGGTAGTTTTTAGCCTTTGTGTACCGCCATCCGGTTATGATGACCAAATAAGAGCAGTTCCAGGGGAATGCCGGCTGCTCTTAATCACAGGATGATCAAGGAGAAGTAGGTAATGTTGATTTTAACCCGCCGAATTGGCGAAACGCTGATGGTTGGCGACAATGTCACGGTTACCGTGCTGGGGGTGAAAGGCAATCAGGTGCGCATTGGTGTCAATGCCCCTAAAGAAGTTGCTGTGCACCGTGAAGAGATTTATCAGCGCATTCAGCGTGAAAAGCAGTCCTCCGAGGAGGGTGGCAACGAGTAGTGAAACAGTTCCCTAAAAAAGGCCGGCT